>JBEKME010000129.1:0-17059 GCA_050008675.1 Terriglobia bacterium
TGGCCATAATCAATCACAGCCGCGGTCGATAGGACCCGCAAAACGATGGTGCTGCGGGAGAGCGGATCCTCGCCCCCGATAATTTTTTCACAGCTTCAAACCGTCGGGACGTATGCGCCACCCGCGGGACTGCGGGATCGGAATGACAATGTTCGCAAAGGTTGGACGAGGCCCGCGGTCACGAAAGTGCCTCAGAGCCAGAGGATTTTGAGAACACTGGCAACACACTCAAAGTCCTTGTCACTCGTGACTAGGGCGGCTTTCCTGGTTTGGGCGAGGGCGGCGGCGAAGCAATCGGCGTAGGGAAGATTATGCTGAGCTTTGAGGCTGGCAGCCAGCCGGGCAAGTTCCGCGTCGACGTCCATCAACTCAACCGGAAGCTGGGCAGTCTCTTGGAGCTTGGTGTTGGCCGCTTTCTCCCCGCGCGCCCGCCAAATCGCGTAGTAAACCTCGCCCCAGTTGACTACGGACATCAGCAGGGGGCGCTTGGCCTCGGCAGCCTTGGAAAGAAGCTCTTCCACCTTTTCCCCGCCAGCGCGATCCTCGAAGAAGGCCATCAGAGCGCTGGCGTCAAGGACATAGTTCATCACAGTGTACGTTCTTGCTTGCGCTCCTTGAGCAGAAGGTCGAGCGCAGAACGCTCCCCCTTGAGGGATCCGCGCAGTCCGCGGATGAATTGCCGGGTCACGGGCTGCACAACTATGCGCCCGCCCTCCTCGAGGAAGGAGATTATCGTTCCTTTCTTGATCCCGAACCGCCGACGCAGCCGCGCCGGAATCACGAGCTGTCCCTTGGTGGTGACTACACTGGTCTCAGCCTTCACGGCTCACCTACTCTATCCTGTTAATCATACTGACACGCTTTTGGTAAGTCAAATTATAAATATCTTACTTCGGGGCAGAAGTAACTGATTACCCTCTAGCTCTCAGTGCTGAGCGCTCCGCTTACACCCCGCACCTAAGACCTCATAGCCACGGTCGGCTCCTGGTGTCCTGTCCCATGTTATTGTTGACAATGAGCAGCCTGCCAGAGACCCCCTCACCCGGCCCGCCCCGGCTGAAGAAAACGCCGGCGGCGGTCCACCCTCTCCCCCAAAGGGGAGAGGGGCACGGAAGTGAGGGGGTACTGTCAGTCATTAGGTGGGACAGGACAGTAGCACCTAGCGCAGAGCTATTCCTTAGGTCTGCGGCTTTTGGCCTGGCGACGTGTGAACCTGACCACGGGCGCAGGGCTGGAGAGGTCGCCAGCAGGTCGCGTTTGTGGCGGCTGTTTCTGTACGATCCGAAGAGCCGCAGGGTCGAAAAACCATTTGCCAAAAATGAGCTGATGCTGAAAACAAAGGGGATAGCGCGAATCGGCTCCAGCACGGCATCTTGACCGTTTTTCATGAACTTTCGTGGGCCGTCGGCCCATCATGACAGACCTAAGAAACAGGTCTGCGCTACCCACTCCCATGTCGCGCGCCGACTTTGCTTGACGCTGCCCTGCGGCTCAATTAGACTTCCATCATTGCCCTTGCGCGGGTATGGGGACTGATATGAAAAAGGAAACGATACTTACGGCGGTGATTTTCTTAGTGGTGGGGTTTCTTGCGGGGTATATCACAGACGCGCAGATGAACTGGAGCGGGCGGCAGAAAGCTGTGATGACGGCAACCCCCCACATGCCCTCCGAGATGCCTGGCGGGGGCGCTCCCGGTGCAGCCCAGGGAGGGGGCATGCCGCTAGGATTACCTGAGGGGCATCCTCCCATCGACACCGCGTCGGTTATCAAGCAACTCCAGGAGGAAGCGGAACAAAACCCCAAGGATTCGGACATTCCATTAAAACTCGCCAACTTCCTGTACGACCAGCGGCAGTACCCACAGGCAATCGAGTGGTACCAGAAATCCCTGGCCATCAATCCGAAGAACGTCAACGCCCGCACTGACCTGGGAACTTCATACTATTACATCGGCCAGGCCGGACAGGCGCTGAAAGAATACAGCCAATCGCTGGCCATTGATCCCGACCACAAGCCCACCTTGTTGAACGTGATTGTGGTGAACCTGGAAGGGACTCACGATACCGCAGCCGCCCAGCGGGCGTGGGACCGCCTGCACAATCTGGATCCCTCGAATCCAGCTCTGCAAAGCTTGAAGCAGAAGTTGGACGCGGCGCGGGGCTCCGGCGGTGGCGCTCTGCCCAGGCAGTAAACTCAGGGCATCCCCCAGGCCCCTCGAGCCGTCTGACAAACCAGGGGGGCTGGGAAGCTGACGGTTCAAAGAAACTGCGGGGATTCTTCGGCCCCAAAGAACGGGGCCTCAGAATGACAGGGGGAGAATGACAGGGGGCGGAAGAACGGGGCCTCAGAATGACAGGGGGCCGGGAAGCTGACGGCTGACGGTTCATGGGACGCTTGCTCTCCTATTTCGTGGAATTAGTCTTCCTCATCGTGATCTCGAAGATGCTGGGCCGGGCCCTGCAAGGTCTCTTCAGTCCCTCTGCGCCACGCCGGGAGAATCGTGCTGTGGAAGGGGAGCCTCGAGACTCTTCCCGGATGCGCATTGGCAAGACCGAGCGCGACCCTGTTTGCGGCATGTTTGTTTCCACAGAACTTTCCCACCGCCTCGCGCGCGGCTCGGAGACCCTTCACTTCTGCTCCCATGAATGCCTGGAGCGATACCAAAAGGAAATGGCGAATGTATCAACTTGAGCGGGAAAGCCTTCGCGTAGGGGCAACCCTTGTGGTTGCTCCCGCCCTGGCGGGACGGCCACAAGGGCCGTCCCTACAACTTCGGAGCGTCCGGCTGGTCTCCGCGCTGGCACTGCTAACCCTGTGGGCGCCCACACCTGCCCTGGCATGGGGCGGGCAAGTGAGGCTCACCCGCCGATACCAAAGCGGCCAGAAAATGCTCTACGCGACCAAGATGCACACCAAGGCGGTGATTCACTCCGAGCCCCCCGAACTTCAGAATTTCCTGCCTCCCCTGCCCACCAACTTCTCCGTGCAGCAGCAGAACACCGTGACGGTAAAGGCAGTCCATAGCGACGGCAGCGCTGACATTGAGAATCATTTCGACAAGTTCGAATTCCAGTCGGACCTCGCCGACCGTGCGCCAGCGAGTTTCCATGACCGTGCCGTAAGCGCGCAGCAGGAAATCAGCGAACACGTGGCTGGCTTGGATATCGTCGCCCACTTTGACCGCAGCGGACGGCTCCTGGGGTTTGAAGGCGGGGAGAGCTTGTTCGAGCAGTTGGATCTGGCCTATCGAGAGCCGCTTCGCCAGGCATTGAGGTTTTTCCTCCGGCAAGTGGGAGGCGACACGCTCTATCCCGACCATCCGGTGAAACCGGGAGAGACTTGGAAGAGCAAATTAGACTCGCCGGCGAGCGCGGCGTATCCCTATAACGTCGAAGGGGAGAACACCCTGCGTTACGTCGGCAAGACCAAGGTGGGGGGCGTAAAAGCGGCGGTGGTGGAATTCAGCTTCCTGGAAGTGCTGAGGCCCGCGCCTGACGCCCTTGGGAATGCGGAGCCGCTGGCCCAGCTTGAATCCCACGGTCTGGGAGTGGACATGCGCATCGACGGCCAGGGCAAAGGCCGGGTGCTGCTGGCGCTCGACGACGGGAGGGTGCTCCAGAACCATGCCACCATCCACCAGACCTTGAGCGCCCGTCTCAAAAGCTCGGCCCCGCTCCCCTTTACGAACTCACAAACCTTAAAGCTCGAAGTGCAATCCGACACGGAAATGGACGTGGAAGGTTCCGGCAGGTGAGCCTGAAAAAATCTTCGCGCGGGGCCTTCCGACCCGCAATTCCTTATTGACAAGCAGGCCAGCCACTCTATAATCGTGTAAAGTCTCGCGCTAAGAAAAGAGACTCAGCGAAAAGAGATGAATCACCAGCTTAACGCCTCGTGGCCGGTGGTCCTCAGCATAGGGGGCTTCGATCCCTCCTGCGGAGCAGGAATCGCTGCGGACCTGAAAACATTCGCAGCCTATGGCTGCTATGGGGTGGCGGCCATCACGGCGCTCACCATCCAAAACACTCAGGGCGTCACCGCCCTCTACCCGACTGAACCCGCAGTTCTGAAAGACACCATTGCCGCCTTGCTCGCGGATGGCCGTGTGAAAGCCATCAAAGTCGGCATGCTGGCAAGTCGAGCCAATGCGGAAGTTGTCAGCGAGATTCTCGAATCCAATCCGGCGCTCCCCGGCGTGCTCGATCCTGTCTTTCGCTCTTCGAGCGGGAGAGACCTGGCGGATGCCGCGTGCCAGGAGTTTCTCCGCGAGCAATTAATCAAGCGCCCCTCCGTGATTACGCCCAACCTCTTCGAAGCCTCGGCATTGACCGGCCTCCGGGTCGAAAACCAGGAAGCCATGAAGGCGGCAGCGCGCAAGCTGGTGGAGATGGGGGCGCGCGCCGTGGTGGTGACCGGCGGCCACCTTGATAAGGCCACCGACGTTTTCTTTGACGGCTCGGCGCTCGAAGTCTTCATGGGTGACCGCGTAAAGCCCGATAACACCCACGGCACCGGGTGCACGTTTGCTTCCGCGATCGCGGCCAACCTGGCGCTGGGCCGCCAGCTTCGCGATGCCGTTGTACTGGCCAAAGCCTACGTCACCGAGGCCATCCGCAAGGCTTACGTCGTGGGCCCCGGCCGTGTACCCCTGAACCACCTTTACCGGATGGCTCAACCTTCCCGCCTCGCCGACCACTCGGCCGCTGCAACCGAGCCCGTGGGCTGATTTCATTTCCAAGCCAGTCTGACGCCGAATCGAACGCCCGACGTGTTACCGAGTCGCGCAACAGCAAGGCACTGATCAGAACATTGGTGCCGAGGACGATGCGCAAATCATGCGCCTTTCAAGAGCGCGTCGAGGATTTTGGGCGTAAGGCCTCGCTGAACGGCCTTCTCCGAGACCTCGTTCTAGTTCGTCATCAAAGGAAAAGCCCACAGTTAGGAGTGCAGCGACCATGGCTGGGAGAGAGGCATACACATCTTGAATTGTTGCTTCTGTTCATTCGAGGGCCCGCCCAAACCCTGCCTGGGTTAGCCTTTCATAGTGTGGTATGATAGATACATTCCTGGAGGGGAACCCCAAATGGAAATCCAAGTTAAGCTTCTTCGCATGGCGCGCCATGTTGCCCGGCTGGCGCATCATCGCAGGTCAGAATCGATAGGTAGAGGGAACCGGCGCTATCGAGTTCACCTTTTAGCTGCGGCATTGCTGTTTGGTGCAGTCTGCGCGCAACACGTGGACGCGCAGTCGCTCGATCCCAATAAGCCGGCGCCGCTGCAATCCGGAGTCAATACCGGCACTGCCGACAATATGATCGGGCCGCAATACTGGTTCTTTTCGGGGGGACCCGGCAATGTCAAAATCGTCGCCCGCTTTAAATCGATGGGGCTCCTCGGAAACGCCACGCAGGCTACAATCACCGTCGTCCTGTACGACGACAAGAAGACCTGGCAGACCAAGGTGGCGTTGTCTGCCCAAGCTGCATTCAATGAAAAGGTGATTCCCGGCAAGTTCGACCGCAAACAGAAAGTAATTCTGGAGGTTGTGCCTCCGCCGAACGGTCTGGTGCGCAGCGGCGGCGATTATCAGATTGAGGCCACCGGAGCTGTTGAATTCGCTCATCCGGAGAATACGGGTGTCGATCCCATCGTCAGGACCTATGTCGGGGGGCGCGGTTTGTGTAAGTTCCTGCCCGATGGCCGGGTGATGGCCGCCGACGGTACCGAGGGTCGATGGAAGTTGTTCGACGCCGACACCAAAGCCTACTCCGTAACCTACCCGGGCTTTTCACCTGAATCTCTCAAGCTCGTGCCGGGCCGGGGACTTGTAGACGCTGCTGACGGCAGCACGCTTGTTTACACAGAAACTCGCAAATAGCGGGTCGCCACGGTCAGAGCTTGTGACTTTTTTGAATGTGCTCGCAAGCCGGCACTGAAAACAAAAGCCTTAAGGACCTCAAAAGGGCTTGTAAATCAAAACAGTCACAACCCCTCAGCGCAGTTCTGACCGGGCAATTTTCTCCTGCCCGATACCGTTACGGCGACCGCACGTCGTCAATTGGAAGGGGGGACCCCGCCATCGTCACCTTCCCCCAAGCAAAACGGTTGTAATTCGACCACGGTAAGTTTTCAGTTATCAGTTTTCAGTTATAAGTGACAACGGGTGGCGGGTCGCGCATACATTGCCTTTCATGTACGCGCTCGACCAAACCTGGAACCGTGGTTTGCTCAGATGCTGTGAGGTCGCGTCGGTGGATGGGGCGCA
This sequence comes from Terriglobia bacterium, assembly GCA_050008675.1. Lineage (GTDB taxonomy): Bacteria > Acidobacteriota > Terriglobia > UBA7540 > UBA7540 > CAVROP01. The sequence continues at coordinate 6,269 of JBEKME010000129.1, forward strand.
TACATCAAAAGGAATGTATGCGCCAGCCGCGGGTCGCCACCGACTAGCCCAGCGGTGGCTGTCAGATGATGTTCAGTTTCTTCCCAACGCTTTCCAGAATCTCATGCGCGCGGGTCAATTCTTCCTGGGTGTGCGTGGCGGTGACGATGGTGCGGATGCGGGCTTTGCCCTCCGGAACAGTGGGGAAGCCGAGGCTCTGAGCAAACACGCCGGCAGCAAAAAGCTGGCGCGAGAACTCGTGAGCCAGAGCGGCCCCGCCCACGATGACGGGCGTGATGGGCGTTTCGCTCACGCCGGTGTTGAACCCGAGCTTCTTCAAACCTTCTTTGAAGAAGTTGGTATTGGCCCAGAGCCGGTCGATCAGTTGCGGCTCTTCCTCCAGCACCTCGAAAGCCGCCAGGCAGGTGGCGGCCACGGAAGGCGGATGCGAGGTCGAGAAGAGGAAGGGCCTGGCGCGGTGGTAGAGAAACTCAATGGTGTCGCGCGTCGAGCAAATGTACCCGCCCAGCGCGCCGATGGCTTTGGAGAGTGTGCCGACCTGGATATCCACGCGCCCATGCAGGTTGTAGTGATCCACGGTGCCGCGGCCGTTGCGTCCCAGGACGCCGGAAGCGTGCGCGTCGTCAATCATCATGATGCAGCCGTACTTTTCGGCCAGCTCGACGAGCTGCGGCAAGGGGGCGATGTCGCCCTCCATGGAGAAAACCCCGTCGGTAACCAGCAGCTTGCGACACTTGCGGCCTTCAATTTCTTTCAAGATGTTTTCGCACGCCTCGATGTCCTTGTGCGGAAAAATCTTGATTTCGGCGCGCGAGAGCCGGCAGCCGTCGATGATGGAGGCATGATTGAGCTGGTCCGAGATGATGATGTCTTCGCGTCCCAGGATAGCCTGCACCGTTCCCGCATTGGCGGTGAATCCCGATTGGAAAACCACCGAAGCCTCGACATGCTTGAACTTCGCGATCTTCTCCTCCAGCTCCATGTGGATCGCCATGGTGCCGGCGATGGTGCGCACGGCGCCGGAGCCTACGCCCCATTTCTCGATCGCTTCCAGGGCGCGCGCGCGGAGCTTGGGGTGAGTGGTCAGCCCCAGGTAGTTGTTCGAGGAAAGGTTGATGACCTCACAGCCATCGAAGCGGGAGACGGGAAGCTGCTCGGTTTCGAGCACGCGCAGCTTCTGGTAGAGCTTCTGCTCGCGCAGCTTGTTCAATTCATCGGTCAGATACTGCAATTGAGCCTTGGGCATGATTCCCTCGAATTGTGAATAAGGCCATGGGTCAGATTGCGCTGGCTACGTAGCCACTGAAAGGGCGACTTCGGCCTTTTGGGGGAGCTCGACGAGAACAAAGTATCGGTCCGGATAGAGGTAGTCTTCACCGGACTCGTCGATCACCCTTAAGTAGTTATCCTTGCTTGCAATCCGATCCGGCAGAATCTTGTAAACCTTTCGCGGTTGCAAGTCCGGTTCGGCGTCGGTAATGCAGAGGGCATACTGAGTGACACACCGGCGACGCTTCTTCGGCATCGATTTAGTCCAGGAAGGACTTAATCTTGAGCTTCCTTTTTCCGATACCCTGCGCTTCATAATAGTGAATCTTCGCCTTTCTTATCGTACCATCGAATAGCCGAACCGTCGCAGTTCCCTTGAGCTTTCTCCAATGTCCATGACCGTACTGTTTGCGCAACCGGCCAAGATCGTGAATCGCGCTGCCCACCGCACTGGACGGCTATTGCAGCCGTCTGCGGATCTTTTCCAGAGCCTCTTTGGCCAGCGTGTAATCCGGTTGCAGCTTGAGCGCCTGTTCGAAGTGGGTGCGGGCCTTGACGTACATTTCCTTTTCCATGTACGCCCGCCCGAGGTTGTAATGGGGGTAGTGATAGGACTCGTAGCGCCGTGACTGAAGCGCCCGTTCGAGCCAGGGAATCGCCTCGTCGAATTCACCCTTTTCAATCAGATAGGCGCCGATGTCGTTATAGGGGGTGCCGAATTCAGGGTCAAGCTGGATCGCCTTCTTGCATTCGGCAATGGCATCCTCGATTTTTCCTTGGAAACGGTAGGTCCAACCCAGAAAGGTAAAAGCCTCTGCGGTAGGATGAAGATCGAGCGAGCGTTTGTAGAGCTCGACGGCCATATCGTAGTCCCCGCCCATCTGATACTGATAGGCTTCTTTGAGCAACTCCCACGCGGCTTGGAACTCTTCCATGCCCATACAAAATCTCTGACCCTCTCAGATTTTAGTTAGCACAGGCGGTGAGGCTTGTCAATCACTACCCTGGCAACGAGGGTGTATTCCGTCTCACAGACCCAGGAATCCGGGCTTGTTTGGAACATTTCAGAAGCCGTTGCAAGCCGAGCGCGACTGCTGATATGCTGCGGCTTCGTTTCGGGTGCGATTATCATGCCCTCACAGCGCTGGCTGCACATCATCCCGGTCGCCTTCATCATGTACACCATTGCATTTATCGACCGGACGAATATTTCGTTGGCGTTGCCTTCCCTAAGTCGGGCTCTCCACATGTCGCCCCCACAGGCGGGGGGGGCAGCGGGGATTTTTTTCTGGGGCTACCTGCTGCTGCAGATCCCAGGCGGATACCTGGCGCAGCGTTGGAGCGCCAAGCGCTTCGTGAGCATCCTGCTGGTTCTCTGGGGAGCCTGCTCAGTGGGTTGCGGGCTGATCCACACCTGGCGCCAGTTCTGGATGATGAGGTTTCTTCTGGGGGTAGCTGAAGGCGGCGTTTGGCCGGCGACCCTGGTGTTACTGGCCCACTGGTTTCCCCGTGCTGAAAGGGCGCGCGCCAATGCCTATTGGATGCTGTGCCTTCCCATCGCGGTGGTTGTTTCTTCACCTCTTTCCGGCTGGATACTGGGGCGCTGGGACTGGCGCGTGCTCCTCATTTCGGAAGGCGTCTTCCCGTTCTCTTGGCTGCTGGTCTGGTGGTGGTTTATCGACGATCATCCCCGCGAGGCCGGTTGGATTTCTGCCGAGGAACGCTACCACCTGGAAACCACACTGGAGCGCGAGTCCACCGAACTCGATCCTGTCACGCCCGAACCTTTGCTTCGCTCCCTTCTACGCCCCCAGTTGCTGGTGATGGTGGGATTCTACTTTTTGCTGAATAGTGGAAACTACGGCTATCTCTTCTGGCTGCCGAGCGCCATGGAAAAGGCTCAGAAGCTCAGCAGCGCGCAGGTCGGAGGCCTATTCACGCTCCCTTATTTCATGACCGCCGTGGGGATGATTATCGTCTCCCGCCATTCAGATAAGAAGCGCGAGCGGCGCTGGCATGTGGCGTTCGCGATGGCGTGGGGTGGGGCTTTCATGCTGGCCAGCGTCCTATTGATTCGTTCCTTTCCCTCCCTCTCTTTCCTTGCAATCTCTTTCGTTGGGGCGGGGTCCTACGGGGCGTTAGGGCCCTTCTGGGCTATTCCTACCGAGACGCTGCCCCGGTCCGTGTCGGGGTCCGCGATGGGCTTGGTGAACGCCCTGGGAAACCTGGGTGGGTACTTCGGCCCCCTGGCTATAGGGTACATCAACCAACACACGGGGAATTTTGTTTACGCCTTCGGCCTGCTCAGCGCTGCCTATTTCTTGAGCTCAGTCCTCATCCTTTTTCTGCGCGCTCCAGCCGCGCCGGGGTCTTTGAAAGAAGTGAGTTAGAAGAGCGCCACAGCTCGGACGGGCGAGCCCGAGCCCGCGCGGATCTTAAGTGGCAAAGCCACAAACACGAAGAAATCCGGTAGCTCTCCCAGGTTCGTGAGGTTCTCAATAATCAGGAGGTGCTTCTCCAGCACGACGGGGTGGACAGGATTGGCACGCAACGCTTCCGGCGGGTCAGGGGAAAGCGTATCCACGCCCATGGCAGCCACTGACTTGGAGATAAGATACTCTGCGGCTTCCATGCTGACCCCGGGCCAGTGCTCAACGTAGGGCTGATCATGGGGACGAAGCCCCCAGCGCGCCGACCATCCAAAGTCGAACAGCACGATGTCACCCTGCGCAATCGGTCCGTGTCGAGATTCCCAGTTGATTATCTGCTGGCTCGAGACGTAATCGGCTTCCTTGCAGGTGCGGCAATCGAGGTGAACGCCCCGGCCGATCAGACACGCGATGGGGACTTGGTCGATGGTGAGGTGGGCATCGGGCTTCGCCTCGCTGATGAAGTGTGCCGGCGCATCCACGTGCGTCCCGTTGTGCTCGTGCATCACCAGTTGGTAGCTCAGCGAGCGCCCGCCATGCCAGTATGAACCCCAGAGGTTGTGAAAGAACATGGAATGCGTGGGGAAGTGGGGCATGTGCTCTTCCAGGGTCTGGCTAAGATCGATGATGCGGGCGCCGCGAAGGCTGTTGAGCAGATTGGATACGTCCATCGTTTTGGTTTTACTCCGCTGTGGCGAAATAGCCTGGTTTCCAGCGGTAGGTGACGCCTTTGCGCGCCAGCAGGACGCGAATGGTTCGGTAGGTGCCGTCGAGGGCGCTATTGGTGGGCGTATATCCTATCTCGTACTGCGCTCCCAGCTCATGACCAATTGATTCCATCGCATCGGCAATTCGAACCAGTCGTTGCGCGGAAAATGTCCCCGTCTCGGCGCCCAGTCCCTTATTCTGGGATGTCTCCCCAACCTGCCCGTGGGACAGGTAGCCTGTGGCCAAGTCAGTGCCGGGCGCCTCCCGGAGCGGAAAAAACGCCCCACCGCCCGTTCCCTCCGCAAGCGCTTCCAGGATCTCGTCCCCCGCATTCTCATAGCCATAAGCCGCATTACCGATGACATAGATCATCGTTTCGGCCTTGCGCGCCATGGAGATAGCTTCATCCAGTGAATGCTGGCTTTGGGCGTCGCGGCCGTCGCTAATCAAAACCAGGATCCGCCGCGTACTCTCGGGCTCTCCGGCGTGCATCATTTTATCCTTGCACGCGCTATATATGGCGTCAAAAAAAGCCTTCCCACCACCTGCCTTCAGCCCTAGAATCTTTTCGTTCAAGAGTTCAGAGTCGCTGGTGAAATCCTGGATAAGAGAACTGGAAGCATCGAACGTCTCCAAGAAAACTTGGTTCTTTGTGTTCCTCCCCTCCAGCATGCGGAAGATGAACTCGGTCGCCGCGTCCTTTTCGAAGCTGAGTTGGCGGCGCGCACTGTTGCTGGTGTCCAGCATGACCCCAATGCGGAGTGGCTGGTGGGACTCCTGGCTGAAGTAGCGGATGGCCTGGGGCCTCCCGTCTTCGAAGACCTGAAAATCACTTTGCGTCAAGTCGATGATGGGGAGACCGCGCTTGCCGAGGACGATCACCGGGACGTTCACTACTTCGACCCGCACGCGAATCTTGTTTTTGCTTGCCGGGAGGCCGGCTTGGTCAGGCCGAGTGGAAGTCTGCGGAGCAGGGTTGTTGCCGCCGGACGCCGCTGAGCCGGGAGGCGGGTTCTGCGCCCGATGGAGATCGACCGTCAGAGCACAAAGCCAAACCAGAAGCACCAGGGCCGGCAACTTTCGCCAAACACTCTTCTTGGGGCCATGGCGCCGCGCTGGGCTTCTGTTCGCTTGTCCCGGGTTGAGGGGGCGCATACGATCAGTCCTTCTTTGTTTCCGAATCGGAATTCGTCCCCGAATTCGCCAATTACTATCTTACCTCAAACGTGTCACGGAGTGTAGCGGGGCGCATGTACTTGACGATTTTGCCCCAAGGTACTATTTGTGGTAGAAGGCGGAAGGGCGGTACTTGAAACCGAAACGCGCCGGCGGAATCCAATGGATTGTAGTGACCGACTCAAGGTTTTCCCAGCATTCCGCTAACAGGTATTCTCATTTGTTCCGACGAAAATAATGCGAGTCGTTTTTCTGATATCACTATCGATGGAGGTTGAAAATGCCGCACCTGTTTGATCCTCTCTTTCTGCGGGAAGTGAATTTAGGCAATCGAATCGCCGTCTCTCCCATGTGCCAGTATTCGTGCGTGGATGGGTTCCCGAGCGATTGGCACCTGACTCATTTAGGCAGCCGCGCGGTAGGCGGGGCGGGCCTTGTGCTCACCGAAGCGTCAGCGGTTGTCCCCGAGGGGCGCATAAGCCCGGAGGACCTGGGCATCTGGAGTGACGACCATATCGAGCCCTTGGCGCGCATCACGCGCTTCATCCATGAACAGGGAAGCGTGGCGGGCATCCAGCTTGCGCACGCCGGTCGTAAGGCGAGTACCTACCGCCCGTCGGAGAAAGGGTTGGGAACGATTCCCGCAGCCGAAGGCGGCTGGCCACCGGTCGCCCCCAGCCCCATGGCGTTCGACCAAGGCTATGCGGTACCCGAGGCGCTCAGCGAAGACGGCATTCGCGCGGTTATCAGAAGGTTCGCGGAGGCCGCAGAAAGAGCGCGTCAGGCTGGTTTTCGCGTCGTGGAGATTCACGCCGCGCATGGCTACCTTCTCCACCAGTTCCTTTCGCCCTCGAGTAACAAGCGAACTGACCATTACGGCGGGTCGTTCGAGAACCGCACGCGCTTGGTTCGCGAAGTCGCCGCCGCCATCCGCGAGAAGTGGCCGGAGCGGTCTCCGTTGTTCATACGGATTTCTGCCACCGACTGGGCGGAAGGCGGTTGGGATATTGAGCAATCCGTCGAACTGGTCCGCCAGCTCAGGCCTCTGGGTGTGGACCTGATCGACTGCTCGTCGGGCGGTAGCGTTCCGAGCGCGCGAATGCCCATCGGTCCCGGCTACCAGACGCCGTTTGCCGAACGCCTTCGTCGCGAGACCGGAGTGGCCACGGGCGCCGTCGGTATGATCACGTCGCCTGCACAGGCCGATCACATCATCCGCACTGGCCAAGCCGACCTTGTGCTCTTGGCGCGCGAGTTGTTGCGCGACCCTTACTGGCCTTTACGCGCGGCGCGGGAACTGGGCCATAAGTTTTCCTGGCCAGTGCAGTATTTGCGCGCGGCGCCGGATGGCTCGCCGGCGCGCTCCGCAACGCCTTTCGGGGAGCCCGAGTCCATAGATAATGACAATTTCAGGGGGAATAAACGGTGAGAGTCGGATTCATTGGATTAGGAAATATGGGGCTGCCGATCGCACGCAATCTGCTCCAGGCGGGCCATGAATTGACTGTCTACAACCGGACACGCAGCAAAGCTGAAGCGCTTGCCTCTGCGGGGGCCACGCTGGCGAATTCTCTCGCAGAAGCCAGCACGGCCGAAGTCGTCATGACCATGCTGGCTGACGACCACGCAGTTGAGCAGACAACTCTCGGAGACGGAGGCATCCTTAACACCCTGGCCAGCGGAGGAGTTCACCTCTCCCTCAGCACCATCAGCACGGCGCTTTCACGGCGGCTTACCGTGGCGCACACCGCGCGCGGTCAGAGTTTCATTGCCTCCCCGGTTTTCGGGCGTCCGGATGCTGCCGCGGCAGCGCGGCTGGTGGTGGTGGCTGCGGGTCCCGATGAGGCGGTCGAACGCGTGCGGCCGCTGCTTGAAGCCATCGGCAGAAAACTCTTCGTTATCGGCTCAGAGCCATACTCAGCAAATACCGTCAAACTCGCGGGGAACTTCCTGATTGCCTCCATGCTGGAAACCCTTTCGGAAGCATTTATACTGACCCAGAAATCCGGTGTCGAGCCAGCGAAGTTTCTGGAGGTCCTCAACGGTTCTCTGTTCCAATCGCCCATTTATGAGAACTACGGCAAAATCATTATGGCGCAGAAGTTTTCGCCCCCAGGGTTTGCGTTGCGCCTGGGCCTTAAGGATGTCCGGTTGGTGCTTGCCGCGGCGGATGAAGTTGCTGTTCCAATGCCCGTGGCCAGTGTGATTCGGGACCATTTCCTGAGCGCCGTGGCCCGGGGATGGGGCGACATGGATTGGGCAGCGCTGGCTCGAGTGGTGGCGGAGGACGCGGGGCTGTGACAGGAGGAAGACGATGAAGGCAATTCGCGTTCATGAATTCGGTGGCCCGGAAGTAATGAAACTGGAGGACGTGCCGGACCTTACGCCTGCCCCGGGCCAAGTGGTTGTGAGTGTGAAGGCGGTTGGTGTGAACCCTGTGGATACCTACGTTCGCTCAGGCGCTTATGCGGCAAAACCCCTGCTTCCCTACACGCCGGGCATGGACGCAGCGGGGACTGTGGAGGCCGTGGGTGAAGGCGTGGAGAGCGTCAAGGTACAGGAGCGCGTGTACGTTGCCGGAACGCTGAGCGGCGCCTACGCCGAGCAGGCGCTCTGCGACGCCTCACAGGTTCACCGCTTGCCGGAACGGGTGAGCTTTGCGCAAGGGGCCGGTGTCAACGTTCCCTACGCCACTGCCTACCGGGCGCTTTACAACCGCGCGCACGGGCAGCCGGGGGAGACTGTGCTCGTCCATGGGGCAAGCGGCGGCGTGGGCATAGCCGCAGTGCAGATGGCGCGGGCGGGTGGGCTTACAGTCATCGGGACGGCAGGGACGGAGAAGGGACGAAAGCTGGTGCTCGAGCAGGGCGCGCACCACGTAGTGGATCATCGCAAGGAGGGCTACGCGGAGGAAATCATGGCGTTAACGAAGGGCCGCGGCGTTGACGTCATCCTTGAAATGCTGGCTAACGTGAATCTGGCCAAAGACCTCACCCTGCTCGCCCTGCGCGGCCGCGTGGTGGTGATCGGAAATCGCGGCAGCATTGAAATCAATCCGCGGGCCACCATGCAACGCGACCTGAGCATCCTTGGGCTTACGTTGATGAATGCCACCAAGGAGGAACTGGTGGGCATCCACGCGGCGCTCATCGCGGGCCTGGAAAGCGGAACGTTGAACCCGGTCGTCGGTCGCGAGATGCCGCTGGCGGATGCCCCGCTCGCTCATCGGGCGGTCATGGAACCCGGAGCTTACGGCAAGATCATCCTGATCCCTTAACGGTCGCTTTCAGTGAGGAATTCCGCAACCAGTGAAATGATGCGTATGTAATGAGGGCTCAACGGGCGCGGGCGAGAACGACGGTCACGTCATCCGGTTGTTCGGCGCCGCCGATCCAGTCCGCCACGGAGCCGGTGATAACATCACCGATGCGGGAGAGCGGCTGGTGGCGATGCTCCTGGATCAGTTCGATCAGGCGTTCCTCGCCGAATTCGCCGGATTCGTTCTCCGGTTCGGTGACGCCGTCGCTGAATGCGACGAAGATATCGTCCGGTTGCATCGCGATCGTGGATTCGTCATAGGTCGCACCATCAAAAAGACCGACGACGGTGCCGGAGGTTTCGAGGCGGGAGACCCTGCCATTTCCCCTCAGCATAATTGGCGGCAGGTGGCCGGCATTGCAATACTTCAACTCGCGCACGGTCGCGTCATAGCAGCCCAGGAACATGGTCGCGTACTTCTCCGGCGGGGTGCTGCGAAAAAGCTGATAGTTCAAGGTGGTCATCAACATGCCCGGAGCGAGTTGCGATTGGGTGGTGCCGTCTCCCCGGTAGTACATGCGGGGATCACCATTGGAGAGCGCTCTAACTCCCAACGCCGCCGGCGTCAATACCATATCCGGCTCCAGCGAATACGCGCGAACGAAGGCATGCACAGTGGCCATCAACAGAGCAGCCGAGATTCCCTTTCCACTAATATCGCCCACCGCCAGCACCAGCCTGTCGGCGCCGAGGGGAATGAAATCGTAGTAGTCGCCGCTTACCGAGCGCGCCGGACGGCAGACGCCGTAGACCTCGAGTGAGGCAAGGTCCGTGAACTTGTGGGGGAAGAGCAAGTCCTGCACTTCGTGGGCGATGGCGAGTTCGCTCTCCAGCCGCTGCTTCTCCTTCTGCTCAGCAACGAGCTTGGCCAGCGATTCAGTCATGGAGTTGAACGACTGTTCCAGCGCCCCCATCTGGTCGCGGCTGCGGACCTGGATGCGATGCGCGAGATCGCCGCGATTTACATGCTCCGTGGCGCTATAGAGTTCCGCCACAGACAGTGTCATGCCGCGAGACAACCGCATGCCGATGTAGAGCGCCACCAACTCAATCAGTCCGAAGAAAATCGCGATGCCGAGAAGTGCATCCCGCAAGATTTCCGCCTCGTCACCCCTGGCGAACGAGGTGGTGTAAAGCACCGATGGCCGGGTGACGACAATCATTGCAGCAGGTTGTGATTTCCCCGTTTCCCAGTCAACTACATTGAAGAGCGTGTAAAAGCGAAATGCCGGGTCGAACCTGTTGGAAGGCGGCGGAACGCGCCCCCCGTCCACGCTCTTGCGCGCGGCTGGACTGGCTGTGGCCGGAGGTGGGACTACAATGTTGCCTTTCCGATCGGACGGAATCAAAGTCACCCAGCCCAGGCGTGAAGTTGCCGTCTGAAGCAGTTCCGGCGTGATGGGAACATTGGAGATCACGGTGAGCTGTAGGCCGCCGTCATCGTAGCGCTTCAGCGCGCGCAGATGCAGGCTGTCCCCATCAGTAACGAAACCGCTGAAATTTCCCTTGATAACATCAGGCACTTTAGCGGGGCGAGCCTCGAGGAGCGCACCTCCGGTGGAGAGTATGAAACCCTTTTCGCCTCGCCACACGGTGACGGTCCGCTGCGGGAAATTCTCGTGCGAAACGGCGGTGAGCTTCCCGGCGGTCTGTTCATTTAGTTTGCCGGAGCGCTCCAGAGTGCTCAATTGCGCTGCCAGGGCATCATTCGCCGCTTCCAAATGCTGCAACGCCGACTGCAAATTCGAGATTGCGATATAGGTGGCAAATTGCCCAGCAAACAGATAGCTCCCGACACCAGCCATCAGCAACAGCAGCACGATGGGGATGACACCGATGAAGATATAGGTGACGATCAGTCGATGGCGTAGCCGCCACATGAGATGCCGCC
>JBEKME010000013.1:0-97427 GCA_050008675.1 Terriglobia bacterium
GGTGCGAGGCACTGAAGCTCGGCCAGTCTACCGACGACAAAGCCACCACCACACAGATCCAGGCCAAGCTCTTTGACGACCCCGTACTGAAAACGCGCGACATCCACGTGACTTCGGACAAAGGCACGGTGACACTCACCGGGACGGTCGACACTGAGCTCGAGAAAGCGGCCGTGGAGCGCATGGCTGGCCGAGCCGACGGCGTAAAGTCGGTTGTTAACCAACTCGTGGTCTCTTCGGTGCCCGCTGCCGCCGCGCCAGCAACCCTGGAGCCCGCGCAAACCGCCGAGGCAACACCGCCGCAGTTGCCCACTCCAACCTCGGCCCGATCCGAGCGCGCTCGAGCCTCAGCGCGCCGCCATCCTGCGGCCAGCTCCAGCAGCGATGAGGCTACAGCCGGCGAGGCTTCCGCTCCAGAGGCCCCAGCAGAGAACCCCCCCGCAATGACCGCGCAGGCTGCGCCACCTGTGGCTGCTCCGGCTGCTACGCCCGCACCACCCGCTCCGCCCGCGGCTACTCCACCCGCGCCAGCGGTTAAGCCACCCGAGCAGATCGCGATTCCCTCGGGCACCATTCTCTCCGTTCGCATGATTGACAGCATCGACTCCACTCAGAGCCACGCGGGCGACGAGTTCGCGGCCACCCTCGAAGCGCCCGTGGTGATTGGCGACCGCGCCATCATAGCGCGCAATGCGGACGCGCGCGTTCGATTGGTGCAGGCCACAAGCGCCGGGCACATGAGCGGCCGTTCTGAGCTGAAGGTTGAGCTGGTCAGCGTAACCGCCGGCGGCCAGACCTATCAACTTCAGACCAGCTACCACGAGCAAGCCGGGGCCTCGCGCACTACGCGCACGGCTGAGACCGTCGGCGGGGGCGCCGTGCTCGGCGGCCTCATCGGCGCGATTGCAGGTCGTGGGAAAGGCGCTGGTATCGGATCCGTGATTGGCGCGGGCACAGGAACTGCCGTGGAGGCGGGGACTCACGGCCAGCAGGTGAAGATTCCATCGGAGACCAATCTCGACTTCACCCTCAAGAATCCTGTGACCATAACGGTGAACCCGGCTGCGTAAGGTCGTCAGCTCTCAGCCGTCAGCTATCAGCTATCAGCCATCAGCCTTTGACCACGTTGTTCTACACCAGCCTCGAGTCGCTCCGTGCTGCTTTGTACTCGCCGCTCTCCGGCGTCAACTTTCGGCGTTCACCCGGTTCAAATCCAACTGCCCTTTCTGCCTACTGCTTACTGCCTACTGCCTACTGCTTACTGCTTACTGCCTACTGACAACTGACTGCTAGCACCGAGCACGTAGTGCAAACGTGAGGGCGAAGTTATCTGCGGAAGCCGTCACACCGCGCGCATGTCACTCCGGCAGTTCAAGGGCCTTCCAAGCGGGGTAGCGCAACAGTTTCCCTTCGCACACGTTAGCCACGTATCGCCCTTTGCACCTGAATTGCATGATCTGGTTGCCTTCGCGCGCCAGCTCTGCCCAGCGTGACTCTGTCTTGGGGTTCTGTTCGATACCCACGATGCGGTACGGGCCAACGTTGAACTCCACCATGCGAAGTCCTTTGGCCTTTGAGACCGTCACGGGGTAAGTCTCGCCCTCCAGCTCGATATCTTCCCGCCCGTCGCCCAGCGCCTGTTGCCATACCGAAATCAACGTTTCACCCAAGGTCATCGCAGTACCTCCTGGAAACTTGATGAAACACGGTATTGAATTGGATGAACAAGCGGGTTGCAATGTTGGCCTCGGAAGGATAATCTTTGAAGCACCAGTCGTCTGGTGGTCGTTGCCAGCGACTCCTGGATAACTCACACGCGGCGGTTCGTCATGAAACTCAGAATCTCTGCGCTTTTCTTCTGTTTACAACTCGCCGTGAGCCTCTCGGCCGCAGACCTCTCAACGGCGCCCCCGGAGGAGCTACTGCGTCTCTATCAGCAACTGCGTTCATTGCAGGGGAGCGATCAAGGTGCAGTGGCGGAAAACGTTGACTGGAAGCGCGACGCTGCAACCTTCACCTTCATAGACGGCCGCTTGAGCTTCGCGCAGCCGGTGGCAGGGTACGTGGTCGCGGCCGTTTTCGAAGGCCGCGGCCGCATCGAACTCAAGCCCCCCACAGAGATGGAGCAGCACCAACTGGCCCGGCACACCAAGATGCCGGAGTTGGTGGATGAATTCAAGCAGGCGGTCTTCTTCTTTACAGACGACTCCTGGAGCCAACTCCAGCAACTGGTACACGTCCGGGGCGGGGGGGATGCCGCAGCCGCCAGCAAAGCTCTGGCGGGCGCTCAGCGCAAGTACTCCGAGAGATTTAACGATTGGTGGGAAAACGAACACAACGGGAATCCCCTCATGCGCAACCTGGCGGCGCGCCTCCTGGCAGACCTCTCGGATCCCTCCAGTCGCGGTTTCTTCCTGGCGGATTTCAAGGCGGAGCACGTCGGCTCCCTGCTCTACCACATCAGTTGGAACCGCGATCCACTGTTTTTTCCCGAGGCCAGCAACGACGAAGAAGTGCAGTTAATTCACTACAATCTGAACAACTATTCCGAGTGGTGGGCCGGTTTCCATTTGGACGACGAATATCGGTTGACGATACGGCCCGAACACCGGAAGCTCCTCGCCCATTGCCGCAGTGAGAAGATCGCTGCCGAGATAAGTAACAGCAACCACCTTTCGGCTACGGCGACCCTGGAATACGAAGTCCCGGGCGGCTCGCCGCGCCTGCTGCCGCTGAAGCTCCGGGGTGTTCTGCGAATCAGCTCGGTCACGGACGGCAGTGGGAAGAAACTGGCCTTCATTCAAGAGGACCGTAACCTGGACAACGACCCCTGGGTGCTTCTCGCTGAGCCGGCCGCCGCGGACAAGACCTATATCCTGAGAATCGACTACGCCGAGGACTCGACCCACGATAGTCGCATTATTTTTCAGCGTGGCCCGGGGCTTTACTATGTTACTTCCCGCGAGTCGTGGTTCCCGAGTTTTGGAGCCCTCGACGATCGCACCCTGTTTACCCTGCATTTGCGATCTCCCAAGAAATACAAGCTCATTGCGACGGGGCGGCTGGTCAGGTCAGAGAAGCAACATGACACTCTTGAAACCGATTGGGAGACAGAAGTTCCTTGCAGTGTCGTAGGATTCAACTATGGAGACTTCGTGGAGAAGAGCCGCTCCGACCCGCATCTCACCGTCACTGCGTACAGTGGCAGTGTAATTCCCGATGAATTGAGCGGACTGAAGTCGGCGCTCGATATGAACCCCAACCTCGCGGGGCAGCTCGGCATCAGCACCGGCGGTTTCAACACCGCCGCCAACGCCGGGTATGCGGCGGACGTTAGCTTTCAGGCCTTGAAGCTCTTCGAGTACTATTACGGCGCTTTGCCGTTCAAGAATATCTCCGTAACCGAACAGCCCATCCGGGGCTACGGGCAGAGCTGGCCAACCTTGATTTTCCTCCCTTACGACTCGCTGCTGGACGCCACCACCCGTCACCAGTTGCGGTTGCAAGACACTGCGGAGGCACGCGAGTTCTACAACGTTGTTGCCGTGCACGAGATGGCCCACCAGTGGTGGGGACATATGGTGGGTTGGAAGACCTACCACGACGCGTGGCTGTCCGAAGGTTTTGCGGAGTTCTCGGCGGGTCTCTATGTTCGCAAGTCTGAACCTGGGAAAGTGCGAAGCTTCTGGGATTTGAAGCGCAAGTGGCTCCTTGATAAGGATGCCGCCGGACATCGGCCGGTGGATGTTGGTCCGCTGTGGCTCAGCTTACAACTCCCGGCTTATCTGGAAGGGAACCTCTACCTTGTCCTGGTCTATTTCAAGGGCGCCTACGTACTGGAAATGCTGCGAGCTCTTATGGAAGACCCCAAGCTCCGGGAGCCTGACCAGCGTTTCATTGAGATGATGAGGGATTTCGCAGCGACCTACGCGTCCAAGAATGCCTCCACGGAGGATTTTCGCAAGGTGGTGGAAAAACACTTCGGCCAACCCATGGATTGGTTCTTCAACGAATGGGTGTACGGCAGGGAAGTCCCCCATTACGATTTCCATTACAACCTCAAGGACGGAGGCGGAGGTAAGACAATCTTGGAGTACTCTTTGAAGCAAAGTGACGTCTCCGATCAGTTCACAATGCGTGTCCCGGTCTATGCACACCTCAATGGCCAGCCTCGGCGTTTGGGTTTTCTGGCAATCCAGGGGCCGCGAGAAGTCCACGGAGAAGTTCCTCTCCCACTGCGGCCAGAAAAGGTGACCCTCGACGAATTTCATAGTATCCTTTGTACCGTCAGCCAGTAGCGGCCCTTCGCTCTGGAGGCGGGCAACGAACGTACATTCGCAGGCGCCCAGGGGCGATGTTTCCCGGGCCAAGGAAGGGAGGCAGATTTGAAGACCGCCACGGTGTTGGGGACTTTCGTTTTTGTTTCGGTGTGCGCGGCGTCGCTGCAAGTATCCAGCCCAGACGCGCGCTCGGATTGGCCGCAGTACACCAGCGGGGATGAGCTGGTGCGTCCAGAAAGTTATCGCGAGTGGATATTCCTATCCTCCCGCCTACGCGTGAACTCCAAGGCCTCGAGTGGCGAGGGGGAGACGTTTGGGGACGTCTTCGTCTCGCGGCCGGCGTATCATGAGTTCCGGGCAACTGGGAGTTGGCCCGACAAGACCGTTTTCGTGCTGGAAAAAAGGATGTCGTGGAGCAAGAGTTCCGCCGAGATAGTAGACCATTATGAGACAGACTTGATAGGCATCTCTGTTGAAGTGAAAGATACAGCTCGATTCGCGGAAAAGTGGGCCTACTTCAGTTTCGATTCCTCCACGAAAACAGCAAAGGCCAATCCCAGAGCAATGTGTTGGCAATGTCATAATGGCGGTGGGGCGGTGGAAAACACCTATGTCCAGTTTTACCCTACGCTCAAGCCGGTGGCACAACAGTTCGGAACTTACCGGCAAGCCGTTGAAGGTCCGGATTCACTCCGGAAATAGCAACCCCCGTGCGACTTATGGTACGCTTTGACGGGGAGACGACAACGATGGAACCCGCCACTACGCTCCGCGAAGCCTTTCAAGCTACGAATCCTCAGCAATCCCTGGCCAGCGGCGACCCCTATTACGTCGACCTCACGCCGGCCAGGAACTCCCTGGCTACCGTGTACATGAAGCAGACGATCGACAATTGCGGCGAGGGGCAATACTCGCCTATTGCCTTGAGCGGCCACCGGGGTTCCGGCAAGTCCACCGAGCTTCGTCAGTTGGAACAGGCTGTCGGCTCTTCCTGCTTCATGCTCTAGCTGGACGTCATCGATTTTCTTGATCCTCAAGACATCGATTACACCGACCTTTTCCTGCTGGTCTGCCGGCAACTCTTGGAATCCCTGCACGGAAACAAAGTCTCTCTGAGCGAGAACCTGCTTCACGAAGTTGAGAAATGGTTTCTGGACGTGACCAAGGAGACGGAAAAGTCCGTGGAGCTTTCAGGAGGGGTAGGCGTAGAAGCTAAAGCGGGGGCTGAGATCCCGTTCCTCGCGCGGCTGCTCGGCGTATTTACTGCCAGCATCAAGGCAGGCTCTAAGCGAAAGGAAACCACGCGGGAGCAACTGGACCACTACTTCAGCGGCTTGTCGAGCAATACCAACGTCCTGCTCACGGCCGCTTCGCAAGCTTTACGTGACGCGAACAAGCCGTATCAGCCTTTGATCGTCTTCGACAATCTTGACCGCTTGCCCCCTAAAAAGAGTGAGGAGCTCTGTTTCTCCCACGGCTCGCAGCTTCAGGAAATGGCCTGCCATGCCGTCTACACGGTTTCAATAGATACCTATTACTCCCGTCGCCACTTGGCCAATGTTTTCCCCAACCGGCAGATCATTCCCAATGTCAAGTTGCGGGCGAGTAAATCCAGTTCGGAACCTAACCGCCCCGGCGTTGACGCTCTGCTTCAGGTCATCCAAAAACGTCTCAGCGTCGAGGTTCTGCCTCAGCCGTCACCCGTGGCGGAGGAATTTGTCCGGCGCAGCGGCGGCTCGATTCGTCAACTGATTCGCCTCCTTCGTGAAGCAGTACAAAGTGCGCAGGCGCGCGGTTTGGCAACCCTCGACAGCGAAGCTCTGGAGGATGCGGCCCGCTCCATCCAACAGGACTACGAACGCATGTTGGAGCCCTCGGATTACCAACTACTCGCTCGCACTCATGCCACCAAGAGCATCGTAAAAGACGATGCTTACATGCAACTTCTCTCGAACCTCGCCATCCTGGAGTACAATGGGAAGGAGCTTTGGCACGACGTGAATCCTTTGATCGAGCCGATCGATGCCTTCCAGGCTGTCGTCAAGAAAAGTCGCCCCAAACGCCGCCCTCGATGAGACGACGGAGAAGTCCTATCAAAAGCTCCTGGCCTTCTTGGACCTCGCTTCAGGGTCCGCGTTTGCCATAGCGCGCTGCAATCTGCCCTCACTGCGGAAGGGAATCCTTCAACGAGTTGCCACCGATGCCGCCGTGAAAGGCGTGACGGTGAAAGAGGTCGATATTTCTTCGAACTACTCCGGAGACCTTGTCGCGGCGGTAAGGACACGGTTGGACGGCCTTCCCACCGGCACCCGGATGGCGGTGATGCTCAACGGCATTGACGGCTTGATCTACCAGTCCGCCAGCCAGGAGAATCTTCGGGGCGAGGGGCGAACGCCCTTCGTCGCTCGCCTGAACTTTGACCGCGAGCGCATCGCTCGCGACCTACCCTTCCCAATCGTCCTTTGGCTCGAAAGCGAATCCCTTACCATTCTCCTGAAGCAAGCCCCCGACTTCGCTCAATGGATCAGCGGGCATTTCCACTTCGGCGGGCCAGCCGCCGAAGCGAAAGCTTTGGACCAACTGTTTGAGAGTTATAAATCGCTCCCCAGTCAGCCCGCAACTGAAACCCACAAACAGCTTGAGGAATTCAGTGGCTTGCTACAGGAACTGAATGAAACACGAGGCCACGGAGATGCCGTCACTCTCCGCAAGCGCCTCGCCGTGTTGGATGCCCTAGGTGAGAGGCACTATCGGCTCTCAGACTTTCGCATGGCCCAGAGGCACTGGACCGAGGCGTTGGAGATTGCAAGGAAGCTGAACGACCGGCACGCCGAATCCAATTCTCTGGGCAACCTGGGCTTGACCTACTCCGATTTGGGCGAGACCCGCCGCGCTGTCGAGCTTTACGAGCAAGCGCTCGCCATCCACCGCGAGATTGGGGACCGCCGGGGTGAGGGCATCGCGCTGGGCCACCTGGGCAATGCCTACGCGGCCTTGGGCGAGAGCCGCCGCGCCATCGAGCTTTACGAGCAAACGCTGGCCATCCAACGCGAGATCGGCGACCGCCAGTCCGAAAGCATGGTCTTGGGCAACCTGGGCGCTGCTTATCAAGCGCTGGGCGAGACCCGCCGGGCCATCGAGCTTTTGGAGCAGGCGCTAGCCATCCACCGCGAGTTCGGCGACCGCCAGTCCGAAGGCAACGCGTTGGGCAACCTGGGCGTTGGCTATCAAGCGCTTGGCGAGAGCCGCCGCGCCATCAAGCTTTATGAGCAAGCGCTGGCCATCCATCGCGAGATCGGCGGCCGTCAGGCCGAAAGCAAGGGCCTGGGCAACCTGGGCTTGGCCTACGCCAATTTGGGCGAGACCCGCCGGGCTGTCGAGCTTTACGAGCGAGCGCTGGCCATCCACCGCGAGATGGGGGACCGCCGGAGTGAGGGCATCGCGCTGGGCCACCTGGGCAATGCCTACGCGGCCTTGGGTGAGAGCCGCCGCGCCATCGAGCTTTACGAGCAAGCGCTGGCCATCCACCGCGAGATTGGCGACCGCTGGGGCGAGGGCAGAGACCTTTGGAACACGAGCTTGGCGCTCGATAAGCTCGGCGAGCGCGCCCAAGCCATCGCCAATGCCGAATCCGCCCTCAAGATCTTCGAGCAAATCGAAGACCCCAATACCTCCAAGGTGCGCGTGCAGCTCGCCGAGTGGCGAAAGGCCTAGCGCCCTCTGCCAAACGGTCCCACGGCTTGCGTCCGCGCACGGCCGAAGGTCCGCCGATCCTAATGGTGGGCGCGTCAAAAGAGAGACCGTGGGCCATCCCGCTTCGCGGGACCACTACCGTGGCTCAGACCAATTCTTTGTCATGCGTAGTGAATTACACCGGGGCCAGCCGCAACCAAAACGAGGCCCTCTGTGTCCTCCGTGCCTCTCAAGCCTAAACACGGAGGACACGGAGCATCTCAGTGATCTCTGTGTTGTGGCTCTTTTCGCGAGGAGGACACAGAGGCACTACCGACGCCTGGGTCAGCAATCACAGCAAGTCCACTCTTGGGCCTGTCCGACTGAATAGCGTCACTCTTACCTGTTTCTATTTTCGATTTTCCGAATCCAGTTTGCGGACGCGAAGCGTGTAAAGGTTGTCGCTCTTGACGTCACCCAACCGCTCCAGGAGCTTCGCGAGGTCGTCAGAGACGTCGATGAAGCGCCCGGAGAGCGCGTCCGCCCGCCCCGAGGCCAGTTGCACCACCAGTTGCGCGGCCTTCTCCGCCGGCACGTCCCGCCCCCGGTCGAACAATTTCCGAAACCACGGCAACCACTTTTTTCCGGCCTCGGATTCAAGCACCTGTTCGGCCATGGCGGTGCGCACGGTGCCGGGGCTGATGGTGAAAACGCTGACGCCGGAGTTTAGGAGCTCTGCGGCCAGGTTCTCTGTAAAGCGGATGAGCGCCGTTTTGGCGATGACGTACGCGCCCATGTGCGCAACCGCCACGGTGGCGGCGCTGGTGGAGACATTGATGATCCGGCCGTGGCGGCGCTCGATCATTCCGGGCAGCAGGGCATGTGAGCAGAGGTAAGGCCCGCGCAAGTTCACCTCGATCGAATGCCACCAATCGCCCGGGTCGGCTTCCCAGATCGGCCCCAAAGGCCCCATGGTCCCGGCGTTGTTCACCAGCAGGTCCACCGGCCCCAGGATGCGCTCCACTTCGCGCGCCATGCGCTGGACGGCTGCGGCGTCGCACACGTCCACCACAACGGCCAATGCCTCCCCGCCTGCCTCCGTGACGTCACGTACGGTTTCCGCGAGTTGCTCTTCGGACCTCGCTACCACCCCCACGCGCGCCCTCGCCCGCGCCAACGCCAACGCTGTGGCGCGTCCCAGGCCCCGTCCCGCACCCGTTACAATCGCAACCTGGCCTCGCAGTTCATCCAAAATGGAATCAGCGCTCATCGCTCTCCTTCCCCTTGGTTGCTGAAAATCAAATCAGCCGTGTGAAGCGGTGCGAAAACCCAACCAAGCCGAAGCCTTTACGCCGCCCCGTCCCTGTGCATTACCTGCCGAATGTCCAGACACGAACCAGTCCCGCGGCAGGGCATTCCCGTCGAGCATACTATTGAAGTGGAGCAAGATCTCAAAAATCCCAGGCGTTCCCACGCGAAGTTTTCGGAATGTTTCCGCTCAGCCTCTCTGAGAAATAGTGACTTATTTCAGCTTTATTATCGTTAACTTGTGTGTTTGTTGCGACTAAGGCATGGCAAGCATCCCGTAATCACTCTTTCTTGCCGGTCCACTTAAGGTCGAATTTGACATAAATTGTCAAAATGACGTGACAGATTTTGTCTCTTTTCCAAATTATGACTCACTTGTGCAAAAGGTTACGCCGGAACTCCTCAACTTATCTCAGTTAAATAACTACATAGTTACGCAAGCACTCCTCGACCCTAACTAAACGGAGTAAACAATCACCAAAATGTGTGCTATTCACATCGCCCACAAATCTATTGCTGTAGCATCTATTATCTTAACGAATACCCACCGTGATCATTCTCAAACAAGGAAGGGCAGTGCCCGCCGGGCTGCCACGCAGGCATCGAGTACGTCTCAAGGATGGGATTGCATGGGCTTGGGAATCTGTCGGAAATAGATTTCGCCACACGTCAAATCAACAACTTAGGGAAATACTTACGTTTGTAGGTTACGGATTCATCGTCCAGGAGACCTTATTCCGACCGATTCTTAGAGCGCTAGTAGGGAAAAACGAAAGCAGGTTGAATCTCCAGGGCTCACGTCCGCAACTCTTCCCCCTCATCTCCTCGCGGAAGCGAGTGGGTCTGGTTCACCGACTTGCTGGGAAAGCGCACATAAGTTAACCACTTAGAGGAGTGCCGGGAATTATATGTGGCAATTAAACTGCCGTGTCACGTGTACTCCCCAAGCGTCGGGTGGGGAGCGCCGGGTCAGGTGGCACGCCTGGGAAACATCGACCAGGGCGTGACACTCGTGGTAGATATCCTCCAAGAGCCGTTGCGCGCTTTGGTCGAGGGAATTCTTGTCACGCCCACGCTGGTCAGATTGTCGCCGCCGGTACGGCACATTGTGGGCGACCTGCGCGACAGGGGAATTGTACTGCGTGCTCTCGGTCTAGAAGGAAAGGCAAAATGAGCAAACGCAGATCCGGCGTTGACACCACCAGGCGCACAGATACGGAGCAGGCGCAACGACGCATGGATGAACTCTTCCGAGCGCTCATCGAGAACGCTTCAGATGTCATCACGATTTTGGACGCTGAGGGAATCATCCGCTACGAAAGTCCCTCCGTTGAGCGGGTGCTGGGATACAAGCCGCACCAATTAATCGGCACGGACATCGCCGAACTGCTTCACCCGGACGATCTGTCAAAGTCGCTCGAGTCTTATGCGGCGATGAAAGCGGGTGTTCGAAGTGGTACTCGCGAGATCTGTCAAATCACAGAAGAACGTTTACGTCACAAAGACGGATCGTGGCGTATTCTTGAAGGCATCGCCAAAGTTCTTGATACTCCATCTGGAGCCGGAATTGTGATCAATTCCCGCGACATCACCGAGCGCAAGCGGGCAGAGGAGACGCTGAGAGAGAGCGAGGAACGATTCCGGGTAATAGTTGAAAATGCGCCTTTTGGCTATTACCGGGTGGGGAAGGATGGGCTGTGGCAGTACGTAAGTCCGGTATGGGAACGTATGCATGGACTTTCGTCGGAAGAGATCATTGGGACGCCGTTCGAAGTCACCCAACCTCCAGATTCGGTGGGAGAGGCAAGAGAACTCGTCAAACGGGCCTTGGCCGGCGAGACCATAGTAGGCGAGTTTGGCCGTCTCACAAGAGAAGGCAAGATTGAATACCACAGTTTCAATATACAGCCCGTTAAACACTGCACGGAAATTGTAGGGATTGAGGGTTTCATAAATGATATCACCGAGCGCAAGCGGGCGGAAGCAGCCCTGCGAGCTTCCGAGTCACGCTTCCGGTTGCTGTTTGAAAACAACGTGGCAGCGATTATCCGCAACACGCTCGACGGTCGCATCGTCGATTGTAACGATTCCGCCGCGCGCATCTTCGGCTACGAGTCGCCCCAGGAAATGCTGGGCCTCAACATAAAGGATATCCACTGGGACCCGGAAAAGCGGGTGGAGACGATAGCCCGGCTGCAAGCCGAGAAAACCGTGGCCCAGGTCGAAACGAAGTTCCGGCACAAGGATGGCAGACCCATCTGGTTGATCGCCAACCTCAGCTTGACCCCGGCAGACGACGCAGGCGAGACATTTGTACAAGGTACCCTGGTCGACATCACCGAGCGCAAGCGGGCGGAGGAGGCCGTGCGCCGGGCCAGCGCTTATAACCGCAGCCTGATCGAAGCGAGCGTGGATCCGCTGGTCACCATCGCTCCGGACGGGAAGATCACCGACGTGAACAAGGCCACTGAGAAGGTGACCGGCCTCTCGCGCCAGCAACTCATTGGGACTGACTTTTCAGATTATTTTACCGACTCCGGCAAGGCCCGATCGGGATACGAGCAGGTGTTCCGAGAAGGCTCTGTCCAGGACTACGAGTTGGAGATTCGGCACCGCGACGGACATGTGACGCCGGTGCTTTACAACGCCTCGGTGTATCGGGACGAGACGGGAGATGTCATTGGCGTTTTCGCCGCCGCCCGCGACATCTCCGAGCGCAAGCGGACGGAGGAAGCCCTGCGCCAACTGTCGGGCCGTTTGCTTCGCTTGCAGGACGAAGAGCGACGACGTATTGCGCGCCAACTGCACGAGACCACCGCGCAAGGCCTCGCGGGCCTGGCGGTCAACCTGAGCATAGTGAAAAGCTCGGCCGCAGACCTGAGTCCCAGAGCAAGCGCCTGCCTTTCCGAGAGCCTTGAGTTGGCCGAGCAATGTTCGCGGGAGATCCGGACCCTTTCCTACTTGTTACACCCGCCTCTGGTCGATGAAGCCGGACTGGCCCCCGCCCTACGATGGTACACGGCAGGCTTTGCCCAGAGGAGTGGGATAGAAGTCCATGTAGACGTGTCGCCCGAGTTCGGCCGACTGCCCAGCGAGTTCGAGTTGACGCTCTACCGGATTGTCCAGGAGGCTTTGACGAACATCCACCGCCACTCCGGAAGCAAGACAGCCCGCATCTGTCTCGAGCGCCAGCCCAACGAGATCGTGCTGACGGTTGCGGATGAAGGACACGGGTTCCCCTCGGCTGCGCTGGAGATCGCTGGCCCGGAAAGCGTAGACATCGGCGTGGGTATTCCTGGGATGCGGGAAAGGGCGAGGCAACTCGGGGGCCGGCTGCACATCCAGTCCGGTAGCCGAGGAACCACCTTGACGGCAATTCTTCCCCTCGGGCAGGTGACCAATGGGCAAACTACGCTTCCTTTTGGTGGATGATCATGACGTGGTTCGTCGCGGCCTGCGGTCCCTCGTGGAAGCACAGGCGGGGTGGGCGGTGTGCGGAGAGGCGGCAACGGGGCGCGAAGCAGTAGAGAAGGCAGGGAGGCTCAGGCCCAACGTTGTCATTATGGACATCACCATGCCGGAGCTGAATGGCCTGGAAGCCACGCGCCAGATCCGCAAAGCAGCTCCTGAGACGCAGGTGCTGATCCTCACGGTGCACGAGTCGGAGGAGGTCTTGGTTGAAGTGCTCAGGGCAGGCGCCCACGGGTGTATGCTTAAATCGGACGCCGGGCGCGAGTTGGTAAGCGCCATAGAAGCTCTAACCCAAGGTAAACCGTTCTTCACATCCAAGGTCGCAGGAATCCTGCTCAGTCGTCAGGTAGGACACGCCTGGAGCAGCGACACGCTCGATTTCGCTGGAACCCACCTGTCTGCGCGCGAGCGCGAGGTCATCCAACTGCTGGCAGAGGGGAAGAGCAACAAGGAGGTTGCCACCCTCCTAAACCTCAGCGTCAGGACGGTGCAAACCCATCGCGCCAACCTCATGCGCAAACTAAACTTGCATTCTCTCGGCCAGTTGATCCACTACGCCATCCGCAATGGCATTATCGCCTGCTAGCCAGGGCCTTCGGATATTAAGTCTACAGTATCTTCTAGTGAATACTAAGTATTATATCCTATTGACGAGGCCGCTAACGACGGCTTATGGTAACTCCTCATCGAGCCCATAGGCAAAGGCGAAGCGACGGTACCGACCATGCCGCAATCCTTTTGAAGGGGGTCTTATCAGGGATGAGCGATGGAACAAGCTCAGACAGGGCACTGCTGAGGGAAGCATTCGCACTGCTGCTGGGACTTCGTTCGCAGCCTCACGCACGGAAACTGTTGGGCCAGGCAGTAACCTTCCTGCGCATGTTGGAGCACCACGGGGAGTCAGGAGGGCTCCCCGTCGTGGTATCCGTCCAAGTGATGCGCCTCAGGAAGTACTAGGCCGGCTTGCACGTCGTCGCCCGGGCGGGATTAGAGATCTATCGTGTGCCGCTCATGGCAGGACGCGAAGCGTCCATCAGATCGGGCACCAGCCCGCCGATGTGGAGATTGACCGCAACAATCCGGTCATTCACTCGTCTGCGGAACTGAGCTACTCACAGGCTCGGGCGCATCAACCGATTGACCCGCGCGAAGTTTAGCCATATCCCGCTGCAGCTCCGTCGCCAAATCTTCCAGGATGCGCAACTGTTCGCTCCGGCGTTTCAAGGTTGATTCCAGTTTGGCTACCTGTTTCCGCAGCTTATTGTTGTCCCTGCGCAACAGGATCAGGCTTGCGCCCGGCTGGGGTAGAGTAATCTTCCCGCCCGGTCCCGGCTGCCCGGTCGGCAAGGGTGCCGTGTGGGCTTGGGTTTCCTTGATGAGCGTTTCCAGTTCCTTCCGTTCCGCACCCGCCGGGCAGAGTTGTCGGAGCGCCAGCAGGCGCGCCAGGTCCGGCCGGTTACGGCCCCGCTCCCAGTGTTGCACCGCCCCCTTGGTGGCATTCAGCAGCCGCGCCAGACCCTCCTGGCTGACCTCTAACCGCTGTCGAACCTTTTTTACTACTTTCGCGGCATTCATTTCTTCCATAACACCACTCCTCCCCTTTGCAAAAAAAAGCTTGACATTTGCGATTGTGATAGGCTACACTATTTTGGCCTTGCGAGGGTAGCCGATTCTTCTCCGTGGGCTACACTTGAAGGCACAGTCTCCGCCCTTGGGGCCCTGGGGGAACGGCCCCCAAGCGCCCGGCGGCGGCTTCCCAGGCGGGCCTGGGCATTGAACCAGCCCGGCCCGCTGCCGCGCACTTGCCTGGTGTTTCCCTCGAATTCATTGGGGCGCGGGCCGGGGCTTGGTCACTATGTTTACTCTTTGCCATGCTACTCATTCGTAATAGAGACCTCACACCCGCCCACCCTGGGCGCGCGGCGCCACTTGCATCCCACCTCGAGCCAGCTTCTTGCGCGGCGTTCCTGCGGCCCACTAGCCTCGTACCCTCAGATTGCGTCTCCTCCCTTTTATCGGAAGGTTGGAGCGCGGACTTGAAGCAAAGTGGCCTACGCCGCTCGGTACCTTACTCGGCTACTAAGAACTTAGCCTACCTCCCGTGCCGTATACAAAGCTATGTTAGCACATTTCGCTTTTTTGTGGGAGGGATTGTTTCGAAAAAAAGCCCCTCCGCCCACGAGACCCCCAAGACTCTCTTCGCCTCACCAAATTATTGGCAAGTTTGCGGGCACATCCCAGACCTCTTATCAAGGAGCATTTCAATGCTGTTTGAAAGCCATCACGAAGCTGCAAATGTGTTTCGGCCTGACCCTCGCGGCCTACAGCCGGCGCCAGCACAACGAGGATGGGGCAGACTTCAGCGTGCTGCGGCCGGAGGTCGACCGCCGCTCGAACCTCATGCTTCGCGGCCAGCACATCCAGGAGTGCTGCGCCGGGAACTCTTCCTGCCCCGCTGCTGCCAGAAGGGCTGCGTTTTTCCGGCCCAACCGGGCAGTGACGGCGAGTGCGCGTATCACCGCCGCCAGTTCCTCGAGCCCGATTGTTTTCAGTCCCAGCAACCCACGTTTTTGCTTCTAGACCAGGCCAAATTCGGCCTGCCCGACTCCGAGCCCGACGATGGCCGCGTCAGGGATCGGCATCGGCTAGCGGAGGAACGCGTGCGGTTTATGCTGGGGGACGCAGCCTAACGAAATCTGCGGACCAGCTTAAAGGAATGCAGGGTAAGCCTCGACCCTTGACTGTCGACTGTGAGCTTTGTCGGAGGAATGGTTTCGCCATGGAGCCCTACACCGTTCGAACTCCAATTCCAGCCCTCGGGGGGCAGAATTCCAAACAGGCGTCTGCTCTCTTGCCCATGCTCACTCCCACCCACGCCTGGCACCTTCTCTGCCGGCGCACCGGCGGCTCCATCTCGCGCACCACGTTCTACCGGTGGATCAATTCCGGCAGAGTAGGGGCTATACGGATGGGAGCTCGCTTCCTCATCCCTTTGCCCATGCTCGAAGAGGTTATTCAGAAATGTTTGGACGGGGAACGGATTTGACAGGGGATCGAGACAGCAGGTAGCACGCACCTGTTTTGTAGGTCCGCAGTTGGTAGTGCCTGAAATCTATGTTGCTGGCATGAAAAGCCTGAGTGCCGTCTAAGGGAATTCGATGTGAGATATCCCGTAACGTCCTACAGCAGTTTCGGGTAATGGGGCGTTAGAGTGCTGCTGGGGGTTCACCCATCCGAAGAAATTCGAGATACCCGGCTGCATCGAGCGATTAGGCTTATGTTCTGGTGTTCTGTTCAGCTTCTTCTTGGAGTTCGCCATTTGTGCTAGAATGACCTTGACATCTAAAACTGTTCGGAGGTATACGTTCTAACCAATTGGCGGTTCACTGCATCAAATTGAATGAAGGGAGTAACGCTGCGCAGCAGCGGCAAGTGTGAGACGACGATGGAGAAAATAATGGATGCCACCCAAACCGTGAAGGATGCCCTGGATGCCAATCCAGAAATGCGCCTCGTGCTCGAAATTGCGACCCGTGCCCGCGAGCTAGAGCAGATGGAGCCACCTAAGAATTTTGGTATCAGCACCGAGATCATTAGTTCGCAGTATCTTGCACGACAAGCGACTCAAAGCTAGACTCGAAAAACTTCGTTTTCAACAGGCCCGGAGTAAGCTGGATGTTCATTTGCAATTCGGACCTTATATAGTAGTCCCAAATCAACTCCCACAGTTGGTCCGTTCTTTCTAGCAGTTCGACCTCAAGCTCAAGATCGTGTTTCGCGCTGGCTCCGCTGATTGATTGTCCATGGACCGGGAAAAGCTGCTTGGAGAGCAATTTCTCGGCGATTTCATCAGCCTTCTTTTTTCTTTGCCTCGCCCTTGGAAACTTTGCCTGGAACATGTACTTGTCAAGCAGGGTTGCCGCCGTCTTTTTGGCAAAAGCAATATGGTTTTCCATTTCATTAGTGAATGGGATGTTCAGTCCGGCTAGCTGCTGAAGCAACCCCTGCACGGGCCTGTTGTTGTTTACAGCATCGGCTATCTGCTCCATAAGTTTGTCTCGTGACTCAACGAAAGCAAGAGCCGAGACCCACTGTATGAGGCCCGACACGGATATTTGTACCTGCGGGTCTATAGGCCCTAGCTCGGAGCAGTATCCCATTACTATGCTATCCGCTCCTAACGCCATTACGGTTGCCGCGCTCTTGGCAATATTGGGAACTATCACCCGAAATCGTGGGTGTGAACCGGAAAGATGAGCCCGGCACATATCGATCATCTTTTCCACAATCGTGGCGTCGCCGCCAGGGCTCTGAAGCAGGAGATTGATCTGATCGGCTCCAGTGATGGATTTCAGAGTGCCCTCAAACGCGGCGATATCGCCGGAATTCATCATCGCCCTCGGATGGCCAAACCGCAACAAGTAAGTCATTGTGCGATTCTTCGCGCCATACTTACGGGAGAACAGATCGTCTATCTCTTTCAATAGTTTCTGGCGTCGTTGAAGTTGATCGAGGTTTGTGTTTGTCTCGTTCAGGATCGCAGTAAAAGTGGGAGTTCCCGCATACTTTATGGTTGGATCAGGAGCGGGAGGTGGTTGACTTGCTGGTTGCATGGGAGGTGTGGGTTGGGTGGGCATAAATCTACCTCTTTGGTTTAGTTTTGTTCAATCTACTCCATCGCGCCTTGGATGCTTTGATGGCGACATCTCGACGCTCCTGTTTGCTCATAGTCTCCAGACGCCGCTTCCCGCCGATCAGCCCCCCACGGCGTCCCATTTCTGCCATTACGCGAGAAATTTGGGATGTGTTGGGCACAAGAGGGACTATGATTGCTTCTTGTGGTTGAGGTTCAGCAGTTGAAAGTTGAATCAAGTGGTGGCCGAGCCGATTTACATCCTGGGGTCTTTGTTGTTTGGTAAATCGCTTTGGCATTGACCAAGTATGCCACCGATTGAAGGGGAGTCAAGGGGAGAATAATTGAAAGTAGCCCACTACCCCAAATCGAAACATATAACTCATTACTCTGTTCGCGGTCCTGTAACGCGCTGTGAGCAGCTCTTCGATCTGTGATATCAATCTTTGCCGCTTCTGGAGTTGATCTGCGTTTATGTTGAGTTCGTTGATGATCTGAACAAAAATCGGGCTCGAAGAATACTTTGCGCTTGGGTCGGAAGGCGGCATGCCTGAAGATCCAAGAGGAGGTGGTGCAGGTTTGTCCATGTTTGCTCCTATCCAAGGTGCAAGAAGCACACTGCCTGGAAAGAACAAAATCCATCTAACTATTTCTTATCCACAGGTTTTTCACACTCCGCTGATTCGTTTTTAACTTTGGCACAATTCCCGCGGTTCGTTCGAGAATGCCGAGCAGAAGCCGCCCCCGACAGGTCGGGGGGCTACGCTTGCTGGGGCCTGGGGCTTTTCTTCTGACTCCTGACTTCTGACTTCTGGATTCTGTTTTCCTGTTCCCTCGCCACTCAACAAAACACTTTTACTCGCCGGTGATTTCTGGCAGACTGTGCGGCTGTGGATTTTGTAGGATTTGCAGTTTTCAAAGGAGGTCTTATCTATCATGAAGAAATACTCGTTCACTCGGCGTGAGTTCATGCAGTGGGGTGCGGGCGCCGCCGCGGCGGGGGTGGCCGCCAAAGTTACCCTGCTGGAGCCCAAACGGTTGTGGGCGTCGCCTGGTCCCGTGGCGCCTTCGGATACGGTGCGGTTCGGCATCATCGGCACGGGCACCGAGGGCTGCGATCTCTTGAGAGCGACCTTATACGTACCTGGGATCGAATGCGTTGCCGCAGCGGACTTATACGATACCCGGCATGTTTCAGCCAAAGAAGCTCTGGGAGGAAAGGACATCGAAACCACGCGCGATTACCGGAGAATTCTGGATCGCAAGGATATTGACGCGGTAATCGTGGCCACTCCGGACCACTGGCATCGCAAGGCGGTGAGCGATGCGGTCGAGGCGGGGAAGGACGTTTACTGCGAAAAACCCATGTCGCACAGTGTGGAGGACGGGCTGGCCATGATCGAGGCTGTGCAGAAGAACAACCGCATCTGTCAGGTCGGCAGCCAGCGCGTGAGCTCGATTCTCTACGCCAAGGCGAAGGAAATCTGGGATTCCGGCAAGCTGGGGCAAGTGGATACCATCGAGGCGGCGTGGGACAGGAACACCGACAGCGGCGCCTGGGTATATCCGATTCCGCCGGATGCCAGCGAGCAGACCATCGATTGGAACACCTGGCTCGACGGCGCACCCCAGCGCCCCTTCGATCCGACGCGCTTTTTCCGCTGGCGCTGTTACAAGGATTACGGGGCCGGCTTGGCGGGCGACCTGTTCGTTCACCTGCTCTCCGGTATTTACGTTGTGACCGGCACCAATACGCCTCCCCAGCGCGCGCTTTCCACCGGCGGGCTCTACTACTACAAAGATGGCCGCGAGTTCCCGGACCTTCTCTGGACCATGTACGATTATCCGCACTTCCAGGTAGTGCTGCGCTGCAACCATAACAACAATTACCAGGGTGAGTTTTTCGGCTTCTACGGGAAGAAAGGCACCATGCTTATCAATGAGTCCACTGTCACTTTCAAGCCGCAAGCGCCCTCAGCTCAGCCGGAAGACTATTCGATCTTTTCATGGCCGGAGAAACTGCGTAAGGAGTACCTGGAAAATTGGCGCAGGGAACATCCCGAGCCGCCGCCGGGACAATTCAAGATCGAAGCGGAGGATGAGGTCTATACTCCGCCACCACATTACAACGACATGGCTGACCACGAGGCGAACTTCTTCCACGCCGTGAGGACACGCCAGCCGGTGGTCGAGAACGAGGTGTTTGGAAACAACACCGCCCTTGGCTGCCACATGTCGAATTACTCCTATTTCCACAAGACGGCGGCTGTCTGGGATTCGAGTTCCAAGAGGATTACCTCGTAGCAGTGAGCAGAGGGGTGGCGGCGACATTGCTTTCCCATGTCGCCGCCGCGTGGGGTGTTCGGCTGGTGAGGCCAAAGCTGGTGCCGAGCTTAGCACGTGTCTACAGGAGGGAATCACAATGAAACGATTACCCATGTCCCGTCGCGAGTTCGTCCGGCGATCGGCGGGTCTCGCGGGCGTTTCGCTTGCGGCCCGCACGATCCTGCTGGACCCAACTCCATTGCAAGCTTCCGCGGGTCCTGTTCCTCCCAGTGACACCCTTCGTTTCGGGATCGTCGGCACGGGCGTAAGGGGCTGCGAATTGCTACAGGCCTCGCGCCACGTGAAGGGTGTGGAATGCGTCGCAGCGTGCGACCTCTACGACAGCCGCCACCTGGCGGCGCAGGAGTGCGTGGGGAAGCAGGTGCCGGTCACACGGGAATATCGTGAGTTGCTGGAGCGCAAAGATATCGACGCGCTGATCGTCGCCACCTCCGACCACTGGCATCGCAGATTGGTTGAGGAGGGCACGGCCGCCGGAAAAGACGTGTATTGCGAAAAGCCCATGTCGCACACATTGGAGGACGGTTTTGCCATGGTCCAGGCCGTGGGGCAGAATCACCGCATCCTCCAGGTGGGCAGCCAACGCGTCAGCTCCATCGTCTACGCGAAGGCCAGGGAGATCTTCCAGTCGGGACAACTCGGGCAGGTTACAGCTATTGAAGCCATCTGGGACCGCAACACCCCGGGAGGCGCCTGGGTGAATCCCATTCCGCCCGACGCCAATGAACGCACCATCGACTGGGAGCGTTTTCTGGGCAACGCGCCCAAGCGCGCCTTTGATCCTAAGCGTTTCTTCCGCTGGCGCTGCTTTGGAGATTATGGGGAAGGCTTGGCGGGCGACCTGTTTGTTCACATGCTTTCCGGGATCCATTTCATCACTGGCAGCAGCGCGCCGGCGCAACGGGCTCACTCCTCCGGGGGCCTCTTGCGCTGGAAGGAGGACCGCGATTTCCCCGACCTGTTGTGGACGATCTTCGATTATCCCGACTTCCGGGTCTGCTTGCGCTGCAACCAGAACAATGAGAGCGGCGAATTCATGGGTTTTTATGGCACCCAGGGGACGATGACCATCCGGGACACGACCTCCATGCCAGCTTTTGGTTTGGGGGCAGCACATTTGGCGAGGGGGCCGATGGTGACCTTCACGCCCCAGGATACTCGCCCGCAGCCTGACAGCTACACGATTTTCGGCTGGCCGGCCAAGCTGCGTGACGACTACTTGCGACAATGGCAACAGGCTAATCCGCTTCCGCAGCCCGGCAAGTTCGCTGTTGACCAACAAGAGGAAACGTACCTGCCGCCTGCCGGCTACAGCGATGTGGTCGGCCATTTGGCAAATTTCTTCAATGCCGTTCGAACCCGCCAGCCGGTGGTCGAAAACGAAGTCTTCGGCCACCACGCGTCCATCGGCTGCCATATGGCCAACTACTCTTATTCCCGTCAAACGGTGGCCAAGTGGGACAGGGATACAAAGAGCATCGTGGGATGACCGGCGGCGCAGCGCCTCACGCCTGCAAAGGCTATTACACACGCACTGATTCGCACCGGGCCGGAAATTCTCCCTTGATCTTGGGTCCTGCGGCGAATAGGATAAGCGCCTGCGGGAATAGTATTGATTCAAATATCCAGGAGGTGATACCCCATGAGTGAGCAACGGATTTCCAGGCGTAAATTCATGCAGACGACGGCCTGTGTGGCGGGCGCAACGCTGGCTGGCCGGTCATTTCTTTTGGACCCGGGGCGGTCCTATGCCTCTCCCCGGGCGGTTCCTGCCGGTGACACAGTGCGGATGGGCATCATCGGCGTGGGCATGCAAGGCTCCGGGCTGCTTCGCACCTCTATCCAGCTCCCAGGAGTTGAATGCGTGGCCGCTTGCGATTTGTATGACGGACGGCGCGAGTTGGCCAAAGAAATCGTCGACAAGGAGATTCCCACCACGCGTCACTACAAGGAGCTCCTCGACAACAAGGAGATAGACTGCATCGTTGCCGCGGTGCCGGACCACTGGCACAAGCAAATCGTCGTGGACTGTTGTAATGCCGGAAAGGACGTCTACTGCGAGAAACCCATGACCCATACTGTGGCTGACGGCTTCGAGATGATTGCGGCGGAACAGAAGAACAACCGAATCGTCCAAATTGGCAGCCAGCGGCGTAGCTCCATCGTGTATGCCAAAGCCAAGGAACTCTACGAACGGGGTGTGATCGGTGAGGTCTGCCTTGTCGAAGCCTCGATGGGCCGCAACGACCCCTGCGGCGCTTGGGAATATACGGTACCGCCGGATTTGTCTCCTGAGACTCTCGACTGGGACACCTGGCTGGGTACGGCCCCCAAGAAGCCCTTCAACGCCATGCACTTTACGCGCTGGCGTTGTTGGCGGGATTACGGAGAAGGGATTCCTGGCGACCTTTACGTGCATCTCTTGACCGGGGTCCACTACGTCACCGGAATCACGGCGCCCCCCAAGCGCGCCTTCTCGATGGGCGGCCTTTTCCGCTGGAAGGACGGGCGGGATGTCCCCGACTCGATGACTACCGTATATGAATACCCTCAATTCCGCGCCACTTTCAGAGTGACGTTGAACACGGAGACGGAAGAGGCGACGCGATTCATGGGCACGCTGGGTATGCTCGAAATCCGCAACGACGAGTTGACCATGACACCCCAGCAAGGCGTGGATTACGAACCCTGCACCCCGGGTTGGCCCAAGAAAATGAAAATCGATTTCGCACAGCAGTGGCAGAAGGAACATGAGCCGAAACCTGCCACCTCGGCGACGGTAGAATCTACGCGCTATTATGCGCCGCCGGACTACAACGACGACCGCGAGCATCTTTGGAACTTCTTCGAGTCGGTGAGAACGCGAAGGCCTTCGGTCGAGGATGCGACCTTCGGAAACAATACGGCCATTGCCTGCCATTTAGCCAATCACTCGTACTTCAACAACACGATAGCCAGTTGGGACGCCGGAAAGAAGAGAATTTCAGGATGAGGTGACCTAAAGTCGAAGAGTTGAAGAGTTGAGAGGTTAAACTCTTTAACTCTTTAACTCTTTGACTCCTTGGTAAGAATCTAATCTCAGGTAAACCTCGGCCCTTGGGAACCGCGCAGGAAAGACCATCAAAAGGCAGGCAAGAAAGATTCGGGCCCCTTCACAGGGGCCCGAAGTGAAGAAGAGGAATTTGGTCCCGCCATGGTCAAGCCGCGAAGCCCTGGGGGCAAGGCCTTCTCGACAAAGATCCGATGCTCTGGCGGGACTCAGTTATTATTTAACGCTGGAGGCCTTGAGTAGTCCAATCGATTCTCTTTATGGTTATCATTAAAGAATTGTTGCGACGCAAGCGGCAACATAGTTCGAACATTTTGAGACAAATGGATAGAAAGCCTGCTTGGCCTTTGGGGCAGGGGAAACTGAATGCGATAATTTTCCGGGAAACGGATTACTGATTTGATTGGATTGAAATGTCATGCCTACTGAAGCAAATACAGGGTCCTCCAAGTCATCGGGCGCGAACAAGGAATTGAAGACGGAGGAGCTTCTGGGCCGCGTGGCAGACCGTGAGGTTGAAGCGCTGGAGAGCTTGTACGAGGAACTCGCCCCCAAGCTGATGGGGCTACTTATACGCATTTTATCCGCGAGGCCCGATGCCGAGAGCGCGTTGCAAGAGGTTTTTGTGCGACTGTGGAAGGAAGCGCCCGGTATTGCCCAAACCAAGGGGAGTCTGGCTGCTTGGCTTGTGCTCACGTCGCGGCACATCGCCTTGAAGCGTCTTCGTGCCCAGCGGGCAGTTGGGGCTCGACCTACCCAAAGTCCCCACGGGCAGGGTCGTACGAAAGAGGAGAAGGCTGCGGGCAAGTCAGCCGTTTCAGCACGCAAAGAGGACAAGCCACGGGAGCGCCGTTCAACCAAGGGTGACTCGGAGACGTTGCTATTCCTCGCCGCGTCTCCTCAGGTCTGGATGCCGCGTGCGCAGGACATAGCCTTGGTTGATGCTCGGATGGGCTTGCTTCAAAGTGCTTTCAACCAAATGCCCAAGCCGCAGCGCCACGCGCTGGAGCTTGCGGTTTTCGGTGGTTATACCGAATCAGAAATCGCTGAGCAGCTCGGCGAGCCCCTGGGGAAGGTGAACGCGGGGTTGCGCGCGGCCTTTACCTTCCTGAGGCACCGCCAACACGCGGTGTTGGGAACTTGGACTGCCGACATCTAGAGGACGTTTACGAATTGTTCCTGCTCGGAGTGCTCTCGGATGAGGGCTCGCTGGACCTGCGCGAGCACCTCGCCCAGGGTTGCGAGCATTGCCTGGAGAGAGTTAAGGAAGCCGCTCGGACGGTCTATCTGCTTAGCCTCTCTGCCCGGCCCGTCTCGCCCGCCCCCAAGGCCAAGGCTGACCTCCTTCGCCTGCTCCTCAAGAAGTAGACGCGAAGAACAGGTTTCAGGTGCCAGGTTTCAGGTGCCAGTGGCTAGTTGCTAGTGGCTAGTGATCGGTTGTCTGTTGTCCGTGGTCAGTCGTCCGTCGTCCGTTGTCAGTTGTCCGTTGTCAGTTGTTGCGAACCTGCAATCGCTTGGTACCGGGAATCCGACACCAGAAACCTGACACCCGACACCTGGCACCTGAAACCTGAGCACCTGGCACCTAGCCACTGACCACTAGCCACTGACCACTAGCTACTGACCACTAGCCACTAACCACTTCGTTATGGAGTTGTCCAGCAAACCGGGTTTGCGTCGAGAACTGGGGCTGATCCAGGCCACGTCTCTGGCCATCACGGACATGGTGGGGATCGGTCCCTACATCACCATTCCCCTCTTCCTGGCCACGATGGGTGGGCCACAGGCGATGCTGGGCTGGTTGGTGGGCGCGCTGCTGGCGTTCTGCGACGGCCTGGTCTGGGCGGAACTGGGCGCGGCGATGCCCAAGGCGGGTGGGAGTTACAACTATCTTCGCGAAGCCTACGGAGCGCGCAGCGCGGGACGCTGGTTCTCGTTCCTGATGGTCTGGCAGATTATGTTTTCTGCGCCACTCTCGGTGGCCAGCGGCAGCATCGGCTTTGCGAACTATCTCCATTACCTCTTGCCAGGCCTGTCGCCAGGGGGCGTGCGCATTGTCGCCGCGATTTTTCCGCTGATCCTGGTCGCGCTGCTTTACCGGCGCATCGGCGCCCTCGGAAACATTTCGGTGGTCCTGGTGGGTGGCGTGATTCTGGGGTGCTTTTGGATCATCTTTTCCGGGCTGCCTCACTTGAGTGCTAGGCGCCTGCTGGATTTCCCCCCTGGCGCGTTTCACCTGAACTTGATCTTTTGGGTGGGGCTCGGCCATGCCACGCTTTATGCGCTCTACGATTACTTCGGCTATTACAACGTTTGTTACCTTGCCGAAGAAATCCGCAATCCGGGCCGCGTGATTCCGCGTGCCATCATGTTTTCCATCCTGGCGGTGGGAACCCTGTACGTGCTTATGACCGCCTCCTTCCTCAGTGTGATCCCCTGGCGGGATGCCATTCACAGCCCCTTCATTGCCTCTGTCTATATCGAAACACTCCAGGGCGCAGCCGCAGGCAAAGTGATGACGGGCCTGCTGCTCTGGATTGCCTTTTCTTCGGTTTTCTCGCTGCTCCTGGGATATTCCCGCATCCCCTACGCGGCGGCGAGGGACGGGAACTTCTTCCACGTCTTCGCGCGGCTTCATCCCAAAGGTCAGTTCCCTTATGTCTCGCTCATCACCCTGGGAATTGTGGCCTCCATCTTCAGCTTCGGCCATCTGAGTGAGGTCATCGGATACCTGGTCGCCACGCGCGTGCTGATCCAGTATTTACCCCAGACCGTGGGTTTTTTCTTGCTCCGATTTAAAGCTCCACAACTCCAGCGACCCTTCCGCATGTGGTTCTATCCCCTGCCCGGTATCATCTCGCTTCTTGGTTGGCTCTACGTGTTGGGAACTGCGGCGAGGAAGTCACTGATTTTCGCTCTTGCGGTTTTTGCGGTGGGGAGTGCAGCGTATTTCGTTCGTTCACGGATGAATCGCGAGTGGCCGTTCAATCGGTAGGTGAGGGAGGACAGTAGGTGGTATGTGGTAGGTGGTAGGTGGGGAAGGGCGGCAGGTCGTATATGGCAGGTGGGGGAGTGGGTGGGGAATAAGAGCCGAGGGGCAGGCAAGCAGGGGCGAACAAAACTCAATCGGGAGGATTAAGGATATGGCAATCTCGAGTTTTGAAGACCTCGAAGTCTGGCAGGTGGCGCATCGCCTTGTGCTCGAAGTCTACCGTATCACTGACGGATTGCCGCCAAGTCAAAAGTATGGCCTCGCCTCCCAGATGCAACGTGCGGCTGTGTCCGTTCCCGCTAACATCGCAGGGGGGTTCAAGCGCCACAGCGGCACGGAAAAGATCCGGTTCTACAACATCGCCCAGGGTTCTTTGGAGGAATTGCGCTATTACTTCATCCTTTGCCGCGACTTGGGTTACGAACTTCAGTTTGACCCCTTAAGCAATGATGCAGAACACGTCGGCCGCATGTTGAACGGACTCATCAAATCAGTGAGAAGCAGCCGCACTTAAGCTTTGGATGTGATATCCCACCCCGTCCATACCAGGCGTTCCCCCCACCTACCACATACCACCTACCACTTACGACCTACCGTCCTTTCCCACCTACCACCTACCACATACCACCTACCGTCCTTCCCCCCCTCAGCAAAAACATCCCTTCATTGTGGATAATCTGAATGTCATCTCCCTCGACTCGCGCGGAGAAACCCGCTTTGTCACCAGGCATCGATTCTTCCATTCTTTCTCGAGTCTCCATATAGCGCTTTTGCCCAGGCTCCAGTCCAGCGCGCCGCATCCATTGATTGAAGGATCGCTGCCGTCGCCGGACTGACTGCCGCAGTACCTCCAGCCCATGCTCCTCGAACATGCTGAGGAAAGTGGTAAGGCGAAGAGAAAAGGTGTGGGAAGGGTCGCGGAGTCTTTCAATCTGATTGAAGAGCTCGAATTTCGAGTCGCTTTCCGGGGCAAGGGGATCGATAATCAATAGCCGGCCCTGGGGTTTCGTTGCGCGCATCATTTCCTCGAGCACCGGTTCCGCCTTGGTTACATGGTGGAAAGCGAGTTGGCAGCTAACCAAATCGAAGGAGGCGTCAGGGAAGGGAATGTGTTCGGCATCAGCGCAGGCAAACGCGGCGTGGGCGATTTGTTTTTCCGTCTGGAATTCGTGCGCTTGGCGGAGCATTTCGGGTGTCAAGTCGATGCCGAAGGCGAAACTCACACGTGGGGCGATCGCCAGAATATACGCTCCCGGCCCGCAGGCGACGTCGAGAACAAGTTCGTGGGGTTGGGGCTTGGCAAATTCCACTTTTTCGGCCAGCACCTCGGGCGTATCACGCACCGCGAACTTGGCGAAGGCATCGGCCGTCTTGGTGAATTGCTTTCGGACTGTTTCTTTATGCTTCCTGGACATAAAAGCTTTCAGCTTTCAGCTCTCAGCTATCAGTGAACTACCTGCTGAAGGCTGACGCCACGACTTTGAAGGTGGATGTCCTCCTAGGATTTGTACTCTTCCCCTTGAAAGAGTAGCAGGCCGGCGCGTAGTGTCAAGCGCTTGGAACATTAAACGCTTTGGAGTGCGGCAGCTTGCTGCCGCTTTCCTTCGTCGGAAGCTTGCTTCCGGCGGCATCTCGAGCAAGCTCGAGACGCCAAAGCGGCAGCAAGCTACCGCACTCCAAAATCACTCTTGTCATTTTTTCAAGTCGCGAGTAGGATGAGTTGGCCAACCCACGAGGCATTGGAGTTAACTCGAGAATTGGAAGAGTTGCCGCAGTGCATTGTCGAACTTCGGAGCGTCAGCAAGCGCTACGGGGAACATACGGCGCTTGAGGACTTCTCGCTGGAGGTGCGGCGGGGAGAATTCCTCACGCTGCTTGGTCCCAGCGGAAGCGGGAAGACGACTATCCTGCGACTGGTGGCGGGATTCGAGCAGCCGCAAGGCGGGCAAATCCTAATCAACGGGCGGGACGCCTTTCCTCTGCCACCTTACCGCCGCAATGTGAACACCGTCTTCCAACACTACGCCCTCTTCCCTCACTTGAATGTCTTCCGCAATGTGGCCTTTGGCCTCGAGCAGAAGAAATTGCCCTCTGCGGAAATCCGCAAGCAAGTTCGTTCCATTCTTGAGATGGTCGAGCTCCCCGGAAAGGAGGACCGCTATCCGCATCAACTGAGCGGGGGCGAGCGGCAACGCGTGGCGCTGGCGCGGGCTCTCGTTCTCGAGCCTGCGGTGCTCCTGCTGGACGAGCCCTTGGGCGCGCTCGACCAGAAACTCCGCCAGCAGATGCAAGTGGAACTGAAGCGCCTGCGCGAGCGCCTGGGGATCACCTTTATTTTCGTCACCCACGACCAGCAAGAGGCGCTCGTGATGTCGGACCGAATTGCCGTTATCAACCGTGGGCGCCTCGAGCAGGTGGGGCCGGCGGAGGAAACCTACGCAGCGCCTCGGACGCCCTTTGTAGCGGAATTCATGGGCGTCGAGAATTTCTTCAAAGTGCGTTGCCTCAGTCATTCCACGCAGGGTACTCGCTTCGAAACAGCCACCGGATTGATCCTCTGGTCGAGGAATTCGCTGGAATTGGGCCCAGGCCTTGCCGGCATGCTGGGTGTGCGTTCGGAGGCCATGCGACTAACGCTGGGCCGCCCTCGACCCAGCAGCGAGGCCGCTAATATCGTGCCAGGTGAAGTTGTTGAGGCCATCTTCGAAGGTGGCAGCCGCCGCTGGACAGTGCAGATTCCGAGCGGCGAACGGCTGGTCGTCCGAGGGGCCATGGCGGCCAATGCTCTTCCCCTCGAGCGGACTTCCCCAGGGGCCAAAGTTTACCTCTCCTGGGAGCCGGACCGAAGCTTGGTGTACCCTGTCAACGGCGCGAGCTCGCCACCATCGCCGCCAATCGAAAACGCCTGAAAACGGACCGCCTTTCCCACGCCCCTATCTCGTGCCCAACGAACAGGCAAATTTCCTGCAACCAAATACTCCCTGTCTCCATCTCTTGTAGTGTCAGGCAAAGGGCAAACAAAGGCACAAATGAGGGGTGGAGCGTGCAACCTGAAACAAAGCACATTGGGCATGTTCTGAGAGACAAAAACTTGAGCCGCAGGGGATTCCTCACTGCTGCTTTTGCGATGGGAAGCGCATTGGCTCTGAGAAGGGTCGCAAGCGCTGCCCCTCCAGGGGCGGGGATTTCCCAGAGTAAAAGCAAACCCCGCTTGGTAACCCTGGTGGAATTCACCGACTCCGGCAAGAGGGAAGGGAAGGTTATGGTTGAAAAGGTGGTGAAGACAGACGAGGAATGGAAGCAGATGCTTACTCCCGAGCAATTCGAGGTCACTCGAAAGAAGGGAACGGAGCGCGCTTTCACAGGCAAGTATTGGAACAATCATGAAAAGGGAATTTACCGCTGCGTTTGCTGTGACAACGCGCTTTTCAGTTCGGATACGAAATACGAATCGGGAACCGGATGGCCAAGCTTTTGGGCCCCGATTGCCCCGGAAAATATTCGCACCGAGGGTGATTTGACGCTCGGTATGGTCCGAAGCGAGGTCCACTGCAAGAAGTGCGATGCTCACGTGGGGCACGTGTTTGACGACGGCCCACCTCCAACCCATCTCCGTTATTGCTTGAACTCTGCGGCTTTGAAATTCGTCAAGGCATAAGCTACTAGTGTAATTGCCCGATCTGATAGCTGAGAACCGCGGACTGGATCTGGAAATCGTACTTCGCGCTGGTGTCGGCGATTTGGGCTTGGGTCAGATTCAGTTGCGCGTGCGAGAGTTCGACGATCGAGCTGAGCCCAAGTTTGTAGCGGCCCTGCGCGAGGTCGAGCGCCATCTTAGCGTGTTGCAACAACTGGGCGGTAACGTCGAGCCTCTGGTAGGCCGTGCCGGCGTCGAGCCAGGCGGTTCGCACGTCGCGCGAGATGCGGTCAGCAAGGTCGCGCATGCCCTGGTCCGCTGCTCTGGCGCGGAGGTTCGCTTCC
Organism: Terriglobia bacterium; assembly: GCA_050008675.1. Taxonomy (GTDB): domain Bacteria; phylum Acidobacteriota; class Terriglobia; order UBA7540; family UBA7540; genus CAVROP01. The sequence goes on from JBEKME010000013.1 coordinate 29,733, forward strand.
TGGTGGCGGGCGGAAAAGAGGAACCCGTTAAAGATCGGAATATTCACATTGATGCCTGCCGCGGCGTAACGGTCGCTGAGCGGAACCTGGTAAGCCGGGGTGAGGCCCGCGGCGCCCGTCGCGCTGATGGTGGGCATCCACAAATCGCGCTCGGCGCGGGCATAACGCAACGCAGCCTCGTGGCTGAAGCGGGCGCTGGAGAGATCCGGGCGATCTTGGAGGGCCTGCACGATCAAGTCGGTGGGGTCAGCGAGTGGCGTGGGGGGCATGGGCTCCTCGGCGAGGTCGAACGGTTGAGGATTGGCGAGTCCGAGAGCATCGGCCAGTTCCGCGTAAGCCGCCTTCTCGTTGTTTTGCGCTTGCACGAGCAGCAACTGCGCCTGCGCCAAATCCACCTCGGCGAAGCTTACATCCAAGAGAGACCTCAGCTTGTTCTTCTCGAGTGTGGTGATCTGATCGGCGAGAATCTGGCGCGCTTTCACCGTTTCCTCAGCAACCTTGAGTACGGCCTCGGCGCGCAGGACGCCGAAGTAGGCGCGATTGACGGCGAGCAGCACGTCCTGTGCGGTTTGCTGCGCGCTCTCGGAAGCGGCCTTTGCTCCCAGCCGAGCCGAGCCCACCAAGTTGGACGTGCGGCCGAAATCGGTAATGAGCTGGTTAATTTCCAGACCGTTCGAATAACGGTTGTAGATGGTCGGGTTGTTGAGATAGCCCGCGGCAATGCGGCTGTCGGGTATTGCCCCTGCCCCCGTGAGACTTCCTACGGCGGTGGGGTAATAGGCCGATTTCTGTTCGCGGGTGACTTGGTTGGCCGCTTCCGCCTCGAAGGTGGCAGCCTGCAACAAGGGATGGCTGCGCAGCGCCAGCGCCTCGGCGTCTTTCAAGGTGAGCTTGGGCGTCTGTTGCGGCGCCGCCGCAGCCGGGACCATCGCCAGCAGCCCGAGTGCCAAGCCCAGTACTCGGAGCACGCCGCTGTAAAAGAATGGGCGGTGCATCGGCGGTGTCTCTGTGTCCTCCGTGCCCAGCAAAGCCTTGACACGGAGAGCACAGAGACGCTCCGTGCCCTCTGTGTTGAGGCTTCTAAAAGCACAGAGGTCACGGAGATCGTGCTTTGGGTGGCGGACGCTGAGCCGCGACGTGTTCGTCCTATTTGAGGATACTTCTCCACCACCCCGCGAAGACGCAAACAACGTGAGAAAAGGCTTCATTCCCCAACCTCCTTAGGTCCGCCCCGCCTCTCGCCTACTGCCCACTGGCTACTGCCCTTCCGCCGGCCGTGCACCAGCAGATACGCCGCGGGAACAATGAAAATCGTCAAGAGCACTGATGAGGCGAGGCCGCCGATGATGGCGCGCGCCATGGGTGTGTACTGCTCGGCGCCCGTCCCCAATTTCATCGCCATGGGAGTCATGCCGATGATCGTGGCGAGCGAAGTCATCAGGATGGGCCGCAGCCGCACGCGGCACGCTTGAATCACGGCATCGGCGGGCGCGAGGCCTTGCGTCTCCAGGTTATGCGCGAAATCCACAATCAGGATGCTGTTGGAGTCGGCAATCCCCACCAGCATCAGCACCCCCATTAACGACATCACGTTCAGCGTGCTGTGAGTGAGCGGCAGGATTATGAGTACCCCCACAACCCCCATGGGAATCGCCAGCATAATCAAGAAGGGATCGACGAACGAACGAAACTGCGTCACCAGGATGAGATACAGCAGCATAAAAGAGAGCATGAAGCCCAGCCCGAAACTCTTGAAAGAGGCTTGCATGCCATTCACCATCCCACGCAGATTGACCCGCACATTGGGGGGGATACTGGTCTTGCTCAGAATGCCTTGTATGGCCTTGGTGAGTTTCCCCAGATCCTCTCCGACCGGGGTCACATACACATCTGAAACCCTCTGAATTTGGTAATGGTCCACTTCGGTGGGCGACTGAAGGCTGGTGAGTTTTACCACGCTGTCAAGCGTCGTGGGCTGGCGCAAGTTAGGCGCTCGTAGCGGAATGTTCTTCAGATCCGTTGGATTGTGAATCGCCGATGGACCGTTCTCGAAGTATTGAACGGTCAGGAAGTAGTCATTGCCTGTTTCCCGGTCCACCCAGTAGTTGGGCGCAATCATTAAGTTCGAATTCAGGGCCGTGATGACATTGTTGACCACGTCCTTCTGGCTCAGCCCCAGCTCCCCCGCATGCACCCGGTCTACATCCAAGCGCAGCGCCGGATAGTTCATGTCTTGCGGAATGTAGACTTGCCCCACGCCGTGCAAGCCCCGAATCTGGCTTGCCAGGTCCTGCGCGATCCCGTAGCTCTGCTCCAGTTTCGAACTGCTCACCTGCACATCGATGGGCGCCGGCATCCCCATGTTCAAGATCGCGTCCACCATGGAGCCGCTATGGAAGAAAGTCCGAATCTCCGGATCCTGCTTGCTGATCTCATCCTGCACCTGCTGCATATAATCGAAACTGCTGCGCCGGTGGTCATCCTGTAACTGCACTTGCACGGTGGCCGTGTATTCCCCGGCGTTGGTGGTGTACAGAGAGGAGAAATCCGGTACCACCCCAATGTTGGAAACCACCAGCTTGAAGTCTTTGGGATCAACGGTCTGCCGGATCAGGTTCTCCACCTTCGCCACGTATTGTTCAGTCACTTCAATGCGCGTGCCGGTGGGCGCCTTGAGGTTGATGGTGAATTGCCCGGCGTCCGTGCGCGGGAAGAAGGCCAAGCCCAGAAAGGGGTAAATGATCAGGCTGGCCAAAAACAGCCCTGCCAAGAGCGCGACGGTGAGCCCCGGCCGCACCAACGCCCTGCGCACCCAGTACTCGTAGAAATCCAGCAGCTTGTTGAAGTGCCGGTTGAACCCAGCATTAAACCTGTCCCACCAGGAACGGTCGGCCGGCTTTGTCGGCTCAATTTCGTACTCGCCTTCTTTCTCTCCGTGCCCTTCAGTGTGCGGCACGGGCACTTGCTTGAGGTACCGCGAGCAGAACAGCGGAATCACCGTCATCGCTACAACAAAAGACGCCAGGAGGGAGAGGCAGAAAGCCAAGGCCAGCGCGGAGAAAAGAAATTTGCTCACGCCATAGAGAAACACCACCGGGAGAAAGTCCACGACGTCCACGAGGGTCGCAGCGAGCACGGCCAAATTCACTTCCGCCCCTCCCACTTCCGCTGCGATCCGGGGCAAGGCGCCCATCTCCAGGTGACGATAGATGTTTTCGAGCGAGATCACTGAATTATCGATCACCCGGGAAAAGGCCAGCGCCAGCCCTCCCAGAATCATGGTGTTCACGGTGCCACCCAGCAGATTCAGCGCGACAAACATGGTCAAGGCGGAAAGCGGAATGGAAAGCAGAACGGCCGAGGTGGCGCGAAAGCTGCCGAGAAAGAGCAGAATCATGATGCTGGTGAGAAGGAGTCCGAGGAGGCCCTCATGCAGCACCGTGTGGATCGCTTCCTTGACGTACACCGATTGATCGAATACCAAGCTGGCCGTCATCTGCTTGGGGATGTCAAACAGGTGGCCGATCAAGTCCCGCACCCCGTCGACCACCTCAAGGGTGTTGGTATCGCCCCCTTGCTTCATGATGGGGATGTAACTCGATCGCTGGCCGTCTACCCGCACCACGTTGTACTGGATTTGATTGGCGTCTTCGGCCTTTCCCACGTCTCCCACCGTAACCCACGAGGTCCCCACCGTCTTGATCGGGATATCGTTCAAGTCCTTCACTTGGTCCACCAGGCTATTGGAATAGACGTAGTAATCGTCGGGGCCCATCTTCACATCCCCGGCGGGCAGGATCAGGTTAGATTGGTTCACCGCGTCCACCACGTCCATGGGAGTCATCTGACGCGAAAAGAGCTTGTAGGGGTCCACGTACACCATGGCCTGCCGGTACTTCCCGCCAAACGGCGGCGGGATCTCCGCCCCCTTCACCACCGCAATCTGGTTGCGGATGGCAAACTGGGCATAGTCGTGAAGTTGCGTTTCGGTGAGCCCCGGTCCTTTCACCGTCACCAAGCAAACCGGCAGGCTGGAGGCATCAAACTTCAGCACCACGGGCGGCAAGGTGCCGGGCGGCAAGCGCTTCAAGTCCGCGAGGGCGAGGTTCGAGAGTTCCGTCACATCCGCGTCGGCGTTCGTCCCCGGCTGGAAATAGACCTTGATAATGCTGACTCCCAACATCGAGCGCGACTCCATGTGATCGATACCGCTGGCCAGGGTGAAGAAGCGTTCGAGCGGGTTGGTGATGTCGATTTCGATATCCTGGGGAGGCATACCGGAGTAAAACGTCGCCACCACCACTTCCGGCAGATTAATAGGTGGGAAAAGGTCCACCGGCATACGCACCACGCTGGTCACCCCAAGGAGCAGCAGCACCAGACAGCAGACGATGATGAAGTACGGGTTACGGATTGAAAAACGCGGCATAGGTCTCCCCCTTCAAGCGGTCGCGCCAATCATCGATGGCTATTGCTGACCTGCTCCGTGGTATTGCAGCATCTGGACGAGTTGCGGATTCACTTCTTCGCCCGGCTTAAGACCGCTGCGGTCGCTTACGATCACCGATTCGCCTTCCGCGAGGCCCGAAACAACTTCCGTGTCGGTGGAGGTTTCGAGACCCATCGTTACCACCCGAGCCTCGACCTTGCCGGTGGAACTCGCGACATAAACGGTGGTTTGGTTGCCCGCATGGTCCAACGCCTCCAAAGGAACAGTCAGAACGTTATCTTTCGCTTCCAGGGTAAGCGTGGTCTCCGCATACATTCCCGGCATCAAAAGCCGGCCGGGGTTGGGAACGTCGACCTCGGTGTGCATGGTGCGCGTGCCCTCCTGCACGTCCAAGGAAAAGCGGGCCACTTTGCCTGGGAAAGACCGGTTGAGAGCCGGCACACGGACCTCGACAGGATCGCCGACCCGGATGTAGCGCACTGAGGACTCGGGAACCGGAATCACCAAACGATACAGATCATCCTGGGATAACTTGACGAGCGGCATAGCCTGCGTGCTGGAGCTCGTGCCCGCCTGCATCAAGGTTCCCAGGTTGGCGTAACGTTGGGTCACCACGCCGGCGAACGGCGCCGTGATGCGCGAGTAGGCGAACAGCGCCTGGTCGTGAACAAGTCTGGCATTATTTACCAGGAGCTCGCTCCGTGCGGCATCGAGCGCTGACTCACCCACATCCACCTGCGACGCTGCCGCCATGTCTTTGCCTTGTGCGTCATCAACTTCCTGCTGCGCCACCAAGCCGGGTTGGCTTTCGAAGACGCCATTCAAGCGGGTATATTCGAGGTGGAGAGCCTTGTACTGCGCCTGATAACGTTGCAGTTGGTGCTGGGCGCGGGAAACTTCGTTGGTCGCGTTCTTGATGGCGGCTTCATCCTCTTGCATTTGCGCCTCGAGCTCCGGAATTTCCAGGATTGCCATCAATTGACCCGCTTGCACACGGCTGCCATAGTCGACGTACAACTTTTTAACGAAACCCGACTCTTTCGCGTAAACGTCGATTTGCTGGAAGGGGACGAGCTCAGAGGAAAGCGTAATTTGCCTCTGTAGAGTTTTCCGGGTCACTTTCGTCACCCCAACAGTTACGGCCGCCGGGGAGTCACTCTTGCCCCGCACCTTCCCGCAGGAAGGAAGCAGCACGATCAAAATGGCGGTGAGGCCGACCCCGGCCGCAGTCGCAAGTAAATCCCTGCCGGATGTTTGCTTGTTCATCGTTTCCACTGATTTGCTCCGTCACGAAGGGAATCCGGGTTAAAGTCGAACAAATCCTTGAGCCCCCGGCTGAGTTCCTCATGGGAGGTTCCGGGTTTCCTGGACAAATCGATCAAGTGCTGATTCTTCTCCCCAATCACGCGCGCCACCGCGGGCAGTTCCAGCGCCAGTTCTTGCGGAACGGTCAGGATGCCATGCCGGTCCCCGTGGATTAAGTTGCCGGGTTGAATCGTCAGGTTGCCGACCTCCACTGGCCCGCCATATTCAACCACGTGGATATAGGCTCGCGAAATGGCGAGGCGGCCCGCAAACACCTGAAAGCCGCTTGTTTCGATTCCAGGCAACTCGCGCGCGGTTCCGTTGGTTATCGCTCCCACGCAACCCAAGGCCATCAAGATGTTGACGTGAACCTTGCCGAGGAAAGCCCCGGTGCCGGGTGGGTCATCAATGTCCTGCATTACCAAAACGCGCGGAGCTGGAACGCTGCCGATGTGCCTCCACCAGTCGGTACGTTCCACGTAGCGGCTTCCCACCATGGGTGGATCAGCCGATCGAACTTTGCAAGTCGCGGCATACCCAACCATGGGAGGAAGACTTTTGAAGAGACAGCGAAAGCCGGCCGTTGCGAACCCTTCATTTCGCAACCTGAGACCGAAAGTTTCAATCGCATCTGATATCACACACGTGTCGAAGGACCGGAGCTGGTTGATCTGGTCGGACGATAATGGAGTTTGCAAAATCTATCCCTCCTAGCGAAGATTCTGGGCTTGCGAGATGCAGAGAAGACCCCAAACGGATTTGAAATTCTCCGCCCTCGTGAGGCAGTCGAGAGTCGAAAGTCGAAAGTCGAAAAGGACATTCCTCACCACACCATATCCGAGGGGTTGAAATCGGTAATCTCTTCATTGCCGTCCTCCCCCCTTGAGTTCCCGTGGACTAATGGAGCGATGACTGCGACGTTATAATAAATTGAGCAATATCTGATTGGTGCCTCACCAGATGAGTCAACCGAAGCAGGTGATAAATGCGAGAGGTTTACTCGAGAACAGGCGGCGATCGGAAGTGATGTCTCGAGAAGGTTATCGGAAGAGTTACGGGGAGCGTTTCTTCGTGGGGAACATAACGCCGGGGTGAGGCTTTGGGCTCTGCCCCAACAACCTCATCGGATTCAGCCGCATTGATGACGGAACTTTCAAGCTGCTCCGATTCGGTCATGTGGCCGGCTTTGTAAGTGTGCCACGGCCCGCTGCTGACTTGAAGACACGGCCTCCTGGTGGCGGTCGAAAGAGCGACCACGCCAACCAGCAGGAACATGATGCTAGCCACAGAAACGGCCCGATAGCGGGCGATGATTCCCTTCATGCTTTTGTAAAAGCGTCCCAAAGCAGTCCTTAAAATATCCAACATGACTATAATGCCGTCCGACTTGCCGCATGGCAAGATGTTTCGGCGTGAAAGCCTAGCCAAACGGATTTGAAATTCTCCGCCCTCCTGAGGCAGTCGAGGGTCGAGAGTGGAAAGTCGAAAAGGGCGATACCGCAAAAATGTGTGCGACAACCTGCGCAGAGTTTGGCGGTAAGAATCTAAAGATTAGCCCCACCTGGAAGACAGGCTCTCTTCTTCTAACCGTCGCGAGAGCCTGCAGTTGGTTTCGAAGCAAATTAAGCCGAAGAGGATGCCTGGGGAGAGCCCCCAGGGAGGCGGGTTCCTGGCCCGCGCCGCCGTTCCCCAAATGCAGTCGGTAGAAGGCAGAAAGCAGAAGGCAGAAGGCAGAAAGCAATCGGCAGTAAGCAGATGTTCTTCATTCTGACTCCTGACTCCTGACTCCTGACTCCTGGAACCTGCTCTTCCCCACCTACCAACTACCTTTAGTTTCAGCAACATTCCCGCCTTCAACGCGTAACTACCTTTTTTTTCTGTAACATTCCCGCTTCACCCTGGGCTGCTGAAAGCAGGTCCTTTGTTTTCATAGACATCCCCGCATTGCTCCGTCAATTTTTGAAGTTACTAGTTTTTTATTTCATTGTCGGAGGCGACATCTTGTCCAGGACTGGATGCCTGCGAAGAACCCTCTCCATCCCGCCTCCCTCAAGTGCAGTAGGCAGTCGGCAGAAGGCAGAAAGCAGAAGGCAGAAAGCAGATGTTCTTCATTCTGACTCCTGACTCCTGACTCCTGACTCTTGGAACCTGCTCTTCCCCACCTACCACCTACCACCTACCTTTAGTTTCAGCAAGATTCCCGCCTTCAACGCGTAACTACCTTTGTTTTCTTTAACATTCCCGCTTCACCCTGGGCTGCTGAAAGCCGGTCCTTTGTTTTCATAGACATCCCCGCTTAGTTCCTTCACTTTTTAAAGTTACTAGTTTTTTATTTCATTGTCGGAGGCGACATCTTGTCCAGGGCTGGATGCCTGCGAAGAACCCTCCCCATCCCGCCACCCCCAAATGCAGTCGGCAGTCGGCAGAAGGCAGAAAGCAGAAGGCGGGAAGCACATGCTCTTCATTCTCACTCCTGACTCTCGACTTCTGACTTCTGACTTCTGACTCCTGACTTCTGACTCCCGACTTCTGACTCCTGACTTCTGGCTCCTGCCTCCTGGAACCTGCTTTTCCCCAACTACCGCCTACGACGTACCTCCTACCATACTCACAATTCACAATTCAGCATTGCCCCTGAGTCCTGTCCCTTCCACAACCCCACTTACTAGCCTAGCCTATCGTGTGCTCTCTGTCAAGAGACACAGAGTCCGTTTCGGTCCTGCAAGGGAGGCACGCGCGCCTGCCCCAGGGGTCATTCCCGCCCTGCGGGTGAAGCACCTCGGCGTTATTTTTTGCACTGATTGCACCGTCAAATGCGGGGATTCTTCGTCCGCTGCCGCGGACTCTCCAGAAACTCGATGACCTACTCGTTTTTTAAACAAGGCAGCCTCGTGGAGCGCCCGGCGTTTTTGGGGGCCCTGGGGCCCCCTCGAACGCCCCGTGAGCCCGTCTTTCAGTCGCCGCATCGCGAGTGCGGCGAAGCGGCATACCGTGAGTGGTCCCGCCTTGCGGGATGAAACCTACGGAAAGGGAAGCCACGAGGTCGTTCCGGCCCCGGAGGGGCTGGACGTTCGTAGGGTCAGCCCCGTCGGGGCTGGGCGGGCGGGTGGACTTTGCTATCCGCAGGTTCAAACCTGCGGCTACTCACGGTTGGCCCCTGCCGGGGCCTGCCACGGTCCCATCAAGCTCCCTTTCAGTACGCGTTTCTGACATCACGGAAAGCTGTTTTCCGCTATGAACGCCCAGAATGACACACGGTGGGGTTATCCTCAACGAATGACGGACGGTGCGTACTCAGGAAGGCCACGGCCACCGCTCGTGCTGGAAGCGGGCTGGATCGACAAACCGAAGACCAATTCGAGTAAATCTGAAGCTTGCGCCCTCGCAGAAAAGACTCTGATTCCGAGGGTGCAGCGAGATGGGTCAATGTGAGATCGTCGATCCGGCGGCATCCTGGAAGCTGATTTTCGCGATCCAGCCCCACGACCGCCCGGGAACGACACTAAATTCGTTCGGGAGGTGTCTCAAAATCATTGACACGTTCCGCTAAATGGCGGAAGCAACGGTAACTTCCCTGATCGGGACTCCGGGAGAAGTGAGCTGATCGACATAGTTTCTTCGTTTCCGCTCCGATACTTCATGCTGCTGGTTTGAAGCAGAGGATGATTGCAGGCACACTGGCATTGTTATGAACTATTCTTCAGGCTTGGACCTCCCCAGCCTGGAAGGTGTCAATAGGCCATTTCTACTTTGCTCAAATAGGACATTATCACTTTGCGCCGACATTGAGATTCTGATTGACAATCGGATGCGAAAGTGCCAATTTTGGGAGGGCCGGGAGATGGTATTCCCGTCCGAGACCGTGTGTTAGGGAGGAAATATGGATAAACCTGAAAGCGCCGCCAGTGCGTTCGGACCAATACATGACCGGATAGGACCGATCGCCGATCCCGCCTTTCTTCAGATGCTCAACGAGGGGCAGATCAAGAGCATCGTGCTGACCGTCGCCAGGGCCGAATACACTGCGGTGCTGGCGCAGGCAAAAGCCCTCGAAGATGTAGTGAAAATCGTGGAGGGAGTGGAAGTCCAGTCGGAGGGCACGTAGCTCAGATTGTCCTCGAGAGCCGGCCTCGCGAGGGGTCCGTGTCGACTGCGCAAAGGACAGACGCGATTCTCGTCGGCTGGGAGCGTCAGGAGAACCTCGGCCTCCGCCATATCCTTTCCTACCTAGAGGGCGAGGGTTACCGCGTCCGGCTGGTTCCGTACGCGCCCGGCGCCGAGGATAAAGTGGTTCGGGCGGTGTGCGAGGCGGACGCCCGGCTAGTCGGATTCTCTGTCATTTTCCAATACAACCTGCGGGATTACGGGGAGTTGATGAAGGCCCTCCGGAAGGCCGGGGTGGAGTCGCACTTCACCGCCGGGGGGCATTACCCCAGCCTCCGTCCCGAGAATACGCTCCGTGAAATCCCGGAACTCGACACAGTGGTGCGCTTCGAAGGAGAGTTGACGGCGCGCGAGTTGCTCGAGCGGCTGGACCGGCCCGAAACGTGGGGCGAAATTCAGGGCCTGACTTTCCGCCGCGACGGCGAGGTAGTCGTCAACCCGGCCCGTCCCTTGATCGAGGATCTCGACCGGCTACCCTGGCCGGCCCGGGGGGAGCAAGTGCAATCGGTGCGGGGAATTCCGATGGCTCCCATGCTGGCCAGCCGCGGTTGCCTCTTCGATTGCTCGTTTTGCAGCATCCGGCAGTTTTATGGACAAGCGCCGGGCCCGCTGCGGCGGACGCGGTCGCCGGAGGACGTCGCCCGGGAGATGCGATACCTGTTCGATGCCCGGGGTGTCCGGCTCTTTCTGTTCCAGGACGACGACTTCGCCGCGAAAACCGAAAACCAGCGCGACTGGGTGGGCCGGTTCCTGCTCGCGCTCGACCGGGAACGGCTGACCGGCCGGATCGGCTGGAAGATCTCATGCCGCGTCGACGACATCGAGCCGGAAATCATGACTCGCTGCCGCGACCGCGGCCTGTTGACTGTTTACCTCGGCGTCGAGTCGGGCAGCGCGAGCGGGCTCAAGACCCTGAATAAGCACGCCACCGTCGAGCAGAACCTGCGGTCGATGCGGATCCTGAAAGAGACGGGCGTGGACGCGGACATGGGTTTCATGCTGCTCGACCCGGGCAGCACGCTCGAAAGCGTCCGCGAGAACGTCGCGTTCCTGCGCGAAGTGGCCGACCTGGGGGGCCCGCCGATCTGCTTCGTCAAGACCCTGCCGCTCGCCGGGACCGCGATGGAAAAACAACTGGCCGAGGAGGGCCGGCTGACGGGCGACCCGCTGCGGCCCGACTATCGCTTCCTCGATCCGCGGCTGGATCACTACGCGCTGTGGATCACGCTCCGCTTCAGCCATCGCAACTCGGCGCCGAACGGGCTGGTGGAGACCCTTCGGATCGCCCACTTCGATCAGCTCGTGGCCCGGGCATTCGAGCCCGAGCCCTGGACCGAAGAGTACGGCGCCAAACTCCGGCGCCTGATCAACCACGCCAACGAGAGTGCGATTTCGACGCTCGAGCGCACGCTCGAGATCGTCGATGAATGTCCGGACGCAGACAGTGTCGCCCTGGCTTGGCGATACCTGGACCGGATTTCGGCCGAGGATGCGGCGGCGCAGGCGAGGATTTTCCGGGAGCTGGATTGGGTTCTCGAACGCTACAGCCCGACGCTCTGCGGCGCGATACGCCAATTGGACCCGGTTTCGGCCTGAAACGGGCAACCAGGTCGCCTTCGAAGGCATAGTCGGGCGCGGGCGGCCTAGCCAAGCCGGACCGATTGGCAAAAACTGTATGCTAAGCGCCCAAAAGATGCTGGCGTGGTCGATGGCTCACTCCCAGTAGTGGCTACGCTGGTCGGATGTCAGCCGCACAACAGCTATCCCACCGTCAAAGAGAGCATCTGCTGAAAGGCCAGCCATGGCCTCGCAGCCGGTGGCGTTTCTGATCGCCCGGCGCGCAATTACCAGAATGCACAGCCGGCCTCACGTGTCCAACCACAATCCGTTTTCGGAGTCCCTGTTCAAGACCTAGAAAGACCGCCCCGAGTCTCCAACCCGGCCTTTGGCCGCAACCCAAGAAGGATTTCATCCCGCGCCTGCGGGACCACAGAGGTCACGGAGAAGAGATGCAGGCAAAGACTGTAGGTCAACAAACAAGGGACCGTAACCTTGTAACCCCTGCTCGCGCGAGCAGAAGTACTTTTCTCTGTGGTCTCTGTAGTACTAGTTCCCGGGATCTTGTTGTGGCGCGATGATTTTGCGCGTCGCGTAGGGGCGAGCGGCGCTCGCCCCAGGGCCGAACGCCGTTCGGCCCTACGTGTTGGTTGCGGCTATGCCGCGGTGGGCGCTCTGTGGTGAATTTTTTCTTCGCGGCAGGGGAAGAAGATGGCCCCTAATGCTCCAGCGCGATTCGGTTCCATCGAGGATGCGACCGCGTTCTGCCGGAGGTTTTTCTCCTGGTCCAACCATGACCACCGTCACAGCGGCCTCGGGCTGATGACTCCGGCGATGGTCCATGGCGGCGAAGTGGAAGCTGTCACGCAGGTACGCAAGCTAACCTTGCCGGCAGCCTTCGAGGCTCGCCCGGAGCGTTTTGTCCGGGGAACACCACGGCCACCAGTCGCGCCGGGAGCGGCCTGGATCAACCAACCGAAGACCAATTCGAGTGTATCTGAAGCTTGCGCCCTCGCAGAAAACACTCTAATTCCCAGGGTGCAGGGAGATGGGTCAATGCGAGATCGTCGCCCCTGCGGCATCCTGGAAGCTGATTTTCTCGATCCAGCCCCACGACCGCCCCGGAACGACACTAAATTCGTTCGGGGGGTGTCTCAAAATCATTGACACGTTCCGGGATGCGATGCACACTCACTGGTATCTAGGATTCCCAACCGAGGATCGCAGCTGGTTGCATCTATGGCGCAGTACTAGCGCCGCTTACTGTCACTGGAGGGGGAAATCGGGCCATGATTCAGAAGATCATCACGATTCGCCACGTTGGCCTCTTCGAGAATGCCACACCCAATGGTGCCGTAAAGCTGGCCCAGGCCACAGGGATATTCGCCGACAACGGCAGGGGGAAAACCACTCTCGCAGCCATCTTGCGTGCATGCTCGTCATCTAACGCTGGACGAGTCGATGCCAGGAAAACAATTGACTCGCAGGGCTCACCCGAAATCTCATTGCTAGTTCAGAGCGGAAACCAACCCGCTGTGCTGAAATTTGAGAACAACGCTTGGGTGGGCTCCGCGCCTACGATCGTTGTATTCGATTGCGAATTCGTCGATCAAAACGTTTATTCAGGTCTTGAGGTACGCGCCGATCAACGCCAGTCGCTTCTCGAATTTGCCTTGGGCGATCAAACGGTAAGACTCAAACAGAAAGTTGATCAACTTACCGAGGATATGGAAGTCCAGACTAGGCTCCGGAAACAGGCGGAGAAGGTGTTGGGCGCTGTGGCGGCCCCGTACTCGGTCGCACAGTTTATCCCTCTACAACTAGTTCCCGATGCTCAACAGCAAATCGAAGCGTTGCGTAGACGCGTCGAAGCCGCCAACAACGCCAAACAGCTAGTGTCCCGTCAGGATCCGTCGCCCCTGCCTATGGTCGAGTTCGACGTTCCAGCGGTTGCCAACACCCTGCGCAAGCAGTTGCAAGACGTGGAGGAGTCCGCAGAGACAGTGGTCCGGGAGCACTTGGCTAAGCACGACGGCCTCGCACTGGAGGATTGGGTTAGCAGAGGTCAACAGTACTTGAAATTGGACAACTGCCCATTCTGCGGCCAACCTCTGGCTGGCCTTGGATTGATTCGAGCATACCGCGCCTATTTCAGTAAAGCGTACGAAGACCTAAAGCGCGACGTGTCTGCGCTGGAGAGCACAGTGCCGGCCGGGCTAGCTGACAGCAGAATTGAGGCGCTAAAGGGAGCCGCAGCGACCAATGCGGCCCGGATCGAGGCTTGGAAAGACCAGCTTGAATTGAGTGTGCCTGCAATACCAACCGACAAGCTGCTGGCGGCGCTCAGTAAAGGACGGGAAGAACTGGTAGCCCTGGTTAAAAGGAAACAACAAGCACCGCTGGAGTCGGTCGGCTCGCAGCCACAGGTCGATGAAATCACCAGTGCCGTCGCCTCAATCAACGAGGCGACCATCGCTTACAATTCTGCAATCGTCTCACAGACCGCCAAGATCACTGAGTTCAAGAGAAACCTGGGAGCCGAAGATACCGAGACACTGCGGGCGCAAGTTACCAAGCTGGAGGCCATACAGAGGCGTGCACGCCCCGACGTCATCGCTGCGATTAGAGAATATCAGGCCGCAGATGCCGAGCACACGCGGCTCGAAGGAGAGAAAGCCGCAGCGCGTAAGAAGGCTGATAGCCAGATGCAGACGACACTTCAGCAGTACCAGGATGCCATCAATCGGCTGCTCAAGTCATTTGGCGCAGATTTTTCGATTGAACAACTTAAATCGAGTTACGTCGGGGGCAATCCGCGAACTGATTACGGTCTTAAGATTCGTAACAAGGTCGTCAAGCTCGGTAGCCGAGCGGACGCCTCGACGACACATTCCTTTGCCACAGCTCTAGGCGATGGCGACAAGAGAACGCTTGCACTTGCGTTTTTCGTCGCGCGATTGGAGACCGACCCACAGTTGGCCGACAAAGTGGTTGTACTCGACGATCCCGTGTCGAGCCTCGATCGTAACCGGAGACAAGAAAGCCTTCGCATCATTGGTCTTCTGACGGCCAAGTGCCGCCAGATGATCGTGCTTTCTCATGACCGATTCTTCATTCGTGATTTTCGCAACCTGGTACTCGACTCGAAGCCGACGGCGATACCCATTGAGATCCTAACCATCAAGAGGGTGCAGAACGGATACTCCGCGTTCACGCCTTGCGACATAGACGACGTATGCTCATCGGAGTATTATCGGCATCACCGTCTGGTGAGCGACTACGTGGATGGCAAGTCGACCGCGGACGCTCGCGACGTTGCCAAGGCCATCCGGCCGATGCTGGAGGGTTACTACCACCGACGCTTCCCTGGCCGAATTCCGCATCGAACGGTGTTCGGACAGATAATACGCCAAGCTCAGCAAGCTCAACCAGGGAACCCACTGGCAAACCTGAGGCCGCTTATCCAGGAGCTGGCTGCAATAAATGACTATGCGGGGCAATTTCTTCACGATACAAATTTGGCCGCCGACAATGTAATTGTCGTTGAAGGGGAGCTACATAACTTTGCCGGGCGGGCGCTTGACCTGATTTACCAAAACGGGTGACCGGATGGCAGAGCGATGAATCTCAAGATATAAAAGCGTGGAGCATAAGACAGATATGCTGAGGCTTCTCCATACGTCTGACGTTCATCTCGGTAAAGCATTCGAGCAGTTCGGAGCATTTGGTCAGAAACTGCGAGCGCAGATCAGAGGAACGTTCGCAAAGGTCTTTGAACTTGCTGCGGAGCGGCGGGTTGACGCAGTACTCCTGTCCGGCGATGTCTTCGATTCCGAAAAGATTTCGCCGGCAGACATTAAGTTCTTCATGGAAACGGTGAGTTCAATTCAGCCGACTCCTGTGTTCTTTCTCCCCGGCACATGGACCCACGATAGCATCAATCAAAAAGCCATTTTCCGATCCCGCCATTTCCAGGTAAACAAACCGGAGAACCTCCAGATATTCACAAAGGAGACAGCCGAGACGACTAAACTGGCTTCGGGTCGGTTGGCTATTCACGGTCGTGCGGTATTGCCAGACTCCGATAACCCGCTAGAGGGGCTCACGCCTGACCCGCGTGCCGACTTCAATGTTCTTCTTCTGCACACAGGCATCGCGCTGCCTCATATTCCAGAGGAGACTCACGGATGCCTTTTGAATAGGGAACATGTGGAACACTGCGGTTTTACGTATCTCGCGATGGGAGACCGGCACACATTCAAGCTCTGTTTCGACGGCACAAAGACGATCGTTCAATACCCCGGCTCGCCAGAAACGCTCCAGTTCAAGGACGGGGAAGAGTCTGGATTTGTGGCAATGGTGAGCCTGGGCGAAAGTGGGGTCAGCGTTGAGAAAATCCCCACAGGCCACTATCGATGGACTGAACTGGACCTTTCATGGGAGAAAGTCGGTTCGGTGGATGCGCTGAAAAAGAAGGTCGAAAGCATGGCTGACCCGGGGCGAGTGCTGAGGGTTAAGCTGGCAGGAACGATCTCCAACAACGAATCCGTTGACGCGGAGCGCCTTGCCGAAGAGCTTGCCCCAGGATTCGCCTATCTCGACATTGACACGCAGACCTTGCAGTATGAAATCGCTCTACGGGAACTTGAGCAGGATTACCGGGAGAAGACCGTGGAACACGCCTTCGTTAGCTTAGTGCGGGCGGAACTTGAAGCCACGGCTGACACAGAGGCCAAGCAACGACTCAGCGAGGTACTGCGTCGTGGGCACGCTCTCTTTCAGGGGTTCGAAGGGGTGACAGAGTGAAGATTTTGTCGTTAGCAACTCGAAATTTCCGAAACCTGACAGACCGTGAATGGAAATTCGATGCGAGATTTCAGGTAGTCAAGGGCCCAAACGAAGCCGGCAAATCGAGCCTTCTGGAGGCAGTTCTGGCCGCCCTCTATGGGGACGCTACGTCGACCGACAAGAGGTATGAGGGCTACCGCCGCTGGAACTCAGCCGAACATATTCATGTGGCGCTCGATCTCGCGCTGAAGGTAGGCCAGGTCAAGCTCGAGCGTGACTTCGAAAACCGCAAGAACCGATACACCTTGGGGGATAAGACAGTTCAAGCAAAGGACAAGGTTCGCAGTTTTTTGGCTGAACACCTCCCTATCGCGGTTGAGGAGTCGTTTCGGCAGACCGCGTGCGTTAGGCAGGATGAGATCAAGAGTGACATCGATCCGAGCCAATTGAAAAGCCAATTGGAAAACCGTTCGCTCAGTTCGACGGGACACGATTTAGCGAACTTGCAGAAGGAACTCGACAGCCACAACTCTGACCTGCGCAGGGGGTTGGTCACCATCGCGCCTAAGAACCCAGGGCCCATCAAGGTGTTGGAGGATGACCTGCAGAGGCTTCGGCACGAGCTTGCGCAGCGAGAGGGCAGTGAAAGGGAAGCAGGGGCCGCAGTGACTGACTTCGAGGTAGCCGACGCCCGGATCGAGAAAATGACACGAGATCTGAGTCAGGGAGAAGAGAGGCAAGACTTAGATAAGAAGTATGTGGAAGCCGAAACCCTTTACAAGCAGAAGGAAAGTGAGATTGGGGATCTCACGGCCAAGAAAGAACGACTGCGTCAGTTACCTCAACTCGCCGTCTCCGCGCAGGAGGACGTGCGGAGTTCCGAGCAGTCACTGAACGAGAAAAGGGCAAAGCGCGACCAAGCCCAAGGCTGGAAAGCAAAAAACGATACCCTGAAGAAGGCTGAGGGGGATCTCGCAAGACTCGCTGCCGACGTTCAGAAACTGGAACAACTGAGCGCCCAGATGAACGCTCTCACAAACCCTTTGTCATCTTTGAATTTTACGCCAGCCGATTTTGCGCGCTTTAATACTCTTGAACAGGAGTTTGGGAAAGGGCAGCGGGAACTCGGTGAGATTGGTGAGAATGAGCTCCGCCTTACCAAGGAAATCGAGGGTGAGCAAGCACGGTCCACATCGCTCGACCAGGAACAGGCTGCCTTGGCACAAACGATCGCGATGCTTGAGGCAGAGCAGACCTTGGCGAAGCAAGCCCACGAGGCCCGAGACAGGCAGCAACAACTGCTGGCCCAGCATCAGAGGGTTTCCGAGAAAGTCGCGCAGATTGTTGCGCTGGCTTCAGACCGGTTCCGCTCCGCGCAGGAACTCGAGGCTTACACGTCTGTAGCAGGGGTTGACCGCAAGCGATTCGAGGACGCCGTTGCATCTGCACAGGCACTTGAAAAGGCAATCCAGGACGAAGGTATTGGATTCGAAATCGAGCCGGAACAAGCCGTGCAGATCACAGTTCAGACAGACAACGGCTCCGAGGCAGAAGTGCTTGTCAGTAGGACTCAAAAGTTCACAGCACGGAGGACTATTCTCGTTCAAGTTCCAGGTCTCGGACGGCTCCGGCTTACCAATGAAAGTTTGATAGCGCTGCAATTGGAGCAGCGGCGGAGCCAAATTGCCGGTATCCTCTCGCAGGCTTCTGCCAGCGGGGTGGATGATATGTTGGCACGGTTCCGCCAGCGTGACGAGCTTGTGGCCCGCTTGA
This sequence comes from Terriglobia bacterium, assembly GCA_050008675.1. Lineage (GTDB taxonomy): Bacteria > Acidobacteriota > Terriglobia > UBA7540 > UBA7540 > CAVROP01. The sequence continues at coordinate 47,770 of JBEKME010000013.1, forward strand.
GTCACACGGATGCTACTCTGACAGCGGTGCTCGACTCGCGGACGAAGGAGGGTTGGGAAGAGGACGCGGCAGGACTGGCCGAACGACTTAAAGCTATGTCGAGCGAACTGGAGAAGCTGGGCTCAGCACGTGAACTTCAGACGGTCGACCAGGACCTCTCTCGGCGTCAGAAACGAATGAACCAACTCGAAAAGGGTCGCACCGAGGCTGCCACTCGATTGATGATGCTTACCAAGAGCTTAGGTGAAGCGCAGAAAATTCTGCGATACCGACAACAAGATCTGGCCGGGATAGAGCGGGAGATAGAGGTTCTGCTTCAGAAGGCGAGCCAGCAAGATGCAGCTGGTCTTAAAGCCTTGGAAGGCCAATGCCAGGAATACGCCAGGCTCACTGCGGTAATTCAAGATCAGAGGGCAAGAGTTCTGGATGGTAGACATGAGGCCGACGTGCGCAGCCGGCATGAGGCTGAGAAGGAGAATATTGGAAAACTGACAGCAGAGTTTGAAACTCTCACGGTTTGGGCCCTCAGTGACAGCCAACTCCTCCAACTCGCTAACGAAATCTCGGCTCTGGAGGGAGCACTAAAGAAGAAGAGCGACTACCTTTCCGGCATTCAAAAGGAAAAGGAGCTACTTGAGGCGGAAAGGCTTGATGACAAATACGCGAGAGTCGTCACCCAGGCTGCTGTTGCCGACCAGAACATGAGAGATTTTCGTTCCTACGCATTTAAGACTCCTGGCGAAAGGATCGATTTCGGGCGCGAGATGAAAGCGCTCAAGGATGAACTGGAGAAGTTGCGGAATACCCGAGCGGAGCTCAAGGTCAAGTCTGACTCTGCAGGGCTAAACCAAGAGCGTATTTCCGAACTGAAAGAGGCCATCGCCGAAAACGAACGACGAATGGAAAGGCTCAAGCATCGGCTCGAAATAGACAGCACGGTTCTACGGTACCTCCAAGAAGCCAGGACCAAGGCGCTGGCGGACTTGCTTGCCGCGATTCCCGCCGGAGTCGGAGATCTGCTCAATCGCATCACGGCTGGCCGGTATCAGCGTGTGGATGGGAACGGATTCGACCTCCAGGTCTGGTCTGCCGAGAAAGGTGATAACCTGGAGCAAGATGAGATGTCCAGCGGCTCCTTAGACCAGTTTTACCTCGCTCTGAGGCTTGAGGCAATTCGTTCGATCTTTGCGGACGACCTGCCACCCCTGATACTCGATGACCCACTTGCTTCCTGCGATCCCATGCGCCGGAGCCGGATAATTGAGATTCTCGACGAGCATGCGAACTCGGGCCAGGTGATCTACCTTACTTGTCACGATTGGCCTGAACTCGACAGGTTCGCTTGCCTCCAACTCCCCTAGAAGCTCAATGTGGTTCTGAGCACGTAGCGCAGAGTCTCGTTTTTCAGAGACTCTGCGGCTTTTCCTTCAAATTCGTCCCCGTTCGTCAGCCGGCAGCAGTACACGATCGATGGCCAGAGTGCGATTCGGCCTAAAGGTTGCGCTCAGGCCTCCCATGTAATCGCGCACACCCGACCACTGCCACTCCGCGCCGCGTTTGACGAGGTCGGCCCTCACTGGGTTGAGATGAGTGTATTCCACTTTCTTGTAACACTCCTTAACGGTTCGCAGAGCGCGGTCGAAAAATCGTGCCTGGGGGCTAGGGCAATTCTGAATTGTGAATTCTGAATTGTGAATTGAATAAGTGCAGCGGGCAGAGGACCTGGGCGCTGTGCGCAAAGCAAGTTCTGCATCCCCAATTCGCCATTCACCATTCACTATTCATAATTCTGCTCCTTTCCTGACCCCTGACTTCTGCCTTTCCAATCCCAGGCGGCGCAAGCGGGACATGAAGGGGGACTATACGCCCTATTGCACATGCACGAGCCGCAGAGTCTCTGAAAAGCGAGACTCTGCGCTACCTGCTGCCTTTGCAATCCCAGGCGGCGCAAGCGGGACAGGAAAGGGGACTATACGCGCCATTGCGCATGCACGAGCCGCAGAGTCTCTGAAAAGCGAGACTCTGCGCTGCTCCGACCCCGGTGGCCCGCCCTGCGTAGTGGTGTCATTTGGAATATCATCCCTTACGAAGCGCCGGTCATTCCCGCGAAAGCGGGAATCCAGTCCGTGGACAGCGCATTTCTGAAGGTTTGCGGAGTGGATTCCCGCTTTCGCGGGAATGACTGCGGCCTGGAGCGCCCGTGTCTCGCGGGTGGCGCATACATTGTCTTTCATGTATGCGCCTCAGGAACACGCGCGACATCTCTGTCACCGCGTCGTGTCCATGGAATGTCCTGGCTTCTTAACGGTCCCGCAAGGCGGGATGTCGGCGCCACCTACGGCCGCACGCCCAACTTGCGCAGAAACGTCATCATGGGGCACCAGTTGGTGAACGCGGACTGAATAAGGTTCACAGCCACGAAGCCTGTGAACCAGAACCACTTGGCGCTAACGTAGTAACCCAGAAGAATGCTGATTAGGACAAAGGTCCCGGCAATGAGTCGCAACCAGCGGTTTATGTCCATGGTCTCTTCCTCCTCGATGAATTCAGTCTGGAGGCCGGCGGTTTTCGCTACGCGCCGCCCTCATTCAAAGCCAACCCTCGCTCCTCGCGGCGTGAGTGGAGATAATAAAGCACCGGCACGGCCATGCGCGATAGCAGCGTGGAGGCAACTTCTCCGGCCATCAGCGAAATCGCCAGACCCTGGAAAATGGGGTCAAAGAGAATTACGAAAGCCCCCACGACCACGGCGGCGGCGGTCAGCAGCATGGGGCGGAAGCGCACAGCCCCCGCGTCCACAACAGCATCTTTCAATGGCATGCCTTGGCGACGGCGCAACTCGATGAAATCCACCAGGATGATGGAGTTCCGCACGATGATTCCGGCGCCGGCGATGAAGCCGATGATCGACGTAGCCGTAAAGAAGGCACCCATCAGGGCGTGCGCGGGCAGGATTCCCACCAGCGTGAGCGGGATCGGCGCCATAATCACCAGCGGCACGCGGAACGACCGGAACCACGCGACAACAATCACGTAAATCAGGACCAACACGACCGCGAACGCGAACCCGAGATCGCGGAAGACCTCATAAGTGATTTGCCATTCCCCGTCCCACTTTATCGAAACATGGTCCGTCATAAACGGTTGGCGAGTAAGGTAGCGCTCGAGCGTCGCACCGGATGGCGTTTTCAGCTTGTCCAGTTCCTTCGAGACGCCGATGATCGCGTAAACGGGGCTTTCTTCCTTGCCTGCCACGTCGCCGGTCACGTAAACCACGCGCTTGAGATTCTTGTGATAAATGCTCTTCTCGATGGTCCCCTCGTTCACCTTCGTCAATTCACTAAGGGGAATTAGCGTTCCATTCGCCGATGCCACTCGGATCTCGCCCAGGTCCGCCATGCTGGTTCTTTCCTTCCGGGGGAGCTGGAGCACAATATCCACGTCTTCCTTCTCCTTCGGTTGGTGCGCGATTCCAACCACAGCGCCACTCAGGGCCATGCGCAGGGTTTCGGTGATCTGGTCCGTGGAGACTCCGCTCAGAGCTGCCTTCTCTTTGTCGACGACAAACCGGTATTCGGGCTGTGGATCTTCGACGTACCAATCCACATCCACGACGCCGGTTGTCCGCTTGAAGGCATCGCGAACCTGTGCGGCAACCTGCAACTGCTGCGCCTGGTCGGGCCCATAGATTTCGGCGACCAGGGTTTGAAGGACCGGCGGCCCCGGAGGAATCTCCGCCACTTTCAGCCGGGCTCCGTATTTGTCTCCGATCGGCTGAATAGCCAAGCGGATGCGCTTGGCGATGTCATGGCTTTGTGCGGAGCGCTCGCCCTTGGGCAGGAGGTTTACCTGGATGTCCGCCTGGTTGGGCGCCTGCCGCAGGAAGTAGTGCCGCACCAGCCCATTAAAGTTGTAAGGCCCCGCCGTACCCGCGTAGACCTCATAGTTGATGACCTCGGGCTCGGCGGCAGCGCGGCGAGCAATCTCCCGTGTGACCATGGCCGTCTGTTCGAGCGTCGTCCCGTCGGGCATATCGACAATCACCTGGAGTTCACTCTTGTTATCGAACGGCAACATCTTGACTCGCACGATTTTGAGCAGCGGCATGCTCAGCGCGAGGAGTAAAAGGAGTATGACACCTACCAGGAAGCCGCGGCGCTTACCCGTATTTGTCAGCAAGGGTATCATGATGCGGCGATAGAGGCGGGTGCTCCACCCCTCCTGACCTTCTTCCTCATGATGATTACCCTCCCGCTTCAACATGCGGATGGCCGCCCAGGGAGAAACCACAAAAGCAATCAGGAGGGAGAACAGCATGGCCACGGAGGCCCCAATGGGAATGGGCCGCATGTAGGGACCCATCAGGCCGCCCACGAACGCCATCGGCAGGATGGCAGCGATAACCGCCCAGGTGGCGAGCGTGGTGGGGTTGCCAACCTCGTCTACAGCTTCCACCGCGATGTCCGCAATGGGACGCTCCTTGTTTTCGGGCAGGTGGAAATGTCGCGTGATGTTCTCCACCACAACGATGGCGTCGTCCACGAGGATGCCGATAGAAAAAATCAGCGCAAAGAGCGTGACGCGATTGAGGGTGTAGCCATAAATGAAATAGAGAAACAGGGTGAGGGACAACGTGACGGGAACCGCCGCCAGCACCACCATGGAGGAACGCCAGCCCAAGGCAAGCGCAATGAGAAGTGTCACGGAAAGCGTGGCGAGTAGGAGGTGCTCCAGTAACTCGTTGGATTTTTCCTGTGCGGTTTCCCCGTAGTTGCGGGTGACCGTCACTTCAACGCCAGCGGGGATCAGGGTTCCCTTGAGGTTCGAGACCTTTTCGAGGACACGGTCGGCCACGACAACAGCATTCTTCCCTTTCCGTTTCGCCACCGTAAGTGTCACCGCGGGATACTCGCCCAGGGGACCTGCCAGGGCCTTCCCCGCACCGTGACCGAGGCCGAAAAGCACATAATCGGACGGCTCCGCCGGTCCATCGCGGATCTCGGCCACGTCCCGAAGATAGACCGGATGCCCGCTGGAAACTCCGATGACCACGGCGCCGACGTCCTGGGCGTTGCGAAGGAAGTTGCCCGTCTGCACGGCAAACTCGCGGTTCTCCGCCGCGAAATCACCGACCTGCAGTTGCTGGTTGGCATGTTCCAGGGACGCATAGATCGTGGCGGGAGCCACGGCGTAGCCCGCCATCTTTGCGGGGTCCAGCAGCACCCGCAATTGGCGCTGCTCGCCCCCGATCACTTTGGTGCCCGAGACATCGTCGATGCTCTTCACCTCACGGTCAACTTCCGAAGCGATGCGGCGCAGCGTGTAACTGTCATAGCGGCCGCTCCAGAAAGTCAGGGCCAGTACCGGGACGTCATCGATGGAGCGTGGCTTGATGAGCGGCTTGGAGGCGCCGGGAGGAATGAGGTCGAAGTTCGAATAAAGCTTGTTATAGAGCCGGACGATGGAGTCTTCTTCTTTTTCGCCCACCTTGAAGCGGACGATGGCCATGCTCATGCCGGGGCGAGAGGTCGAGTAAACGTATTCGACGCCAGGGATTTCCCAGATGAGTTTCTCCATGGGCGAGGTCACGCGCTGCTCCACTTCTTGAGCCGACGCGCCCGGCATCTCCACGAAGACATCCATCATGGGGACGATGATTTGCGGCTCTTCCTCGCGCGGAGTTTCCATCACCGCGAACGCGCCCAGGAGGATGGAAAAGACCATCAGGAGCGGAGTGAGCTTGGAGTTGATGAAGTAGTGGGCGACACGGCCCGCGAATCCGAGCTTTCCCCTGGTCATTGCGCCTCCACCCGAACGCCGTCGTGGAGTCCCTCCACTTGGGTTACGACGACACGGTCGCCGGCATTCAGGCCCGCGAGAATTTCCACCCGATCGCCCCAGGATTTGCCCGCTTTAACCAGGCGGAATTCACCAACCCCTTGCGAATTCACAGCGTAAACGCCTTGCAGTTCACCGTGCTCGACCAGCGCCGACTGGGGAACAGACATCATCCGGGCTTGGCCCACCGGGAAAAGCGCTGTGGCGAAGTCTCCTGACTGGCAGGCACACTTCGAGGGGAGCTCAACTTTGACGAGAAAAGTCCGGCTGCCGGGATCGGTTGCCGGCACGACTTCCGCGACGCGCCCTTGAAAATTTCCCTGTGAGGTGGTGACCTGCGTTTCCTCTCCCACCATGACCTTGTCAACGAAATCTCCCGGCAAGCTGGCTTCGAGCCGGTAGTGGGAGGTCTCCTCCATCGTCAGGATGGGCATTCCGGGCATCACCACCGTGCCAGCATCGACAGATTTCTGCGTAATCACACCATCCCTGGGCGCCACGATGCGGGAATAACTCAGGGTGGTTTCCGCGGAAGATTTCTGCGCTTGTGCCTGCTGGTCACGCGCTTCAGTCTGCTGCTTTCTGGCCTCAAGCGCGCGCTCATTGGCCAGATCGGCCTTGTACTTGGCCTCGGCGCCGTCAAATTCCTGGCGGCTCAGGGAGTTCTTTTCAAGCAGCGTCTGGTAGCGCTTGAACGTGGCCTCGGCAAACTGCCGGTCCGCCGTGGCAGCGAGCAAAGCTTGCTCGACTTCCGCGATTCCCTGAGAGGCTTCCTGAACCCCGGCCTGCGCGGCCTCAACCTGGGCGCGAGGCGCGCGGTCGTCAATTACGGCGAGGAGCTGGCCACGGCGAACACGATCGCCGGCCTGGACTCGAATCTCGCGAACTGTGCCAGCCATCTGGGCATTCAGGACGCTGACGTTCGCCGACCGCACCGTTCCCACGGCCTCGTACATCTGGGGTGTGGCACGCAGGCTGACCGTTTCGAGCTTCACACCGGAAATGGTTTCTCTCGTCCCTGGCTCTGCCGGCTTCTTTGCGCCACAGGCGAGAAGAAAACTCGCGGTCATCAGAATTGTCGCTAGATGAAGAAATCTTCGTTTTGGCATGGCTGCTTTCGACCTCATAGGTTGTGGCTAGTGTTGTGTAACACCCGTCTCTGGACCACAGAGGAGTCGAAAGTCGAAAGTTAAAAGTCAAAAGTAGAAGCGGTCTTGACTTGCGTCTTTTAACTCTCGACTTTCGACTCCTCGAGAATCAGGCGTTGCACAACACCAGCGCCTACTGATTGACCGCCGGCGAATCTGTGGAGAGCTCGCCCGTAGCAAGTTCCAGTGCGGCGTAGCTCAGCCGGCAGTCAAAGATAGCGTTCAGAGCGTTCTTGTCGGCGTTGACCTTGGCAGTCTCCGCGCTGAGCAGGTCGGCGATGGTGGCGAGCCCTGATTCATAGCGATTCTGCAAGATGCGCAGACTCTCGGCCGCTTGCGCTTTTGCGTCTTTCACAACTTCCAGGCGCTTTTGCGCGGTGGCGAGGTTCAGGTAGGCCTCGCGAACTTGCAAGCGGACCGCCGAGGCCATCTGACTCTCGAGCGCTTGCGCCTGCAACTCGCGCGCTTTCGACTCCCTCAGTCGTGCCGTCTTGGCCCCGCCATCAAAAAGGTTGAAATTGAGCGTGACGCCCATAGCCCAGTTGTTCCCGCCGCGCGATGTGAACGTCTGGTTGTCAGCTTCCCAGGAACTGAAGAGATTCACTTTGGGCAAGAATTCGGCGCGTGCCATGTGTGTTCCGTTGTCCGCCTGCTGCTTTGCCAACAAACTCTGCAAGTAATCCGGCCTGGTGGCCAGGGCTTTGGATTGCCTCTCGCCCAGCGACCCGGCACTAAAGCTCAACTCGGTCAGGTTCCCCTCGATTGCGGTGGGGGCATCTTCCTCGAGACCCATGGCCACATTCAGGGCGGCGTGTGCCAATTCCACCGTGTTCTGCCCCCGCAGCAGGTCCTCTTCGGCCTGGGCGAGTTGGACCTGTGCGCTCAAGAGGTCCGAGGGAACGGCGAGCCCACTTTCCTGGCGAGCTTGGGCGCGGTTGAGATCGCTCTTCGTCGTGTCCACGGCGGACTGCGCGACGCGGAGACTTTCCTTCGCGAGCAGTTCGTTCAGGTATGCCTGGATGACTTGAAAGACCACTTCCTGCCCGGTGCGGCCCTTTTCCTTTTCCGCCGCTTGGGCCTGGAGTTTGGCCTCACGAACCGCGCGGGAAATCTGGCCAGCATCATAGAGGGGCATCGTGGCGGTAAAAGCAGTGCGGAAGTTATCGAAAGGCGGAGGAGTGTTCAAGAAGTCCAGGGCAAAATTGGAGGCGGTGAATTGGTGCTGGGTAAGCAGCGTTCCGAAAACATAGACAGGATTATTGCCGCGTGTGAAACCCTCCGCAAAATCCACTCGCGGATAACGGAATGAGTTCGCGGCAGTGATTCCCTGTTGCACGGCCTGTGCGTATGCGTCCGCCGCCTTGAGGGTGGGATTCTTCTCGAGCGCGATCCGCACGGCTTCCTGCAAGGAAAGAGGTTGCGCGGGCGCCTGCGCCGCCGTGACCGTTGGAGTTTGCGCGCAGGCGCTGGCTGCCAGGAGAAACGTTGCCATCATGGGAAGGAGTTTCTTCATCACGCTGCCTCGACGGAGTCTTCCGGCACAACCTCCGGAAGGATTTCAAATGTGGTTGCAATCTTCGCGGTCCGGGAAATCATAGCCCCCACAGAGCAATACTTGGTCTCCGAGAGATGAATGGCTTTCTTCACGGCTTCGGGGTCGATCTTGCCACGCAGCCGGTGCTTGATTTCCACACGGGTAAAATAAGAGGGTGGCTCAGGGTTCTGCTCGGCGTGGAGTTCGATTTCGTACCCGGTCACCTTTTGGCGTTTCTTGCGGAGGATGCTGATCACATCAAACCCGGTACAGCCGCCGAGGGCCAGCAGGGCCAACTCAATAGGCTTTGGTCCCGTGTGGCCGTCGGCATCGTCCATGATCAGGGCGTGGCCAGTTCCTGACTCCGCCACAAACTGCCTTCCTTCACCTTCCACGGTTGCGAGTCGCAATTTCCCTTCAATCATCGTTCACCTCAGTTCTCATTTCGGTCGCAGTTGCCCGCAAGAAGCTTGGGCAGCCATGCGTCCGTCGGACACGCGCATTCCCTTGAACATCTCCAACCAGGTCTGCTGAATTCGTTCATCGTGTTGCATCTTCATCGCCTCATCGGCATAAATGCAATTTCTGGGAAAAGGTAACAGGTAGCAGCAAATATTTTTGCTGGGCCAGACAGAACGTCAGCGCCAAGGATTGAAAGGCCGGGCCGAAAGGAACTGGCCAAAGAAGATCGCTCCTGCATGGATCGTGCGGCGCTGTGTTAGCATCTAGACTCTGGATTCAGGCAAGGGGGGTTCGGAGTCCGATCGAGATCTCCGAATAACCCTTTTGGGGCACTTTATGAACTTGCAAGTTGAACAGGCACTCGTTGATCTCAAGTCCGGAAAGCCCGAAGAGGTGGGGCGAGCGCTCGAAACCCTGCAGGGAATTGTCTATGGTTTCGGGATGAAGGTGTGCGGCACGCCTGAGGATGCTGAGGACACGGCGCAGGAGACGCTGATCCGCTTGGCAAGAGAACTCAAGGAGTTTCCCAACGCGCGGGCGCTGGCCGTCTGGCTCTACAAGGTGGCAAAAACTCAATGCCTGATGAGCCGCCGCAAGAGCAAGTTCGCTCCCGCGCAAATGCTGGCGCTTGATGCCTTAATGCCAAAAGGAAGCGGGACCTCAGCCCCGCAGGTCAAGTCCTGGGAGATCACACCGGAAGAAATCGCCTTGAAGAAGGAGCTTCGGAGCAAACTGGAAGATGCCATCCTCGCCCTTCCCAAACACTACCGGCTGGTATTGATACTCCGTGACATGGAACAACTCGACACGCGGGAAGTGGCCGAAGTCATGGGCATTTCGGAGAAAACCACAAAGATGCGCCTGCATCGGGCACGCGTCTTCCTGCGCAATGCGCTCGAAGGTTACGTACAAGGGTCACGGTGCTCAAAGGCAGAACATCATGGCTAACCGGAGATGTAAGAGAATCTTCGCCTTGCTTTCAGACTACCTGGATGGGGAACTTCCGGTTAGGGACTGCCGGGAACTGGAGCGCCACCTGGAAGGCTGCAAGCCTTGCATCGTATTCCTGGAGAGTCTGAAAACCACAGTCGAAGCCTGTCGCCGTTATGGTCAGAACGAGAAACGCAATCTGTCACCCCCAATGCCTCCAGAATTGCGGGCTCGACTGCTGGCTTCGCTGCGGCCTGAATCTATCCGCGCGAAGGCCATGGCGTAACGAATACCTACGCCAACGCTGGGGCCAGTGGGATGAACCCGAGACGCCGACAGGGGCAGACTTGGTGGAGGAAGAAATAGAGCATGGCGTTGTCGTGAAGATCTACTCCGTGATTAGCGGGAACGGCTCCGTACCCTCAATGAACACCTCGCTGTGAGTCATAGTCGGATCAGCCAGCGCCACCAGGTTCGTGAGATTGTCAATCGCGGCTGTGATGATTCCCGGCGGCTGGCTAAACGGCCGGAGGTTTTTGTAGGCGGGTAAATCGGTTGTCCGCATCATGAATTCGGTCCAGAGGGGCAGAGCCGAACGTGCCCCAGAGATATCCAGTTCATGGTCGTCGTCGTAACCGACCCAAACCACCGTGAGCAGGTTAGGGGTGAATCCGGCAAACCAGCCGTCATGTGAAGTGCCCGTCTTTCCTGCGGCGGGCAGCTTAAAGCCGCGGGCCCTCACGCCCGCTCCAGTGCCGCTGTTGATCGCGCTTTCGAGGAGGCTCACCATCAAATAACTGACGCGCGCATCAAGCGCTCGGTGTGGGCTGACAGGATTATGCCAGACCATGCGGCCCAAGGCATCGGTGACAGCCACAATGCACCTTGGTCCAACGTAGTCGCCGCCGTTCGCGAAAGTGGTATAGGCCCCCGCGATTTCGAGTGGCGTGGCGACATAAGCACCTAGCGCGAGGGCTGGCGTGGGGTTGAGCTGGTTGTTGAAACCAGCCGCCAGGGCAAAGTCCCGCACCTTACCGTAACCCACCATCTCGGCTAGACGCACGGTGGGCACGTTGAGGGAGTACGCCAACGCCTCACGCACCGTGACCGAGCCGTGGTATGTCTGCTTATAGTTTTCTGGCGCGTACGGTTGATTGCCAAATTCAAACGTGGTGGGTTCGTCCGCCAGGACCGTGGCTAGGGTGATGAGAGGTTGTGAGCCGTCTACACCCGAGTTCAGCGCCGCCGCGTACACGAAAGGCTTGAACGACGAGCCGGGCTGGCGGCGCGCCAAAACGTGATTCACCTGACTCGCTCCATAGCTGCGGCCGCCCACGAGAGCCTTGACGTCGCCCGTGTGCGGGTCCAGAGCCACCAGAGCGAGCTGCGGCTGGTTCGACTCCAGAGGAGACATCGTCTTGCGTTCCCTCTGTTTCTCCACTTGTCGATCAACCTCGATCAGGCCGGCGCGCGCGCCCTCTGAGGCCGCACGCTGTAGATCAAGGTCAAGAGTGGTGTAGATCCGGTAGCCGCGTGAGAGCAGGTCGGCGGCGGAGAATCGAGCGAGCAACTGCGCCTTCACGATATCCACGAAGTAAGGCTCTTGGCGAGCTTCGGCGCTCGGCTCAGCCAATCCCAGGGCAGTTTTCGAGGCCTGTTCAGCCTCCTTGGCGCTAACGAAGCCTGCCTTCAGCATCCGCCGCAACACAAAATTCCGCCGCTCCGCCGCTCGCTCCGGATGTTGGTAAGGCAAGTAGACGTTGGGACCGCGAATCATCCCAACGAGCAAAGCGGCCTCGGGGAGCGTTAAGTCGCTGATGTCCTTGTTAAAATAAGCCACAGCGGCCTCGCCGAAGCCGTAGATGGAGAAACTATTCCGCTGACCGAGATAGACCTGGTTCGCGTAGAGCTCGAGAATCCGTTCCTTGGGCAAGCGCAGCTCGAGCAGCAGGGCGAAAAAGACTTCTGTGATCTTTCGCCGGATCGTGCGACTGGGTGTCAAGAAGAGATTGCGGGCGAGCTGCATGGTCAACGTACTGCCGCCCTGCAGCCGCTCGCCGGCGCGGAGATTAGCGATTGCGGCGGCAACAATGCGGAGGGAATCTACGCCATGGTGCGAATAAAACCGATGGTCTTCGGTTGCGAGAATCGCATTGATCACCACCCCGGGCAGGTCTTGGTAGCGAACCAGGCGCCGCTTCGTGCGGCTCTCTCCGAAGAGGGCTGCGATCGCTTCCGGCTCAAGCAAATACGTCTTCAAGGCAGTCATGTCGTCGAGAGCAGTAATGGACACGAGGCGGTCGCTTTTGAATTCCAGTCTCGCCGGACCTTGCGACGTCTGCCCGTTTCTGAAGAAAGACTCGGGGCCCGGCTGGATTTCCAGGCTGTTGCCCGTCACTGTATAGCTCCCGACGCCTCGGCCCGCCTGGCCCTCGGTGTAGCTGGCCTTCCGCAGGTGAGCCACGACGCCGCCGGCAGTCAAATGCTCTCCCACTTGCAACTCGGTTGGGGCGGCTAGAACTACCGAAGGGTTATCGAAAACGTTCCCATCTAAGCGGGCGTCAATGATTCGCGTGAATTGCAAGTAGAAATGAACAAAAACACCTGCGGCGGTAAGGAGAATCAGCAATCCCGTTCCGAGCAGGATTTGTTTCCAGGGCGGTGGCCGGGGACAGGCCGAGATCGTGTGAGGTCCCTGGCCTCTTGAAGGGCTGGTGCTCTTCTTAAGTGGGTACGTGGCCATTTGTCTCCTGTCTCCTTGCTCCTTACATTGCCCAATTCCGTCGAATTAACAGTGCGCAGGCGGGCCGCCTTTACGGCATGCGTTTATAGCTTGGAGTCCCCACAGCAGACTCCAACAACACCGGCTGCACTGCACTCGTGGCTTGCACAGACGATTTTCTAATCGGTTCGACGCTGGCGCGGTTAACGGCGCCGTTTCCAGTTTTCTGGCGATTTACATCGGCATTGTAAACGGTGGCGATCTTCGTTTTTGCAGGCCTCGACTCTTCTAACCGGTTCAAATCCGCAAGGACGGTGGCTTTCAATTGCATGAACTGTTCAGCTTCTTGGAAGTCGTTGAGACTTTCTCTGCACTCTTTGAATCCAGCGCTGCACTTGCTTTCTCCCGAAGCTTGGAGGTTGCTTTGGGGCGCTGCTCCGGCGACGTTGGACGACCTGCTTATGCCATTCTGTGCCGGAGTCTCCTGAGTCCGGTTCGATTCATTTGTGCCTTGGCTCATAAGGCAAGGCGGCAAAAAGGTTATGAAACTCAGGGCCAGCGCAAGATAGATCACTTGATCCTCCTCCCTAACATCCGTCTCCAGGCAGATTCTCGCTGGAAGCCAGACGCACTGTGGTTATACCCTGGGCGTAATACGCGCCTCTGCCCCATACTGCTCACATGTGTGGTCAGAATTGCCCATCCCGGTTAATCAGGGGAAATTATGGGGTGGGCCGGTGGAAATAACCGATGGTTGGACACGGCGAAGTGAATTTTGAACGCGAGGGCGAGAGCATCGGCAGGGCGCTGGCGCCAGACCAAGAGGCGGCCTTGCTTGAAGCCTGCGGGCCTAACCACCTTTAAGTGAGCGTGTTTGGGGTTGCCCGTGGCCACGGCCCAGGGATCCCGCGCTCTGGCGTCACGAGGTAAATCCCAGGCCTCGTGGAGGCGAAGAGATTTGAGGGCGGTCCCACGTACTAGGCGAAGCCGGGCGGTTTTCCAAGGTGCGAGGAGCAGCTCGTTGAAGCTTGGCACCGCCCGGCGTCGTTTTTGCACCGACGAAGCCCGATGCTCCCCTAATTACCGGGTTGCTTCCCGAGGGTTGGAGCCGAGCCGGGCAGCGTGTAGCGCAAGTTGAAGAACAACATATTGATATTTGCATTCGCGGGCGCGCCGGACGCCACATACCAGGGAGAGCGGGTCAGGTAGGAATACTGGCCCATGAAGTTCAGCGCGCCGTACTTCGCACTCTTCCAGAGGGTCTGGTTGAAGCCAAAAGTAGCTTCTTGAATGATGCGATTCTGGCTGTTCGCTGAACCGGTGAATCCATAGCCGATGAGTTTCCCGTTGGTGTCGAGCGCAGTGTTGCGGCCGATGTAAACGCCGCCATAATAGGCATAGATCATCGTTTTCTTTTGGGTTAACTCGAAGCCTGTCACCGTTGAGCCGCTATGAATTAGGGAAATGGAGCCGTCGGCGTGCGCGATGAGGTCTGGCGCTTGGCCGTAGATGTAACGGCCGCCGCCATCACTCCAGAAGTTGTTCGTCAGCAGGCGGAAACCCTTGACCGGCTCAACACTGAAGTTCAGAAAGCCGCCGCCACCCTCTGCCGAGAAAGTGTTGGCAGGGATGGCAGCGGTGGAACTGGTGGCAGCGACGCCGGGATAATAGACTTTGAAGCTCCGCGCCACCCCCCCGATTTCGAAGTGCACCTGCTTGACGGGATCGAAAGCCAGTTTCGCAATGATGTCCGGAGCTACGTTGGGGGTGGACAAGGTATTGCCGCTTCCATAATCCAGTTCGCCCTGATAGGTAGCGGTGGTATTGAGAGCGCTGGGGAGGACGATGGTGCCGGAGCCCCCGTTACCTCCGGCGTATTGGTCGGGGCTGTCGAGAGCGATGGCGAAGGCCATTTTCTTGGAGGGGTGGTAAACGAAGCGCAGTTCCGGGATGCGCCCAAAAACCAACCCGAGCTGATAGTTAATGTCTATATCTTGCGAGTAAAAGATGTCAGCGGGGAGGGGTGATATACCTGAGCGTCCCGGAGTCAACAGAGTCCAGGTTTGACCACCCAGGATTTCAAAGTGTCCCGTGTTAAGGTCAACCCAGTACAACCGCTCGCGCAAGGTGTTACTGTTGGTGGCCACGGCAACGCTCGTCGCGTTGTTCCCATGGAAGTCCGCTTCCATGTAACCCATCACATGAGCGCCTTTCACGTCCGCATCCACGCGGAAGCCGATGCGGGAATTCTCCGAGCTGAGGCGAAACTCGCTCAAGTTGGGCGCATAGGCGCTGGTGCTGGCGTAGGGGAAATTCCCGAAGTTCGTCCCCATGTTACCGTTGGTGTCATGGTTGCGATATACGCTGGTGAAATCCATAAAGGCAACGGGAATAATGGTCGCCGTGCCAATGTGGAACTGAAGGGGCGAGGCTTTGTCCTCCTCCTTCGGAGCGGGCACGGGCGTTGCTGAAGGTACAGCGGCGGAGGGGATCAAGGTGGAAGCAACCAGGTTCCCGTCACTACCCGCGGAGGATTTCTCTGTGGCCTTGGGAACCATTGGGCTGGTCGAAGCCACCAGGTTCCCGCTGCTACCCGCGGAGGATTTCTCCGCGGCCTTGGGAACCATTGGGCTGGTCGAGGCCGCCTGCCTGAGGTTCGGTGCTTGCGCCGTTGCGGTTTGCGCCGGGTTAGGGGACTGGTCCATCCTCTGCTTCATCTGGTCCACTATTGTACGTAACTGCTCGATCTGTTTCTGTTGTTCTGCAATCTGCTGCTTCAGCAGCGAGACATCGTCACGCTTAGCGGAATCTTTTGACGAGGTGTCCGCCGCGGTCTGCGAAAAAACAGGTGCGGCGAGCGCAATTAAAACGATTGCGCCCGCGACAAGTCTGCTAGGAATCATTCTGATCTGCATTCTTCAGCCCTCCGATTCAAGTGTTAGTGCTTCATTGGGATCATCAGTTCGACTTGCTTGGGATAAACACTCTATGGTTGGCGAGTCGTGTTCATTGCGCGTTACGCCATTGTTACATTTCTGTGAACATGCACACAACCTTTTCATACCAACTTGCTTTTGCCGCACGGCCCCCAGTAGACTCTGGAAAGTGCAAAACGCCCGTTTTCCTGTGACAGGATTACACTCGCAGATGAGGGACGTCCGAGTGGGTGGACGTCAAGACCGGTGCGACCAGCGGCGGTTCGGTTGAGGTTTTTGGAGACATTCGAGAAGGGGACATGGTTGCTCTCCGAGGCACGGACGAGTTGCGCCCGGACTCTCGAGTTTCGCCACGGCTCGCCTCCGCAAGATAACCCTTTAGCACGAACTCGGAAGTTGGAGTGGCGCAGACACGGCGCACATCCCAGGCGTGTCATCCTGAGCGAGGATAGCCGAAGAACGCTGTCCGTGGTATCAGAAACGGAGCGCATCGCAAAGTGGGTCTGCCCTCTCCCAAGGGGAGGGGAGAGGGTGGACCGCGACGGCGTTTTCACCAGCCGTCGCGGGCCGGGTGAGGGGTTAGTTGCGGAGCGAGGACGGATCAGACAGGCTCGGCCCAAGCTGCTCAATGGAAACGAGTAATGCGCCGAGTTTCTGGAGAGTCCACCATTCTCATCGGCGGACGATGAAGGATCTCCGCAGTTCGTAAGGAACATCCACCTGATGCATACTATACATCATGAGGCGGACTCAACTGTACCTCGAGGACGACATCTGGAACGCCCTGCACATTCAGGCGCGGCAAGCAGGCACATCGATATCGGAGCTGGTGCGTCAGGCGCTGCGCGACAGGTACGGAAATTCTCCGGAGAATCGCCGGCGGGCAATGCAAGACTGGGCGGGAATATGGCAGAGCCGAAAGGACCTCCCTAATTCTGAGACCTACGTGCGCCGGCTGCGCAAGGGAACGCGGCTCAGGAGACTCGCGTCATGCCAGAAGCCACCGCGTCGAACTGGGAGACGCGCTGATCGCGGCAACCGCCGGCACTACCCGACGAAAGACGTCACCTTCTATTGAGCCGCGCCTCCGCGTTGACACGTGCGGCGAATTGCCGTACATTAGACGTGTCGGGGAGGTGGGCTCTATGGGGCACAATCAGATATATCAAGTTCGGAGGCAATCCCGGAAGCAGGAGCGCCTCGAGGCAAGGCTTACCCGTGACCAGAAGCGCCTTATCGAACGTGCCGCGCAGATCCGTGGAACCTCCGTCACTGACTTTGTTCTGGCGAGCGCCCAACAAGCAGCGACGGAGACAATCAAGGACTTCCAGACGCTGAGTTTGCGCGATGAAGCGCGTGAAGTGTTTGTCAATGCTCTACTAAATCCTCCCGCTCCGAACGCGCCGGCGCGTGCTGCGGGGCGGCGATACAAAGAGCGCATGGGGCTGTAATTGCCAGGGAAAGAAGAGACGACAAGACTCCGTTTCGAGCCGCTCGGGCCGGCGCACGACCGGGCGGCCTTTTCATGTGGTGTAGAAGGGCTCGACAACTACCTGCGGAAACAGGCCGGGCAGGATGTAAAAAAGCGTGTCGCCGTTGCATTCGCGCTCACGCCGGATGGCAAGACCGTCGCTGGCTATTATACCCTGTCTCAGTACTCTGTCGAACTGGACGCCATTCCGGACGGGCTCGCAGCAAAGCTTCCCAAGTACCCCTTCGTGCCCGCGACCCTCGTTGGCCGTCTGGCAGTTAGCAACCAATTTCGAGGCCAGAGGCTTGGCGAGTTGCTATTGATGGATGCGCTTAACCGGTGCTTGAGTGGCAGCAAACAAGTCGCCTCTGCCGCAGTTATTGTGGACGCAAAAGATGAGCGCGCCGCAGCTTTCTATAAGAAGTACGGCTTCATCGAACTTCCCAAAACACCCAAACGGCTGTTCCTACCTGTGGCGGCTATTGAGAGGCTGTTTTCCTAATCCCTCAGAACGTGTGAAAAAATCGGATTGGCCATCTGTAGCGGCGCTCTATGAGCGCCGAAGCCATTGATTCTAAAATGCGGCGGTCATAGACCGCCGCTACAGCGCAATTTTTTCGCAGCTTCTCAGTGACGGGTGGCAACGCACGTAGCGCCGGGCTTTAGCCCGGCACGTGCCGACCTAAAGGTCGGCGCTACGCCACCTTGACATTTCCTGACCATCAGATAGTCTGAAGACATGGCACCCAAGACAGCCGCAACTCGAGAACGGATCGGGCGAGTGGGGCAGCGTCGCCAAGTGGTCATCCCGCGCGAAATCCTTGAGAGTCTGAAACTCCGGGAGGGTGATTTCGTCACGTTTAGCAGGCAGGCCAACGGCGTCCTTGTTAAACCGAAACGTTTGGTTGACCCCGATGACGTGCTCACCCCAGCCGAAGCAAAGAAAGTTCGCCATGGGAGGCAGCAGATCAAAGCGGGTCGGTTCAAGCTGTGGCAGGACGTGAAGCATGAACTGGGTCGTTAGGATAGCGGACGACGCCCAGTTGTTCGTTCAAAACCTGCCCGACAAGACGCGCCGGCAAGTGTCCGGGAGCATCAGCCAGGCCAGCTTGAGCAAGACCCATTCCGGGGGGGATGTGAAGCCCCTTAGGGGCAAGGAATGGAAAGGGTATTACCGCAAGCGCGCCGGCGATTACCGGATCATTTTTTCCGTGTACCACGATCGGCGACTCGTCGACGTATCATGGGTCCTGCGACGCTCTGAGAAGACCTACCGTTAATCGGCCGTGCGTCGGCCAACTCCGAAGGCCAAATGAGGACGTGGCAGTGCTCCGGCAGGAAGACTCAGGCTGTGAGCAGAAAGCGAGCGTAGCGCAGACCTGCTCTCCAAGGTCTGTCATGATGGGCCTACGGCCCACGAAAGTTCATGAAAAACGGCCACAATGACATGCTGGAGCCGATTGGTGCTATCCCCTTTCTTTTCAGCACGAGCTCATTCTTGGCACATGGTTTTTCGACCCTGCGGTTCTTGGGCGACAAAGACCGAAGAGCTGCCGATCCTGAAAAGCGGGTCTGCGCCTCTGGCGGCAACTGCTAGGCCTCGACCGCTTCCCAGCGGCTGGCGAGTTCTCGAAAAGCCCGCTCATGTGCCGGCCAGTCGTGCAGTGTAGCCGGGTCGAAGTCCGCTCCGTTAGGCCAAACCAGCGTTCCCGCTTCGCTATCGATCTGAACCTGGTTGAACGCTTCCAGGTTTAGCAGTGGACCATACATCTCCCCGGCGAGGATCGGCTCGAAGTCGATGATCTGCACAGCATCGTCGTCAAACTGAATGCGAAGCGTATACGCCGAAACGATCTCGAAACAACGGACCCGATAAATGGGATGAGTCATGGAACCACCATGCCGAACCGCCGTGTGGTACGAGATTCGATCAAAGGAGATCGTCCAGCGGGCGAGTCTCTCCGCGGCGATGTTCCGCGAGCGCCTGATCAGCAAGGCGGCGCAGCTTGCCCGCGCCTCTGGCAAAGCGCGTCCTCCAGGCTGCCTCGTCTTCAAGCTCGGCGAGAATCTGGGAGGCAATAGCGTCCTGCTCATCTTGGGGCAGAGTGGAAACCTTTTCGAGGGCCTTCTCCAACAGCTCGGTCATGACTCTAAACTGCCAAACGTTTGGCCTTTCCGCAACGCCCCCTGAACTCCCGGGCTGGCCGACCTTCCGATCCGAGCGCCTCAGGCTGGCCTTGGTCCCGGCCAGGGAGCAAGTGTAGCCCAGACCTGCTCCCCAAGGTCTGCGGTTCCTGGGCGCAGAGACGGAAAAGCCGCAGACCCTGAAAAGCGGGTCTGCGCTACCTCGCTAGCCGCACTCGCTGCGTTGGCCCTACAGATTCAACAATCACATCGTTTACTTTTGTTCCTCTATTAATGTCACTTCGACGTTCGCGGTTTTGCCCCGCTTAATTAGGACATGTACCTCCCGCATCTGATATCCGAGCTTCACGATTTCGATTCGGTGGCTGCCGGCTTCAATGGGGATGGTGAGGGGCGTTAGCCCGCCAACCCCCTCACCGTCAACCGAGACTGAAGCTCCCTGGGGCCATGAAATGACCGCTACGTTCCCTTCTCTCGGAGCTTCCCTTGCAGCTTCTATTTTTGCGGCCGTCTGCCTTGCAGCTTCCTCTTGAGCCTCGAACTGCTGAGCCACTTGCTTTGTGCCCTGTGCACTTTTCTGGTTACCCTGGGCGTACTTCTGAAAGATTGGCTCAAAGCGCAGCCCCGCATTGCGGGCTTCTTGTGCAATGGCAGTCTCTTCCTTGGTCATCTTATCGTACGTCGCCAGGAACTCATCTGCGCTCTTTTCAGCCTCACGGGCACTCTCCAGAGTCTTCGCCTTAAGCTGGCGCACCCGGTCATGATAAAAATCCCATCCGTACTCGGAAGAAGGGGTGTCCTTTAGCCCTTCAGTATACGAGTCCATCGCCGTCGAGAATTGCATTTCCTCCCGGTAGTAATCGCGCATGGCGCGGACGAACTCGTTTTCGGCGCTCAAGTACTCGATCAGGCGTGTCTTTAGCCTGTAGTCCAGTTCGGGATATAATCCGCGCAACTCAACGATAAGATTGGTACGAGTCTCCACCGATTTATTGCAGAGCTCGAAGATTTCGCCAAACGTTATTTTGGAAGACTCCGAATGGATGCTGAGGATCGTTTCTGTCAATCCTAGGTCCCTACCGATTGCATCTCCGAGCCTTTCTTTGAGAACGTGCATTCTGTACGCATGGTGTGCAAGACTGCCCGCACCGACGATGAGTACGAGCGCACAGATCGAAACAACCGCCACCTTATTTAACGGGAGTCAAATGCGCACATCCTTTGACATGTACAATCAAGAGTGCCGACCGCCATCCGAAACAGGGTATCACGTTCCGCTACTCGACCCGCTCACCTTTTGGGCGTTGGCCGGGCAGGAGGAAGGTCTTGATGAACTCGCCTTCACCGCATACCGTCATGCCTGAAAAGCGTTTGAACCATTCGCCGTCGGGGACTTCCGGCTCGGTGTCGAGCCAGCGGGCGAGAAGTTCAAGTTGAGAGGCAGGGATTTTGCGCTGCTGAATGCGGTCAAGCAAGTGGTGGAAGAGTGCGGGCGGGAGATGGTGGCGGCGAATGCGCGGCATGGTCCAGCGCCTCAGACACTAGATTCCATAGAAGCCACGAGCAATGCGCTGGCGCAGACGCGCAGCCTCTTTCGGGTCATTGGCGGCAGCCAGCTTTTTGGCCAGCAAGCCGAGCTCTTCCGGACTCAGGCGATGGCCCTTCGATTCGAGCGCGGCGAGCTCAGGCGTCTCGAGCTCTGTCTCTTCGCCGGTGGGCTCGCGGGCCACGATCCGCGCCCCGGTCACCGCCTGGCGCACGAACCAGTGATAGACCGCCAGCGCATTCTTGATGACCTCGGTCCGCTTGGTGTGAGTGAGTCCCGCCATCTGGTCCACAAGCTCCGACTCGCCTTGGGTCAAAATGGGTTGGATCCTGGAACTACTCATAAGTCCTCTTTTTCAACTCAATTATGCATCAGGCACGAGCGGGCGTCAAGCGGACGTTAAAGCAGGCCCGCGTCCCACCCCGCAGAGCAGAGCGGTATGGGGCCAGTTCTTGGCCGACAAAGACCGAAAAGCCGCAGACCCTGGGAAACGGGTCTGCGCTACCTCGCTTTTGCTCTTGACACGAGGCTAGGGGTATGATAGCCTATCTTCGTTGACCTATGGAGAGCGCCGGCACAGAGCGCGGGAAGGGGATTGGAAAGCGGCCCGCAAGGGGCGGGAAAGGGCAGGAAAATGCAAAAAAGATACTAAATAGAGGGAACGAAGCTAAGAAGTTGTTGAAAACACAGGACTTAGCGTGTTTTTGAGCGAAAAACGAACCCAAAACGAACCCAATTTTGAGTGCAAAAAGAGCGGATCAAAGCGAAAAAACAGGTCTCAGGTGGCAGGTTTCAGGTGACAGGGGCTGAACCAGGTTTTGGGATTCAGGAAAGGAACGAGCAGGTGACGCCGGCCCGTAGGATCATCCCCCGGCTACGCAGCCTCCGGTTCCACCCGGCAGAGCAGAGCGGTGTGCGGCCAACTGCCAATTTCCGGGCTACAGAACTTCGCTCCATCGGGGCAGAGCATATTGGCGTTGGATTCGAAGACGCCGAACAATTCCGGCTCCGCTCCCGACCGCTCGGGAAACCACCAGCCGTGCTGCACATCGGCCATGCGCGGGTCGAGAGCGGTGGTGAGGTGAGTGCGGAGGCGGATACGTCCCTGGGGCGTGACGACCCAGGCCCACCTGCCTTCGTCCAGCCCCAGTGCCGCCGCCGTATCCGGGTGCAGCGACAGCCGCGGGTCGGGCATCTCGGCTCGCGCCGCCGCCAAGTGCCGCTGCTCGGAGTGGTACATGGGCATGAACCGGCTGCCGGTGATGAGCACCAGTGGGTACTCAAGCGCCAAGTCGGAGTCGCCTGCTGGACTGTGGGCGGGCTCGCGGTAGACGGGAACCGGCGCGCAGCCGAGGGCCTCGAAGGTGCTCGAGCGGAGCTCCACCTTCCCGGACGGTGTGCCAAACCCGAACCGTTCGTATCGCTGGTACTCTCGTTTTCCAAACAGCCCGTTTCGCGCCAGCAGTTCTTCAAAGGTGAGGCCGGCGGGAGCGAGCCGGTAATCCCAAACCTCCTCGACGGTTTGCCAAGGCCAGTGTTCGGCTTGCCCCAGGCGGACTGCCAAGCCCCGCCAAAACTGGTAGTCGTCGCGCCGCTCGTGGAGAGGACCAATACCCTTGGGACAGGCCAAGCAGAAGCTCGGGGTCAGCCACAGCTCCGTCCGCTCGATGGTCGAGGCAGCGGGAAACACGTAGTCAGCCAGAGCCGCCGACGGCGTGAGGTAGTAATCCATGACCACATATAGTTGGAGGGCCTTCAACGCCGCGTAAGTCCGCTGCACATTGGGAAGCGTCACCAGTGGATTGCTGGCCAGAGAGATCATGGCCGTGACGGGATAGGGCCGGCCCGTGAGGATGGCCTCGAAAACGGCGCGTTTGTGGGCCATGCAAGTCATGTCAGCCAACGGTGGAGACATATAGCCAGGGGGCAGGCGGCGGTTGGCAGCCACATTGCGTTCCCAGCCGGGGAAGCCGAAAAAGGGATACTCATCCGCCCCAAGCTGTTTCGCGCGCTGCTGGGGCGGCAGCGCTTCGTTGAACTCCATCACGTCGCCGCCTACGATCTTTCCCACGGCGTCCACCCGACCCAGCAGCTCTCCTCCGGGCACGTCCAAGTTGCCGGAGAGGGCGCGGAGCAGACAACGCGCCCGTGCCGCCTGCGTGGCGTTGACCCCCTGCTTGTCCAGACCGAAGCCCCAGGTGATCACGGCGGGCTTGGTGGTAGCGTAGCAGCGCGCCGACTCGCAGACTTGCTCGGGCGAAAGCCAAGTGATTGCCGAGACCTTATCCGGCGTGTACGGAGCGACGGCTACTCTCAGATCCTCGAAGCCCGCAGTCCAGCGTTCCACAAAGTCCCGGTCGTACAAGCCCTCCTCGATCATCAACCGCAGCCACCCCAGCATCAACGCCACATCCGTGCCGGGCCGGATCGGCAGCCACAAGTCCGCCAGCTCCGCCTCGCGGGTGCGACGCGGGTCCACCACAACAAGTTTCGCGCCATTCTTTTTCGCGGCCACGATCTCAGGAAAGCCGAGGATCGGGTCGCTTTGCGAAGGGGCATTCCCCCACACCACCAAGCACTTCGTCCGCCCGATGTCGCCGTGGACGAAGCCTCCGTAGGTAGCGTATTCGACGGCATGGCTGGGGCACATGCAGATATTGTTCGCCCCACACAAGTTCGGCGAGCCAAACAGGTTGAAGAAGCGCCTGCCGTCCCAGTGATAGGTCCGATGGGTGCCATGGGTGAAGGCGAGTGTTTCCGGCCCGTAACGATCCCGAAGCGACGCCAGCCGCTCGGCCACCTCATCGAGCGCCTGGTCCCAGGAGAGGCGCTGCCACTGATTTGCGCCGCGTTCCCCTACACGCTTTAGCGGATAATTGAGGCGAGCGGGGTGATAGAGGTGATCGACAAGCAGCTTGCCCCGAGCACAAAGCCGCCCGCGGGAGATAGGATGGTCCGGGTCTCCTTCGACCTCAAGAGCGCGGTCGTCTTCGACGCGCAGGCGCACCCCGCAGCGCGGATGGCAGAGACCGCAAAACGTCCGGCGAGTTTTCGTCATGGAACGATACCTCCCCCGTTCCCTCTATTCCGAGACTAGGCGTAGTCTACTGCCAAATTTGGTTTTGAAGAACCTAAATTGTCGCCCGTCAAAGAAGGTTTCGCGAGCGTGCCGTCTTACTCCGCCAAAACAGGGTAATATGGTAATTTTGCACTTACTTTTGGGCACGCGACTTGTCGAAGGTTTCTTCAATCAAATGATAATTGGCCCTCAGACCGTATTGGGAAGACTTGCGCGCTGTTCCTGGCTGATGTTGGCGATGGCGACCCTGGGATTACTCGTGCGGGCGCCTGGCCTCGCATGGGCGTTGGGTGAAGATGCCGCCGGTTGCTGGACATCGAATGCGAATCCTCCTGTAGACCAAGCCTTTCGAGAGAGCGAAGAGCATTTCACAACAGGCGATATCGGACTATTGCTGGTTCCTTGCCAGTTCGCCCCGACATTCGGCTCAGACGGCATGGACTCCCAGGCATCCAGTGCGGCCCAGACGTCGAGCACAAACAGCCCGGACCAATCCTCCGCTAAGGCCGAGAAACAACGGCTGAAGGTGAACCCCGTAACCGGTTTGGCCGTGACCCCTGAGTCAAGCTACAGTCCTTTAACTGGAAACGAGCGCTGGAAGCTTTACTTCAAGATGAACTACTTGTCCGTAGGCTCGTACTTCGCTCCAGTCTTCACGGCCTTGCTACTTGACCAAGCCACCGGCTCTCCCCCCCAATGGGGGGGCGGGTTCCCCGGCTTGGGGCGCAGAGTGGCGTCGCGCGTGGGCAATGCCATTGTTCTGGGCACTTTTCAGGCGCCGGTGGCTTTCGCCCTCCATGAGGATGTCCGCTACATCACCACCAGACGGCACGGGTTCATGCGCCGCGCCGCGCACGCTGCCCTCTACACTTTCCTTACCTACAACAGCCAGGGCCGCCCAACACTGAACATTGCCAGTCTCAGCGCGTACTACGTTTCTACTGCGGCGTCCACGGCTTGGCTTCCCGGCCCCCACAATTTGGCGGGATACACATTCAGTAATGGAACTGAACAGATTGGACTGAGCGCTTCTCTTAACGTCGTCCAGGAGTTCTGGCCGGAGATCCGCCGGTATGTCTTCCATCGGCATTGAACGCCGGCAGAAGTGCCGGCGGTATCAGGTGTGGCCGGATTTCTCAATGCTCCCCCGTTTTGAGTCAGGCCACCGGAAGGGTGGGGTTTTAACCCCGCCGTTACGGATACTCCTAATTGTTCTCCCGTCTCGCGCCCCGCGCAGCTTGTGGGAACAAGCTGCGCGGGGCGCGAGAGGAACGGAAGTTTGAGAGCCGCTTTGCGGCGGGGTTAAAATCCCGCCCTTTCCCCACTCGAGGTCCGAAGCCCCGGCCTACCAGATCAGCTTGAGTCCGAATTGAATCTGCCGTGATGTTGTGGATGTGCTGGTGATGACACCGGCAGTGGGGGAGGGGACCCCCGCAGCCGATGTGAATACGATCAGGTTTGGCGTATTGAAGTTAGCGCGGTTCAGGGCGTTGAAAAACTCCGCCCGAAACTGGAGGTCCAGTTTCTCCGTGATCTTCGTGTCTTTGAGCAACGAGAGATCAAGCGTAGCGAGCCCCGGGCCAGTAAAGGTGTCTCGTCCAAGATTCCCGTAAGTCCCGTTAGGTGGGACGAGAAAGGCATTGGGATTGAAATACTGGTTTGGACTTCCCAGAATCACAGGCCCGGAGAACGCCGGGTTCAGAGACGGACGCACCGGGTTGCGCGTATCCCCGTTGTTGGAGGGATTAAAGCTGAGTTGTGGCGTGAATGGAAAGCCGTCCTGCAAGGCCACAATGCTATTCAAGGTCCAGCCGCTTACGAGTGCATTACGCCCACCGCCGAAGCCATTCACGAAGGTTTTCCCCCGTCCGAACGGCAGCTCGTAGCTTGCGTTAATGGCGGCAACGTTTCTGGCGTCGAACGTGGCAAGTCCCCAATCTGCGTGGAGGTCGAACGGATTCATGACTAACCCCGGGGCATTGGCGGCTGCGCTGGCATTCAGTGAGTCTCCGTCATCGAGGACCTTCGACCAAGTGTAAACTCCCCTCAAGGCCAAGCCCCCACTGAAGCGATGAGTAACATCCAAAAGCAGGGCATTGTAGGAGCTGACCCCCTCAGAAAACCAGCTCCACGTGTTCGCCAGCGCGGGATTGGCCTTTGGTGCTCCACTCGGAATGTAGTACGTCCCAGCGAGGAAGGAAGCCGGGCAAGGGGCCGCAGGACAAATTGTGGGGAAAGGCTCGTTCGCGTCCACGCTGACGACCTCGTGGTACCCATGAGATCCCACATAGCCAACACTGAACGACGTGTTGGGAGTCAATTCCTGTTCAATCCTGAGGGAATAGGACACGAGCGTGGGCGTCTTCAAATCAGGTTGAACCCCTCCTGGCACCACCTTCGCACTTGACGGCAGTGGGGCGCCGGGGTTGAAGGGGAGCTGAGAGACGGGGAGGCTCGCAATGCTGTCGGTCGGATTGAAGGGGGCATTCTGATCGAGGCGGTATCCAAGCGCATCTTGAAGATCGTTGTACATCCCGAAGCCGGCGCGAATGACGGTCTTGGAGCGGAAGGGACTCCACGCTAAACCGATTCGCGGTTGGGGCAGAAATTTCGCGTTGTTGGAGGTGAAGACTGAGTTTGCGACTCGCGGTTCAGTAACAATGACCCCGTTGTTGAAAACGAAGTTGGCGCCCCGTCCATGAGATTCGTTCCAACCGTTGGTGAACTCGTCGCGGAAGCCCAGGGACAGAGTCAATTTGGGACTCAGCCGCATGTCGTCCTCGAGGTACCAGGCGCCAAGGAAGGAGCGCCAGCCCAGACGGGTCGGTGTAGGATCAAACAGGAAAGTGCCCACCGTGCCCTTCAGGAAGGTCGTCAGACTTGTAAATGTGGCCTGTCCATACTGGCTGAGCGCCAGATTCTCATTGGACTCGAGCCGTTGGAACCACGCTCCCAGGCTGACCCGATGACGCCCTTTCGTGTAGGTTACGCGATCCTCATAGGTGAAAAGATTTCGAGCGATGTCCAGGTTACTTCCATTGTTGCTTCCCGCCAGGCTTAATTGGGCGGCTGGATTCGATGCCGCGCTTCCTCCGATCACCACCGCGCCAACAGGACGGCCGACCAAAAAGCTCGGAACACTCGCGGCGGGGGTATTGGGGGTGGGTTCTCCAGTATAGAAGTAGCTCGCGCGTGAGAAACCGAAGCGGGCGGTGTTGATCACCGTGGAGGAGAAGACGTGGGTTTCTTCGAGGCTGATAACCTGTTCCCGCAGGCTCTCCAGGTCCGTGCTATAGGGATTGATGGTGGGTGAGGTATCCGCGCTGTCGTCGACGGTGTAGGCCGCGCCGAGAGAGTTTTTCTCAGAGAAGATATGGTCGAGCCGCGTGGTCCCAAAGTCCTCTCGAATGGTTTGCAAAGGGTTGCTGAACGATTCGGCGATACCTCCGAAGTCCGGCGCGTTCGGGCTTTGCACGGGCCACAACGAAAGCAGTGGCGCAACTCCGGATGCAATTCCGACGTTGACCAACGTGCCATTCGGACCCGGCAATAGACCGTTGCGCGCGTTGTTATCCGGAACGAGCGTCACATCGGTTAACCCCAGGTGCTGCTGGAATCCCTCGTAATTGCCAAACAGGAAGGTCTTCTCCTTTTGGATCGGTCCCCCCGAAGACCCTCCGAACTGGTTGCGCGCGAAATGCGGGATGGAGGCCTGATCGAAGAAATTGCGCGCATCAAAGTCGCTGTTGCGCAGGAATTCAAATACCGTCCCGTGCCAATCGTTAGTCCCGGACTGGGTGACAATGGTGATTTGGCCGCCGGGCCGTTTGCCGTACTGCGGGCCGTAAGTGTCGCGCAGCAGGTTGAATTCCCGAACCGCGTCCACCCCCAGCAACTCCTGGCTGGTACCGCCGGGCTGCATATTGTTCTCGGCCGCGCCCGTGAATTCGACCCCGTTCAACAAGAAGAGGTTTTGCTGAGGCCTGTTCCCCGAAATCGAGAACATGTTGCCCACGGTAGAGTTGGAAATTCCGACCCCGCCTGTCTTCTCCCACGTGAAGTTGACGACCCCGGGATTCAGGGTAAGAAGCTCATCGTAGCTTCGGCCGTTCAGCGGCAGGTCCTTTACTTGCCGCTCTCCCACCAAGCCCGATGTCGCCGTCGGCGTGGCGCTGACCGACGGCGCTTCTCCCGTCACCGTCACTTGCTGCCTGACTTCGCCCAACTGCAAGACCAAATCGACCGTGGCCTCCTGTCCGACGTCGAGGGTGATGCCCGTGCGGAGCTCAGTTCTGAACCCATCCTTTTGTGCCCTTATCTCATACCGTCCGACTGGAAGTGAGAGCACGCTGTAACGCCCCGTGCCGTCGCTCACTGCGGCACGAATCGATCCGGTCTCTAGGTTCCTCACAGTTACGTTCACCCCCGGCAACACGGCTCCCGATGAGTCGGCAGCCGTTCCCGAAATCGCACCCGACACTTGTGCCCGAGCTGCCGAGGCGAGCATGAGAGTTAACACCATCGCTGAGCAGAAAATGCCAAACCAATTGGCTTGTTTCATTACCCCTTTTTGGCAGGGATTCATATGCTCCTCTCCGATGAAAACTGGACAAACCTGGCCGTTGTGTTTTTTCAGCCCCTGAGGGAATTGGCCTTATAGCTCAAGTTTCCACCGTATCAGCACGCCCAGCGAAATATTGTATAGGCATGTGTCCATTTAAAGTCAATAACTGCGGGCATTTCTATACGACAATATACGGATAGTCGTAGCGAATAAAACAGAGACGTGCTGTCTTGTCCAAGAAAATCACTTCTTTTTGTTACCTCTCCCTGTAAACTGCATTTATGCTGATGATGCCAGGGAGATGCCACACGACGACCGGATCCGGAATACGTCGTTCGAATTGCTCAAAGGAATCGGTAGTTGTGATGAACCCCTCGTAAGGGCCCCCCAGGAGGATTACCATGCCGTGGTTTTGCCTCCTCGGGGCGCAGAAAGCAAACCGAAAACTGAGGTGAACCATGATTGAAGGAAAGCTGCGATTAGCAACCGTCGAGGGCGAAGGAAGGCAGTTTGTTGCAGAGTCGGGTACTGGTCATGCCCTTGTTATGGACGACGCCAACGGGCGCACGGGACCCAAGCCCATTGAGCTGGCCTTGCTGGCCCTCGGTGGCTGTACCGGTTTTGACGTGATCAGCATTCTCCGCAAGAAACGCCAGACGGTCACCGGGTATGAAATCGAACTCCATGCTGAGCAGAACCCGGAGCCGCCTGCTTACTTCACCCGCGTTGAAATCAAGCACCGGCTTCGGGGGCGCATCGCTCCGGAGGCCGTCCAAAGAGCCATTCAGCTTTCCGAGACGAAGTACTGCGCCGTGGGGGCGATGATCTCGAAGACGGCGAAGATCGAAACTACCTTTGAGATCCTGCCGGACGTGACCCATGCAACCTCCCGCGAGGTAGCGTAATGAAGAGATTCATCTCACTGCTGGCAGTGTTTCTCCTGGCGACGGCGATGAGCGCCATCAACCTGCCTGTGGGCACTCCGCTCGATTACATCAAAGAAGTGATAGGGTTTCACAAAACCGGTTTTTCTGGAACCGTGTCTATGAGGTGGGGGACGAAGCTTCGAACAAAGGCCAATTGGTCGGAGCAGCCGCTTCGGCGGGCGGCCAGGGCCACCAGCAGAACCGTAATGTGCGCAATGGTGCAGAGGTTCCGGGCCGAGTCCAGTCCGCGCGTCGGCAGGTCTTGCATGGCGATGGTCAGCAGACGAGAGAAGGCCCGTTCCACATCGATGGGTGGCCGCCCTCCTTGCGGCGAAGGTGGTGGGCAAAGCGGTTGGAAGGTAGGCAGATGAGCAAACAAAGGTTGATAGGCTAGCCGAATGGGCAGATGCTGGGCATGAAAGAGTCTTGGTTGTTCCATCCTCGCCTCTCGGTTTTGTGAAAGCTGCGTTTTCGAACGGGGTTAGCATGACCGATTTTGAGGATGGTTAGGAAGAGCAAGAGCAAACAGCAGCGGGAGTTGGCAACGATCAAAAGGGGGGATTCACGAAACTCCGGCTTTCCTAACCAAGCATTTTGTGAGGGTCTCGAATGGCCCCAAATTCGGCAAGAGGTGGGCCAGGAGGGATCTAAGTGCCGACGCATCAATCACTTACGGTGGTTAGGATTCTTGTGCTGGCGAGGCTTGTAACCGCTTTTAAGGAAAGCACTTACAGTTTCGTGAAACCCTCTGAGAAATCCGGGCTAGAGTACAGCACCGCCGGCGGTATGACCAGTCTCTATCGTCGCCTCGAAAACGCGGGCCTAGAGGCCAGCACTCAGCGGATTTCTGCCCGGCCAGGGGGGCGCCAAAAACCCTGGCCGATTGGGCCCAACCCGCATCCACCGACCTCTGCCTCAATGTCCTTCCGCCAGCCCTAGCAGTGATGGCAGAGTCGCTCCTTCGTGGGAGCTTTCCGAAAATTCCTGTAGTTTCTCCTGGAAGCGGCGCCAGGATTGATACTCCGCATCAAATCTCCCCAGGGCGGTGTCCATACGGTAAGGCGTGTACTCAGCAAGCCACTGGCGCCGGTAGGTGGATCGCAGGCCGGTAATCGCGTCCATTAAGTCAAATAAACGGGAATGGTCAGGATAGGTGGTTTGTGATCCCCATTCGTTCCACCATAATTCGTCATTGGGGCGACGGGGTCCCAGCCGTTTCCACATTGCGTGCAATTCCGACGCCGTCTGAAACTTTTGTCCAGCGTAATCGAGGAGCTGGCTGCCGAACCACAGGCTCTCGAGGGTGAGTGGATCGCCTCCACGCGACAACGCCTCGTCGAGATGCTCTTCGGCGTCCTCGGCCTTCAGTCGCGCCTCGCGCAGGTCCGCGAGGTGTTCGGTGGTTCGCTTGAGGGTGGGGGGAAAATAAGGGTCCGTCCACATGGCCAGCATGGTTTCATCGCCGAGTACTTTTTGGAGGTCGAGTTCCGATTGCGCGAGGTCTTTCAGTGCGGCCGTCAGTTTGGGGAAGGACATTCTCTCGGCTGAGCGGCGCTACCTATGGTGAGCAGATTGTCGACGCGCTGAGTAGAAAATTGAGCGAGGAGTACGGTCGCGGATTGAGCCGGGCCAACCTCTTCCACATGATCCGTTTCGCGGAGACTTTTCCGCATCGGAAGATTGTCCACGCACTGAGTAGACAATTGTCCTGTGGCGCCTGCGCCGACTACTCGCTGTCGACCTTAAGCTCGGCCGGTTCCGGGCGGGGGATAAAGGGCAGATGGAACTCTACCTCCGTTGGCTCGAAAAGCACGAACGGCAACCTGGGGAAGAGCCCCCACTCGGTTTAATTCTCTGTGCCGGCAAATCTGATGAGCATGTCGAACTGCTGCAGCTTGAAAGGAGCGGGATCCGGGTCGCGGAGTACTTGACCAAGTTGCCTCCAAGGGAAGTCTTGGAACGTAGACTGCATGAGGCGCTTCGGGCCGCTCGCGAACGTCTCAGCACCGCGCTGGAAGATGGCCCGGAACAGAAATGGGCAAACTGAATGCCAAAGCCGATTATTGCCAATTGGCCAGGCACGTCGACCGCGGGGTGCGGTCAGGGCAGTGGGTAAAGTCTCAGTTCCTTCATCGGGTAGTGTTTAAGATTATCGGTGATGAGAGTGAGTTCGTGGTGGATGGTGACCGCTGCAATGGTAGCGTCAGTAGTCGTCAGGGAAATGCCTTTGCGGCCGTAGTCACGCTTCAGCAGGCCCGCCAAACGGGCAACTGGCCAGCTAATCGGGAAGTACTGCAAGCTCTCCAGCAACTCCCTAGTCCGAGTTTCCTCATGGGATCGGAGACCAGCGTAGACTTCGGTCACGCTGATCGAACAGCAGGCCAGCAGGTGACCTTGTTGCAAAAGTTCTTTGAGGAGCAGGTCCCGGTCATGCTTGCCGTTCAAAGCGTCAATAATGACACTCGTATCGAGAAGGTAGGTGGCCATGTTAGCGGGCCATCACGATCTGAAAGCGCTTCTCGTCTTCCCGGCGCAGCTTGTCCACCCACTTTGCTGCTCCGCGTTTCAGCTCGGGATGATCCTTGTCTTTCCAGGACCCGGCGGCGGCTTCGACGGCCTTGAGTTGGCGCAGTCGCATGAGCTCTTTTTCAGCGGCTTGGGTCAGGAATTTGCTGCGCCCTCGTTTACCTACGATGATGTCAATTCGGGCCACCAACTCCTCAGGAATGACTATGTGAGTGCGTTTAGTGTTCACGGTTCCTCATAATCAGTGATTCTTAAATCCCACTATGAGTTTAACAAGTAGTGGGAGTTTGTCAAGGAACGATAGAGCCTTTGGCCGCGACGGTATCAGGACACTCCCGCGAGCTTGTTCAGTAGTCCGCTGATGACCCCCGCGAGACGCTCCGTGGTAAAAGATTCCGGCAAAGGCACGGTGAGGACAGGACGTTGGGTTTGCGCATCAGTCCGCAATAGCGCAGAAAGCGCGCGTTCAATGGGTTTCAAACGATCCGCCGAACTCGCAACACCTGGAGCAGGTGGCGCGATCATCTCCAAGAAATTCAATCCCGCTTCCAAGAGCTTACCTGCCGCCTGACCCACGTCGGGCGCGATGGGGCTGGGGCGTGAGTCCGCGCGCGGGCTGATGTCATGAGCTTCTGGCATCGACTGCGCAGCACCTGCCTGCGGCACGGCGTCTGCTGGATACAAGGGAGTGCGGGCGGGCTGGATGGCCGCCTTTGGCGTCTTCTCCGCTTCCTCCACTCCCACGGGCCCGGCGGCCTGGGGAGAAATAATCGGCCTCGGCCTGCCCGACTGGTCAGAGAACACTTCCTTGATGACCTGCATCGTGCTCTTGCGGCCCAGTTTTTCAAAACTGACCTCGCCGGTCGTGGAATCAAACAACCCTGTAAACAACGCCTTCTTAAGCTTGAGCGTCTCCCACACCCGCTCTTCGATACTCTGCTCGGTGAGCAGATGGACCACCTGGACGGGGTGAGTCTGGCCGAGGCGATGAACCCGCCCGATTCGTTGCTCGAGCCGCGCCGGGTTCCAGGGTGGCTCAAAATTCACTACCCCGGAGGCTGCCTGCAAGTTCAACCCGACTCCGCCGGCGTCCGTTGAAAGGAATACCCTGCAATCAGGATCCTTGCGGAACCGCGCCATCAGTTCTCCACGCTTTCGAGCCGGCACGTTCCCGTGCAACGATACCCAGCCGATTTGGAGTTTTGTCAACTCCTGGCTGGCCAGGAACGTCATGCGTTCGTACTCGCTAAAAACCACCACCTTGCGCTTTTCTTCCACCGCCAATTCGCGGATGACCTCGCGGAATTCCTCCAGCTTGGGAGAGAAATTGGTCTCCTTGTCAAACAGGAAGGTCGAGTTGCAAAGCATGCGCATGTTCTGAATACAACAAGTGATGCGGCGCAGGTCGATCTCGGAGAGCCAGCCCTGCCGCTGCCACTTGTGCATCAGGCGGGCGAGGATATCATTTTGTTCCCAATATGGACCCGCTTGCTCGCTGGTCATGCGGACGCGAAATATCTGGTCGGTCCGTTGCGGAAGTTCTGGGAGCACCTCTTGGCGAGTCCGGCGGAGCAGAATCGGTTCGAGTTGACGATGGATTTGGTCCAGGCCACGGTAGCCGAGCAATTTTCCCCTTTCGTCTTCCATGCGGTGTTCTTTAAGAAACCGGAAGGCCGGTCCCAGGCGGCGACCGTCCACAAACTCCACCACGGAATAAAGTTCTTCGAGCTTGTTTTCAAGGGGCGTTCCGGTGAGCACAAAGGCGTAGCGGCTCTTAAGCTGTTTGATGGTGCGGGCCGTGGCTGTGGCCCAATTCCGGATGCGTTGGGCTTCATCAAGGATGATCAGGTCCGGGCGCAGGTTGTGCATGTCCTCGATGTCCTTCAGCACCAGCTCGTAGCTGGTGAGGTTGAAGAAAGCAGGATCGGCATAAAGCTTTTTCCGGTGTGGCATCAGCCCGTCGATGACCTGCGTTGAAAGACCGCAAAATTTCTCGACTTCGGTTTTCCATTGGTACTTGACCGAGGCGGGCGCAACCACCAGCACCCTTTCAATGCCGCGACGGCGCCGGAGCAACTCTGCCGCCGCAATCGCCTGAATGGTCTTGCCTAAACCCATATCGTCGGCCAGGACCACGCGCCCCCGGCACGCCGCAAAAAGCGCGCCTCGAATCTGGTAGGGAAAGAGCGGCACTTTCAAAAGGCCTTCCAGCGGATTCTTGCCCCTTGTTAATTGGGCGAGATAGCCGCGTTCGTCATCCAGCCCTGAAGCAAGCTCGTTTTCACGATCAATGAAATCGAGCACATCAGTGTAAACAACGGCCGTTTCGTCTGCGGCGCGGAGCTTTTCCAGAACCCCCTCAAAATCGCGAAGGTCTTCCTCACGGAGGAGCCCTTCGGAGTCGAAGTGCTCGGCGGCAATTTCCTGCAAGGCTGGTGGTGAGTCAGCGGGCAGCCGCAAACGCACGCGGAGGGTCTCCCCGTAATGCAGAGAGATCGAGGCGCGGTTGCGCTCATACCTCTGCCGATGGAAAGATCCACCAAAGCGCTGGCGCAACTGAAGGAGTAAGGCTTCGATGTGCTTGCACGTGCCCAGGGTGTTCACCGCAAAATCCGGGCAGGAGCAGAAATTCTCGAACAAGCTGGGACCGCGCATCGCTACCCGGTACTTTCTGCCGCTGGCCGACCGGACGTCGTAGTCGCCGTAACCTTGTCCAACCGGTTCCGCCAGGATGCTCTGGATTGCCGAACGGGCTCGCTGCTGTCGGGCAGAAATTTGTTCCTCGACTAACATCTGTGAACCTCCGGAAGAAATGCTAGGGAATGCAAGGATATCAGGAATAGGCGGGCGTTTAAATCACCAGGAAGCAGCAGCCAGCAAGCGCAGACCTGTTTTTCAAGGTCTGCGGCTCTTCCTCTAAGTTCGTCCCCGTTCATCGGCCGGCAGCAGTGCACGGTCGATGGCCAGAGTGCCATTCGGCCTAAATGTTGCCCTCAGGCCTCCTGTGTCGTCATGCACACTCGACCACGGCCACTCCTCGGCGCGTCTGACGACGTCGGCCCTCGCGGGAATGACCGGCGGATCGAGTGGATTCCCATTCCAAATGACAGCAGCTCCCTCGCCGGGTTGAGATGAATGTATTCCATTTTCTCGTAATGTTCCTTAACCCTTCTCAGAGCGCGGTCGAAAAATCGCGGCTGGGGGCTGGGGTAATTCTGAATTGTGAATTCTGAATCGTGAAATGAAGACGTGCAGCGGTCAGGGGACCTGGGCGCTGCGCGCAAAGCAAGTTCTGCATCCCCAATTCACCATTCACTATTCATAATTCTGGTCCTCTCCTGGCTCCTGACTTCTGACTGCTGACTTCTGCCTTTCCAATCCGAGGCGGCGCAGGCGGGACACGAAAGGGGATTATACGCCCCATTGCACATGCACGAGCCGCTCCGAATCAACCCTCGGGAAAGTTGATGAGAAATGCGGGCTAACTACCTTTCTTTTCAGCAACATTCCAGCTATAGACGCGTAACTACCTTTGTTTTCTATGACATGCCCGCTTCACGCTGCAGCCTCTGACGTCGCTCCTTTGTTTTCAATAAGATTACCGCGTCGTTCCGTCAATTTTTGAAGTTACTGCGTTTTTCCTTTCCGTTTTCTTGGCGACATCTTGTCCAGGGCTGCCATGGCTGCGAAGAGTCCTCTCCATTCCGCCTCCCTCAAATGCAGGAGGCAGTGGGGAGAAGTAAGAAGCCAGCTCAGAATCCATAATTCACAATTCACCATTTACCATTCCCCCCCTGCAACGGCTCTTCCGTCTCCTGACTCCTGACTCCTGAATCCTGAATCCTGAATCCTGAATCCTGAATCCTGAATCCTGAATCCTGAATCCTGTCTGACTTCACGTAGCATGCTAGCCTATCTTTTCCCGTTTGTCAAGAGACAGGGAGTCCGTTTCGGCCCTGCCAGGCACAGGGCCATAGCCGCGCCCGATAAAAGAGCGTCCCTGGTGAAACGTGCAGTAACTTGTAGGTGTGTGTCCTCTTAAATTGCAGTTCACCGCATAGCTTCACATGCTCAGAAGAGTGCGGCCTCCCTGCGAGCAAATTGCCCGCTCTGCTACTCAGCTTTCGGGATGAATATGCGAGCGGGCGCGAACAGGTGGACGCCAGGAATTTCGGTGGTAACGCGCAGGCGGTGGTAGCCCGCCTTGGGGGCTGGTAACGTCTGGAAGGTTAGCACATATTGGTTGCGCAGGTCGTTCGCAAATTGCTCCAAAAAAGGGGCGAAAGCCAGCGGTGTGCGCGTTCCCTGGAAGTAGGATTGACCGCCGGTTTCAGAGGTCAAACGCGACAAGCAGCCTTGCCCGTTATTGAGAAGGGACGAATCCCCTTCTAGAGAGCGAGCCCCTCGAGCAAAAATCGTGTAGATGGGAACGTTGGTGCTTTGTGCCAAGTCGATGGCACGCTGCAACTCCGTGTTCAGGTTGGGCTGCGACTCTTCGAATCCCTGATTGATATCGATGCCATCGCTGATCACGAATAGCCCATGGCGATTGCCGTCCCGGGGCCAATTCTTGAGCAGGTCCGCCACCGATTCGTAGATGCTGCCCCCAGCCGTCATGGAGCCCACGGGAAGGCGCAGGGCTTTCACCGTCAGCCGGTAGTCACTGGTGAAATCCTGAACTACTCTATTTCCCCCGTTAGATGCGTAGGCAAGCCGTATCCGTGTGCCGGCGGGCAAGGTTTGGAAGAAATCCGCCAGATTCTTAAACTGCAAGCTCACATTATCCCCGATCGAATCATCCACGAGGATGGTCAGGTCCAGAGGGCCCGACTGCGCTTCTGCGGCAACCCACGAAACTACCGGCCGGCTCTTGTTGTCTTCATAAACCCTAACGTCGTCAGAGTTGACGACGGGATAGGCGCCGGGCTGGCGGGTGCGGACGGTCACGGTGACCTGCGCCACGTTCGCAGGCAGGGGGCCCGGTCCCCCAGCGCCGAGTGTAGCAAGCGCGCTCACGAGTCCTGCCACCAAAACACCTACCCCCAATCGAACTGAGCAAATCCTCATAGCCCCTCCTCAGGGCCTGATGCCCTCCTCTAATACGTTGGATGCAATGCTTGCGCAAAAGACGGCCGTTGTTTCAGAGGACCTGGGCGCTGTGCGCAAAGCAAGTTCTGCATCCCCAATTCACCATTCACTATTCATAATTCTGATCCTTTCCTGACTTCTGCCTTCTGCCTTTCCAATCCCAGGCGGCGCAAGCGAGACAGGAGAGGGGATCATACGCCCCATTGCACACGCACGAGCCGCAGAGTCTCTGAAAAACGAAACTCTGGAAAGCGCCGGGATAAACCGGCAGGAAGCAGAGGATGAAAGATCCTCACGAGAAAGGAGTAGCGATCCACTCGGCCCCGAGTTTTGCGCTGGACGCCGCGAGGTGCCTAGCGAAGCGTAAACAGGGGAATAGGTGGGCTGGGTATGGAGCTTCGAAAACGTGCAATCAGGACGCCGACGCTGTCAGAGTAGCGGAAGGCCACATGACCAGGAGCGCTAGTGCAAGTTCCTGGGCAGTCCTGCGTAGTCGCAGACCCCAGACACGCCTAGACACTTCCTGCACGAGAACCGGGAGACCTCGGGGACGCCTGCGCCAGTAGCAGGCCGACGGGCGAAGGCTTAGGCCGCACGGCCCGTATGCACGTTTCCGAGGAGTCGGACAGCGGCATAGTACCGATGAATCACTCGACCAACGACGGAAAGCCGTCGGCGGAGAGTGCAGAGGGAAGGCTGCTGGTCAAGGAGAACACTCCTCAACCTCACACGCACCCGACACAGAGCGGGGCACGCGTGTTCCCAGGGTTGGCGGGTGTGCGGATTCGCCGCTAGTCATCCGAGATAAGAGCCGTATCCGCTAACTAGCGCACGTACGGATCTGTGCGGGGGGTACCGGGCAACCGGTATCCCTACCGCGACCGATGCCTGCTTTGCGACCCTGTAAGGCGTCGTGATTCAGCAGCGGTCGTCGCACGGATTCAGTAGTCGTCGTGAGCAAAGTCGTCAATCGTAAGGCGGGGCGGCGGGGCGAAGTCGAAGATGCGTTCCACATGGTCTCTGCTGAGACGATGTGTGGCGCGTGGATTCAGATAGATCCAGCTCTGGCCGGTGTCTAAGTTTATGAAGAGGAAGGAGGAAAGAAGACGCGAGGCGTCACGAAGCAGCACACCGGCGGCGATCTTGCGATCGAACTGCTGTACCGGTGTCGGATCGTTAGCCATCTGGAGAAAACCACGCCGAGCGAGGGCGCGCAACAGAATGTCTGTGCTCTGCGCAAAGTTCACGAAGAGCCTGTGGTTAAACTGCGCAGCGAAGGGAAACACCAGAATGAACGGTGCATGACGTGTGAATTGGCTTGCGTCCTGAAACGGGTAATGCCGATTCTGCTCCGCGAGACGGTACGGGTCTGAGGTCTGGACCGTCGTCTCGACCGTGCGCGGCGGACCCGCTCGCACGAGCCACCCCAGCTTGGGTAACTGCTGGTGCCCACCGGCGACAAGAGCGCCCACAACTGTATCGAACTGACCAAAGGCGTGAGCTTCAATGTCCCTCACTGCCACGTCCATCGAACCTTCAATGGTGACTCGCAAG
The DNA here is from genome assembly GCA_050008675.1 of Terriglobia bacterium. Classification (GTDB taxonomy): domain Bacteria; phylum Acidobacteriota; class Terriglobia; order UBA7540; family UBA7540; genus CAVROP01. The sequence goes on from JBEKME010000013.1 coordinate 86,239, forward strand.
CCGGGCAACCGTTTCTCCAGGCGTTGGCGGAATCGCTCGGCGATGTATTCCTGGAATCCCATGGCCTTAATATCAAAGTACGCGTCAACGTCGCCAGTGAGCCGACCGTCGAGTGTGCAACCGTTTGGGTTAAGGACATCGGGTCCGTTCATCACAGGCTGAGCCTGGAACTGGACGCTGTACCGGTGCAGCCATTGATAGGCCGCAAGTTCGCAATATGTCCCGTAGAAGGACCTGTCCGAAAGGAGAGACCGCATTAGTGTCTCCGCCTCCCCGAGAGAGAGACGCGCGTATGCTGTCAGTGCATTAATGGCTTCGGCGACGCGCTTAACGTCCTCGCTGGTGCTCGCGAAATCCAGCAGCGCACTTCCGAGCACAGCATCTTGCACGGACGCAGTTAGGTTCATGCCCGCCACCACCCGAGATTCCCGCGAAAGCTTTGCAATCAGAGCGTGGAGGGTAGTAATCACGGTGGTCCGCATTTAACCAGCACCTTACTGTTGACAAACGCGATTATCGCGTCCTCAGGGGGATGCGAAGGCAGTTTACCGAGTTGGGGGTTGTTCGCATTGACTTGGGTCGCAATTGCCACGGTACTGGGTATTGTTGTGAGGACGCTGATACCGCCATGCCCAACCTAAGACGTCAAACCAGTGGGCGACTCGCCCACTTTGGCGTTAAGCTGGTAGCGCAGAGCCTCGTTTTTCAGAGACTCTACGCTACCTGCTATTCAATCAAGCCAAGGTTCATGCCCACAAGCATCGAGTTAACTTGCTCCACCGAATCCCGGACGCCCTTTGCAAGCTGTAAAAATTCATCTGCGACCCCAATCGTGAGGGACCCTTCCCGGATGCGAAGCAGACTGGACTTGTCCTTCAAGCCCTTCCGGTCGTTGAGCCACTTCCACCCGAGCCACCAGTCATTCGGGTTGGTATTGTATTCCCCAGCAAGATCGCGTAGACGGCTCCTGATTCCGCCGATTTGAGCGATCGCCCCAGACAGCTTTTCAGACGTGTCTTTTCCCGTTTTTTTATTCCAACAGATTCCCTGGAATATCTGATAACCATCCTGCTCAATACGAACTCTGAGGTAGCGTCCGTCCTCGTGCGTGGCGCCCGGCAACCACTCCAACCCCGCGTAGCTAGGCTTCAATAGTTCTTCATCGCCAGCCAGCCGCAATGACCACCCAGGCAGCTCGCTTTGGCTTTCGCTAACCCTGCTTTTCAATGCATGCCAGAAATCCAAGAGGAATTTGCTTTTCACGTCCTCTATCAACTCAGCAACCTCCAACGCCACGTCTAGGTTAGCGGGCTCGGACAAGAATTTTATGGCCTCAGTCTTGTAGTCTGATGTGCTCACGTTTCCCCCTCCATACCAGAAGCGAAAAGACCTGTAACCAAGTCTAAGTACTGGACGACCGCCTCGCGCACCCGGGCAGCCTCGACGTTGGGCAGCGCTGACCTAAGCCATGCCACAACATCCCTCCCGTAGGAGAAGCGGAAGTAATCTTCGCTGTATGCCGTGTTCGCGCGCCGTCCCTCGGGCGTCAGGTAAAGGAGCACCCGCCTCTCCGGTGGATACTGCTTTTGCCGGATCAGCCAAGTTTGATAGCGGCCAATCTGGTCCTGCTGCTCGTCGGCCCCAATCTTATTCTCTATCACCATCAGGAACTTTAGCTGAACCGACTGAACGACGATGTCAAGCCTACCCTCGGGGACAGGTTTCTCGCAGCTCACTACCCACACCACACGGGTCGTGGGAGGGTCCAGTCGCGGAAAGCGCTCGAATTCGCCTCCCTTGCATCGGCAGTAACGCAAGAGCGCGTCCAAAAACGCGCTCCCTTGCCCGTGTGTCCCGTTGGGATCAAGCAGCTCCGCCAAGAAGGCTGAGTGTGTCCGAACCTCGTTCCTCTGGACCTGCAGTGCTCGAAAGAGGTTGAATCCCGAGGCCAATCGACGCTGTGACCTTCGGTCCAAATCCGCTAACGCCTCGAGTGCCGTCCGAAGATGCCCGAAACTCTGGGTGAGCTGCTGCAGCCGCAGATTACTTCTACTACGTGCAAAGCTCTGGTATCGACCTACGAATTCCCTTATCTTCTCTACAGAGTCGACGTTGGCCATAACCCGTGCCTCAAACTGGTACCGACTAGTTCCCCGGGCGACTATCGGTTGCGGGGCACCAGACGGGTGCATTCGCCTGCTATTTTCTCCCTCAGGTCCTCAGGTCCGAGCACCTCGGCTTCAGCCCCAAATCCGATCAGCCACCGCTTGACCTCCCACAGGTCCGCGACCTTGAGCGTGAGGATTAAACCGCCGTTGCGCTCAGTCTCAATCTGCTGGCTGGGGTGCCAGGTGCGCTCGCGAATGTAGGGGGCTTGGGAGGGCGAGAAGCGGATCTTCACTTCCTGCGGCTCGCCCCAGATCATGTTGAAGGCGGTTTGCTTGAACTCTTCGAAGTTGAAGTCGGGCGGGATCTCGAAGCGCCGGTTAGTCAACCGCGCAGATTGAATGCGCTCGACGGCGAAGGTTCGCAGGGCGTCTTCGCGGTGGTCGTGGCCCACCAGGTACAGGCCGTTGTTGACGTACCAAAGCTTGTATGGATTAACCTCGCGCTCGATGGCTTGTTTGTGGTACACCGCCCGATGCAGGATCCGCACGGTGAGCCTTTGGAAGACGGCGCGGGTGAGTACTTCAATGACTTCCTTCGAGTGGCTGTAATCCTTCAGCCCGAAACTTGAAACCGAAATCCCCTGGTCAAGCCCGCGCAGGAACTGGAAGCTTTGAGCGGGAAGCTGGGAGCCGATCTTCCGCATGGCGGATTCCAGCGACTTGTACATGGGTGTGCCCTGCAAAGGTTTGAAGAGTCCCTTGCTGAAGTAGAGCGCCATCTGCTCGGTGAGAGTGAGCGCGACGGGCATTTCGGCGTGAAAGCCCTCCATGAAGTGCCAGAAGACGGTGCCGTTGCGCATGTCGGAGGTAACCGGAAAGCCGGCAGTGGTGAGAACTTCGAGGTCGCGTTGAACGGTGCGCTTGGTGACGCCCAACTCACTCGCGAGCTGGGCAAGAGTCCGCCCTATTCGACCCGTGAGCAGACGGATCAGGGTCCATTGCCGAATCAGTTGGTCACCGCGTGGCACGCTCACTACCTCGATGGTTTAACGAGGACTCCGGGGCAAAAGCGGGGCGATTCTATCATTGGCGATTGCCGATTGTCGATTGGTGATTGAAAAACTGGTATTGCAACATCCTCTGCCGTCAATCAGCAATCGGCAATCGAAAATCGGCAATTCCAGTCATCCTCGGCCAAGCGATGATTGTAGAGAATCTTTGCCGCCCGAGAAGAAGATGATGAAGCCTAGTGCTACAACGCGGCCTTTGGCCGCAAACCAAGAAGGATTTCATCCCGCGCCTGCGGGACCACAGAGGTCACGGAGAAGAGATGCAGGAAAAGGCTGTGGGTCAACAAACAGGAGACCGTAACCTTGTAATCGCCGCTCGCGCGAGCAGAAGTACTTTTCTCTGTGGACTCTGTGCGCTGTGTGGTGAGTTTTCTCTTCGCGGCAGGAGACGATGCCGAGCGCAAAAGACAACTGCACTCCCGCTCCATCCGGATCGCCCCCCGGAAAGCACGGCGGGCTCTCCAGAAACTCGATGCATTACTCGTGTGGATTGAGCAGTTTGCCCCGAGCCGCTCTGATCCGTCCTCGGCGTGCAACTGACCCCTCACCCGGCCCGCGCCGGCTGGTGAAAGCGCCGTCGCGGGCCACCCTCTCCCCAGGGGAGAGGGCAACACCCGTTTGCGACGTACTCCGTTTCTGACATCACGGATAGCGGTCTTCGGCTATACAAGCTCAGGATGACAGGCGACCCCAAATTCGAAATTCAGTCTCAAGTGACGCGGCGCTGCAACTCAACGTACATCGCGTCGGCGTCGATACCGATCTTGGCGAGCGCTCGACGCGCTGGCCAGGTTACGCGGCCAAAACGTGTTATGTAATCTCGGGTCGTTGCCTTGGCTTCAGCGCTCATCAGCAAAGCTGAATAAGCCAAGAGCTTGTTTTCGACGCCACGGGCTCGGTCGTAGTGTTGCAGGAATTCACCCGTGTCATTGAGATGACAAACTCTCTCGAACCACCGAAGGGCCTCGCGATACATTCCTTGCCGGTAGTAATACCAGCCGATGTTGTTCCAGGAGTCCCGGTAGCAGTGGGCGCAAAACCCTTCGGGATTCTCAAGGGCCAAGCGATATTCAGCCACGGCTTCTTCTTCCCGGCCCAGCCTGGTGAGCGTAAACCCCAGGTAGAAGTGTTTCTCAGGGTTTTGAGGTTCGGCTTTCAGGGCTTTACGTTGCCTTGCCAGCTCTTGTTGGGCAGCCTCCAGGGACTCCCGCAGGTATCCGAGCTTTTCGATGATGTCGGCGCGCATCCTGCTTTCTAGGTTTTCCGGGGCCAGCGCCAACGCCTGAAGGCAGAGGTCGTAGGCACGCTTGTCCTCGAACCAAGTGTGAGATTGGCAAGCCTCCTCCCAGAGTTCGTAGAATTCGCGGGTGCGGTCATTGCCGGTTTCAGTTGTCGGAAGCAGCTTTGATGGGGCCAGCGCCAAAGCCGCCCCGCCAAGGCACTTCAATAGAACTTCACGCCTCTCCATTCCCTTCACCTCCTGATGTCAGAACTTGTGGCTTCACTGCCCAACATAGCACCGGGGTGTGACAGGGCCGGTCACGCCTTATCGGTAGCCAGTCGGGACATATTCTCCTTCTTTGGGCCACGGGTAGTGGTGTCATTTGGAATATCATCCCTTACGAAACGCCGGTCATTCCCGTCCCGCCATGGCGGGAGGAATCCAGTCCGTGGACAGCGCATTTCCCAAGGTTTGCGGAGTGGATTCCCGCTTTCGCGGGAATGACTGCGGCCTGGAGCGCCCGTGTCTCGCAAATGACACCACTACCGGGCCGCGACCTCACCTGACATACCCCTCTGATATGAAGGTGTGAGAGGATTATGGAACAAACTTGTCACCACCGAGACACAGAGGCACTGAGAACGTCGCGCCCTGCTGTTTGTCGGCGGAAAAGTCCAGAGCGAGATTCTTCGCTGCGCTCTCCAGAAACTCGACGCATTACTCGTTTCCATTGAGCAGCTTGGGCCGGGCCTGTCTGATCGGTCGTCGCCCCGCAACTAACCCCTCACCCGGCCCGCGACGGCTGGTGAAAGCGCCGTCGCGGTCCACCCTCTCCCCAGGGGAGAGGGCAACACCCGTTTGCGACGTACTCCGTTTCTGACATCACGGATAGCGGTCTTCGGCTATACATGCTCAGAATGACAGCATGGCAGACGAGTGGACGAATGGAAGGTCCAGAGCGAGATTCTTCGCTGCGCTCAGAATGACAGCATGACAAGCTCAGAATGACAGCATGGCAGACGAGTGGACGAATGGAAAGTCCAGAGCGAGATTCTTCGCTGCGCTCAGAATGACAGCATGACAAGCTCAGAATGACAGCATGGCGACCTGTGGGGCTTACGACCCGGGGTTCCGCGAGGCCTATGACACCATCATCAAAAGGAATCTCGCGCATCTTGGCGAGGAGAGTTAAGATGGCGAGTGGCGAATCCCGCGATATGAATCTTTCTAAGTCCAGGTTCATGGCCGGTCTGCAATGCCTCAAGCGCCTCTACCTCCAGGTTCACGAACCGGATTTGGCGGGCGAGCTCGACCCAACATCTCTGGCTGTTATAGAGCAAGGCCAGGAGGTGGGCCGGCTGGCGCAGAAGATGTTCCCTGGCGGAGTGCGGATCGAGGCCGGGCATGAAGAATTGGACAAGGCGCTGGCGCTGACCGCGCAGGTGGTGGCAAAGGGCCAAGTTCCAGCGCTGTTCGAGGCGACCTTTCAGCACGACCACGTCCTGGTAAGGGCCGACATCCTGGAGCGGCACGCCAAGGGCAAGTGGCGGCTGATTGAGGTGAAGTCAGCGACGCGTGTCAAGGACCGCTACGTTTACGACGTGGCCATCCAACGACTCGTGCTGGAAGGTTGCGGGCTCAAGGTGGTTCCTTGCCTGATGCACCTCAACCGCGAGTATGTTTACGATGGGAAGCAATACGAACTGGAAAAGCTGTTCCGAATTCGCGACCTGAGCGACGAAACTGCGGCGCTGACGAAGGACGTGTGGGAGCTGATCCGCGAGCTGCGGAAGGTGCTGGCGCAGGCGCAACCGCCGGATATCGAAGCAGGGCGGCAATGCACGGATCCCTGGACCTGCGAGTTTTATGATGTCTGTAACAAGGAGCTTCCAGATGACCACATCAGTAACCTTCTCGGTCTCTCGTCTCAGAAATTCCAGAAGCTGAAAGATTTGGGGGTCGAGCTGATTGGCGACATCCCCAAGGGCTTCGCGCTCACCGAGCGACAGAAGCGGGTTTGGGAATGTGTGAGAAGCGGAAAGCCCTGGTTCGGGAAGGGACTCAAGGAATCGCTGGGCGACCTCGAGTATCCAGTCCACTTTATGGATTTCGAAACCTTGGGGCTGGCGCTTCCGAGATTTGCCGGCACGCGGCCATACGATCAGCTCCCTTTCCAATGGTCCTTGCACATCCAACGAAAGCCGGGCGCCGCGGTGGAGCACTATGAATTCCTCGCCGACAACGAGGGCGACCCTCGACCGCTCTTCTTGAAATCCCTTTGCCAGGCGATCGATCGGAAAGGCAGCATCGTTGTTTACAGCAACTTTGAATCGGGGCGCCTGAAGAACCTCACGAGCTGGCTTCCCAAGTACGAGGACACGATAACGGGAATTCAAGACAGACTGTGGGATTTGTACGCGGTCATACGCGCCAACGTTTATCACCCAGGCTTTGCAGGCTCATTCTCTTTGAAAAGCGTGCTTCCAGCGCTGGTTCCCGAGATGTCCTATAAGGGCATGGAGGTATCAGAAGGCAGCGAGGCGGGCATGGCGTGGGAGAAGATGATTCGCGACCAAGTGGACGCCGCAGAACGGAACAGGCTGCGAGAGGCCCTGCTCGCTTACTGCAAGCAGGACACGCTGGCGATGGTGCGGCTGGTCGATGTCCTCGCGGCGAAGTAAGCTGTCAGCCGTCAGCTATCAGCAAACGACGGTGGCGACTGCATGCTTGCTGACTGCTGAGGGCTGATAGCCGGCTTCATTTCCATTGATTCAATGACTCAATGACCCGATGACTCAATGGCCCGATGACTCAATGATTCAATCACTGCCGGTCTCTTCCACGATCTGGCCATCGAAGAGATGAACCGTGCGGTCGGCGAACTCGGCGTAGCGCGGATCATGCGTGACCATGCAGATGGTGGCGCCTTCACGGTGGAGTTCGCGCAGCAGGTCCATCACCGCCTCCCCGTTCTTGGAGTCCAGGTTTCCCGTGGGCTCATCGGCCAGCAGAATCGCCGGCTTCCCGGCCAGCGCCCGCGCCACCGCCACCCGCTGCTGCTGACCCCCGGAGAGTTGGGAAGGATAATGCTTCATGCGATGCGACATCCCCACCCTTTCCAGCGCCTCTTGCACGCGTTGTTTGCGTTCCGCGGAAGGCATGCCACGGTAGGTCAACGGCAACTCCACGTTCTCATAAACGTTCAGATCGCCGATGAGGTTGAAGGCCTGGAAAATAAAACCGATTTCGCGGTTGCGAATCCGGGTGCGCTGCGATAACGAGAGGTCTTCGACCCCGGTGCCGTTCAGAGTGTACTTCCCCTCGGTGGGTGAATCGAGCAGCCCCAAGATGGAAAGCAGGGTGGATTTGCCGCAGCCCGAGGGACCGCCGATGGAAAGATATTCGCCTTTCTTAATCTGCAAGTGGATACCGGAAAGGGCGTGCGTCTCCACCTCCTCGGTGTAAAAGACCTTGGTGACGCCCTCCAGTTGAATCAGAGTTTGACCGGAACCGTTCGATTTATCTTGCGGGGAGTTCCGGGAGATAGCTTCGGCTTCCGAGTTAGAGTCCATTTTCGTCTCCTTGGTAATGTTAGCAGTTGTCAGTTGTCAGTTGTCAGTCGTCAGTCGTCAGTTGTCAGTCGTCAGTTGTCAGCCGTCAGCCTTCAGCTATCAGCAAACGACCAAGGCGACCTGCGGAAAGCAGACCGCTGACGGCTGACACCTGACACCTGACACCTGACACCCGACACCTATTCGTACCGCAGCGCCACCATGGGGTCAACCTTGGTCGCCCGGCGGCCAGGGATATAGCTTGCCACCAGCGCCACTGCGAACAGCACTCCCGAAACCGCAGCATAGGTCGAAATATCGGTGGCGTGAACTCCCGAGAGCAGGCTCGACAAGAACCGGCTCAGGGCGAGCGCGCCAGCGAGCCCAATTCCAATCCCGACTGTTACCAGCATCACTCCCTCTGCCACCACCATGCGCAGCACGTTGGCTCGCCTTGCTCCAAGCGCGATGCGAATACCGATCTCTTGTGTGCGCCGCGCTACGTGAAAGCTGAGCACACCATAAATCCCGACGGAGGTCAGGACCAAGGCGAGGGTGGCGAATATCCCCATCAGCAGCGCATTAAAAGTTGGGCGGGCAACGGAGCGAGCAACAATATCTGACATCGATTGGACGTTCAGCACGCGCTGGTCAGGGTTCACGGCGGCGACGGCTCCGCGGAGCGCCGCGCCGAGACCAGGGTTACCGTTCGCGCGAACGACCCACGCTGTCGAACCAGGCGGCCAGAAGAGCTGTGAGGCGGGCACATAGATGGTAGTTGGCTGGGCCTCGTCTATCGCCAGGTTCTTTACATCGGGCACCACGCCGACCACCTCGCGGGGAGGTTCCAGAACCTCGGGAAATTGGCGCCCCCCATATTCGCCCACCACAATGCGATCTCCGATCGGGCTCCCACCGTTCCACCACGCGCGCGCCACCGTTTCACTCACGATCGCCACCGGAGTCGACAAGGTTGTATCCGTTTCCTGGAAGCCTCGTCCCTTGAGGATGGGAATGCGCATTGTCTGGAAATATTGCGGACTGACGGCCCGGTACTCCATGCCACCGATACTGTGCTCGGGGCGCCCCTCTTGTTGGGTCGGGAGATTGTTGGGGCCTGTCAACGGCAGCTTGTTGATTACAGCGGCCGAAGCGACGCCCGGCACCCCCTTGATGCGGCGAAGCGCCTCCTGCTCGAAGTTCCATATCTGCGGGGCGGTGAGCTTGGCCGCCGGCTCGAACGGTGTGGTCATCGTGTACACGTGACGAGGGTCGAACCCCAGCTTCTGTTGGTGCAGGTGATAGAGGGTCTCGATCAACAGCCCGGCGCCCACGAGCAGCATCAAGGAGAGCGCTGCCTCGCTTACCACCAGTGCGCTGCGCATGCGGTTGCGGGCCGTGCTGCTCCCTCCGCGTGTGCCGCCTTCCTTGAGGGAGGCATTCACGTCAAGCTTGGAGGTCTGCCAATAGGATGTGAAGCCGAAGACGAGGCTGGTGCCTGCGGCCAACAGCAAAGTGAAGGCGAGTACGCGGCCGTCCAGCTCAAGGTGAGTGGTTGAGGGAATGTCCCAAGGAATCGAGGAAACCAGGCCCTTCAGCGCCCAACTGGCGGCAAGCAGCCCAGCGGCGCCCCCGATCAGGGCGATCAACAGGCTTTCGCTCAGAAACTGCTGGAGCATTTGCCACCGGTCAGCGCCGAGAGCCAAGCGAATCGAGATTTCCCGCTGACGGGAGCTAGTCCGCGCCATGATCAGGCTAGCGACGTTGGCGCAAGCGATCAGCAGCAGAAAGCCGACCGCTCCGAACAGCACTAGTAGGCTCGTGCGAAGGTCGCCAGCCAGCCACTTTTGGTAGCTCTCAAGCTGGATGCCCCGCTGCCCTGACTGAGCGGAACCCTGCCGGCGAAATTGCTCGAATACCACGTTAATGTTGGCTTGTGCTTGGGCGAGACTGGTTCCCGACCCCAAGCGAGCGATCACCCGCGTGTTCATCCCCGTGTCCTCGATGCTGCGCCCCAGTTGCAATGGAATGAAAACATCCGCAGGCTGCTCGACGAATGTAAAACCGGGAGCCATCACTCCTACCACGGTGTAGATGACATCATCCATTTCAAGCTGGCGGCCAATGACCGCGGGGTCCGCTCCGAACGCGCTGCGCCACAGCGAGTCGCTCAAGATGGCAACCTGAGTGCCCCCGGGGCGAGTCTCATCCCTCAGAATGGCACGGCCGATCGCGGGACCAACGCCCAGCACCTGGAAGAACCCATCCGTTGCCCGCAGAGACCTAATCCATTCGGTGGTGTTGCCCCGCTTGATTGAGACCTCGCCACCGCCCCGAAACCCGGCCACGGCCTCAAAGGCGCTGCTGTGGTCACGATAGAACTCAAACTCGGGGACGGTCAGGGTGTCATTCAACCCTCCCCCCTTCCACGTCAAGTTTACCTGGACGATTTCGTTCGGGCGAGGATAGGGCAGCGGGCGAAGCAGTACTCCGTTCAGCACGCTGAAAATCGCCGTATTCGCGCCGATGCCCAGCGCCAACGTCAGCACCGCAACGGCGGTAAAGCCGGGATTCTTTGCCAACATGCGTAAGCCGTAGCGCAAGTCGTGAAACAGAGTGCTCATCGTGTTTGCCCTCAACCGGCGAGTGGCTAGTGGCTAGTGGTTAGTGGCTAGACGCGCCGCGAGCTTCCCGCGCAACGAGGCTATCATCTTTTGCAGTTCCGCGATCGTTGCCACACTTCCCTGAGCGTCGCACGGGCGGCAGTACCCCAGTTCGACTGCAAGCGTCAATGGCGTGTCCAATTCCGCCAACGAACCTTCCGCATGAGAGAGGAACTGGACGAATTCCTTTCTCCCTCGCCGTGCCTGGCCCTCGGCGATATTCGACGGAACCGAAACCACCACTCGCCGCATCTGGGCAGTCAAGCCAAACCTCTCATCAGCGGGGAAGGCACGCGTCATGGCGTAAACCTGCTTCGCCAAGGCCATGCCCTTCTGCCAGATAAGAAGATCCCGATAACTCTTGATCCCGGTGTTTCCGTTCATATCGTTCCTCTACGAACCGCAGGTTCCTACTGGCCACTAGCCACTAACCACTAGCCACTGACCACTCAGTTCAGCCGTATCCGATTGAACGCATCCCAGGTGGACATATCGGAAAGGACTACGCGGTCCCCCGGTTTGAGTCCCTCCAGAATCTCCACGGTGTTGACGGAGCTTCGCCCCAGCTTCACCTG
>JBEKME010000130.1:0-16945 GCA_050008675.1 Terriglobia bacterium
ATGTCGTGGCCATAATCAATCACAGCCGCGGTCGATAGGACCCGCAAAACGATGGTGCTGCGGGAGAGCGGATCCTCGCCCCCGATAATTTTTTCACAGCTTCTTTTTGTCGGGATGTATGCGACCCAGGAAGGATGTAATCTTCGGGTGTCAAAGCTAAGGCATTATTATGGCCTCAATCATCTGCATTATTTGACCACCAGCGTCCCGCAGGGCGGGATCGCGCGTCCGTCAGATGAGGGATTTGACTCCGAGCATTTTAGGAAGCAATGCGTCGCGACCTTCGGCGAGTGGCGGGGGGAATTGAAATTCCGAATCCTGCGATGCCTTCTCATGCCGGAACATTTCCACGCGCTCGTCTGGCCGCCGGCGGAGGCGAATCGTTGGCCCCCGTGCAAAAGCAAGCCTGGCGCGGACCTGTTCTCCCAACTGCGCGGCTCCTGCCCGACGAAGCGCGAGCCTGCAAATCAGCATGTGTAGTGCGCAGCTCTTTCTAAGGTCTGCGGCTCGAATCTCCCGCTGGGCATGTCCGTCACTGGGCGTGTAGCGCGCGTTCGGCGTTACTTTCGCCTCACACGCCGTGCGCCTCAGTTAAGACTGTGGGGGCGTTATGGAGAGCGCATCAATCGGCCATCTCATGTCCCGACCCGAGAACAGAGGCGCGAACCGCCCCGAGGGTTTCTCGCTTCTCGAGATGATGATGGTAGTCACGGTGATCTTGATCGTGGCTTCCATTTCTGTCCCTATCTACACGACGTGCGTGGTGCGCGCGCGTGAGGCCGTTCTCCGCGACCACCTCTTCACCCTGCACTCTTTGATCGACCGCTTCACCCTTGACAATGGGCGCGCTCCCGCCCGGCTCGAAGAGTTGGTGGAAGGAGGCTATCTGGGGAGAATCCCAACCGACCCCTTCACGGGATCAAACGAAACCTGGCAGGAGGAGAAGGAAGACGCGCCCCTCTCCCCAAAGCAAACCGCGCTGGGGATTGTGGACGTGCACAGCGGCTCCGACCAGGTTTCACTCGAAGGCACCCCGTACAGCGGTTGGTAGCGCAGGTCCCGCTCTTCGGACCTGCGGCTTCTCGGCAGGAGTCAGAAGCCAGGGGTCACAATGAGGAGCCCAACGAAAAGCCGCAGAGTCTCTGAAGGACGAGACTCTGCGCTACCGGCTTTTTTTCAATCGCCAATCAGCAATCGCCAATCGCCAATGAGAACTTAGTCCTTGGTTCCGGCCAACGACCGCGCGGTGGTTACTCTTCCTCTTCCTCCGCGGAGGGCTTGTGGGCGGCAACAATCTTATCGGCGATCGGCTGCGGGACGATTTCGTAGTGCGAGTACTCCATGGAGTAGGTCCCACGCCCTTGGGTCATGGAGGTGAGGTCGGAGGCGTAAGTGAGCATCTCGGCGAGCGGCACCTGAGCCTTGATGGCGGTGGACGCGCCCTTGGGATCCATACCCTGCACGCGCCCGCGGCGCCCATTAAGGTTGCCCATGATATCGCCAGCGTTATTCTCGGGCACCGTGATTTCCACATTCATAATCGGCTCGAGCAAGCAGGGCTTGGCCTGTTCCATGCACTTCTTAAACCCCTTGGAGCCGGCGAGCTTAAAGGCGATTTCAGAGGAGTCCACCTCGTGATAGGAGCCATCGAAGAGGATCACTCTGAAGTCCACCACGGGATAGCCGGCGAGATACCCTTTCGAGGCGGCCTCGACGATACCCTTCTCGACGGCGGGGATATAGTTCCTGGGGATGGCGCCGCCGAAGATATCGTTCACAAACTCGAAGCCGGCGCCGCGTACCAGCGGTTCCACCTTGATCCAGCAGTCGCCGTACTGGCCGTGGCCGCCGGTCTGCTTCTTGTGCTTGCCCTGCGCTTCGGCTTTGGCGCGAATGGTTTCGCGGTAAGGGATCTTGGGCGCCTTGAGCGTGACATCGATGTTAAACCTCCGCTTGAGCTTTGAGACGGCCACTTCCACATGCTGCTGGCCGGCGCCTGAAAGCAGGAACTCCTTGGTCTGCGGGTCACGCGAGAAGCGCAAGAGCAAATCTTCTTCGAGCATGCGATGGATGGCGGTGGAGAGCTTGTCCTCGTCGCCGCGCGACTTGGGTTCGATGGCGAACGAAATGGCGGGTTCCGCCAGCTTCAGCTTGGGGAAAACAATCGGCGCGCCTTTGTCACCCAGCGTGTCGCCCGTCAGGGTATCCTTCAGCTTGGCCACTTCCCCGATGTCCCCCGCATGGAGCTCGGCTACGGGCGTCTGCGTCTTGCCCTGAACGACCCCGATGTGCGAGAGGCGCTCGCTGGTTCCTCGGTCGAAGTTGGTAAGGTTGGCCTCGTTCTTCAGAACTCCCGACATCACCTTGAAGTAGCTCACGCGGCCGGCAAAGGGGTCTGCCACGGTCTTGAAGACGAAGGCAGAAACCGGCTGGTCGTCGGCAATCTTGCGCCTTACAGGCTCGCCGCCCTCGTGTTCCAAGCCTTCCACCTCTTTCCGCCCCAGGGGCGAAGGAAGGTAGTCCACTATGAAGTTCAGCAAATTCTCGCTGCCAATGTTGGGCAGCCCGGCCGCAACCACCACAGGGTAGAGGCGCTTTTCGCAGACCGCGGCCCTCAGACCAGGGACCAAGTGCTCCTCCGGGAGGGTGCCCTTTTCAAAGAACTCTTCCATCAACTTGTCGTTACCCTCGGCCACCATTTCCACCAAGGCCTCGTGAGCCTTGCTCGATGCATCCTTCAGGTCAGCAGGAATCTCGACTTCCTTAGCCTTCCCGGACCCGTTGGAGTCGTAGAGATAGGCCTTCACTCGAACCAAGTCGATGACGCCGTGAAAATTCTTCTCTTCCCCGATGGGGAGCTGGAGGGGAACCGCGCTCCGTCCGAAAGCCGCGTGTAAGGCTTCGAGAGTCCGCTCAAAGCTGGCGCGGTCGCGGTCCAACTGATTGATGACCAGCGCGCGCGGCAAGCCGTATTTCTCGCAGAAACCCCAGGATTTCTCCGTTTGCACTTCGATTCCCGCCACGCCATGAATAAGCAACAGAGCGGCATCGGCCGCCAGAAGCGCCCCCTCCGTTTCGTGCATGAAGATGTTGTATCCGGGGGTGTCAATAAAGTTGATCTTGCTCCTGCCCCATTCGGCATAAGCGAGCCCGGCGGTGATGGAAAACTTGCGCTGGATCTCCTCCTCGTCGTAGTCCGTGATGGAGGTTCCGTCGTCCACCTTTCCGAGGCGGTTCACCATGCCCGCCGCGTAAAGCAGCGCGGAAACAAGCTGGGTCTTGCCGGTATCGCCGTGACCCACCAGTGCAACGTTGCGAATGTCTTGGCCGTCGTAGATTCTCACCGGGAACTCCTTGGGATTCCAGGACCGGCACTAGGCGTGCCTTGCCGGTTGCGAAGCAATCCCTCATCGTAGCACAACTTTTTCCGCCACTCCAACGATACCAAGAAACGACATGGCTCTAATTCTGTGTTGAAGATGCGGCCCTCCCGTGGGTTGAGCCGATTAGACGTTCGGAATTGATGTTCGGAGAATTTTCTTGATTGACCTAACGAGTGTGGTTTATCGTATATATGTAGTATATAGGCAATGGTGTTCTCCAGTCTCTGGGGTTAAATTTCGACGGTGCACCAGCGCCGCCCAGCCAGCCCCGGAAACTCAGTAGAGCGGAAGGGGTGGGAGTCGAACCCACAGACGCCTGCGAGACGTTACGCTTTTTGAGACCGTGGGGCTCACCGATGCCCAGCCCTTCCGCCTTCGATAACCTTTCGTTCCTTCCTAGTCACATCTCTTCTCCTGCCTCCTCGATAGGATTACGCAGACACACCAAACCTCTCGCCGCGCACCCAGAAAGAACCTGACAGGAAGCCACTTCTCGGGTAGGACAAAAACCTGAGTTTGGATTTTATGACTACCCGCCGCCTTAAACGCGGCTTGCAGGGGTAGCGGGTCGGAAGCCGGTTGCCCCTCTCTGGAGCACTAGTTGCAAACTTCTTCGTTCTTTGCGAAGAATTTCTGCGATCGTCGCTTGGCCCAGGATGGCGGGGATTGGCGATTTGCGATTGGCGATTTTCCCGGCGTGGCCGGCTGATGGACATTGGAAGGAGTTGCCACACCACTTTTTCAATCGTCCCGCCGCGGCGGGTCAATCACCAATCATCAATCACAAATCACCAATCACAAATCACTGATCACCAATCACCAATTAAAGCCTGGTCTTCGGTTGCGGCTACGGGCCGCGCTGTGGTACTTCCGGGCCTCGTTAGGCATTTCTTCCCGCCCCGTAGCGTGCTACCATTTTCACGAAGTGAAAAGACCTGTTAGGGGGTGTGCTATGGAAGTTCGGAAACATCATCGCAAGAAAGAGGACTACAGTCTGCGTACCCACATGATCCACGGGGCCTTCGACAGCAAGAAGTGGGACTTCGACCACCACGTTGTCCCGCCGGTTTCGCATTCCACGGCTTTTCGCCTGACTTCTCTCGAGCGCGGCGCCAAGGGGTTCGTGCAATTTGCCTCCGCCGACGAAGCGTTGAGCGGCCACATTCCGATCTACATCTACGACCGGCTGGACGAACCCACACGGGCCATGCTGGAAGAAAACCTGGCCTACGCCGAGGGCGGCGACATCTGCGTGACGTTTGCCACCGGCATGGCGGCGATCAGCGGGGTTCTGGGTTCGGTGCTTCGCCAGGGGCAGGAAGTTCTGGCGCATCAAGTTTTATACGGCTGCACGTACAGTCTGATGACCAATTGGCTGCCCAGGTTCGGCATGCAGGCCCGGTTTACCGACTTCCTGAAGATCGAATCCCTTCAGGAGCAGATAACACCTGCCACCCGCGTCCTCTACTTTGAGACCCCGACCAATCCCACCATGGAATTGATTGACATCACAGCGGTGCGGCGCATCGCCGACCAGGTGAATGCAAACCGTGAGGAGCGTGAGCGACTCCTGGTGATCGTGGACAACACCTTCGCCACGCCGCACTGCCAGCGGCCTTTGAAGCTCGGAGCCGACATCGTTGTGGAAAGCCTGACCAAGGGGATAGGAGGGTTTGGAACGGACATGGGGGGCGCCGTGATCGCCCCGGCGGAGTGGTACAACAACCTCATGCTCTTCCGCAAGGATTTCGGCGGAGTGCTTTCCCCGAGCAGCGCCTGGGGCATCCTGGTTTACGGCCTGCCCACGCTGGCCACCCGCATGTCCAACATGCAGAAGACGGCGCAGCGCGTGGCGGAGTTCCTGGTCAAACACCCCAAAGTGGCCTGCCTCAGGTATCCCGGCGCGGAGTGCTTTCCGCAGAAGGCGTTGGCTCATCGGCAAATGCTCAGCCCGGATGGAAAGTTCGCTCCCGGCAGCATGCTCTATTTCGTTCTTAAGGGAAGCAATTCCAAGCAAAGCCAGGCTGAGAAGCTGGTGGATTACCTTGCGGAGCACGCTTATTCCATCACCCTGGCCGTCAGCCTCGGGCAGATCAAGACTCTGATCGAGCATCCCTTCTCGATGACGCATTCAGCGCTGCCCGACGAGCAGAAGCGCGCTTTCGGCATGCATCCCGAGGGCATCCGGATTTCCCTTGGCCTTGAGGACTGGCACGACATCATTCGCGATTTGGAGATTGCCCTGGAGAAGGTGTGAGGCACCGCGGGCACAAGGCAGAAAGCAGAAGGCAGAAGGCAGAAAGCAGAAGGCAGAACGTAGTAGCCAAGTGGCAACGAAGACAGTGGGATTCGAGGCCTAAGCAGATTCAAAGCTGACGGCTGATAGCTGAAGGCTGAACGCCCCGTTCCTGATTCTGTCTTCTGGCTCCTGAATCCTGACTCCTGACTCCTGACTCTTGAATCCTCTTGCGCGAAGTCTCCGTTCAGGGCTGAGATGGCCTGACCAGTGAAACTCACCGGCTGGCTTGTGTGGTGATGTGATCTTTATGGAGCATTTCACGGTAGAAGTGCCCGGCGATTTCTGCGGCGTGGGGACCGAACATCATGCGTCCACCGCGCAGGAGGACCACGGCCACATACTTAGGTTGCTCCTCCTGGGCGTATGAGACGAACCAGCCCAGGCGCGCTCCGTCTTCGCTGCACGTTCCGGTTTTTCCGTAGATCTGCATTTCGGGGTCGTAAGCCAGCCGGGCAGTTCCGTAGAGGACCGCTCCCTCAAGGCCTGCCTTGATTTGGGGCAAGTACTGGGCCAGATCGTCCAAGTGGCGCCGGACTTTGGGCTGCAATTGGGAAAGTTCATCCGCGGTGCGCGGATACTGCAATTCGTAAAGCGTACCCCCGTTGGCGATGGCTGAGATAACGGCGGCCCATTGAAGCGGGGTGACTTCTATGTCCCGCCCGTAATAAGCCAGATAACCCACTCCGCCCTCCTTTGGGGCAGCGGTGGGAAATCGCCCGGCGGATTCACCGGGGATGTCATCGCCGGCCTTTTCGCCAAGGGCGAACTCATGAGCGTACTGGGCCAGCCGCTGGAATCCCAACATCTCACCCAGTTTGTGGAAAAACACGTTGTTGGACCGGGCCAGTGCTTCAGTGAGGTCCATCCGCAGGCTGCCCCCGACATAGAGTTTTGTCTTTGGGGTGATAATGCCTTCCCGCAAGGCGGCCAGCGCCACCACAGGCTTGAAGGTCGAGCAAGGTGTAAAGCCACTGGAGAGCGCCAACTTTTGATTCACGATGGAGAGAATCCGCCCGTTGTTCGGATCTACCACCACCATGCTTCCGTTCCAGTTTCCCAATGCCGCAAGGGCAGCTTGGCGGACGGCGGGATCATCACCCGCCGGGTTATCCTCCGCCGCAGGGTCACCGAACGAGCTGAGTCGGTAAGGGCCGTTGCCGCGCAGCCGGCGTCGGCTACGTCTCCGGCTGGCAGATGCTGTTTGAATGGTGCTTCGCTTTTTCGCGGCATGCCGCTTCGAAGTTGAAGAGTGCTTAGGCGGGGAAGTTGCGCCAGAGTGTGCAGTCGATTGTTGCGCCCCATATCTCGGCGCGCTCCCTAAGTAGGTCTCTGTCCCCAGTAGGCAAAAAACGGCCACGGCCAGAATGGCTAGTTTCTTAGAAAAGGTTGTGATAAAAACCTCCTTGGTTTGTGCCGAGTTGGATTCCGTTCCCGCGTCAGAGCTGGCGACTGCCAACGGGGAAAGACTTCGAAATTGCTACTTCTTGCCCTTTGCGGCTGCGGCGCTTTCCGCTCCTGCCGCCGCATCGTGTGGGACCGGCAGGTTGAGCGCCTTGCGCACTTCCATCTCGAGTTTCTTACACAGGTCAGGGTTGTCTCGCAAGAACTGCTTGGCGTTTTCCCGGCCCTGCCCGATGCGCTCACCCGCGTAAGAAAACCAAGCCCCACTCTTCTCCAGGATGTTGCGCTCAGCAGCCACATCGATCAGGTCGCCCTCCCTGGAGATCCCCTCACCATATAGGATGTCAAATTCCGCCTCCCGGAAGGGAGCGGCAACTTTATTTTTTACAATTTTTACCTTGGTCCGGTTTCCGACCACGCGGTCGCCATCCTTGATAGAGGCAATACGGCGGATGTCCACGCGAATTGTAGCATAGAACTTCAGCGCCCGGCCACCGCTGGTTGTCTCCGGGTTGCCGAACATGACGCCGATCTTTTCCCGGATCTGGTTAATAAAAATCAGGCAGGTTTTGGATTTGGCTACGATGCCCGCAAGCTTTCTGAGGGCTTGCGACATCAACCGCGCCTGAAGGCCGGGCAAGGAGTCGCCCATATCGCCGTCCAGTTCGGCCTTGGGGACGAGGGCGGCGACCGAATCAATCACCAGGACGTCAATCGCATTAGATCGAACCAGCGCTTCGGCAATTTCCAGCGCCTGCTCGCCGTAGTCAGGCTGCGAGACCAGCAGGTTGTCCACGTCCACGCCCAGCCGCTTGGCATAGGGTGCGTCCAGGGCATGCTCGGCGTCCACGAACGCCGCCATCCCGCCGCGTTGTTGTGCCTGCGCCACCACGTGCAGCGCGATGGTCGTCTTGCCGCTCGACTCCGGGCCGAAGATCTCGATTACCCTTCCCCGCGGCATCCCACCCACCCCCAGCGCCGCATCAAAGGACATCGAGCCGGTGGGGATCACTTCCACGGGAACCAGCGCGTCCTTGGTCCCCAGGCGCATAATCGAACCCTTACCGAATTGCTTCTCAATCTGCGTCAGCGCGAGGTCGATGGCCTTGATCTTATCAATTCGCTCTTCTGGCATCACGGTTCTGGCCTCCTCTCCAGGGTTTCCATCGTATAATCGCGAATCACCATTTTATGTTGCCGACGATAGCCTGCAGTGCATCGAACGTTGATTTTTCTATATTGGATACCGTTTGGAGCAGCTTTGATCGAACGTCCATCAACATCTGGAGCTGCATCGACCCCATTTCGGAAATCTCATTATCCGAGTCCAGACTATTTTGCAGTTCATTCTGAATAGCCGACAACTGGCTCATAGTTCCTGGAGGCTGCCCCGGAGACTGCAAGGACGTGACGGTGGCGCTCGCACCAGTTGCCCCCGCCACAGGCAGCCCCACAGACTGCCAGTTGACGGTCCCGCTCCCAGCAGTTGCCGTCGCACTCGCACTCACAGGCTGCCCCGGAGACTGCAAGTTGATGATGCCGGTCGCGACTGCTGCCAGCGCATATGTAGCCATCGCCTTGCACTCAGCCGGCGTGGCTCGCGGAAGCGCGCGTTGTATCCAGCGCCACCAGGTCTCGCGAGCCGAGCTCAGAGGAGCTGCGGGGCCGGCCGCGAGCAGCTTGCGGGTGAGCGCATCCAGCAAGTCCCTCTGGCGCTTAGGCAGGGAGCGCCGGTACTTCACAAATGTGAGATCTATCATGGGCCGGAACTTGCGACTGGGTTCATAAAAGCATACGGAGCGCCGGTACTTCACGAATCTGGGATCTATCATGGGATGTCCCCTTTCATTCGCCGACTCCATGATCGCAGTGTGCCCCTGCGCCTGGTCGAGTCGGCTTTCCCGCCGGCTTCTCTGCTGGCCGCTAACACGTACTTATTCCCAGGCCATGCCTTGACTTCTCGCCAGGGCGGCACGCTCAGTGATGCCGCGACGCAGCACGTTGCGGGTGTGCTGCCTTGCGGACGGCCTTCTCACCCGAGGCCCGTCCGGCCCTCACCTTGCGGCCCTCCAGCCAGCGCTTGAGCGACTCCTGGCTTTCGCCCGAGGGCCGTCCCACAATCAGGCTATCAACACTGAGGTCCTCGTCGAGGTCAGGCCAGTGAATACCCTCTCCGTCGGCAATCAAGCGCCATTCATTCCGCTCCCCCGGCATGCCATTGAGCAATCGGGGGTACCAGACCAAAGGCGCCGAGATGCTCCTCCCGTCGATGAGGTCAACGACCAGACTATCCTCCGTTACAGTCACGCGCTGTGCCCTTGCTTCACGCACGGGGGCCTTCAAAGAATTCATTCCAACTCCTTAACAGCAAAGAAGAATTATCTTCCACCGGTCTTTGCATGCGGCGGATTTCGACTGGCCCGAAGCCCGAATTCCTTTCCAACTGCACTGGATCGAGCCAAAACTTCGCCTTGTTGACCTCCCTTTCGATGTGGATATGAGGCGGCTCTTCAGCATCTGCGGAGTAGAAAAAGAATCGGTACGGCCCTTTTCTGAGTACTGTGGGCATAAGTGGATGAATTGCCGCTCAGCGCTCGCCTCACCCCACAGCTAAGACCATCATACCTCACACCTAGCTGTGCGGATACTCGTAAAACCCTCGCCCTGTCTTACGTCCCAGCCGTCCGGCGTTCACCATCTTCTCCAGCAAGGGGCAGGGCCGGTATTTCGAGTCGCGGAAACTCTCGTAGAGGACTTTCATGATGTCCAGGCAGACGTCCAAGCCGATCAGGTCGGCGAGCTCGAGCGGCCCCATGGGGTGGTTCATTCCCAGCTTCATCACCTCATCGATTCCCTTGGCGTCCGCAACGCTTTCCATCAGGCAGTAAACCGCTTCGTTGATCATAGGCATCAGGAGGCGATTGGAAATAAAACCCGGGTAGTCGTTCACGCGCACCGGCGTCTTGCCGGCCGACTCGGCAAGCTTTACCGCTTTATCGGCAGTTTCGGGTGACGTCTGGAGACCCGGCACGACTTCCACCAACTTCATCACCGGCACAGGATTGAAAAAGTGCAAGCCGATGAAGCGGTCCGGACGCTGCGTCGTGGCCGCGAGGCGCGTGATGGAAATGGAAGATGTATTAGAGGCGAAAATAACTCCCTGCCCACAGTGGGGTTCGATCGCCCGGAACGCTCCTGCCTTCACCTCGAGATTCTCTGTCACCGCCTCCACGATGAATTCCGCCCCTCCGAGGTCAGCGACTCGCGTGGTGGTCTTCAGGCGGCTGAGCGCCCTCGCGCGTTCTTCGTCTGTCAGACGATTCTTCTCGACGTCCCGTTTTAGACCCTTGGCGATTCTTGCAGTGCCTGAATCGAGGAACTGCTGAGAAAGATCGTGAAGAAATACCGTGTAGCCGCTCCGGATCAGGACCTGGGCGATCCCGTGGCCCATCGTTCCGGCGCCCACTATACCCACAGTTTTAGTTTCCAACTTATGCTCCGTATCTCAACTAGCACGGGCGTCTCGCCCGTGAAAATTGTCGAATCTGATGTTTGGGGCTGATCCGTCCCGGCGCGTCAGGAAGTCCGCCTCTAATACGCAATGTCCGTCATTCGTAGAGAATAACCCCATTGTCTGTCATTCTGAGCGAAGCGAAGAATCTCGGCATTTTTTCGCACTGATTGAGCTTTCAAATGCGGGGATTCTTCGCTTCGCTCAGAATGACAGGCGGTGGCCTTTTCTTCTACGAATGACGAACAACCCGTATAAGAACGTGGCCGTGAACACAGGCGCGACGCCCGTGCCGAATTGGGCGAATTTCCAGCTTCGAACTTCGAACCCTAATCGTTCGATCTCCCGGTAAGTCAGTCACGCAAGGACTCAACTGCCAATGCGACCGCGTTCCCGCCCCCCAGGCAGAGGGCCGCGATCCCACGCTTCGCGTTGCGTCGCGCCATCTCGTAAAGCAAGGTGACAAGAATTCGCGCGCCGGAGGCTCCGATGGGATGACCCAGGGCCACACCTCCGCCATTCACGTTGGTCTTGGCGGGGTCGAGGCCCAACTGCTCAATGACCGCGATGGCTTGAACCGCAAACGCCTCGTTCAGCTCGAACAGGTCAACGTCTTCAAGCTTCCAGTCAACCTTTTTGAGGAGCATCCGAACCGCCTCCACCGGGGCCATCATCACCCACTTGGGCTCCACGCCGCTCACCGCCTGACCCACGATGCGCGCCAAAGGCTGCTTGCCCATTTCGCGCGCCTTTTCCGGCGAAGTTACCACCAGCGCCGCCGCCCCGTCGTTGGTTCCCGGAGCGTTGGCTGCCGTCACTGTGCCGTCCGGCTTGAAGACCGCTCGAAGCTTTGCCAACGCTTCGCGCGAGGTATCAGCCCGCGGCGATTCGTCAATGGCAAATTGGATGGGTTCACCTTTCTTCTGCGGGATGCTGACAGGGACGATCTCATCCTTGAAACGGCCGCTCTTCGTGGCGTCCACAGCGCGCCGGTGGCTCTCCACTGCGTATTGGTCCTGGCGTTCGCGGGAGATGTGGTACTTCTCCGCCACCAACTCCGCAGTCATCCCCATGTGGAAGTTCTCGTAGGCATCCCAAAGACCGTCGGTGATCATCGAGTCCAGGACCTTGGCATGCCCCAGGCGGCTTCCGGCGCGCATCTGCGGCAGAAGGTAAGGGCAATTGGTCATGGACTCCATGCCGCCGGCCACGACGATTTCCGCGTTTTCCGTCTGGATAGACTGTGCCGCCAACGCCACGGCCTTCAAACCCGACCCGCAGACCTTGTTGATGGTCATCGCGGCCACGCGCGGGTGAAGCCCGCCTTTCAGGCCCGCCTGTCGCGCCGGATTTTGACCCAAGCCGGCGGAGAGGACATTGCCCATGATGATCTCGTCCACCTGTGCGGGCTCGATTCCAGCCCGGCGTACCACCTCCCGCACCACACACGCACCCAGATCCACAGCGGAAAAGGGTGAGAGAGCGCCTTGAAACTTCCCCATGGGGGTGCGGACTGCGGCGATGATTACTGCTTTGCTCATAGCTATCCCCTTTACAGCCTGTAGTTTGGTCGCTTCTCAAACAAAAGTCAAGGTTGCGGGTTGAGCAGAAATAGTCGAAACTACTCTGCATGGGGGTGACATGTGGTGAAGATCACTGTAAACAAGAACGGCTCACTGCGGCTTGAAGGGGAATTCACAATATACGACGCGCAGGGTAACGCATTCGACTTGGGTGGGCGAACTTCGATTGGGCTTTGCCGTTGTGGCCATTCGCAGAGTAAACCCTTCTGCGACGGGACGCATAGGAAGGTCGACTTCCAATCGGAAGTGAAAGCCCAAGCGCTTCCTGCCCCCGCCCCGAAGCCTCCGGCGGCCTAAGGGATTGTCGATTGCCGATTGTCCTGCCGATTGACAGTACGGCAGTTCGCCACATCACCTTTTCAGTCGACAATCGGCAATCAGCAATCGGCAATGGTCGCCGATTCCATAAGGAGGATTCCATGAGGGCAACTAAGTGGCTTTTGGCCATACTACTCATGAGCAGTGGGGGACTCCAGGGTCAAGTTTCTTCGTACCGTCACCCGGAACTCCTGATTGAAACGCAGAAGCTCGCCCAACTGCTTTCAAGCCCGCAATTGCGTCTTCTGGATGCTCGCCCTCCGGAGGAGTACCGGCTTGGACACCTGCCTGGAGCGGCGAACCTTCCCGCTCTCGCAACCGATGCTCTGGAGGCGAACCGTCGCGGGTTCCCATTGCCTCCGGAAAGAGCTGAGGAACTCTTCCGGGAGATGGGAATCAACTCAAACTCTCAGATTGTGATCTATGATGACCAAGGCAGCCGATTCGCCGCACGCGTGTTTTACGTTCTCGAGTTTTTCGGGCATTCACACGTGAAAGTTTTGAACGGTGGCTTTAAGAAGTGGCAAAGCGAAGGACTTCCCCTTACCACAGATTCTCCCGGCATCGCCCCTGGTGACTTTAAACCACAGGCGCACTCAGCTTTCATCGCCACCTCCGAGTGGGTGAAGGCGCACCTGAAGGATCCCCAGGTCAAGCTGCTGGATGCCCGATCCGTGGCAGAATTCAAGGGAGAGAGAATCCAGGGTCCGCGCGGGGGCCATATTCCTGGCGCCATCAACCTCGAATGGACGCGGGTTCTTGCTTCCGGCGAGATCAAAACCTTTCTGGATGCGCCTTCGCTCGAGAAGCTCTTCTCCGACGCCCAAATCTCGCCCGGCCAGGAGGTGGTCACTTACTGCCAAATGGGTATGCGTGCCGCCGACCTCTATTTTGCGTTGCGCCTGCTCGGATACGAGCGGGTCCGCATGTACGACGGTTCCTGGCAGGACTGGAGCGCCCTTGCTGATTTGCCCGTGGAAAAATGAGAAAAGGCGACTTCGTTGACTTGAATTGGGGCGTGTGTTACGGTAGCCGAATAGTTTATTATCAGTGCAAGGACGCGGAGCGTATAAATGGCTTTTAATAAAGCCAAAGCGCTGCAAGAGGCAGAAAAACTTGTCATCCAGGGCAAGATCAGTCAGGCGATTAAGCGATACTTCGACATCCTCGAGAGGGACCCCTCCGATGTAATCCTGCTCAACACGATTGGCGACCTTTACATCCGCGACAGGAATGCTTCAGAGGGTCTGAAGCAGTTCTACAGGCTTGCCGAGGCTTACGTTCGGGATGGATTCATTCTCAAAGCGATCGCCATTTATAAGAAGATCGTCAAGCTTGAGCCGGACTCCGTAGACCCCTTACTGAAACTCGCTGAGCTCTACCAGACACAGAGGCTGGCCCGCGAGGCCCGCGAACTGTACTACCAAGTCGCCGAATCTTACAAGAAGAAAAAGCAGAACGACAAGGTGCTTGAAACCCTGCGCAAAGCTGTGCAGTTGGATGTCGAGAACGCTCCGGCGAGGGTCCGCCTGGCGGCGTTTTGCGAGGAGATAGGACGCAAGGAAGAAGCCACGCAAGTTTACCTGGAAACCGCGCAGCTTGCGTCTCGCCGGGGAGACTTGGCTGCTGCCCAGGTCGCTTTGAACAAGGTACAGGAATTAGATCCGCAAAACCCCCAGATACATTTGCTCAGGGCCCGCGAAGCATTGGCGACCAAACACCCGGAGGAAGTCGAGGCGATCCTGAGCGCCATTCCGGGATTGAAGGACGATCCTACCGGGCGGTCACTCCTGATTGATTCTTATCTTTCGACGCAACAACTGGAGAAAGCAGAAAAGCTGGTGCCGGACCTCTTTCGTGCCAACCCGACGGACTTCTCGCCGGTTGCTTCCTTCGTGTCGGCGTGCGTGCAGGTGGATGAATTCGACGCGGCTTTTAGGGCCTTATCCGGGTTGGCAGATGAGCTTATTAAGCAAGAGAACACAAGCTCTTTGCTGGAGTCGTTGCGCCTGATCTGGAACAAGTCTCCCCAGCACCTCCCTACCCTCGAGCTGATTTATCGGATTTACGATGAGCGGGCAGAGGAGTACGCGCTTCCGGAAATCCTGGAAGCACTGGGCCACGCCTATGTGCAGGGCGGGCAATTCGAGAAGGCCGAGCAGGCTTTCCAGAGGCTCGTAAGTCGCGAACCTGCGAACGAACGTTACAAAGTCTTGCTGAAGCAGGTTCTCAAGAAGCAGGGTAAGGAAGTCGGCAAAGCGTTCGTTGCAGGTCTGCCATCCTCCGCAATCGACCTTACTCGAGAAGAGGGATTAGCCGCTCCGGCGGCCGCTGCTTTGGCTGATGCCGAGCGAGTAGCGGTGGTGAAGCAGGCGCTTGACAACAGCGAGCTTTTCGCGCGTTACCATTTGGTGAAAAAAGCAGTTACGGAGCTCGACAGGGTTCTGGAGATTTATCCTGACGAGCCCGAAATCCACAAACGCCTGGTCGGGATGTGCTGGAAGGCCATGTCTGAACGGGCTGAGCAGGCGGCCCAGGCACTGGTGAGGATTTATACACAGCAGGGTGATGCTGAGGAAGCCAAGAAGTTTGCGCAATTGGCTGGCGGGCGAGAGGCTCCGGCCGCGGAGGCAATTCCCCCCCCAGCGGTCCGCGCACCGGCGCTGCGCCCGGAATCATTACCGCTTCCTTCGGCACAACCTGCGTCTGCCGCTCCTTGGGAGATCGATCTCGCTTCGGGATTCTCGCTCCCACCGGTCCAAGAGCCGGAGACCGCACCAACGCCTCATGTCTCCGCGACGGCTTCGGCGGGATCCACGCTCGACCTTTCACGCCCGCCGGAGCAAAAAGCTCCTGCCGCGCCGCCCGCAGAAATCCCTTCTGATTTTTCCGTGGCTCCGGGTGTGGAGTCGCCAAGCGCGACTGCTGTAGGAACACCGTTAGATCCCTCAATCCCGCCCGCCCGCGAGGCTCCGCTCCCGGCTCCTCTTGAGTTGTCGATCGACCTTTCGAGGCTGGCATCACCCGCGCCCCCGCCTGCTCCGACCTCTGAAATCCAAGAGATTGACCTTTCGGAGGATTGGGAATCCTTTCAAGCTCAGGCTGCCCCAGCTTCGCGGGCGCCGGAAACTCCTCGAGAGACTGCCTCATTCAACTATGAGGACAGCCGCATTGAGGTCAACTTCTATCTCGAGAGTGGCTTTCTTGAGGAAGCGATAAAGGCAGTCGAGGAGTTGGAGAGAACGCTGCCAGGCGAGCCAAGAATCGCCGAACTCCGAGCTCTGGTAGAGGCGCATACGGGTGCTATGGCGGCCGAAGTCCCTGAGAAGCAGCCAGCAGAGACCTTGAAACCAACATTCGTGGCCGCTGTTGCTCCGCCTGCCGAGGGAGCGGTTGAGCAGTTGGAACTGGCAAGCAGTTATGCTGCGCCGAAGACCGAGGCGCAACCCGCCGCCGCGCCCCCCATTTCCCCCCGCCAGGAAGAAATTCCCACGCCGGCGCCCCTTAGCGCGACTCCGGAGGCAACGACCAATCTGCTCGGCGACTTAGCGGAAACTCCTCAAGAGGCTGCCCCATTCAACTATGAGGACAGCCGCATTGAGGTCAACTTCTATCTCGAGAGTGGCTTTCTTGAGGAAGCGATAAAGGCAGTCGAGGAGTTGGAGAGAACGCAGTCAGGCGAGCCAAGAATCGCCGAACTCCGAGCTCTGGTAGAGGCGCATACGGGTGCTATGGCGGCCGAAGTCCCTGAGAAGCAGCCAGCAGAGACCTTGAAACCAACATTCGTGGCCGCTGTTGCTCCGCCTGCCGAGGGAGCGGTTGAGCAGTTGGAACTGGCAAGCAGTTATGCTGCGCCGAAGACCGAGGCGCAACCCGCCGCCGCGCCCCCCATTTCCCCCCGCCAGGAAGAAATTCCCACGCCGGCGCCCCTTAGCGCGACTCCGGAGGCAACGACCAATCTGCTCGGCGACTTAGCGGACGCGTTTGGGTCTGCGATGGGAGAGTTGGCTGAGCTCTCTCCTCCACCTGCGCCCCCTTCCGCACCCACAGCAGGGCCCGCGACTATATCTACAGCGCCGGCTCCGGCACCGGCTTCGCCGCTTGGCGGGTTGCTCGAGGAAATGAGTGAAGCTCTCGCCATGGGACCTGACGAGAAGGACGATCCGGAAACCCATTACAACCTGGGAGTGGCCTTTCGGGAGATGAACCTCCTCGACGAGGCCATTGGCGAATTTCAAAAGGTGGTGAAAGGCGCGGGAAAGAGACCTCACCCGCCAAACTACTTGCAGGCGTGCAGCTTGCTGGCGACTTGCTTCATGGACAAAGGCATGGCTCCCATTGCCGTCAAGTGGTATTGCCGGGCGCTGGAAACCCCCGACCTTGACGAAGAGGCCTTGCTGGCTCTCCAGTATGACCTTGGAGTCGCCTATGAGCAGGCGGGTGATGCGCG
>JBEKME010000131.1:0-16733 GCA_050008675.1 Terriglobia bacterium
GAATCACCGGCAAAACCTGGTCGTACCAGTGCTGCGATGTCTTGATGCTCTCCGCATGGTTGGTGCGAAGAGGGAACCGCATCGTGGCCACCCAGTCGGGAAATCCGCCGCGCTCCCACTCCGCGCAGACATAGGGACCAGGCCGGGCGATCATGTAAAAGCCCATTTCGTGGACAAGCTTGATAAAGTCCTCAAACTCCGTCAGGTTCGACTTGCCTTTCTCCGGCTCGTGGTAGTTCCAGAAGGCGTAGGTCTCAATGCTGTTGAAGCCTGCTGCCTTGAACTTTGTCAGACGGTCACGCCACAGCGCCTTGGGGCAACGCGGGTAATGGAACGCCCCGCTGAAGATGACCGTGTCTTTACGATTGATCGTGAAACAGCTTGAGTCGTAGCGGATGACATGCGGGTTGTCGAACTCCATCTGGGCTGGCAACGCTAAGAGGGTCTCCAGGTGCGCGCCGCCAGAGCGGCACACGCCCAGGCGGGCAATCAGCGGCGCCGCCAAAGTGGATTGCAGAAAATTTCGTCGGGATGATCTCATGGGAATTACTCCGCTTTGAAGTACCACGGGAGACCAGTTAGACGGGCTGAGCACCGTGGAGGGGTCCTACTTCAGGATATCTTGCACAAGTGCGTCAATCTCGGCGAGTTCGTCCTTAAGGGCCTCGCGAACAGCGGTCCGGGCACGTCCAATTGCGTGCGGCCCACGTACGTCCTTGAAGAGGTCCTTTAAGCTGGGGACCATTCCCTTCACCTTTTCTGCACAGGCTTCCGCAATCTCCGCGAGGCAGAGATGGCCTTTGTCTTTTTGGTTGAACTCAGGAATTGGAAGCTCCCAGACCTTCTTGTGAATGTCCCGCGGGCCCCAAAGGCCTCGAGCCTGCATAGGCTTGATTAAGGCATCGATCGTAGGCGAATTCAATAGAGCTACGAGATAATTGGCTTCTCTCTGCTCCGTGGTTTCGAAGCAATAGGTTACGTGATCGGCTACAAAACGCTGAAGCACGACTTCCTGCCCGTCCACCTTGTGCGATAGCGCCTTCGCCCGCAAGACAGCGGCACACAGAAACGTGGCTGACTTCGAGTAGAGCACAACGTATTCGGCCTTTGGATTTTGATCGGTAAGCTTATTTCGGTAGTTAAGCCAAGAGAGTAGGTCTGCTTTGCGCGCTTTTTCTTTGCGCTTTTTCGCCCAAAGAGCCTGTGCGCGATCCAACCACTCGGGCAGCTTCAAATAGCCTTTGGCTCGGGCTTGTTCTGCACTCAGAAGCCGATACCCTTGGGCGTCTTCAATCAGCGGGAGCACGATGGGGCGAAAATCGAAATGGCCGAACGGTAGAAGGTCGGTCGAAAGTAGCGTTGCGTAGAGGAACTCGGCTTCGATGGCGGCTTCGAAGTGGGTACCCTTGTAAGGTTGCTTGGCCTCGGCCTCCGCGCGCGGATCGGTGGCAACCACTGGTTGCGATATGTCCATACCCAGCCCGGGAATGACCTTGAACTCCACGAACCAGAAGTTACGAGGGACGATTGTGGCGCCTTCCTTGAAGTGAGGCTGATAGAAGCTGCGTTGGCTGGAGATTTTCTTCCGGGCTGTGCTCAGAAAACTCCGCTTACCCTGCTGGACAACATGGAATTCTGTGGTCTCAGTTTTCAGGTCCCTTTTGGCTTCTTCGAATGAGGCATTCTTTCTTTTCAACTGTCCCGACAGGATTTTGCCCGGGAGGGTCTTGAGGGAGTCGCTGATCACATCTCCAAAGGCCACTGCTGCCGGGACATTAAACAGTGGCGAGACGTCTTCGAGGTCCCATACCTGGGTCAGGGTTGTGTTGCACATGCCGTAAGAGCGGCGGAACCGGTCGTGTTGGTCGGCGGTAAAGATGCTGCGAGGAAGAACGAAGCCGATCTTCCCGGAACGCTTGAGGTACAACGTGGCGCAGCGCGCGAAGAACAAGGTCCCCAACTCCAGATGCGTGATGAGGTGCCCCGCGCCCTCGAGCAACCCAAATTCCTTCACGATGAGATGCTTCAGATAATCCTGGTACTCGCCTTTCTCCACAAACCGGAACGAGAGCCAGGGAGGATTGCCGATGACCACGTCAAACTGTTTGCTGAGAAAAGTGGGTTTGTATTGGCTCTCAGCAGGCTCGCCACCGTTACCAATGAAAGGCTGCTTGGTCGGATGACGGATGGAATTGGCAAGATAAACCTGGATGGAAACCGGCCCGGAGCGCTTCTGGAATAAATCCCCGAGTGCCAGGAGGACATTCATCTTCGAAACGATGACAGCCAAGGGGTGAATGTCAATTCCCACCACATTGCCAAGAATCTTTTCAAGGGATTGCCGAGTGGCCGGCAGATGTTTCTTCTTGTGCTGAATAGCCTGGTAAAGGAAAGTGCCGGAGCCGCAGGCAGGATCGAGAACGGCGTCCTCGCCGGACTTGCTCAGAAGAGCGTTGCACATGCGGGCGGCGAGCCAATCGGGGGTGTAGTACTCGCCGAGGTCATGGCGGTCTTTTGGGTCCACGAGACCCTGGTAAAGTTCTTTCAAAACGTCTTCCGATAGTTCGCGCAGTTGATACGTAAAGAGCAGGTTCGCCAAACGGGACGCGATCTTCTGTGTGCAGCTCACTACGGGAGCACGCGCCACCCACGAGAAGAAATCCTCTTCCAGGAAGTTCATGATCTGTTGCTTTTCGAAAAACGTTCCCTGAATGATCTCTTGCGTCTGCTCCTCTTCCGGCGCCGTCTGCGCCCCGGTGATGCGGACGTATGCAATGAGTTTGGCCAACGTGGCTAAGTAGGTGTGACGCACAAAGAGGTGTTCGTCACCCACCGATGTGCCGTAGGCAATGCGCAAGTATTTGCGCCAGTTTTCGTAGATCACTCTGTAGTCACTTTGCTTGCGAATGGCGGCGATGGCCTCCAGCCACAAGGACGATGCAGATCGGAAGGCTGGACTAGAGCTTCCAAAATCCTCGAGGAAGTTCTCAGTGCGAGGCTCACGCTTGTACTCGCGCAAGAAGTAGCGATCGAGCCAGAAGTAGAATTCTTGCGGGTGTCTTTGGTCGAGGTTGAATTCCTCGACCTTCTCGATTTCGATCTCCTCGGTTTCCGGGGTAACCGCTGGCGTGGGGCCTTCTTTGGGAGCAAACACTATGAACGAAATTCCGTCACTGGCGATGGGAATGAAATAGTAGTCCCTTGTCTCCCCGTTGCTGGCCAGGATCGCCAAGTATCGTTGAAGCTGCTTCTTTGCCTGCTTGAGCCATCCCGCCGAACCCCTTTCAAAGTCGATCAAAAGGTTGCCATAGAGGGCATCGGCCCTGCCTCGGAGAACGCGGCACTTCTCGCCCTCGTGGGCTGAAATCTTGGTCTCGAAACCGCCGAGGAAATCACGGATGAGAGGAAGGTCGAGGTTTCCAAAGAGGTCACTCAGCAAGACAGTGAATCGGGCCAGTCTGGCAGGTTCGCTATTGAGGGGTCTGACCTCTTCAAGGTACTTGCTAATCGATTTCTCGGCGCGTCCTAGATGAGGGCGGGGCGCACGCGCGGCTTTTTCGCTAAGCCTACTTTTGGGGGGTCTTTTTCCTACCGTCATCTAAGAAGCCATACGCCGCGCGGCGGGCTATCTCCAGGGCCGCAGCGAGGCGGATAATTTTGGTGTCGCCCATGCCTTTGATCTCGTAAAGCTCTTCGAGCGGATGGCCACCGAATCTCTCGATCGATCCATACTTCTTCAAGATGTTTTCGGCAATCTTCTCCGCTGGATTGCCCCGCGTTCCAGGCGCAACAAGGATGGAGAGCAATTCGACTTCGGTCAGCGCTTCGGGGCCGAGCTCGGCCAGCTTCCCACCGGCATGCTCCCAGTTTTGTTCCTCATCCATCGTACCGCTAATGTATCGCAAATCCGGACTGCTATCAAGGAAACCGGGATGGTGGCCAAGAGATCGAGGCCCGGGTGCTGCTACCTAAGAGGAAACTCACTTGCGCAGGCTTCTGCTTGAGGCCGCAAATTGCGACCCCGAGTAATGCACCGTTCCCTTTCCGCGCCGAACACAACCTCGCGCGGCTATCAGGGTGAACCAGAGCAGGGTCGTGGTCACAATTTGTGACCGCCTCAGCCTCTCTCGAGGCGACAACTTGTTTGGGGATGGCGAAATATATTGACCGCTCGGGCCTGGCGCCGGCGCCTGCCCCGGTCCCGCGAGGCAGGATGGGGCTTGGCGCAGCGAAAAGTGCCGCCCGGCGAGCGGCGCTACTTGATGAACTGCCGCATGTGCCAGTTGGCCTCCCACATGTTGAAGAAGCCCTCTTTCAAAGGGTGCTCCTTAATGAGGTCTTCGTTCAGCGAGACGCCCAAGCCAGGTCCTTCTGGCGGATAGAAGTAGCCATCTTTCGGACGCGGTGTTCCCGGCACGGCATCTACTACCCAGGTCTCCGAGAAGTCGTCGAAGCATTCCTGGATTTTGACATTGGTGGTGCAAAAATCGAAATGGACGCTGGCCGCCGTGCATACGGGGCCGTTGGAGTTGTGTGGCGCCATCACCATCGACCGCACATCCGCCATGGCCGCGATCTTTTTCATCTCCATGATTCCGCCCGTGTGGATGACGTCCATCTGAAGGATGTCCGGCTGCCCATCCTCAATCACTTCGCGGCATCCGTAACGCGTGAGGCAGCGCTCGCCGGTGGCCACGGGAACGTTGACGTGGTCCACAACTTTTCTCAGGGAGGGCACGTCCTCTGGCGGGCAGGGTTCTTCAATCCAGCCGGGGTTGTAAGGTTCCAGCATGCGAGCCAGCTCGATGGCCGTAGCGGCGCTGAAGCGTCCGTGCATTTCAACGAAAATCTCAATGTCCGGGCCTACCGCTTCGCGAATGGCCGCTACCAGTTCCACAGACCGGAGTTTCTCCGGGCGAGTCAATTCCAGCGAGCCTGGACCAAAGGGATCGACCTTGAGGGCTTTGTACCCTTTTTCGAGCACCACCTTCACCCGCTTCGCGAACTCCTCCGGCTTGCGCTCCACGGTGTACCAGGCGTTGGCGTAAGCTTTGACTTTTTCGTGGCAGCGCCCGCCCAGCAGTTTCCACACGGGTTGCCCCACGGCTTTGCCAACGATGTCCCAGCAGGCGAGCTCAATCCCGCTCATTACGGTGGTGGCGATCGCGCCCCCGCGCCAAAATTCGTTGCGGTACATCCTCAGCCAAAGATCTTCGATATTAAAAGGGTCCGAGCCTATGACGTGTCGGCGTGTGGCTCCCTGAACGTATCCGAGTACACCTTCTTCGCGGTTCTGAAGCGTGCATTCGCCTATGCCGACCAGCCCCTCGTCGGTCTTGACTTTCAGAAAAATGAGGTTTCGCCAGCTCGTTCCCAGGACCAGCGGCTCGACAGCAGTGATTTTCACGGGACCATCCTCCTGACGGGAGCCTGCTTTTCCGAACCGATGCCGCAGCGCTCAGCGCGCCCGCGGAAAATCAGACGCTCTAATTTAACTCAAATGAAGGAAGGCGGCAACGGGGGGTTCCGCTGCGCCCTTGGGGAGTGAAGGCGCCGCAAAACGTAGTCAATCGCAAAAGCACAAACAACTCGCCCTGGACTGCATTTGGCGGCGTCCTTACAGGTGAGGGTTGCTTATAGATGGCGCCCTTGATCAGCGTCCTTGATCTACTGATAATACTGCGCGTTCACCTCGGTGTAGTTCTTTTGGTTCTCGGGGAGTTCGTCCACCGGGTATATCGCCGAAGCCTCGCAAACCGGCACGCATGCTCCACAGTCGATGCACTCGACCGGGCTGATAAAAAGCTGCGGCGCTTCAGCAAACTTGGATTCACCCTTGCGCGGGTGAATGCAGTCCACCGGACAAACCTCCACACACTTCTCATCTTTCGTACAGTCCCCTGTTATTACATAAGCCATAACACCAGACTCCTTCGACCGATTAAGATAGGCGGACCGGAGCCACGCAGCAAATGAATGGCTTATCACCGCCTCCGCTCGTGCCCGTGTTTTGTAACATGGGCATTATTGCTGAGCAACTTTAGCTCCAAAGCACGCGTCGTCACCCTTTGATTCTAAGCAGCTTAGCGACTAGGCAGGGTAGTGGTGAGTCAAAGGCCACAGGGCTCGGAGTAACTATGCGAGAGGAATTGAGTGAGAAAACGGGTAAAAGGTAGGTTGGCGACAGACTAATTGCCTGATCCTGCACTCCGGCGAGATGAATCCCGGCAGACAGCCCACGACGCAACCGCCAAGGATATTCCCTCTTTCATTCTTCTAGGGTAATCTTGTCTTGAGGAGCACCGGCTGTGATGATCTTAGCGAACGAGTGCTGGGCGTGGGTGCGGCAACGAAGGTGGTCGGTGACGTCAGCCGAGAGGAAAAGGCGTTGCACTCTTATGCCCGGAGTATGTTTGAAAACTGGCTGGATGCCTGCGCGTTCATTTAGTGTCCTGAGCGGGGCGAACAGTGACCGCGGAATCCCTGGATAAAGGCTTCTGGCTGGGGCACCGTTTCCAATGAGGGCGACTTCTGGATGGTCGTCAACACCCTATGGAGACCGACCGACTGGTCAGAAGGTTGAACGCAAGTATTTGACCTTCCGAGCTTTCTTGACAACCCTAAGCGTCCGGCTATAATTAGAGCTTTCGGTTTTCGAGGCCGCGGTGCGGATTACACTGGAAGAGTTGAAATTTCGCCGGATTGTGGTCTCCAGGACATACACGTCCGAGGCACTCGACTACCACGGAACTGACTTCCGGCAGGCTGCTCCTTTGAAGGTCGATGCGGTCGCAGAACTAGTGGGGTCAGAAATCTGCATTCGTGGGCGCCTGGGAACGCGCTTGGAGGCTTGTTGTGACCGCTGCCTGGGTTCTGTGGCCATTCCGGTCGAGCAGGAGTTCGACCTCTTCTATCGGCCCGTTTCGACCATTGCCCGCGAGGAAGAAGTCGAACTTCCTGAGGATGAGCTTGGGGTCGGTTTCTTTTCCGGGGACGGAATCGAACTGGCCGATGTCGTGACAGAGCAAGTGATCCTCGCCGTGCCCATGAAAGTGGTTTGCCAAACGGATTGCCGTGGTCTTTGCCCTGTTTGTGGGGCAAACTTGAACTTTGAGAAATGCGGGTGCTTGGCCGCCAAGGAGAACTCACCCTTTTCTTCCCTGAAGGAGGGCTAGGCGGGTGAGATACTCAGTTGGGCATCTGCCGCGAGGCGGGGTCAGTTCGGAATTCATGTTCAAGCAGTGAGAGGTGTCAGGCGGTTTTCATTCTCCCGCTAAAGGACTTTTCTGAAGAGAGTTGAGATTCTATGCCAAATCCCAAACGACGACATTCCAAGGCACGGCGGGACCGCCGGCGAGCTCATGACTTCCTGGATGTGCACTCGCTCGCTGAGTGCCCCCACTGCCACGAGAAGAAAATGCCTCACCAGGCCTGCCCACACTGCGGTTATTACCGCGGAAGGGAAGTCATGCTGGTGAAGGAGTCAGCCTAGCCAGTGGTTAGCGGTGAGTGGCTAGTGGCTAGTAGTTGGGGCTAGTGGCTGGCATAGTGGTTCTAGCCACTAACCACTAGCCACTAGCCGCTTATTTTCCAGCACCAGCAATCCACGGATTGAGTTGAATTTCATGCGACGCATCGCCATTGACGCCATGGGTACAGACTCCGCGCCCGGGCCGGAGGTTGAGGGGGCAGTGCAGGCGGCGCGTGAGGGGTTGGCGGAGGTTTTGCTCGTCGGACCTCAGGACGTCCTGAAGCGCGAACTGGGCCGCCGGGATGCCCGCGACCTTCCCATCGAGTTGGTCCATGCCAGCGAGGCCGTAACCATGGAGGATGCCGCAGCCAAGGCATTCCGCCGTAAGCGGGACTCGTCCATCCGAGTGGCGGCCCGCCTGGTTCGCGAACATAAGGCGGATGGATTGATCAGTGCTGGTAACACCGGAGCGGTGATGGCTACCGCAAAGATCGAGCTGGGAACCCTCGGAGGCGTGGACCGGCCGGCCTTGGCCGCTGTCTTTCCCACCTCCCAGGGGAGGGCTGCGGTGTTGCTGGACGTAGGCGCAAACGTGGACTGCAAGCCCCATAACCTGGAGCAATTCGCCGTGATGGGAGAGGTCTACTATCGCGTGATCTTTGGTATGGAGCGGCCCCGCATAGGACTGCTCTCGATTGGGCAGGAAGACCATAAAGGGAACGATCTGACCCGCGAAGCCTTTGCGCTGCTCAAGCAGCTTCCCCTTAACTTTGTCGGCAACGTGGAGGGGCGGGACCTTTACAACGGGCGCGTGGAAGTTATCGTCTGCGATGGCTTCATCGGCAACGTAGCGTTGAAGATCAGTGAGGGCTTGGTTGAGACAATGTCGAGCCTCTTGAAAGAGGCGCTTTCAAGTACCATGTCCGCCAAGGTAGGTTACGTCCTGTCCCGAAGGGCCTTCCAGATCTTTAAGAAGCGTATGGACTATTCAGAGTACGGCGGGGCCACTCTGCTGGGGGTCCGCGGCGTGTGCATCATTTGCCATGGTGGCTCCAACGCGAACGCCATCAAGAACGCCATTCGCGTGGCGGCCGAGTTTGCGCAGGGCCAAGTGAACGAGAAGATTGAGGGTCACCTGGCGGCAACCGCCATCGGACATGTACAAAGCGGGCGCAGTGCTGGAGCACAAGGAAGGTAACCTGCCCGCACACAGTCGGGAAACGGCTAAGGTTGGTTTGGGAGTTTCTATGGAGCCCGCGGTTGGAATTTTAGGGACCGGCTCTGAGCTGCCGGAAAAAGTGCTCACCAATTTCGATCTCGAGAAGATGGTCGATACATCGGACCAGTGGATTACGGAACGAACTGGCATCAAAGAACGCCGTCAGGCCGCTCCCCATGAGACCACTTCGACGCTTTCGGTAATGGCATCAAAAAAAGCCCTGGAGATGGCGGGAATAACCCCGCAGGACCTGGACCTGGTCATTTGCTCGACTATTTCTCCGGATATGCCCCTTCCCTCCACCGCGGCGTTCATCCAGCGCGACCTCGGTGCCCGGGCGTGCTGTGCCTTCGATCTCGCGGCGGCTTGCTCGGGCTTCCTGTTTGGCATGACGGTGGCCGAACAATTCATCCGTAATGGCAAGTACAAACATGTCCTGGTCATCGGCGCAGAGTTGCTTTCGCGATACGTGGACTACAAAGACCGCGAGACCTGCGTGATTTTCGGTGATGGCGTGGCGGCGGCCGTGCTCGGGCCGGTCACCCCTCCCTCAGGTATTCTGGCCTCCGACCTGCATACTGAAGGCCTGTATGCGGACCACTTGTTCATTCCCGCCGGAGGTACCGCATCTCCGGCTTCGTACGAGACTGTGGCGAGGGGTGGCCATTACATTAAGATGCGAGGGAATGAGTTATTCAAGGTGGCGGTTCGGAACATGGAAGAGGTGTCCCGGCGGGTCTTGGAGAAGGCGCAGGTTTGCACGAACCAGATCGACCTCTTTATCCCACACCAGGCAAACCAACGCATCACAGAGGCAGTCCGGGAGCGGCTGGGGGTGGCCCCTGAAAAGGTCTACTCGAACATCAACCGCATCGGCAACACCTCGTCGGCCTCCATCCCGATTTGCATCGACGAGTGTGTGCGCTCTGGACGGCTTAAGAGAGGCGACTTGATCCTGATGGCTGCCTTCGGAGCCGGTGTCACTTGGGGCGCTGTTTTGATGCGCTGGTGAAGAACAGGATTCAGGAGCCAGGATTCAGGAGTCAGGAGTGCGATTCCGCCGATCCTGAATCCTGAATCGACCGCCCCTGAATCCTGAATCCTGGCTCCTGAATCCTGGCTTTATGCCGAAAATTGCTTTCCTTTTTCCCGGTCAAGGTTCCCAGTATGCCGGCATGGGCCGCGAGCTGGCTGAAAAGTTTCCCAGCGCGCGGCGCGCCTTTGAGGCGGCCGACCAAGCGCTGAGTTTTTCCCTTTCCAAGCTCTGCTTCGAAGGGCCCATAGGAGATTTACAGCTTACCGCAAACGCCCAGCCCGCGATTCTGGCCATGTCCGTGGCTGCGGCGGAGGTCTTACGCGAGAAAGGCATCCGAGCGGATTTTGTGGCGGGTCACAGCCTGGGAGAATATTCTGCCCTGGTGGCTGCCGGCAGTCTCTCGATCGAAGAGGCAGTGCGTTTGGTGCGCAAGCGTGGCCAGTACATGCAAGAGGCTGTCCCGGTTGGCCAGGGTGCCATGGCTGCGCTGCTGGGGCTCGAGGCCACCGCAGTCGAAGAAGTCTGCCACGGGGCTGCGCAGGGGGAGGTGGTTTCTCCTGCCAATTTTAATTCCCCTGGACAAGTCGTGATCGCCGGCCATACGGGGGCCGTGGCGAGGGCCGTTGCATTGGCCCGAGCGCGTGGAGCCAAGGCCGTCATGTTGAAGGTCAGCGCGCCGTTTCATTGTGCCCTGATGAAGCCTGCTGGGGAGCGGCTTGAAAAGGATCTTGACCTCGTGGAAATCCGCGACCCGCAGATTCCTCTTGCCAACAATGCGGACGCGGAGTTGGTCCGGTCGGCGGCTCAAGTCCGCGAGGGGCTGAAACGCCAAGTCACCGCGCCTGTCCGGTGGGAGCAGGCGATGCGGGTTTTGCGGGGGGAAAACGTTGAATGGTTCATCGAGGTAGGACCGGGAAAAATACTCTCGGGTTTACTCCGGCAAATCGATCGTCAAGCCGAATGCCTGCGAGTGGAGAACGTAGCCACATTAAACGAAGTGCTGGCGCGGTTTAGCGCTGGGTAGTGGTGTCATTTGGCATGGGATACCTTTGGGAACGCCGGTCATTCCCGCGAAAGCGGGAATCCAGTCCGTCGACAGTGCATTTCCGAAGGCCTGCCGAGTGGATTCCCGCTTTCGCGGGAATGACCGGCGGCTCGAGTGGATCCCCATGCCAAATGACACCAGTACTTGGCGCAGCCCATGCTTGACAGAGAGCAGGTGGAAGTTATGTTTAGTCTGGAAGGAAGAGTGGCGATTGTGACGGGTGGCGCACAAGGTATTGGAAGGGCCATTGCGCTTAACCTCGCGGAAGGCGGAACCAGTATCGCCCTGACGGATACACGCGCCTCCAAGCTCGATGAGGTGGTCAAGGAGATCGAGGACAAGGGCGGGAAGGCAATTAGATTCTGTGTGGACGTTACTGACCTCGAGGCCGTGCAGAAGATGGTGGACCAGATCCTGGAAGCTTGGGGAAAGGTTGATATCCTGGTGAACAATGCCGGCATCACCAGAGATAGCCTTGTCATGCGTATGAAGATCGACGATTGGCAAGCGGTCTTGAAAACCAACCTGGACGGAGCGTTCTATTGTATCCGCGCGGTTTTGCCCAGCATGGTCCGCCAGCGTTACGGGCGCATCCTCAACATTGCTTCCGTTGTCGCTCAGGCGGGAAACGTTGGGCAGGCAAACTACATTTCATCGAAGGCAGGAATTATCGGCTTGACCAAAGCTGTGGCGGCGGAGGTGGCGCGCCGGAACATTACGGTCAACGCGGTTGCGCCGGGCTTTATTGCCACTCCCATGACGGAGAATCTGCCTCCCGAGGTCAAGGAGAAGATGTTGAGCCTTATCCCCATGGGACGCATGGGAACGGACTTTGAGATAGCCGCCGGGGTACGGTTCCTGGTCTCGGAGGAGGCTCGGTATATTACCGGGCACGTCCTCAATATTAACGGCGGGATGTTTATGGCGTGAAGAGGGTAGGCAGTAGATCCCAACCTACCACTTGCCTTCTGGCAGAGGCTGGTGTTGTCACTTGTCACTTGTCACTCGCCACTTGTCACTGTTAGAATGGCCGCCCGCAAGTAATCGGAGGAGGAGAGAACGATGGCATCGCCCGAAGAGAAGGTTAAACAAATCATAGTCGAACAACTTGGTGTGGATGAATCTGAGGTTACCCCCACGGCACATTTCGTGGATGACCTGGGAGCGGATTCCCTCGACATCGTGGAACTGGTGATGGCTTTTGAAGAGGCGTTCGAGATCGAGATTCCGGATGAGGACGCTGAGAAGATTCAAACGGTGAAAGACGCGGTTGAATACATACAGGCTCACATCAAGCCCTCGAAGAACTGACCCACCCAGGGCGAGCCTCCGCAGAAGGAGTAAAGCTTGACGCGTCGAGTTGTCGTTACGGGTGTGGGATTGGTGAGCGCGGTTGGAGTCGGCACGGAGGAGACTTGGCAAAACCTCCTGGCCGGCAAGAGCGGCGTTGCGCCCATCACGCATTTTGATACGACGGGTTTCTCCGCGACCATTGCGGCGGAGGTCAAGGGCTTCGATCCACTTCAGTATGTGGAGAAGAAGGATCTGAAGAAGATGGGCCTGTTCATTCAGTTCGCCTTGGCGGCGTCCCAATTCGCCATGGAACAGGCCCAACTCGAACTCACTCCGCAGCTCGCGGACCGCACGGGTGTGTACATAGGGTCAGGCATCGGAGGGTTCGACGTGATCGAGCGGGAACACACGGCGCTGATGCAAGGAGGACCTCGGAAGATTTCTCCCTTCTTCATTCCCGCAGCCATCGTCAACCTGGCCGCTGGGTTTGTATCTATCCGGTGGGGAGCCAAGGGCCCCAATTCCGCCACCTGCACGGCTTGCTCATCAAGTACCCACGCCGTGGGAGATTCCTTCAAGCTGATTCAGCGCTGCGCCGCGGACGCGATGATCTGCGGAGGCACGGAAGCTGCTATCACGCCCATGGGGGTGGGCGGGTTTGCGGCCATGCGGGCGCTCTCGACCCGCAACCACGAGCCTGCAA
This sequence comes from Terriglobia bacterium, assembly GCA_050008675.1. Lineage (GTDB taxonomy): Bacteria > Acidobacteriota > Terriglobia > UBA7540 > UBA7540 > CAVROP01. Next base: position 12,768 of record JBEKME010000131.1, read on the forward strand.
AAGCCAGCCGGCCCTTCGACCGCGACCGGGACGGATTCGTCATCGGTGAAGGTGCGGGCATACTCATACTGGAAGAGTTGGGCTATGCCTTGAAGCGGGGCGCGCCGATTTTGGCGGAAGTGGTGGGGTATGGCATGTCCGGCGATGCCTTCCACATCACGCAGCCGGCGGAAGATGCCGGTGGCGCCGTGCGTGTCATGGAGAGCACTCTGGCAGATGCCAACGTTCGACCGGAACAGGTGGAATACATCAACGCGCACGGTACATCCACACTTTACAACGACCGGCTGGAAACCGTGGCCATCAAGAAGGTGTTCGGTACCCACGCCGCCAAACTGCCTGTCAGCTCGACCAAGTCGATGACCGGTCACCTGTTGGGTGGCGCAGGAGGACTGGAAGCAGGCATCACGGTGCTTGCACTTCGCGATCAAATCCTGCCTCCTACCATTAATCTCGAGAAGCCCGATCCGGAGTGCGATTTGGATTACGTCCCAAACCAATCTCGCAGAGTGCGCCTCGAGTACGCCATGTCGAACTCCTTTGGATTTGGCGGGACGAACGCTGCCTTGCTCTTCAAACGCTACCAGGGTTAGACTGTGCCTCAAACTCTCGCAGGAGTTAATCAGCGCCCGTGAAAATCGTCGTTTGCCTCAAGCAGGTTCCTGCACGTGATTCCATCCTCCGCCTGAACCAGGCGGCAACCTGGATTCAGGAAACCGATCTCAGCTTTGAGATCAACGAGCCGGACATCTATGCACTCGAGGAAGGGCTGCGCCTGAAGGAGAAGCAGGGTGGAGAAGTGGTGCTTTGTTGCCTGGGTCCCGGGCGCGCGCAAAAGGCCATCAAAGAAGCGCTCGCCAAGGGAGCTGACAGGGCCCTCCATCTGGATGACGCTGCCTTTGAGGGCCTTGATGCCTATGGCGTCGGACTCGCCATGTCACGGGCCATTCAGGAGGAAAAGCCGGCTCTCATTTTAACCGGGCTACAGTCGGACGATTTCGGTTTCGCTCAAACCGGAGTCATACTCGCGGAATTGCTGGGTCTGCCCCACTCCACCATTCTTATGGAAATCCAGGTGAACGGTGCGAGGCTCAAGGTGAAGCGGGAGCTTGAAGGGGGCTGGTTTCAGTGGATTGAAATGCCTCTCCCTGCGCTATTGACGATCCAGTCTGGCATTAATAAGCCGCGTTACGCCACGCTCAAGGGAATCATGGCGGCAAAGACCAAGCCCATTCGGAAGTTGACTGCAGCCGACTTGGGTTTGAGCCAGGGGGAACTTGCGCCACGACAGCGGGTTTTGAAGGTGTACGTGCCGGCCAAGTCGACCCAAACAGAGTTCTTGCAAGGCAACCCCAAGGAAATTGCCGCACGCTTGGTCGATAAACTAAGGAACGAGTCTCGGGTGATTTAACGTAGCGGCGATCCCGCCTCTGCGGGATCGCCCAGTGGCGGCGTAAAGCCGCCTCTACAGGAGGCTTCCAATGTATGTCCACATATGGAGAATGCGCGCACGAAAAAAGCGAATCAAAGACTACGAGAGCTTCGGACGGCAAGTGACGCTGGCAGCCTTCAAAAAAATCGATGGCTGCCAGGAGGCTTACTTTATCAAGGTCTTCGAGGCCCGCAAGCCTGAATACCTCTGGGTGGTTTTCTGGCGGGACCAAAAAGCCTTCGAAGCGGCTCGAACCAGTCCTGTCTGGCGTGAACAGAAAAGGAAATTTGAGGCGGGCAAATTCTACAAGACGATTCCACTCGAGCTGGTGTGCGAGTGCTTGGGCTCATTCAGCGGCTCACCCGCCCGAAAGCCCAAGAGGAATGCCAGGCCATCGAAGACGAAAATGCAGCTTGAACAACCCCCAGAGCCTGAGACCCTTGACGCGGGCCTTGCGGATTCGACCCCTGAAGGCGAGTAAACATGGCAGAATCGGTTCTGGTTTTCGCGGAGCAGCAAGCGGGCAAGGCAAGCCGACCCACATGGGAGGCCATGGCGGCCGGGCAGCAACTCGCTCGGCAGCTCGGGGGTTCGGCTTCTGCTGTCCTCTTGGGCCACAATGTTGCGCCCCTCGCCTCAGAACTTGCTGCCCTCGAGCTCCAGGAAGTACTGTGCGTCGATTCCCCCTTGCTCGCCGACTACACGGCGGACGGCTACGCGCACGCGTTCCGGGAGGTTATCCAGCAACAGAAGCCTCGGTTCGTGGTTTTCAGCCACACCTACCTGGTCCGCGATTTCGCTCCCAAGCTGGCCACGTCGCTGCATCAGGCGTTGGTGAGTGACTGCCTGGGCTACCGTTGTGAAGGCGAGAGGCTGATTTTCGTGCGGCAGGTTTTCCAGGGGAAATTTGCTGCCGATGTGGAGTTTGCCGGGGCGCCGCCGCATTTCGTCTCTTTTCAGGCCGGAGCCTTCCGAGAGGACTCTGTGCGACGCGGGACTGCTTCCGCCAAAATCACATCGGCCCCAACCACTCTTTCAGCAGACACAATCCGGACCAGGCCCGGTGAGCGTTTTCGTGAGGCCAAGCAGGCAGTGGATCTGTCGCAGTCGGAGATCATCGTGGCGGTGGGGCGCGGCATCAAGGCTCCTGAAAACCTTGAACTGGCCAAGAAGCTGGCGGAAGTACTGGGCGCCGAAATCGGCGCCTCCCGTCCGATCTGTGATAGCGGGTGGCTGCCCATGGACCGTCAAGTCGGCAGTTCGGGGCAGACCGTGGCCCCCAAACTATATATCGCGCTGGGAATCTCAGGCGCCATCCAGCACATGGTGGGGATGAAGGGCTCGCACACGGTTGTGGCCATCAACAAGGACAAGGAAGCGCCCATTTTTGAGGCTGCAACTTACGGCATTGTGGGAGATCTTTTCGAAATCGTCCCGGCTTTGACGGAAGAAATCAAGAAGCTCAAGGCGAGCTAGTGACAAGTGACGAGTGACAACTGACGAGCAGGCCTTCTTGCTCGTCACTTGTCACTCGTTACTGCACTCGTCACTTGTCACTGCAAGTCGTGTCCTTCTTGCTCGTCACTTGTCACTTGTCACTGCCTTTGGGCGCCCAGCTAAACGGGCCCCAGCCTGTCTTCCGTACCTCGCATGAGCCGCAATCAAAATCCCTGAGAATCTCTGCGCCTCCGGTGATGCGGTCGGAGGAGATGAAATCCACCTCAAACCGAAGCAACATAGGACACATTTTCGTCTTTCCATCCGGCAGGGGGCAAGCCAGAAGAATGCGGGATGTGCCTACCCACCTTGTGCCGCTGCGGCGGCAGTCGCTGCGAATGTATGCGCCTTGTTTGGCAGCCTGGGGCGGGATGTTTGACCACTCGGCAGTTAAGCGGTCGCCATCAATCTGCACGCGATATTCTTTGCCAGTCGTCGCGGACTTCCAAATCTGTGGAAGTGCGCCGGCTTTCGCAGCGGATTTCGTACCCCCAGGCTTAGGAGCACTTTGGTTTTCAGAAGAAAGTTGCAACGAGCTAGTAGCAAGGATTCCGCACACTAAAATGATGACCCGCCAAGTCTGTTTTACCGTCAAAGGGTTCTCCTCACTTTCCTCAGCACTCATTCGCGTGCTGAAAAACCCGCTTGGCACCCTTTCGAAACGCCGGTCATTCCCGCGAAAGCGGGAATCCAGCCCGTCGACATCGGACTTTGGAAGGCTTGCGGAGTGGATTCCCGCTTTCGCGGGAATGACTGTGACCAGCGGGGTGTCCTAGACAATTTGTCTCTCGTCATCGCTAGCTTTTGCTCTAGCCAGCGTTAACCCCTTTTATTTTCAACAACATTCCCGCCTTATAGGGCTAAGCACCTTTCTTTTCATAAACATTCCAGCTTCACGCCCAAGTTTTCCACAGGTCGCGGTAGGGATGCCGGTTGCCCGGCACCCCCCGCACGGATCCGTACGTGCGCTCATTAGCGCATACGGCGCTTATCGCGGATGAATAGCGGCGAAGCCGCACACCCGCCAACCCCTGGAA
>JBEKME010000132.1:0-16600 GCA_050008675.1 Terriglobia bacterium
ACGATCCTTGAAACGTGTTGATGAAGCGAATGCCGATTTCCAAAAGGCCTTGCAGCTTGAACCGACCTTGTGGCCGGCGCGCTTGGAACTTTCGCGACCGGAGAATGTCAAATAAAGGCTGGCGACTCTGCTCCAGGGGCTGGTGTCATTTGGAATGGGGATCCACTCGAGCCGCCGGTCATTCCCGCGAAAGCGCCGGTCATTCCCGTCCCGCTCTGCGGGAGGAATCCAGTCCGACGACAGCACATTTCCAAAGGCTTGCGGAGTTTGCCTTCACCGTTCCCGGGTCGTGGGTGCTGCCCTCGGGCTTGCCGCTGCACGCAACCGCATTCACAACTGGCCGGGGTTTCCTGTGTTATACTAGCGCCACTTGAAAGGGAGCCATCGGTCTGAGATCTGGCGTAGGCCTATGAAGACTTGTCAGTCCCGAACAGCACGGCGGGGAGCAAGAGCGGGCTTCCGCAGGATGAGCACGCAGCCGACGCAATTCGAAGCAGGTTCCACACTAACTCGAGAAGGAGTGCAACCATGTCTGACAGGTGGGTTTTCCTGACCGCATTTCTTACCGTGATTGTGATTGTCGCGGGGGCTTTCAACATGCCCCATTATTTCACCTTCGAGCTCTTGAAGTCATTGATCTTTCTTGCCGTCGCCTTGCTGGTCTTTTTTGGCGAGGACCGCTTCAGTTACATGCTGGGGATCGTCGCGCCAATCTTAGGGTTCGTGCTAAACATTATGTTGGGCGGTTTCTTTGGCGAGTTCAAAGTTCTGTTCAACGCCCTCACAGGAAAAGCTACTCCACCCATGAGCACGGCTCTCCACGGCTTAGCAATCCTGCTGGAGATTGTGCTTGTTATTGTTTGCTATCGCGCCTGGCACAAACAGGTCACCGAGAAGTTCTTCGGAAAGACGTTCTGGATTTCCCTGGCGATATCGGTTGGCTACGTCGCGATTCTGGTAGGCTGGCATTTCACTCATGCTATTTGAGTGTCCGCCTTCCGTAGTCGGGTCCTTACCGTGGCCGGGTAGATGGAAATAGGAGCGCAGGAGCGCAAGCTCGTGCGCCGCCTGGGTTCTCTGCTCCTGAGAGATAGCGCGGCAAGGCGTGAATCCGGCAAAAAGGGAGACAACGACAGGTGCGGGAAGCACGACACTCCGGCCTCAGTTGTACTTCCATGCCGATGTATCCTCGCCCGCCGGCGCGTTCTTGGTGATGTGACTGGCCATGGTCCGGATCAGGTTCTCCTGGGTCATCGATTGCCAGCCGTGGCCCTTCTCGGGCCGGCCGAATTCGAAGCTCCCTTCGTAATGCGGATCGTGGGTGGTCTTGAGGAACTCCTGGAGATCGTAAACGGCAAGGTTCAGATAGAAGTTGTCCATGTCGCCCACCTCGACGTGAATCTTTCCCAGCAGTTGCGGCCCGATCCCGCGTCCGCGGGACCAGTTCTGCTTGAGGTAAGCCGTGAGGTCGTAGCCGTGGTCGCGCATGTAGTCCGCCACACTGTGATCGATCTTGCCGGTGAGCTTGTCCCATAACGGCTTTGGATAGCCGTCCTCGCCCACCGGGCCATAAGCCGCCTCCCAGATTTCCAGTTGTTGGGCGGAGCGCCCATGGCTGCCCAGCGCCGCCTCGAGCTGGCTCATCTGCGACATGGTCACTTCCACCTGACCTTCGGTCGTCCGCATCATGGGCCGCAAGGCCCGCAGCCAGGTATGACCAGGCTCAAAGAAGGCGTTATCATCGTTGTAGATATTCACGAGCTGATAATGCTCAAAGCTGATTGGATCGGGGTAAAGGGTCCAGGTGCCACCAAAAAAGTCCGCGTGGTAAAGCTGGAGCGCGATGGACTCCCAGCCACCCGTCGAGCCGCCCGAAAGCACGCGCGCGTAAGGTTTGCGTATGATGCGGAAGTGCGTTTCGAGGTAGGGGATCAGTTCGCTCATGATCGCATCGCCGTAAGGGCCATTGTTGGCGGAGTTCACTGCGTACGAATCGTCAAAATAAGGCGTGGGGTGCTGAAACGTCACGATGATCAGGCGCGGGAAATTGTCGGAGTTCCAAGCCTGATAGAACTGGTAGCCGGTTTCCAGATTGTAGTCACTGAGCCTTATCTTGGCGCGTTCCGGCGCCGGCTGATCCTGCGTGGAGAATCGCATCGGAGCGCCGAGGCCGAAATGGCCCTGTTCGTAAAGCACCGGAAAGGAAACGGTCGGATGTGAGTCGTATCCCTTGGGCAGCAGCACCGTGGCGCCGAGATAAATCGGCTGGCCCCAGAATTTCGTCAGCAAGTCGCTCTGAATCTTGATGTGCTTAACCCACTCGGTGTCCTTGGGAACTTCCACCGGCGGGACCACCTTGGTCAGACTCAGGTTCACCTCGTAGCCAGCGGCGTGGTCAAGGTGTACCTTCGCGACTTCGCTATAGAGGTTGCCGGGCGAGCGGCTGAACTGCTGGCCTTCCCACTGGTCAAGGTGCACCCAGAGGGTGTGGCCGTCGGAGCGGTGACACTCCGTGTAAACGTTGATGAGCGCCTGAACGTAATAATCGCCGGCGGGGATATCAGTGAGGCTCGTTGGCGGGTAACCGAGCGCCGTGCCGTCGATCAACGCGGCGTCGCCGGGCTTAAGCTGGACGACGTCGGCGCCGAACAGAGGTGACGTGTCGCCCCAGAAACCTACTTGCAGGCGAGGTTCAGGCCTTTCTCGGTTCGAGATCATCACGAAGACGCGCCCGGTGATCGGCTGGGCGTGAGTTGAGGCAGGAAAAAAGACCTTAAATCTCAGATCTGAGACCGGCGTCTTCGGCCACGCGCGCGAAGGCGTGACCAGGGCGCCAAGAACCGCGAGTGCCAGAACCACAGCGCAGAAACGATCAGGATGAGTTCCTTCAATTTGCGTCAAGTTACCCCCCATGGAAACGAGATTCGAAAATCGAAACTCGAAAATCGAAACTGGAAAAATGCTTCTTGCCGCTTGCACAGTCTCAATTAGTCGTGTGCTTCACAAGGTTGCCAAGTGTACCACGGGTTCAGGATCCCGGGGCATATAAGGCGCGAGATCCACCCGATGTCAAAGCTTGACATCTGGCAGATCGGTGACTAGAGTCAGAGGTGAGTACTGTTGAAGGCAGGGCAGGGGGCTGAGCGATGGATCAAATGAACGTGTCGATTACGGACCGTCTCGCGGGTTACGTTCGCAAGAAAGTGAGAAGCGGGCGGTACAACAACGCCAGTGAGGTGGTGCGCGAAGCATTACGCCGGATGGAGGATGACGAGGCGCGTGCAGTGCGGCTGGCAAGGCCCACCGCCGAGGATATTCTCTCCGACCTGACTGAGGAGCAACTCGAAGGCATTAGGCGACGCGTCCGGGCCGGCCTCGAGTCGATCGAGTGTGGTGAATACATGGAATATGAGGGGCGCGACGGGCTGAAGAAGCTGGCGGAGGCGGTAAAGGCCAGGGGACGCAAGCTCCTTGCCCGGGAAGCGTCTGGCCAGTGATGCCTTACCGTGTCTCAAAGGACGCCCAGCGAGACCTCGATGAGATCTTTCTCTACTGGGCAAAGCGGGCGGGCTTGAGGGTCGCAGACCGGCTGATTGACAGCATTACGGGCCGGTTCTGGATACTCGGCGAGCACCCGAGCGTAGGGCAGCCCTCGGAGGACGTAGCTGCCGGCGTGAGGTGCTTTCCGGCGGGAAAGTACCTCATCTACTACCGCAAGACGCGCAGGGCAACAGACATCCTGCACATCTTCCACGGCGCTCGGGATCAGAAGCGGGCCTTCGAGAAGGCAGGAGAGACCTGGTGAGGGTCAGATCGGCTGGAGCCGGGCGTCCCCCTCGAAGACGTGCGGCGCCTGGCCGGACACACCGATCGCCGCGCCGCCCAGTCGCTGCTTAGCGCCCTCTCCCTCTCCAGCCGGAAAATCTCCTTCAACTCGCTGCTTGTAAGGCTGCTTGTAAGGCTGCTTGATTTTCACCTTCGATGAGTGTAATCTACTGACCCTATAACCCCCTTCGCCCAGCCGGTTCCTCGGCGGTCCGACCGCAGGATCGCAAAAATGGCCATAATCATGTTTGTCGAAACGGAGAGGAAATGGGAAGAATGCGACGCGGTCACCCTGGACGTTTCCGCGCATGGGGCAAGAATAGAGGTGGGCATCTCACTCACACCGGGCCAAGTGGTGGAAGTTGTTCCTGGTGACGGCTCTGACGCGGTCGCCGGTCGCGTGGTATGGGTCGGGAAGCCGGCCTCGGAGGTGGAAGGTCAAGCAGGGCTTGAGTTCTTCGCTCCCTTCCATGTATCAACCTAAAGCATGGCCGGACGCCAGGGCCCTTCTGAGTACTTTCCATCCGCCAAATCCAGCATCCGCCTGACATCCGTGCACTCGCCTGCCATGCTGTCATTCTGAGCGAGGATAGCCAAAGACGGTTATCCGTGATGTCAGAAACGCAGCGCATGGCAAAGTGGGTCCGCCCTCTCCCAAGGGGAGAGGGTGGACCGCGACGCCGCTTTCTTCAGGCGTCGCGGTCCGGGTGAGGGGTTAGTTGCGGGGCGAGGACGGCCCAGACAGGCTCGGCCCAAGCTGCTCAATGGAAACGAGTAATGCATCGAGTTTCTGGAGAGCGCAGCAAAGAATCTCGCTCTGGAGTTTTCGGTCGAGAAGCGGCAAGGCGAGATGTTTCGTGGAGTTTACCCTGAGCCCATTCACTTCGCTGTCTCGAAAATCACCCGATGTCGGTCATTCCCGCGAAAGCGGGAATCCAGCTCGATGTAGACTGACGTGGACCCCCGCTTACGCGGGGGTGACAACACGGGCGATTTTCATCTCTTTGGGTGGGCCGCAGGCCCATGGACACTCGGGGTAAACTGGGCGAACGGGCTCAGCATGACACGGCGGGGGGCTCAGGAGGGCAGCGAGGGGGCGCTGAGCGGGACAGTGAGGGAGGGGCAGCAGGACATCGGGGCGCTCGTTTGGCATGCTATCATTCTGAGCGGGGCGAAGAATCTCGTTCTGGAGTTTTCGGTCGAGAAGCGGCAAGGCGAGATGCTTCGTGGAGTTTACCCTGAGCCCATTCGCTTCGCTCAGGGTAAACTGCGCGAACGGGCTCAGCGTGACAGTGAGGGGGCGCTCTCGCGAACGTCGTAGCCTAGGCCCTTTGCTTTCAACGGCTCGATTGCGCCCGTCTCGCGGCGACGTCCTGACATCACGGACAGCCGATTTTTCGCTGCGCACGCTTAGAATGACATGTCATCCTGAGTGCCGAATCATCGGGACGAAGGGTCTGCTTTAGGATTTTGCGCAGGACGCGAAGAAATTCAGGGCTAGAACGCAATACAGAGGTAGTAACCATGAGCACACATATCTCTTTTACACACCCGCCTCTTCCACAAAGCCAGGACGGTGTGCGGAGAAGTGGGGTTTGCCCCGTATGAACTTCCCGGGAGCGAGGCCTTGGCGCGGAATGTGGAGGGAACCTTCCCCCAGGGCTACTACTGCGTCATTCTTGAGAATCATGGTGTAGTGACGGGCGGTGGCAGCCTCCAGGAGGTGTTTCATCGCTTCGAGACGCTGGAGTTCATGGGCAAAACCATTATCAAAGCTCGGCAAATTGGTAACGTTCGGTATTTGACCGATCACGAAATCGGACTCCCCGCACAGCGCGCCGCGAGCTTGCCAGAGTTAGAAAGAGCGGCTCCCTCGAGCCTCGAAAAGGATCTCCCGCGCGGACTCTGCGAGTTCGTCCGCCGGGCCTATCGGCAGCGTTTGTTCATCGGTACGCAGGGAAGTTTCTCGGTCCGGCTGGACGAGTCTTCGCTCTTTTTGTGGCCTTCAATGAATCATTCACAACGTGTACTATGTGGGGGTGTCAGTTCGCTGAGCTGCTTCTGGACTCACAAAGCTTTAATGCGGTGGGCCGCATGTGCTTGGAGAAGCCGCGGCGAACACCAGCAGCGCGGCGCGCTGGCAGCATATCTCGATATCCCGAGGTGAAAGCATGAGGCGATCATTGGCCGTCTCTTGGGTCTTGGTTCTTTTAATACTTCCAACTGAAATCCCCTTTCTTTTCGGCCAGGCTCCAAGTTCCGGGACAACGCAGGGGTCAGTCCCGCCGGCGAATTCTTCCACGACCGCGACGAATCCGCTGAGCAGCCCACTCAAGAGCTCAAATGAAAAGGTTCGTGCCAGGGCGGCGCGCGATCTGGGCAAAGCCCAGGATGCGTCGGCGATTCCTGCGCTGGCGGCGGCACTCTCGGACCCGAGCCAAAAAGTTCGCCGCGAGGTGATCCTGGCACTTGCTCAAATTCACCAGCCGGGAACCCTGGCCGCCCTCATCAAAGCAACCGAGGATGCAGATGAGGGGAATCGCGTCCTGGCCGTGCAGTCGCTGGTTGGCTACTATACCGGAATCATCCCGACTCCCGGTATTTCCGGCTTTCTTAAGAAGGAAGTGAAACGCGCCCAGGCGCACTTCACTCCGGACACCACGCGAATCGACCCCGGGCTCTCGGTGGATCCCAACGTGATTACGGCCCTGGATGCGGCCCTCAAGGACACTCGTTCGCACCGCGCCTCCCGCGAAGCGGCGAAAGGACTTGGCATCCTGGTAGCGCGAGCCGCGGTTCCAGACCTGATCAAAGCTGCGCACTCCTCCGATGAAACCCTGTCTCTTGAAGCCCTCAACGCCCTCTCGAAGATCGAGGCTAGGTCGGCCGGAGGTGAATTAGTTGATTTGCTGGACTCTCCGGATAAGGACATCAAGCAACAGGCGTCCGTTACGATTGGCATCCTCCGAACCGGCCAAGCCGTGCCGAAACTACAATCCATTTTCGAAAGCGATACGAACCAAAAGAGCAAAGAAAAGGCCTTGGAAGGCCTTGCTTACCTCGGCGCCCCGGCCTCCAGCCCCTTGTTCACCAAGGCACTGTGGAGCGGTGACAAGGTTATCCGCACTTCCGCTGCCGAAGGTCTGGCGAGGACCGCCGATCCCAAAACCCTTCCAGAACTGGAGAAGGCCGTCATGGCGGAAAAAGACGCCGATGCGAAGCTGGCCATCGAGTATGCGATAACGGCTCTCGGCAAACTCGACTACTTGAGCGACATCGTGAATGAACTTTCCTCGAGGACGCGGGGGGATATAGCTCAGCCTTACCTCATCGAACTGGCAAGAACCCCCGGCTTCCTGCCCAAGTTGTATCCTTACCTTCAAAGTCCCAATGCCGGCGTGAGAAAGCGACTATGCACAGTCATCATGTTCAGCGGGGATCAAACCAGTCTGGACCAACTCGACCGCTTATCACATGATCCGAACGGGGACGTTTCCGCGCAGGCGCTGCGGGCCAAGCGCGCCGTCCGGGCAAGGCTCGAGGTGGCCGGAACAACCCCCACGACCGGCTCGCATTAGTGAGTTATGATTCCTGGTATTATCTCCCCAAATAGTTGAGAAGAATCTGCAACGATGGTAGAATGTTTGTTGTCCATCACGGGGTGAATCCTTTGGGGGAAGTAATGCCGTCGTCGTTGGTCCAGAAGGCAGACCAAACCAAGCCACGCGCTGTCGAGCTGACGTTGGCGCACAGCCCTGACTCCGACGACGCATTCATGTTTTACGCGCTGGCGACGAGAAAGATCGGCGCGCGAGACCTTTCCTTCACTCACCGGCTCGAGGATATTGAGTCTCTCAACCGGAAAGCCCTGGAGGGGATTTACGACATCACGGCGATCTCTTTCCACGCCTATCCCTATCTCGAGGATAAGTACGTGCTTCTGCCTTCAGGCGCCAGTTTCGGCGACCGGTACGGGCCGGTGGTGGTGTCGCGGGCCGGTTTGGGCTTTGGCACCCTGAAAGGAAAGCGCGTGGCCGTCCCCGGAAAGATGACCACCGCTTACCTCGTTTTGCAGCTTTATGAGCCGGATGTTGACGCGGTCGTGACCTCATTCGACCAAATCCTGGATACCGTCGCCAGGGGTGAAGCGGACGCCGGCGTGGTGATTCATGAAGGCCAACTGACCTACGCAAACAGCGGCCTCAGAAAGGTCCTGGATCTGGGGGAGTGGTGGTACCAGGAAACCAAGCTGCCTCTGCCACTGGGTGGAAACGTCATCCGCCGGGCCCTCGACAGCTACACCAAGCACGCGGTAGCAGCATTATTGAAGGAGAGTATTCAGTATTCGCTGCATCACCGCGAAGAGGCCTTGTCCTACGCGCAACAGTTTTCGCGTGGCCTGGACGCCACTACTGCCGACCGCTTTGTTTCCATGTACGTCAACGACTGGACCCTCGATTACGGCCAGCGTGGCCGCTTGGCCGTCCAAGAGTTGCTTGACCGGGGCTTCCAAAAGGGCTTTCTGCCAAAAGCAGTGAAGGCTGAGTACGTCGAGTAGAAGAGTTGTCAGTAGTCAGTCGTCAGTTGTCCGTTGTCAGTGGCGAGTGGTCCATCGTGACTTGTACGTAGCCTTCTGGGCGTGCAACATGAACTTGTTCCTGGTTTGGGTGGGCCAGTGCCCGCCAAGCAGAAATCATTATTTGACTTCTGAAAACTGACCACTGACAACTCACCACTGACCACTGACGACGGACGACTGACAACGGACCACTGACTTCGGACTACTGACGAATTTCGGTTAGGGGAGCAACTGACCCGACATGGAATTGAAACTGTGCAACCACAGCAGTTACCCGCGTATCGGGGACCATGCTGCGTATCAACTCCTGCGCCGCACGATTGCGCAGCGGGATAAAGGCGAGAAAACCGACGACGCTGTTCGGGCCGCCCAGAACCGCATGACGGAGCTGGCGCTTGCCGAGCAAGGGGAGGCAGGCCTCGACCTCGTGACGGACGGCCAAATCCGCTGGTCCGATCCAATCTCCCACCTCGCAGGTAAGCTCTCCGGCGTTCGGATCAACGGCCTGTTAAGGTTCTTTGATACGAACTTTTACTTCCGCCAACCGGTTGTGCACGGCAAGCTTGAACGCACCGAGCCTCTGCTGCTTGAAGAATTCAACTATGCGCAGGGGAAGTCGACGCGCCCGGTGAAAGCGGTTTTGACGGGCCCTTACACCCTGGCCCGGCACTCCGTTGAGGAAAACGGAGGCGCGGGTGGGTTCGATAAGATGCTCGAAGGATACACCGCCGCGCTGGCGGCCGAGGTCGCCGCACTGGCTGCGGCGGGGGCAACAGTGATCCAGGTGGAGGAGCCTGCTCTGCTCAAATATCCTGATGATTTCCCGCGCCTCGAGCAGAGCATCACAGCCCTGGCGATGAGCAAGGCTTCGGCGCAACTGGCGCTGGTCTTTTACTTCGGAGATCCCGCGCCCATTTATGACCACCTCCAGACGCTGCCGGTGGACCTCCTGGGACTCGATTTCACTTACAATCCGAGTCTCGTCGATCGGGTAGCTTCAAATGGTACCGCCAGGACACTGGCCCTCGGCCTTGTAGACGGCCGCAATACCAGGCTGGAAGATCCCGCAGCCTCAGCCCGGCAGCTTGAGAAGCTCGCCCACGGCGCTGATTTGAACTGTGCTTATCTCAGCCCTTCTTGCGGCCTTGAGTTCCTCCCGCGTGACAGGGCACGGCAAAAGCTAAGACACCTGACCGTAATCAGGAAGACATTCTTAGGGAGCCCTGCATGAGCCGAGCGAAACTTCAAGGGTTGGGAATCGATCTGCCCCTTTTCCCCATCACGTCAGTGGGAAGCTTCCCCAAGCCCGATTTCCTGATGAAAGTGCGCGCGGACTTCGCCAAGAAGAAGATCAGGCGCGGCGCGCTGGAGAAAGCGGAGCGCCAAGCGACAGAGTTCTGGATCCGCGCGCAGGAAGAATTGGGCGTGGACGTGCTTGTCGACGGCGAAATGTATCGGAGCGATATGGTGGCCTATTTCGCCGAGCACCTCAAAGGGTTCGAGGAAGGCGGTTTGGTCCGCTCTTACGGCAACCGTTATTACCACAAACCCATAATTACCGGCGAGGTCCACTGGGAAGAGCCCATCACCGTCGAGTGGTGGAAGTACGCGCGGGGCCTCACCTCAAAACCCCTGAAAGGTATGCTGACCGGTCCTTACACGGTGATGGATTGGTCCTTCATTGAATACTATCCGGATCGCCGCACGGCTTGCCTGGCGCTCGCGAAGGAAATCCGCAAAGAGGTTGAGGCCTTAATCGAGGAGGGGGCGAAAATCATCCAGATTGATGAACCCGCCATCTCGGTGAGGCCCGAGGAACTGCCCGTGGCCATCGAAGCCATGCACATCGTGACAGATGGCCTGCCGGCATACTTCATCACCCATATTTGTTATGGCGCCTTTGAAAACATCTACCCGGGCATGCTGGATCTCCCGGTCGATAACTTCGACCTGGAAATGTCCAACAGCGGACTCGACATGCTCGAGCTTTTCAAGAAGCACCGCTACACCAAGGACATCAGTTTTGGCGTGGTGGACGTCCATACGCACGTGGTCGAAGACGAGCCGGTTGTCGAACAACGCCTGCGCCAAGCACTTGAGACCCTTCCCGAAGAAGCTATCTGGGTGGACCCGGACTGCGGACTGAAAACGCGAACCGTGGAGGAGGCGATTGCCAAAATGCAATCTGTGGTGACCGCCGCAAAGGCGCTCAGAAGTTCAGTTGAGAGTGACGAGTGACAAGTGACGAGCAGAAGTACAGGTGCCAGGTGCCAGGTGTCAGGTTTCAGGTGCCTGTGAAGAGCAGGCGGGAAATTTGCAACGACCGACTTCCGGCTCCTGACTTCTGACTCCTTACTCGTCACTCGTCACTTGTCACTGCTCTTGAATGTCTAAGCTCACAAAACCCAGCCGCGCGGCATTTACCTCGACGCAAAAGAAGGTCCTTTTCGCGCTCGCCAGCGTGGTAGGTTTGCGCATGTTGGGACTTTTCCTGGTCCTTCCGGTTTTTACGCTTTACGGTCTGCAATTCACAAACTCACGTTTTCTGGTGGGCTTCGCCTTCGGCAGCTACGGCCTGACCATGGCCATCCTGCAAATCCCTTTTGGCAGGCTTTCAGACCGCATTGGGCGCCGCAAGGTCCTGCTGCTGGGCATGACGCTCTTCAGCCTGGGTTCTTTCCTCTGCGCCGTCCCCCACTGGCTTCCTCACTCCCTGCAAATTGGCGCTCTGATTTTTGGTCGTCTAGTTCAGGGCGGCGGTGCCATTGTTTCCGTCGCGTTTGCCACCGTTGCCGATTTCATCGAGCCCCAACGCCGGTCTACGGCAATGGCCGTCTTGGGGATTCCCATCGGGGCGGCATTCGCCATCGGCATCATTGGCGGGCCGATCCTCGCCGGAATTCTGGGGACCGCGTTCCTCTTCTGGCTGACCGGATGCTTGGGTTTCGGGACCGACCTCTTGCTGGCCAAGTACCTTCCTGACGCTCCTCCCTCGGCCAGCGCTCCTGCACCCCTGTCCCAGATGCTGGCCAACAAACCGCTTCTGGCTTTTGCTTCCGCTGGTTTCCTGATGAACTTCTTCATGGCCACTTTCTTCTTCTATTTCCCCCTCATCGTCACCGGCCAACACCACGTGAAGGTGAACCATTACTACGCCCTCCTTTTGCCCATGATGCTGGTCAGCGGCTTCACGATGTTCGGGTTCTCAATGGGCGCGGACCGCGGATGGGCAAGACCACTCGCCACACTTGCTTTCCTCTCGTTTATCCCCAGTTCTCTTCTGCTTTTCAGGCCCCAAGCGGCAGGTCTGGACCCCAACCGTCTTGCGGGGGTGTTAGTTGCAGGCACGCTTTTCTACATTGGATTTACCGGACTCGAACCCATCCTGCCGAGCCTGGTGAGCAAATCCGCTCCCCAAAGTACGTACGGGACGGCGCTGGGGTTTTACAACACTGCACAGTTCCTAGGCAGCTTCGTTGGGGGGGCAGCGGCAGGCGCCCTCTCGCGCTTTTCTGCAAGCCACATGATGGCGACCCTCATGGTGGCTGCCGTGGTGGGAATGTTCCTGATGCTTACCGTGAGGCCCGAGGGGGTTCGGTAAGGGCTCTCCGACTGACCCGTATTGTGTACCTTGGCATCCCCTCGAGACATTACTCACGGCCTTGTTTTTTCCGAACCTCAAGGAACTTGAAGCTCATTGCCGGTGTCTGACTATTTGGGAAAGCGCCATGTCAACTCCGGCTGGCGGACTCGCATCGGATAAAGGAGAGGTTGTTATGTCGATCGTCAGAGTCCTGTGTTTGCTCCTCGCCGGCGCGATGGTGGTTGGGGGTCAGGAACCCAATCCTGCTGCTCCGAAGTCAAACGAAAAACCCTCGGACCTTTGCAGTGTTGAGGGCGTGGTGGTTAAGTCCACTACCGGCGAAGGCATAAAAACGGTGACGGTCCAACTCATTCCCCTAGGCGGGGGCCTGCAAGTATATTCCACGTTCACGGAAAATAACGGTTATTTCATCATTCGCGACATTGCCCCAGGCCGGTACGCCATCAACGCATTGGGCAACGGATACAGGCAGCAAGCTTCCGGGAAGGGCAAGGGGAACGATCAAGTCAGATTCCTCGACCTTGCGCCGGGGAAAAACGTGAGAGGAATCGCCTTCCGCTTGCTGCCGCCCGGCGTCATCACAGGGACTGTTTACGATGAAGATGGCGCGCCTGTAACTTGGGCACAAGTGCAAGCTTTGCGTGTCGCCGGCTCTGGTACGCGCCGGCAAATCGGCGGCGTCAGCTCCCAACAGACCAATGACCTCGGCGAATACCGCATCTGGGGGCTGGAGGCGGGGCAGTATCTCGTGGCTGCAACGTACCAGCGCCCGCAAACCAACCCGGGCCAGCAAGTGGATGAGGTCTATCTTCCCACCTTTCACCCCAGCACAGCGGATACGTCGCAGGCCACGGTTGTTGAGGTTCAGCCCGGCGCTGAAGTCTCCGGCATTGATGTGGACCTTAGGCAGGCACACGCCGTCATGGTCCGTGGGCGCGTCATGGTCGATGGTCCCGTGAAGGCGCTGCGGGGTGTTTATGTTTCGCTGGCGCCGCGCGTCGCCGCCGAAGGGGGCTATCACCTCTCAAATTACGGCGCCCCGGTCCAGAAGGACTCAGGTGACTTTGAAATTCGCGGCGTTCCGCCCGGGTCCTATAACCTTTCAGCCATGTGGAACGACGGGAAACGGCAACTCTACGGGAGGGTCCCAGTAGAGGTCGACAACGCCAACCTTGATGGCGTCACCCTGGTCTTGGACAGCCCAATTACGCTCATGGGAAGGTTTCGTGTCGAGGGTAGCGACCAATTCGAGTTCACAGGGTTGGGCCTCTGGCTACAGCCCATCGACAGCACGATGGGTGCGGGAGGCTCGCAAGCCAAGGCGGATGGCACTTTCGTAGTGGAGAACGTGTATGACGGAAACTACCGGCTGCGCATTTTAGGGTTCCCCGAACAGTACTACGTCAAATCGGCGCGAGAAGGCGGGAGCGATGTGCTCGAATCCGGACTGACCATCAGCCGCAGCCAACCACCGGCCCATCTCGAGATTGTCCTCTCCTCGGATGGTGGGCGTGTGGACGGCAGCGTGTTGCAGGAGCAGCATCCCGTGAGCGGGGCCTTGGTCGTGCTGGCGCCGGACCCACCGCACCGAGAGCGGGAGGAAATGTATAGCATGAAGGCAACCGACGCCCTCGGTCGCTTCTCTCTGTTGGGCCTGCCGCCCGGCGACTTCAAACTTTTCGCTTGGGAGACCGTGCAAGGAACGAACTACACTGATCCCGATTTCTTCAAAGCGTTCGAGGACCGCGGGACACCCGTCCATATCGGGGAGAGGCAACAACAGACAGTGCAGCTCGAGGTGATCACCTCAGAGGAGCAAGTCCGCTAGTCCGCATTTCTCACCACGGGTCTGGAAGGGCGGGGCTTCAGCCCCGCCGTTACAAGGCCTTTCTGATTATTCCTGTGTCCCGTGCCCCGCGCAGCTTGCAGCCGCAAGCTGCGCGGGGCACGGGACCAACAGAGGGCGGGAGCCACGATTCCGGCGGGGCTGAAGCCCCGCCCTTCCGGCAGCCCACTAAGAGCGTCCAAACGTGGTGAGAAATCCAGGCTAGTCCCTCTAGTGCTATAATTTGTTGATCTGTGGCTTGACTGCTGAGGTTCATATGCCGGTCCTTCTTCTGTGGGTTGGCCTTGTTCTCTACGGGCTCGGAATGATTCTCCTCGTCCCTTCCATTGTTAATCGCCGCCCATCGATCCCCCCCGCCTCGCTGGCAGCGTTGGGACTCGGGCTGCTGTCACACGCGGGCGCCATCGCCATAGAGGCTGCGCGCATACACCGTTTGCCGGTAACTGACGTCCGCAGTGCTCTATCTTTTTACGCATTCCTGGTGACTCTGGCTTTCTTCTTTCTCTATTTGCGCTACCGAATTGCTTCCCTTGGTCTTTTCATGCTGCCCTTTGTTTTTGTGTTGACGCTGATCTCGGCGTTTCGTCCTGTGCGGCCTTTTGATTTGTCGGCGTTTCGCGGTGGTTGGCTGGCAGTCCATATCGGCTCATCTATCCTGGGCTACACGGGATTCTTTCTGACCTTCGTGGCCGCGGTCATGTACCTGATGCAGGAGAAGGAACTGAAATCGAAAACCCCGCAGGCGTTCTATTACCGCCTGCCCTCGCTCGAACTGTGCGATGAGCTCTACTACCGCTCACTGCTGTTCGGCCTACCCCTGTTGACCGTCGGCATTCTGACCGGCTTCATTTGGGCGAGCCGGACCTGGAAGGGACCCTGGGAATTTGACCCGAAAATACTGGCGTCGATGCTGACCTGGCTGATTTACCTCGTGCTCTTTTCCACTCGTGTGAGCGGCGGCTGGCGCGGCCGTCGGGCGGCTTATGTTGCGATCTTCGGCTTTGCCGCCATCATGGCGACGTTCCTGGGAGTGAGCCTGCTGAGTGGACCGCATGGGTATGTGCCCACGCTTCGGCAGGGACCGTAGAGAGAGTAGGCAGTAGGCAGTCGGCAGTCGGCAGTAGGCAGTCGGCAGTAGGCAGTCGGCAGTAGGCAGTACGCGCGGCGCGTCAAGAGAATTTCTCTGACCGCGCCTCTCCGGGCAGTAAGCAGTAGGCGGTAAGCAGTAGGCAGAGGCATTGGGCAGAAGGCAGTGGGCAGAAAGCAGTCGGCAGTGGGTGGTGGGTGAAAGCGGGATCGTAGTTTCCGTCGCCGCGGGTTCTTTACGTTTGCGGCTGTTGCGCAGTAGGCAGCAGTCAGTGGTTAACGGGTGGAAGGAAGAGAGCAATTTGAAATCTGAAATTTGAAATCAGAAGCTTGACATTTGAACCAGAAGCTTAAAATTGGAAATCAGAAGCTTGAAATTTGAAATTAGAAGCTTGAAATCTGAAGCTTGAAATTTGGAATCTGAAATTTGAAATTGCCCCAGCCCCCAGCCCCTGGCGGTTGACATGAGGCAGTGGGCAGAAAGCAGTCGGCACTACTCGGTGGGTGAAAGCGGGATCGTGGTTTCCGTCGCCGCGGGTTCTTTACGTTTGCGGCTGTTGCGCAGTAGGCAGCAGTCAGTGGTTAACGGGTGGAAGGAAGAGAGCAATTTGAAATCTGAAATTTGAAATCAGAAGCTTGACATTTGAACCAGAAGCTTAAAATTGGAAATCAGAAGCTTGAAATTTGAAATTAGAAGCTTGAAATCTGAAGCTTGAAATTTGGAATCTGAAATTTGAAATTGCCCCAGCCCCCAGCCCCTGGCGGTTGACATGAGGCAGTGGGCAGAAAGCAGTCGGCACTACTCGGTGGGTGAAAGCGGGATCGTGGTTTCCGTCGCCGCGGGTTCTTTACGTTTGCGGCTGTTGCGCAGTAGGCAGCAGTCAGTGGTTAACGGGTGGAAGGAAGAGAGCAATTTGAAATCTGAAATTTGAAATCAGAAGCTTGACATTTGAACCAGAAGCTTAAAATTGGAAATCAGAAGCCTGAAATTTGAAACCAGAAGCTTGAAATCTGAAGCTGGAAATTTGGAATCTGAGGCTTGAAATCTGAAATCTGAAATTGCCCTAGTCCCCAAGCCCCAGCCCCTATGAACTTGACCCTGGTTGGCATCAATCATCGCACGGCTCCGGTGGAGGTCCGCGAGCGGATGCATATCCCTGAGTCGCGCCTGGCGCAAGCGCTTTCCGACTTGATTCACCGTGAGGGTATCCGTGAGGGGCTGATCCTCTCCACCTGCAACCGCGTTGAAGTGATGACTTCGGCAGAAGATAGGGTCGATGCGGAACCCATCATCGAGCAGTTCCTGGCGGATCATCACCGCTTCGAACTTGGCTCGTACCAGCGCTTCTTTTACCGCTACCAGCAGCAGGAAGTTGTGCGTCACCTGTTCCGTGTGGCCTCCAGTCTCGATTCGATGATTCTGGGCGAGCCTCAAATCCTCGGCCAGTTGAAGCGTGCCTATGCCCTGGCGCGCGAGGCGGGTGGGTTGAACGGCAGCCTGAAGGAGATCGTAAACCAAGCCCTGGCAGTGGCGCGGCGGGTGCGGCGCGAGACGGCACTGGGGAGCGCCGCGGTTTCCGTCTCTTACGCCGCCGTCGAGCTGGCCAAGAAGATTTTTGGCAGCCTGGAAGGAAGGACCATCTTCGTGATCGGGGCGGGC
>JBEKME010000133.1:0-16446 GCA_050008675.1 Terriglobia bacterium
CTGGCGGTGAACCCTGTCGGAGAGCCGGATGCGGGAAATCCGCACGTCCGGTTCGATGAGCGGGGACGGGAAACGGGACGACGTCCGCGTCGCAACCGCGCCCAACCCCGACTCTACTGAAAAGAAATGAGTTATACAAGACACGCGGCATTTCGGACGGAGGATCAAGAAACGACCAGACCAATGTCCAAACGCATTGGGAGACGCCCATGCAATGCCCCGCCTGGAGGCAAACTCAGGAGTCAGGAGTCAGCACAAGAACGCTGAGCACTGCCATCGGTCTTTCCTGAATCCCGAATCCTGAATCCCGAATCCTGCATTCCGGGCCGGAAAGTTTGACTCACTCCCGCCGAGCCGTTATAGTAATTTGACTTCAATAATTCTGCGGGCCTGGTTAGGAGAAGACGGAGTTGGACAAAGAGATTCCCAAGGTTTATTCCCCTGAAACTATTGAGCCACACTGGGCGCGGTCCTGGGTGGCGCAGAAACTCTACCGCCCTTCCGACGACCCGGCTCGCCCTTGTTTCTGCCTGGTGATCCCTCCGCCCAACATCACCGGCATGCTCCATATGGGCCACATGCTGGAGCATACGGAGATTGACATCCTGATGCGCTGGCATCGCATGAGCGGCAAGGACGTGCTCTGGTTGCCCGGCACCGATCACGCCTCCATCGCCACGCAACTGATCGTCGAGCAGGAAATCGGTCGGCAAGCCTTGCCTGACCTCGAGCCCGGTTCCTTAGCGCGCGCTGCCTGGCGCCGCGAAGGCCAGCGGCGCCGCGTGGAGATGGGCCGCGAGAAGTTCCTGGAACTCTGTTGGAAGTGGAAGGTGCAGAACGGCGGGACCATCCGCCGCCAGATGGAGCGCCTCGGCGCCTCCTGTGACTGGACGCGCGACCGCTTCACCCTGGACGCGGCTTATTCGCGTGCCGTCCAGGAAGTCTTCGTGCGGCTTTACAACGAAGGGTTGATCTACCGCGGCAAATACATCGTGAATTGGTGTCCCCGCTGCGGCACCGCCGTCTCCGACCTGGAAGTGGTTCACGAAGAGCGCCCGGGGCATTTGTGGTACATCCGGTATCCCTTTGAAGATGGTTCCGGTTCTATTACGGTGGCCACCACTCGGCCCGAGACCATGCTGGGCGATACCGCCGTAGCGGTAAATCCCGCCGACGAGCGGTACCGCTCGGCGCTGGGGCGCAAATTAGTCTTGCCGCTTCTCAAGCGCGTGATCCCCGTCATTGCGGATGATTTCGTGGACCCACGGTTCGGTACAGGTGCGGTAAAAGTGACGCCGGCTCATGACCCGAACGATTATGATATGTCGCTGCGCCACAACTTGCCGCGCGTCGAGGTGATCGATACCTCCGCAACCATGACGGAAGACGCCGGCCCTTACCAGGGTTTGGACCGTTACGAGGCGCGGGAGAAGGTTGTCCAGGATCTTCGCGCGCAGGGCCTGCTTGAAAAGATCGAGGATTATCCCCTGAGCGTCGGGACCTGCCAGCGCTGCAAGACGGTGCTCGAGCCGCTGCTCTCCACGCAGTGGTTCATGAAGATGAAGGAATTGGCTACGCCTGCCATCCGGGTGGTGGAAGAAGGGCGCATCCGCATCACGCCGGAAAACTACCGGAAGATCTACCTCGACTGGATGCGCAATATCCACGATTGGTGCATTTCGCGGCAGCTCTGGTGGGGCCATCGCATTCCGGTCTGGTACTGTGACGCTTGCGGCGAAGCGATCGTGGGGCACGAGGCGCCGCCGGGGTGCCCGCAATGCAAGGCCACGAATCTGCGGCCCGAAATGGATGTGTTGGACACCTGGTTCAGTTCCGCGCTCTGGCCTTTCGCCACCCTCGGCTGGCCCGACGACACTGCGGACCTGCACCGCTTCTACCCCAACGATCTCATGATCATGGGTTTCGACATCCTGTTTTTCTGGGGCGCGCGCATGATCATGATGGGCATGAAGTTCATGAACGACGTGCCCTTCCGCGAGCTTTACATTCATGCCCTGGTGCGCGACGCGGAAAAGCAGAAGATGTCCAAGACCAAGGGCAACGTGATTGACCCGCTCGACGTAACTGAAAAATACGGCACGGACGCGGTGCGCTTTGCCTTGGCCATCAGCGCCGCTCCCGGCACCGACATTGCCTTCAGTGTAGAAAAGATTGAGTCTTACCGCGCCTTTGCCAACAAGATTTGGAATGCCGGGCGCTTCATCCTTATGAACCTGCAAAAGCTGCCGGAACCTTGGCACGACCAGCTTGCCGAGGCGTTGCGGCCGGTTCCGGAACTGGGTTTCAGTGCGGTCACTTCAATCGAAGCTTTGGCGCTGGCAGACCGCTGGGTCTTCTCGCGTTTGCAGGCGGTGAGCCGGAAAGTGGACGAAGCCCTGGCCGGTTACCGCTTTCACGAGGCGGCTTACGAGGTCTATCACTTTTTCTGGCACGAGATTTGCGACTGGTACCTGGAGTGGGTCAAGCCGGAAATCACCCGCACCTCCGAGGGCGCGAAAGTTTCGCCGGCCTGGATCAACCTGGCGCGAGTGTTTGAATCCGCGCTCCACTTGCTCCATCCCTTCATGCCGTTCATTACCGAAGAACTTTGGCGCCGGCTTCCGCGCGCCGGGCGCGAGAGTTCCATCTCCTTGCTGGGTTTCAACCTGGTCAGCGAGCGTGCCGCGGACCCCATCTCGGAAAGGCAATTCGAGTTGATCCAGGGTTTGATTGTTTCTCTGCGCAACGCCAAGGCGGAAATGGGCCTGCAAAAGGTGAAGCCCAGCGCGCAGGTGGGGTGCGAAGACTTGCGCTGGCTGGAACTGTTCCGCTCGCACCTGGAGACCATCCTGCGCCTTTCCGCCTTCCAGGCTCTGAGCTTCACGCGCGAGCGGTTGGATGCGACGGCTCAAGGTGTGCGCGGGGGCCCGGTATTCGATCTACGCATTTTCCATGATGAGCCAGCGGACCACGAAGCGGAACGGTCGCGTCTAAGAAAAGAGAAAGAGAAGCTGGAGCGGGCGCTTGCGCAAGTGAAGGCGCAACTTGAGAATCCGGAGTTTGCGCAGCGGGCGCCACGGGAGGTCGTGCGGGGGATGGAACACCGTCACTCCGAGATGAACGAGCGCTACAAGAAAGTGGTCGAATCTTTGGAAAGGCTTGGCTGAACCTTGGGTTACCTCAGTCCTCCGACAACTGGCGATCTCTCTGGACCACCGGACCTCTCTTCAGGAGAACTGCGTGCTCTGGTCGAAATGGCGCTGGCAGAAGACCTCGGCCAAGGTGACCTGACGACGCGTGTCACACTCCCGGAGGGCATGAGAGCTTGCGGGACCTTGCGCAGCAAGCAGAACCTGGTCGTGGCCGGGCTCCCCGTGGCGGCTATGGTGTTTCAAGCCCTCGATCCTTCCGTCAAGTGGAACCCCGCCCTCGAAGACGGCGCGGATGTTGTCGCCGGAACCGTGCTGGCAAACGCCTGCGGCCCCGCCGCCGCTTTGCTCGCCGGCGAACGGGTGGCGTTGAACTTCCTCCAACATTTGAGCGGGGTTGCGACCTATGCGCGGCGCCTTAAAGAAGAGTTGGCGGGAACGCCGGCGGAATTCCTCGACACGCGGAAGACCACGCCGGGACTGCGCAACCTTGAGAAATGCGCTGTCCGTCTGGGGGGTGGCCAGAACCACCGTCTGCGCCTGGACGATGGAATTTTGATCAAGAATAATCACCTGCGACTGGTGGGCGGAATACGTGCCGCGGTGGAAAATGCCAAGCGCCATCGCCCGGCTGGATATCACATCGAGGTGGAAGTGACCAGCCTCGCCCAATTGGAAGAAGCGCTCGAGTGCGGTGCCGACGGCGTGCTGCTGGATAACATGACCCCCGTTGAGGTCCGGCAGTGCGTGGAGCGCGCGGCGGGGCACATTCGGTTGGAAGTCTCAGGCGGAATCGACGCCACAAACATCCGTGCTTATGCCGAGACGGGTGTGGATTATATTTCCGTGGGAGCACTGACGCATTCGGCTCCCGCTGTGGATATCAACTTTCGCATCGAACCTGTGTAGCAGGTAGCGCAGACCTCCGCTTTTGAGGTCTGCGGCTTTTTACGAACCGCTCCCCGGAATGACGGGCTAGACGGGTTTTTCAGCGTCCTGCCAGGCTGGCGAAGGCCCCTGCCAGAGATGGCAGTCGCAGGGCGGCGCGACCTTGAGGAGAGAGCCGGGACTCATGGCTGCCGGAAGCACCGAACGCAAGATCGATAAGATGCTCCACCTGTTGGTGAAGAACGCCATGGTCGTCGTTCCGGGGCCGAAGATTGCCTCCCAAATCGGGGTATCGCATTCTGCCGTCGGCCTGTGGGTCAAGAAGTTGCGGGAGCTGGGTGTGGAGATCAAGGGCCATCACGCCACCGGCTATCAACTTTTGAAGATTCCGGACATCCTCGTACCCAGCCTGATCCAGGCGGAATTGGGTGAAAATGAGATTGGGCACAGCATCATCCACCACTTCCGGACAGGCTCGACGAATACGGCCGCCTTGAATCTCGCCCAACAAGGGGCGGAGCACGGGACGGTAGTAGTGGCCGAGGAACAAACGGCTGGCCGCGGGCGTTTGGGCCGTACTTGGTACTCGGAAAAATCCAGCGGGATCTATGTGTCGGTCATACTTCGTCCGCCGCTGTCTCCGACCGCGGCCCCGATTCTCACCCTCATGGCCGGCGTGGCAACCCAACACGCCCTGAGTTCGCTCACGGGACTTGGCGTGGATATACGCTGGCCCAACGACTTGCTGGTGAATGGGAAGAAAGTTTGCGGCATCCTCACGGAAATGAGTGCGGAGCTGGGCCGGCTGCATGCCATTGTGCTGGGGATCGGCATCAACGTCAATCATGGCGAGATGCCGGCCGAGCTGAGGTCCCTCGCCACCTCCTTACGAATCGAGAGCCGAAGGACCTGGCCGCGCGTGCAGATTCTCATTGCCTTGCTGAAAGAACTGGAAAGGTACTACCATCTGCTCTTGGAAAAGGGCAGTGCCGCCATCGCCGAGCAGTGGGCGGCCGCCTCCACTTATGCAAGCGGCAAGCGCATCCGCATCGTGACCGCTGAGGCGGAATCACTTGCCACAACGGCCGGCGTCGATCCGAGCGGCGCGCTACGGGTGCGGTATGACGACGGGCACGAAGAGGCCCTGGTGGCCGGAGAGATTGTGGAAGTAAAATGAATAAGGAAGTAGTCAGTTATCAGTTATCAGTTTTCAGTCAATAAATATAGAACTGACAACTGATAACTGAACTCTGATAACTAAATCTTGTGAAATAAAGTAGTCACTTATCAGTTTTCAGTCGATACCGGCTGAACTGACAACTGATAACTGACCACTGATAACTGAATACTGATAACTGAATACTGATAACTATGTTATGTTACTTGTCATCGACGTAGGAAACACGAATACGGTTCTGGGAGTTTTCGCGGGCCAGGAGTTGCGCGCCCAATGGCGGCTGAAAACTGACAAGTCGCAGACCGCAGATGAATACGGCATCCTGACCCGTAACCTCTTCACGCTGGACAGCGTCCAGGCGAACCAGATCAATGGCATCATGGTCGCCAGCGTGGTGCCGACGCTCAACCCGGTGCTCGAGGAGATGGCCTGGAAATATTTTCACCTGAAGCCGCTCTACCTGACCCCGGGCACGCGCACGGGAATGGCCATCCATTACGATAACCCGCAAGAAGTGGGGGCGGACCGCATCGCCGACAGCGTGGCCGCCTTTGAGAAGTACGGCGGCCCCTGCATCATTGTGGACTTCGGCACGGCGATAACTTTCGACGTGGTCTCCGAGAAAGGCGAGTATTTGGGTGGGGTCATCGCGCCGGGCCTGGGCATATCCGCAGAAGCGCTCTTCGAGCACGCGGCGAAATTGCCCCGCGTCGAGATCCGCGAGCCACAGCGCGTGATCGGCACCAATACGGTGGCCAGCATGCAATCCGGACTCTTCTACGGAGCCGTCGGTCTGGTGGATGGCATCCTGGACCGCCTCTGCCATGTGCTGGGCAAGAAAACCAGGGTGATTGCCACCGGTGGGCAGGCGTCGCTGGTGGCCGGCGCCTCAAAATATAAGCCCCCCGTCGAGTCGTCGCTCACCCTCGAAGGCTTGCGGATAATCTACGAACGCAATCGTAAGAAGTAATCAGTTATCAGTCCTCAGTTATCAGTTAAAGACGCTGTCATGCTGGGCGCGCCGCTTTTTGGCGGGCGAAGCATCTCGGCGGTTTGCAGGTGGAGGGGGAAGAAAGAACAACTGCAGAGATTCATCGCCCCGACAAGTCGGGGCGAAGAATGACAGGGGTTGGCGCGGCGGGTTCTCCTGATAATCACCCCACGCGCGTCATTCCCGCGAAAGCGGGAATCCAGTTCCTCGTGGACGGACGTGGACCCCCGCTTGCGCGGGGGTGACGACGATTTTTATCTCCTTGAGTGAGCCCCAAGGTCCATGTCCACTCGCGTGATAGAATCACACTGTTTTGTAATAGCTGATAGCTGATAGCTAAACTGATAACTGATAACTCAAAACTGACAACTAATACGTGGAAAACTATTTCAATTACTTCACCGAAATCGAAGAACGCTATCAGCAATGCCGTGGGACGAAGACGCTCCTCTCACCTCTTGATTGGGCTCTCATCGAAGCCTGGAAGGACTCCGGCATTCCGCTCGAAGCGGTTCTGGCGGGTATGGTGCGCGCTTTCGAGAAGTTCAAGGCACGCCAGCGAAAATACAGGATGGTCAACGCTCTGGCATATTGCACGCAAGAGGTCCTGCGTGCCGCCGAGGAGGCGCGCGGCGGTGAAGCTCAGGGTGGCACGCGGAAGGATTCGCCTCCTCCTTTTGCCTTGGAGGAAATCCTGCGCTTCCTGAATCGCAACGCGGAGGCCGTCGAGATCGCCTCCCGCAAAGCCAGGGAGCAAGGCCAGCAGGTTCTGGCGGACGACCTGGCCTCAGCGGCGACATCGCTTCGCGAAACTGCCTCGCAGGAGCCCGCCAAACTGCTTGCCAACCTGGAAGAATTGGAAATACGCCTGACCGCTGTTGAAGAAAAGCTGACCGCTTCTCTCACTCGCGCCTCTTCCGTGGAACTCCTGGCTGAGATCCAGGGAGAAGTCGAACGCGGGCTGGGGCCTTACCGCCGGAAAATGTCTGGACCGCAGATCGAGTCGTTGCAGCGGCAGTTCCTGAAGCGGCGCTTGCTGGAGCATTACCAGCTTCCGCGGTTAAGTTTGTTCTATATGTGAGCCGGGAATTCGAAACTCGAAAATCGAAACTCGAAAATCGCAGCCGTTTTCGGTTTTCGGTTTTCGATTTTCGATTTTTGATTTTCGAGTTTCGATTTTCGAGTTTCGACACAATGCCATTCGAACTTACTCCTATCAAGCTGATTTACGGAGGCGAGGCCCTGGGCCACCATGCGGGCCGCACCGTTTTGGTTCCTCGTGTCCTGCCTGGGGAGCGCGCGGAGGTGGAGGAGGTTCGTACCGCCAAAGGAGTGGTCCATGCTCGACCTCTGCGGATTCTGCAAGCTGCCCCGGAGCGCATCGACCCCCCCTGCCCTTATTTCGGCCGCTGCGGAGGCTGTCACTACCAGCACCTCAGCCCGGAATTACAATCCACAACCAAGCGGCAAATTCTGCTCGAGACGCTGCGTAGGCTAGGGAGAATCGACTGGAAGGGAGGAATCCCGTTGCACGCCGGCCCTGCCTGGAACTACCGGAACCAGGCTCAATTCAAGATCCGCCGGCAACCCGACGGCCGGGTCGCGCTGGGCTTTTTCGAGCCCCAGTCGCACCGAGTCCTTCCCATCGAGTGCTGCCTCATTCTTTCCCCCTGTCTCAATTCCGTGCTGGCTGAATTGCGGCGGCCGGAGTGGGCGGGAGGGCTCGCGGATTTCCGGGAAATCGAGCTGTTCGCCGACCAGCGCGATGCGGAAGTCATGCTCACCCTGCGGGGCG
Source organism: Terriglobia bacterium (assembly GCA_050008675.1). Classification (GTDB taxonomy): domain Bacteria; phylum Acidobacteriota; class Terriglobia; order UBA7540; family UBA7540; genus CAVROP01. The sequence goes on from JBEKME010000133.1 coordinate 8,001, forward strand.
AAGCCGCCTGCGTTGAAGGCGAACAAACGGGCCGTGGCCTGCTGGAGAGAATTCCGGGTGCGGTGAATGTTGCCCTGGAATTCAGCAACAGATTCCTCGTACTCGGCAAGCCTGCGCTGCATTATTCCGTGGGTGGATTCAACTATCGAGTCAGCCCAGGCTCCTTCTTTCAGGCCTCGCGCTTTCTTAGGCTCGAACTCGTGACTTCGGTAACAGGCGAGGAGCGGGGTGAACTCGCCCTGGACCTCTTCGCGGGCGTCGGGTTGTTCTCACTGCCGTTGGCCCGGCGCTTCAATCGCGTGGTGGCCGCGGAAGCGAACCTCACCGCCGCCTCGGACTTGAAAGCCAACGCCGAAGCGAACGGACTTCCGAACCTCCGCGTGGCCGGCGAAACAACCTACGATTTTTTGCGCCGCTTTGCGCAGGCAGAGCCGGACTTGGTGGTGATGGACCCGCCGCGCGGCGGCGTCGATGCCGGCTCGTTAAGGCTCCTGGCCGCCCTGCGGCCGCGCAAGATTCATTACCTCTCCTGCAGCCCGCCCACCCTGGCCCGCGACCTCAACTTTCTTGTGGGACACGCCTATCAATTGGACTCTATCGAACTGTTTGACTTCTTCCCGCAAACCTACCACATTGAGTCCCTCGCCAAGCTCACTCGCAACGACCACGCCCGGCCTTAACAGGCTGCTGAAAATCCTGGATTCACGGTTGGCAGCATCCTGCTTCCAGTCCGGAGCTTCTGGCCGGGTAAGAATTTAGTTCGTGGAGCACTTGGAGGTGAAGAGTAGTTGCGCTAGAATGTGTGACCAGGAACGGTTTGACTTTTGCAGTAGTCGCCAATTCATGCGAGCTTAGCATCAGGAGGTATCTCTCCATGACAACCCGTACCAGGATTCTGTCGCTAGTTTTCGTGGCGGTGGTGGCGAGCCTGGGGGCTTTAATTGCTCAGGCTCAGAAGAAACCCGCCATTGCTTATCCCGCTTATCCCAACGATGTCCGTCATTGGAGGCACGTCAAGACCGAGGTGATTTTCAGTAAAGACAACAAGTTATATGACAGGTTTCCAGGCCTCCACAACGTTTACGTGAATGACATCGGCTGGCCCGCGTTAAAGAATGGCAAACTCTACCCGGATGGTTCCATGCTCGCCCTCGAACTCTACGACACCAGCAACTACTTGGGGGTGATGGATGCTCGGGGAGGACTGAAGGCCCTCTATGTGATGAAGAAGAATGCCAAGCTTTATCCGGCCACCGGTGGCTGGGGCTTTGAAGTTTTCAAGGACAGCGACACAGCCCCCACTTTGAAGGATATGAAGGAGTGTTTCGACTGCCACAAAGTGGGGAAGAGCAAGGACTACGTCAAGTCGGAATATATGCAGTAGCATGCACTGAGGAAAGTAGATTGGACGCCTGCTGCCCCGGCGGTGCGTCTCCGAGCGGGTAGACGTGTGCGCGGAGTGGCGCGGAGGAAGCGGCAGTCTGGCTCGCTGGGCGCGACGTCTGCGGGTGGCGCATACGTGCTACAGCGTGGCATAGCCGCAACCAAAAGCAGATTCTTCGCTACGCTCAGAATGACATGTCATCCTGATCCCGCCGTTCAAGCCTGTCATTCTGAGCGAGGATAGCCGAAGACCGTTATCCGGGATGTCAGAAACGCAGCGCATGGCAAAGTGGGTCCGCCCTATCCCAAGGGGAGAGGGTGGACCGCGACGCCGCTTTCTTCAGGCGTCGCGGGCCGGGTGAGGGGTTAGTTGCGGGGCGAGGACGGCTCAGACAGGCTCGGCCCAAGCTGCTCAATGGAAACGAGTAATGCGTCGAGTTTCTGGAGAGCGGAGCGAAGAATCTGCTTTTCTTCGCGCCGCGCGATGAAGTTGGCGCCTGGTGCTAGAGGGTGGCCTGTGTGCGGATCAGCCGCCGCTACTGAACTGGCACTTGCGGGGTTTGCTTTGCGCCGCTTGTAGATTCCCCCTATACCCAGGCCACCTCATTACGCTAGTACTTGGTGGCGCAGCGATCCCGGTCGACCTGTAGAAAACCCCGCGACTGTAAATAGACGCCGCGGCGGGCGCTCCTGGCCTGAAGCGCGAGGGTGCGGATTCTTCATTGCTTCTCCCCTCTCCCCCTTGGGGGAGAGGGGCCGGGGGGTGAGGGGGTCAATTTGTGGAACCGGACGGCAGCGTCCACGCTCAGCCAAGCCAGACCAGGCGCGACGCGAGCCGCCACGCAGAACTCAAACGTGCGGGATACACCGTGACGCGATTCCCGAATGGCATTGTTCTGGAGGCGCCGGAGTTGTTTCTGGAGAAGGTGCTGGACGTGTTGCGTGGTCATTGCCGAATGCTTTCACCGGCGAGTTGTGAGCTGCAAAGGGACGGGCGCAGGCTCGTGACCCCCTCACCCGGCCCGCCCCGGCTGAAGAAAACGCCGGCGGCGGTCCACCCTCTCCCCCAAGGGGGAGAGGGCTGGAGGCGCTGAGAGCTGATAGCTGACAGCTCTCTCCCCCGAGGGAGAGAGGGCTGGAGTTTCTACGTTGTTCAGGACTAGCAGGCACTTCACCGAACGCTGGTGCGCAGAGTGCTGGCATTTCATTGAACTCACAGGCGACACATCGCAGGTCCAGCGAGCCGATCGAACCGGCAAACTTGCCAGCGACTGAAACCGCAGAAAATGAAACGGGCCGCATGAGAAGCCCCCTGCTCCTAATGGCGGCCAGTTTCGGGCTGGGAATATTTCTGGTTAGTTCCGGGCACGCCAACTGGTTTGTGCTGGGCGCGCTTCCGGCTTGCGTCGGACTTTGTTTGCTTGCTGGTTTGCTCATGTTGCGCGCGGGTTGGGAGCGGGCTTCTCTGCTTCTGGCGCTGCTCGGCTTTCTTGCTGCCGGGGCTTCCGCAGGCTGCTTGTTTGAGTACCGATTCCCGCCCAACCATGTCAGCAAGCTGGCCGCGCAGGGGGTTGACCTTCAAGACCCTATTCGCCTGGAAGGGCAAGTCATCTCCACACCCATCCGCACTGCTTACGGGCTTCAATTCGACCTTGAAACAGAGCGCGCCGAAAGCAGGGAACGCTCTTACGATTTGACTGGAAAAGTGCGGCTGCGCCTTCAGGCGTCCGAGCATCCGGAAATTTCAGCAGCTCTGGACTCGTTGCGTCTTCAGTACGGCGACCTCATCCGAGTTTTAGTGCGTCTGCGAAAGCCGCGGACTTATCAGAATCCCGGCAGCTTCGATTTTCGCCGCTGGATGGAATCCACCGAGGACATCTATTGGGTTGGCACTATCAAGAATCCCCTCCTGGTTGAAAAGCTGCCCCGCTCACCCCACCCAGGGATGTGGACACTGGTTGAGCGGATTCGGAACAGGTTGCTACGATCTATAGACAATCTCTATCCACGCTGGTCTGCGCAGGGGCGGTGTGGCACGGTGCTCAAGGCGGTATTGCTGGGCGACCGGTCTTCGCTGGACTCCGAAACCATCGAGAATTTCCGCAAAACGGGGCTTTATCATCTCCTGGTGATCGCCGGCCTTCACGTTGGTCTGCTGGTGTTGCTGGCTAGTTGGCTGCTGCGCTTGTTCCCGCTCGGCGAACCGTCAAGGCGCTTAATCGTCCTGGTGCTTCTCCTGTTCTATTCCGTTTTGGTTGAGCAGCGGGCGCCCACGTTGCGCGCCACCCTGATGATTTCGCTTTATTTGCTGGCCCGGCTGCTTTACCGCGGCCATTCCACATTGAACGCTATCGGGCTGGCGGCACTCATCCTGCTGCTCTCTCGCCCAGCTTGGCTATTCGATTCCGGATTTCAACTTTCCTTTTCAGCCGCGCTGCTCATTGTCGGTCTGGTGGCGCCCATCCTCGGACGTACGACGGAGCCCTATCGGCGCGCTTTACGTAATCTGGACGAAAGCACCCTGGACGCCCAACTGGCTCCCCGGCAGTCGCAATTCCGGCTGGACCTGCGCGCACTGATCACAGGGTTAAGAATGCGGTGGCGATTTCTGGAGCAGCATGGCGGGTTGGCAAGCGCCGTCGTGACAGGCCCGACGAGGCTCGTGCTCTGGACGGCCAACATCTTGCTCTTCTCCACGGTCCTCCAGGTCGGCCTGTTGCTGCCCATGGCAACGACTTTTCACCGAGTGGCCTTTGCGGGAATCGGTTTTAATGCTCTGGCCATTCCCTTAATGACCTTACTCCTGGCGCTTGCTGTTCCGACCGTGTTACTGGGCGCTCTACTTCCCGCACTGGCTGCCTGGCCTGCGAAGGCGCTGGCCGTCGTCATGGCAGGGCTGTTTGCCTTGACGGACCTCCCTCGTTTGCCGGCCTGGCTTTCGTTCCGAGTGCCGAACCCGCCGTTGTGGGTTGGCTGCGGGTTTGTGCTTTCCATTCTCGTCGCTGCTGTAGCGCTGGGCAGGCACGCTTGGACCTTTCGGCTTTCCATGGCGGCTCTTGGACTGATGACGGCGCTGGTCGCCATTCACCCTTTTTCCCCGCGACTTCCGTCCGGAATCTTAGAGATCACAGCGCTTGATTGCGGCCAGGGCGATGCACTCTTTCTGGTGCTTCCTGACAAAACCACGATGCTGGTTGATGCGGCAGGAACCCGCAACCGCAGCACGACCGAAGGCGCGTTTCAAGGCCGGCTCTGGGACCCAGGAGAAGATATCGTGTCGCCTTACTTGTGGTCGCGGGGGGTCAAGAGGATTGATATCGTCGCGCTTTCTCATCCTCACGAAGACCATCTTGGGGGCCTTTTTGCGGTCGTCCGAAACTTCCAGATCGGCGAGTTCTGGCACGCAGCAAATCCTGCTACCCCCGCCTACTCGGGTTTGCTGGAGAGGGTACGGCAAAAGGGTGTTGCTGAGCGGACGTTGGCGGCGGGTGACGAACCGGAGCGTGGTGGCGCCATCATTCGCGCCTTGTGGCCCGCGCGCTCGTGGCGCCCGTCAGGTCTTCCTTCCAATGATGACTCGCTGGTTCTCCGCCTCAGTTACCATGGAGCGAGCGTGCTTCTGCCGGGCGACATCAGCGCCGAAGTCGAACAATCACTGCTGGCTTCCGGAGAACCCTTGGAGAGTGAAGTTCTGAAAGTGGCCCACCACGGTTCGAATTCATCCACCAGTCCGGAATTCCTCGCCCGGGTTAACCCTCGCGTGGCCATCGTCACGGGCGGCGCAGGCGGCTTTGGAAACCTGCCCAGCCCGGAAACTCTGGGGCGCTTGCGCGGGTGGGGGATTCGGGTTTTCCGTCCAGACGTTGATGGAGCCACGACGGTGCAGATGAGCGACCGTTCTTTGGCGGTCCGCTGCTATCCCGGATTTCTCACCACCCTCTGCCGTTTTGAGTCGGGTGACCGGAAGGGCGGGGTTTTAACCCCGCCGTAAAACGGCTCTCAACCTTCTGTTCCTTTCGCGCCCCGCGCAGTCCCGCGCCTGCGGGACTGCGCGGGGCGCGAGACGTGGGAAAAATCAGAAGCACCGGTAACGGCGGGGTTAAAACCCCGCCCTTCCCGAATCGTAGCGAGAAACTCCGGCTATGGCGCCTCGCCCGCAGATTCAACCACGCCCTCAGCCGGAGCCTCTACGGCGGGCGCCTTGACTTTCCATGTGCGATAGAGCGAGCTGGACACCTGGGCGCCAAAAAGCATGATGGCCGAGGAAATGTAGACCCAGGTCATCAGGGCCACCACCACCCCGATCGAGCCATAAATCTGGCGGTAATTCAAGAAAGGAAGGAGATGAGTAAACAGCGAGCGCGTCGCCGCCCACAAAAGAGCCGTCAGTAATGCCCCGGGAAAAGCCTGGCGATAACTCATAGGGCGGTTGGGCAGCCGCTCAAACAGGACCAAGAACATGCAGAGCGTAATGCCGAAAGTGGCGGCCACGAAGATGCCGCGATAGGAGAATTCCACGAAGGGGAGCAGCGAGCTTGCCACCCAGGTCCTGAGCCAGGCGTCGGTGTACCTGCGGGTTCCCACGAGGAGCGTCGAGAACATGGCGAGGAAGCCGAAAATCCCCGCCATCTCCAGGGCGAGAAGCCGTCGTAGCCACCACTTTCGCTGCTTCTCCACCTCCCACGCCCGGTTCAAGGCCCGCTCGATGGGAAGGAAGACACCGGAAGAGCTCCATAACAGGAGCAGGATTGATAGGACACTGACCCTCCCATAAGCTCGCGAAATGCCGACCAATTCCCTCATGATGAAATCTTCCCTGACGGGCAGGTAGTGCTCCAAGACCAGGGCCAGTCGGCCGTAGAGCTCATAGCGGCGGATAAATGCCCCGCTCACACTCAGAAGAAGGAGCAGCAAGGGAAAGATGGCGAGCAGACTGTAGTAGGCGATGGAGGCTGAAACCGTTAGGGAATTCTCGCGGAAGAAGTTCACGAGCGAGTCGCGGAGCACCTCACGCACTCGCCCCCAGCGCCCAGGGGGCAGGATCTTTCTTTCCGCCGTAATCTCAGTCACCATCGTTAGTAGGGGCACGCCGTGGCGTGCCCGTATGGGTGGAGTCCGGCGTTCACCCTGCGGCATACGCAATCCGCACTCGCCAGCCTTTATTAGCTTATACTAGAATTGTTTCGAGCAGGGCGAGCTGTGTTCAACTCGCGGGAGAGAGGAGGCCACCGCCGTGGCCAGCAAAGAGGAAATCCTCGAGGAAAACCGAAAGGTAAGGCGCCTGCAAATCGTCGTGGACCTGGTCCTCAACCTGGTTGCTCAATCCGACCTTCCCGTGGAGGAGGCCTCGGAACTCGTTGCCCAAACCCGCCGCTTCGCCCTCAACCTTTTCCCGGACAAAGCGCAGCTCTACGACATCATCTACCAGCCCAAGTTCAAGCGCTTGCTGGCTGAAAAATACCGAATGGTCTGAGCGGCGAGATTTGCACGACGCCTTACTGCCTCTCTGGGGAAGACTTTTCTGCGACGCGGGTAACGGACCTCAGAGTGGCGGTAATGTTCCCGACGACAGTCATGAATTTGATGCGCAAAGGCAGATGTTGATCGTCGTCGCTAAACCAGACCAGCATCCGTCCTTTCCTTTTGAACAAGCCGCTGAAGACTTTAGGTTCCACGCGGATGGCAGAGCGGTTCCCAAGGGGAGTTTGAATCCCTTCACGCGCCTGAACATCAAGAGTCACATCGTAGGTCTTCGCGCCGTCGTTAACCGGCAGGTGAAGGGGCTTGCCGATTTGGAAATCCTGCCTCCGCAGGTAATAGAAGGCCGTTACCACATCTTCCACACAGCTCGGAATCTCGTTCTCCGCGTGCTTGAGAGGTTCATTGGGTTTGGTCAAGTCGCGTTCCTCGAGAATCGCCCGCTTTCCCTTGGAATCAAAGACGATCTCAGTTTCCTTGCGTCGCCGCCCTTCGTTGATCTTTTTTGAAATCCTTTCGGAGCACAAGGTCCGGGGATCAAAGAAAGAGCGGAATTCGTTCTGGACGTTAAAGAGGAGGGAGACAAAACCTTGAGACTGAGCGGTGGTGGTGACGGTGTAATTGTCCTTTGATTCTTGACCTTCACTCCGCAAAGTTGTGGAGACCGTGCCGGCAGGGAAGATAGACCAGGTGACGTCATAGTTCAAGCGTTCTCCCGGCTTGAAAGGCAAGGCTTTTTCTTGTGGGGTCGGAAGGAGGGGATTGGCCAGCGCCAAAACGGCAAGCGTCAACCCTCCGACTTTGAGTACAGAATAGCGCACGCTGTTAACTTGGACGCTCATGGTCGGGCAAAGGTAACCTACTTAATTTAACGCAACCACATCTTCAATGCCAGAAAAAGCATGGCCGACACATATCCCGTCGCCGCCTCGTACTCACGGTTCTTCAGGTAAAGCGGCCACTGAAACTTCTCACGGCCAGCGGGAATCCGGGGCAACTTGGGGAAGAACAGCGGGACTTGCTTCGCGTACGGCTCAAAAGCCTCCGGGAACTCCCGTCGCAGGAATTGCGCTTCGCGCTTCATCACTGGCCAGTACACCAAGACAAAGAAGGCTGCGAAAGCTACACCCATGATCCACGACCGGCCGGCCACCGCCCCCCCCAGCCCCATCACCGCACTTCCAAGGTAAAGGGGATTGCGTGTGTAGGAATACGGGCCGCCGGTGGCGAGCCGCTGGTTCTTGGCAAGGTAACCTGCCGACCATGCCCGCAGCAGGAGACCGGCTAGCATGATTGCCGCGCCGGAAAGCAGCAGCACCTCGGATGGCTGCGCAAGGATCAGGAAGGCAGCGGCAAGGGCAAACCCCAACGGTACGCGCCATCGGGAGGCCCAAGTGGCGTAGTCCTTAGGCATTGACCCTCGCGAGGCGTGCCTCGATGGCCGCGCGGACGGACTCCACCGAAATACCCTCGATGTAAGTGGCGTTCGAATCCCGGCGTGTGTGATTAACAGGAGCCTGATTGTAAAGGGCGATGTCTGCCTTATTGAAAGGCCCATTGCGCGCCGGGTCAGTGGGTCCGTGAA
>JBEKME010000134.1:0-16403 GCA_050008675.1 Terriglobia bacterium
CGCCGTACCCATAGGCATCGTAAGGGGCCGCGCCAAAGGCGTAGCTGAACGGATCCAGCAACGGCTCACGGGACCAACCTAAAGTGCCGGATAGCTTGTCCTTGGAATTGAGTTGGGCATCCAGCTTGGCCGTGAATTCGTCGGTATTGTCCGTGCCACCTGCCTGAGCTATCTTGGACCCCGATGCAGAAGTCGGGATGAGGTTGGCTTGGATATAATTCTTCGACACGGGGCTGAACTTTGTGGGATCAATAATCGCCTGCGCGGCCAAGGTCGGGTTTGACTGCCAGTACGGGTTGGCGGCGAGGAATGCCACCACCGTCGGGTCAGGAGTGGGATTGCCATTGACGACCGGGCCAGCCTGGGAAAAATCCCCCTGGAGCTCCTGCGGGGTGTACACCGGAAGCTGCGGTTGGGTATCGCTTTGGACCTGGCGCTGGCCGGAGTAATCGATGAACCAGAAGAACTTGTCTTTCCCATTCAGCACGTGCGGAATCACCACGGGCCCACCCAGGGTGAGGCCGAACTGGTTGCGCTTGAGTACTTGCTTGGCACCGCCAGTGGCATTGTTGAAAAAGAGGTTGGCGTCGAAGAGGTCATTGCGGACGTAATCAAACGCACTGCCATGCAAGGTGTTGGTGCCGGACTTGGTGACCACGCTCACGATACCTCCGGCGTTGCGGCCGTATTCCGCCGAGTAGTTGCTGGTCAAAATTCGAAACTCGGCGATGGCGTCCGGGTTGGGGTTATAGACGACTTCGTTCGCCAGCAGGTCGTTGTTGATGCCCCCATCCAGCAAGAAGGTGACGGAGTCAGACTTGCCGCCGGCGATTCCGAAGCTGCCGGCCTGATCATTGGTGGAGGCATATGGGTTCACTTCCGTGACCCCGGGCTGGAGAAGAGCGAGATCGAGAACGTTCCGTCCGTTGAGCGGCAGGTCCACAGCAGCTCGGGCGGTGACGGATTGCCCCAAGGTGGGGTTCACAGTTTCCACGGCGGCCGCCAAGCCTTCTACCGTAACCGATTCGTTACGCGCGCCCACCTCCATGCGCAAATCCACACGCAGCACCTGATTGATTCGTAGCGGCGGAGCATCGGTAACCAGCCTCCTAAAACCCTCGCGCTCCGCGGTGATGCGGTAATCGCCGATGGGAAGGTTGAGAACTTGGTAGGACCCCTCTTTATCGGTGACGCTCGTGGTGCTGATCTGCGTAGCGGTGTTGGTGGCCGTAACCTTTACGCCCGGCATCACCCCGCCCAGGGAATCAGTTACTGTGCCAACGATTTTGCCGGTCGTTTGCTGTGCCGATGCTGAAGCCGAGATTAATAGTGCCACAAAGATTGCCAATATAAGCCTCTGGCAACCCATATGAGCAGCCTTCTTGCTGTCGAGGTTCATCGAAGTCTCCTCCTGTTCGCCAAGGGTGCTGGCCAAATCCCCTCCAGTCTCGCGCATGTCTTCTGACGGGAAGTGCAATATACACCCACTGCATAGAAACACACAATTGTATTCCTGGGATACCCGCTGCGTTTATCACTAAGATTTATGACGAGTATAGAATTACTTGATACTACGCTCAGCAAGGAAGCGGAATGCGGAAATCTGTTATCCACCTTCTATCTCAATCACGCTCAAAGCGCGAGAACGAGCGGTCAATCGTCAAGGACAAACTCGCCTTGGCATCCTCCACATACTGTGCAAGCGCATCACGGTAGAAGGCCAAACTCCGTTCACGGACCGAAGCCTCCCGCTCTTGGGAACGAACCATATGGTTAATCTCGTGCAGGAGGATGCTGAGAAATTGCAGGCGCAGCCGCTCTGCCTGGAACTCTCTCAGCCGGCTCCCCGCCACAAATTGCGCATCGAGCGCGAAATCCATCAAAGGCAGCGCCAGCCAGCTCTCCACGCGCTGGTAAGCGATATCCAACTCTCCAGCAGGATCACCGCCTAAGGCATCATGCGGTTCGGCAAACGGCTGCTCTTTCACCACCACGTGACGGTGCCCCAGGCAGCCGCAGATGTTGCTCCGGCGGAATTGGATAATTACTAACTTGGGGGCATCCTCGAGGATTTTTTCATACGCATCGCGGCAGTGTTGGGGAGCTTCAGCCCAGTCCCGCTCGACGGCGCGCACCATCTCCAGGGCTTTCACCGAGTCTCGACGGGAATACGCCACCACCACCAGCGGCTTCGGTCGATCTGGAAATGCAGCAAAAGCGTACCGGCGGCCCACTAGCCACTCACGCCAGCGAATCCAACGCGGGCGGGATTGGAGATACGCCTTCACCGCATCGGGCATGACCGATGGCTCTTGCACCATAACTGTGCATTTTACTCCTGTTTCGGGGACGTGCAGAAGTCAGGAGTCAGAAGACCAGGTTTTCATTGCCGACGGCCGATTGTGGGAGCAGAAAATCGAAATTCGAAAATCGAAATTCGGCTCCAATGGGGCGCAGCGGCGTCTTTTCCGAGTTTCGAATTTCTAGTTTCGAGTTTCGAATATCGCCAATCGTCAATCGAAAATCGGCAATTCCAGAATCGGCTTCTCGTTCGATGCCAGGATATCGCCCGGGAGTCCCAGCAAGCGCGCCAGGGTTGGCGCCACCTGCGTCAAAGCCATCCGGCCCAAGTTCCGACCTCCGCTGAATTGAGGGCCGGCGACGATGAAGGAGGCCTCGAGTCCGGGGCGGGTGGGTAATTGACCGTGAGTGCCTCGGTCTTTGAGGCTGTCTCTCATCAGCGGTCCTCCAAACCGGTCGGAGAAGTAAACACCCGGCGCCGCGTCGATGATCAATTCCGCGTCCGGGTCGGCCGAGAGGGATTCGAGCCGCTCGCGATCCACGACCTCTTCAACAGTTCCCGCTTCAATGAGTCGCCTCACCGCTCGCTGCAAAGATGCTCGATCCGTTGCCGACGGTTCTTCCAGCCAGTAAACGGCGAAGGACCCTCCGGCATGGACGGCCCCCAGCTTGCCAAGCTTTGGCGTGCCATCCGCTTCCCGATCGAACAACCCTTCCTCCGCCAGAACCGAAAGCGGGGCAGCCTCTTTCTCGACGGGCACAAAGCCATGGTCGGAGAGGACCACGAGTGTAGGCGCCTCATCTTCTAAAAAGCCTTCCCGAAGGCGTCCGATTTCTTGGTCTGTCCGTTCGATGGCGGCCAGGGCTTGCGGCGAAGTCGGCCCGAACTGATGGGCCAACTGGTCATAGTGAACAAAGTGGACGAGGAGAAGGTCCGGCCGATAGCGATCCCAGAGGTAAAGCGCAGCCTCAGACCGCAGGCGGTCCGGAGTTGCGCCGCCAAGAATGGGTTGCAGAACCTTGAGGATTTCAGGGAACAACCCCGGGGTCGAATGGCGGGCGGGCGTTGCGAAGTCCCTATGCGGGTCCGCCGTAGTCGGATCCCAAATCTCCGGAATGTTGTAATCAATTGCCGCCGCGGCGCTCACCGGCCAACTGATGGCCGCAGCTTTCCGCCCCGTGGCTCGCATCACATCCCAGAGAGTGGGAACACGCAGGGCGCCGGCAAACCAGCACCACGGTCGCGCTTTTTCGGTGGGGTCGAGCGATGCCAGATGGCTATAGATTCCATGCACACTCGGAGGCACGCCCGTCACGAGGGTTGCATGCGCCGGGTAAGTTGTCGTCGGATAGATACTCTCCACTGCCTCCGCGCTGGCCCCCCACTTGACCAGCTCGAGGAGATTCGGAATCTTTAGCCCGAACTCGTTTGGTCGCCGGTAAAAGTCCGGCCGCATTCCATCCACGGAAAGCACCACCAAGCGCGATGGCCGGGACTTGTCCTTCATGAGCGTCAATTCTCCTCCGCCGACCCCTTGGAGATCCCGATCTCCTCTCAAATCGAGAGCACAAGGGCATCTTGTGGACCCTCGTTTTTTTCGCTGCGGTCGTCGATGACATCGTGGAGGGACATCAGGGTTCTTCCCGGGGAGGCAGAATGGCACCCAGACGCTCACGGGCCACCTCCAGGAATCTCTCGGCACGGGTGATTTGCAGGGCGGCCTGGTCTCCCGTCAGCGTGCTTCCGAAGTGGTAGTCTCCCACATTCCGGCTGTCCTGCCCCTCCGTGAGGTAACGGTGGAGCTCTGTGGGCACAAGGCCGGTTTTGCTAAACCTCTCTCCGAACGCGGCAATCACTGCGGAGTGCTTGGAAAAGGCAAGGCCGTATTCCAGCAGGAACGCCTCGGCAAGGTAGAACATAGTGTAGTAAGCGCGTGAGGCGGCAAAATCGTGATACCCATTCTCCTGCATGAGCTTCGCGGCATTGAGGCTGTCCTCCGCCTTTCTCAGTATGTCCCCCTGCTCGGGCTTCATACCGGAACCCCCTCTCGGCGCACGTTGATCATGAGAGGGCTTTCCTCCCGTTCAAACCGGTCTGCGGGGATGAAGGTGCAGGAAATCACCACGTTGTTTTCCAGGGACATGCCCGCAGTGATCTCTCCTGTTCGGGCGATTTCTTCCCCCGGCCTTACCGGGCCCTCGAGCACCACGAGCACGTCGATGTCCGAGCCGGGTTCCGCATCGCCCCGAGCTTGCGAGCCGAACAGCATCAGGCGGACAAGGCGCGGCCCGTAGAGCGCCTCAAACCGGCTCCGCAACTCTGCTAACAGGGTTCGCAACTGCTCGCTCACTTTGACAATCTCCGCTGTAGCGGCGGTCTGCAACGGCAAGGAGTTTCTGCGGTGACCAAGCGCCGCCACAATCACTATACCACGCGCAAGAGTTCCCCTTTGTGCTTAAAGACATGAACCTCTCGTGCCCTGGCGGCTCCGAGCGCCGCCGCTGCCTTCTCAATCAACTAGGCTAACTCGAAACACCAGTCATTCCCGCGAAAGCGGGAATCCACTCCGCAAACCTTTGGAAATGTGCTTTCCTGGGACTGGATTCCCGCTTTCTCGGGAATGACCGCCGGCTTGAGGGGATCCCCGTTCCAAATGACACCAGCACCGGACGGCACAAAGCCCTTCAACGTCCGAGGCCGTATGGTATAATAGCAGTTTAAGGGCGATGGAGTTCGCCGATCCAACCGTCTTGCCTGATCGAGACTGATAACTCCTACGATGATTGTCTGGTAGGAGTGCTTCCTGAAATCCTGCTCTCAGTGCGATTCCCAACGCCCTTACGAGTTTCGCCCACAAGAGGGTCACAATTGTTTTCGTAACTCATTTACTCTTAAAATCTTATTTGCTTGAGGTGATTTTATGTCGAGAATCAAGAAGCTTGATGCCCTGGAAATCCTGGATTCGCGGGGTAATCCAACGGTGCAAGTCACTGTCCGTCTGGAAAGTGGCGCCTGCGGGGTGGCGAAGATCCCATCCGGCGCTTCCACTGGTAAGCGAGAGGCCGTCGAACTTCGCGATGGAGACAAGTCGCGCTACGGCGGAAAAGGTGTTCAAAAGGCCGTTGCCAACGTGGTGGGAGAGATTCAAAAAGCGGTACTCGGAATGGAAACGGACCAAGCTGCTTTGGACGCCAAGCTGATCGCGTTGGATGGTACGCCTAACAAAGCAAGGCTGGGCGCCAACGCGCTCCTGGGGGTTTCCATCGCTGTGGCAAGGGCTGCGGCTGTAGAAAAGGGGATTCCTCTTTATCGGTACCTCTCCGACCAGGAGACATACATTCTCCCTGTGCCCATGCTGAACGTCTTGAATGGTGGCAGGCATGCGGACAACAACGTTGACTTTCAGGAGTTTATGATCGCGCCGGTCGGAGCGCTAACCTTTGCCGACGCGTTGCGAGCGGCCGTCGAAACATTTCAGGCCTTGAAAAGCATCCTGCATCAAAAGGGCTACGAAACGAGTGTCGGAGATGAGGGCGGTTTCGCACCCAGGCTGCGCTCCAACGAGGAGCCGATGGAGCTTCTTGTTGCCGCGATCGAAAAGGCAGGATACAAGCCCGGGCCTGACATAGCGATCAATCTCGATCCCGCCGCCAGTGAGTTCTACGAAGGCGGGGCGTATGTCTTCAACAAATCAGATAAGTCGAAACACACGCCCACAGCCATGGTGACTCTCTGGTCAGACTGGCTGGAGCGCTACCCCATGATCTATTCTCTCGAAGACGGATTCGCAGAGGACGATTGGGATGGCTGGAAAGAGGCAACCAGTCGACTTGGCGCCAAAGTGCAGCTTGTAGGGGACGACATCTTTGTCACGAACCCCGCGATTCTGGAGAAAGGAATTCGCGAGGGCGTTGCGAACTCGGTGCTCATCAAGCTCAATCAGATCGGAACCGTGACGGAGACTTTGCAGTGCATTGAGCTGGCGCGTCGGAACGGCTATACGGCAGTTGTCTCGCATAGGTCCGGCGAGACAGACGATACGACCATCTCCGACCTCACGGTCGCGGCGGGGACTGGGCAGATCAAATCCGGCTCGGCATGCCGCGGGGAGCGGGTCGCCAAATATAACCGGCTCTTGGAAATTGAGAAGGAACTAGGGCGCAGTGCAAAGTACGCCGGGCGCGATGCCTACGCGCGCTGGAAACATTAAGGCCGTTAAACGATGTGGTGACGTCTTCGTTGAGAGGCGCGCGTAACCGAGATGATGGGATCGCCACCGCGCTCATCGCAGCGCTCGCGGTCCAAAAGCACTTGTCTGAAACTTCGGTGAAGGTGATTTAATAAGATTTGATAGGCGATGGAGTTCGCCTAAATAACCGTTCCGGCTTTTTTGGGGACTGACAACTCCTATCACGGCTGCGGGTCGTGGTAGGAGTTTTTTGTTTTTGCCCTGCTTGACCCGAAAGTCACGAGGCAGAAGTGAATATTTGGATGATTGCCTCTTTGGAACGTGCATTTTGGGAGTCCGGCTCGATAGTGGACAGTGTTTGACGAAAAGGAGGGTGACCTGATGGCGGACGGTGGCAAGATGGATTTTGAAGCAACTCTCTCCGTTTCACCCGCCCATGCTGGCGCCCTTGCGGCCCGAATGCTCACTCTCGAAGAGGATTGCCGGGAAATCGAGCGCAACCTGGACGGGTTCCACGGAATTTTTTATGAATATGCGGGGCAGATTCCCGAAACCAGTAAAGAACAGATTCGCACGATCCTCCTTGAGGTTCTGGATCGGGTCACGACAATTAGATCAGACTTGGGCCTTCCGAAGCGGACGGTCGAACTGGATAAGGTGATCGAATCACGCCTTTCTCACATCTGGGTCACCTTGCACGAAAGCAAGTCCCAAAGCCTGCGCGGTTACGGAGCAGTGCCCGAGATGCTGAAGGAGTACCTGGATCCGCGCGTGGATGGGATCCTGGGGCTCCTTGCTCGTCTGCATGAAGCGCTTGGGGAGGCGAGAATGGAAGGGAAAGCCTATGATAGTGAACGCGGCGCCCGCAGACGGCGTGGCTGGTGGACTCGCTCCGACGAGTGACGTTGACGGTGCGACGAGACTACTTCGCCTGGCAACCTTGGGGGAAGAGCTCGGCACGAATCGGGTCGCTGACGAAGCTCGCGAGCTCGCCGCCCGCATCTCGGAAGGCCGCTTCTACGTCGCGTGTATCGGCCAGTTCAAGCGAGGCAAGTCGACGCTGATCAACGCGCTGATCGGTGAGCCTGTGCTCCCTGTGGGCTTCATCCCGGTCACTGCCGTGCCCACCGTGATCCGGTTCGGAGAGCGGCACAGAGCACGAATCCGGGCCCGGGCTGGCCCCTGGCGGGAAATCGCCATCGCGGGTCTAGACCAGTACGTAACAGAAGAGCACAACCCGGAGAATGCCAAGGGAGTCGTAGGCGTCGAAGTGTTTGTGCCCAGCCCGCTGCTTGCCGCAGGCATGTGCCTGGTGGATACGCCCGGGCTCGGATCGGTGTTTACGGGCAACACGGCTACGACCGAGGCTTTCATACCCCACATCGATGCAGCACTCGTTGTGGTAGGCGCAGACCCGCCGCTGGCGGGCGAGGAACTGGCCCTCGTCGAGGCTGTGGGGCGACAGGTTCAGGATTTGATCCTGGTCATCAACAAGGCGGACCGAACCACGGACGAAGAAAGAGCGGCGGCCGCGGGTTTCACGCGAAAGTTGTTGGAAAAGCGTTTGCAACGGCCCGCCGGGCCCGTCTTTGAAGTTAGCGCGGCGGAACGGCTGGAGAATCGCGGGCCGGAGCGGGACTGGGGAGGACTGTTGCAGGCGCTTCGCCGGCTCGTCGAAGAATCCGGCCGGCAATTGATCCGCGCGGCTTGCGAACGGGGTCTGGAGCGGCTGAGCGAGCAATTGCTGGCCATCATCAGCGAAGAGCGCGAGGCGCTGGAGCGACCCCTCGAAGAATCGGAGCGGCGAATTGCCGCCATGAAGGAAACGCTCGCCGGGGCAGAACGCTCGATGCGCGAGCTGGGTTACCTCTTCATGGCCGAGCAGCAGCACCTCTCCGACACACTCGTCGACCGGCACAAAGCATTTCTCGGTTTGGTGTCGCCTCAAGCGAACCAGGAGTTCGAGCAGGCGCTCCAATCGGTCTCGCGCGGAATGGGACCTGCCTACCGGCGTCGATTGATGCGCGAGGCTCAGGAAGTTGCGCGCCGGCACGTCCTGCCGTGGCTGCGCACCGAGCAAGCGGAGGCGGAGAAGGAATATCGGGAGGTCGCCCGCCGATTTGTGCAGATGGGCAACGATTTTCTGAAAAAGCTCGCCGCTGCGGGCATTCGAGAGATTGCGCGCATGCCGCACGCCCTCGACCCGGAGGCAGGATTTCGGATTCGATCGCAGTTCACGTTTCACGACCTGATCGAGATCGCGCAACCAGCATCGCCGTTGCGGTGGGTGGCCGATTTGATTCTCGGCCTCACTCGAGCCCATGGCGCGATCGAAGACGATGCCCGACAGTTTCTTACACACCTGCTGGAAACCAACTGCACTCGGGTACAGAGCGACATCCTCAACCGAGTTCAGGAGAGCCGCAGCCGCTTGGAGGTGGAGATCCGCAAGCTCCTGCACGAAATCCGACGCATCGCTGAACAGGCCCTAACGCGCGCCCGCGCAGTGCGGGCCGAGGGAGCTTCAGCAGTCCAGGCAGCACTGGTGAGGCTGAACGGTCTGGAAGACGAAATTCGGGGAACGAAAGCTAAGTAGCGGCGATCCCGCTCCGAGCGGGATCGCCAACGGCGGCGTAAAGCCGCCTCTACGCAGGAATACCGCTATGGCTCTGGATGAACTCCACGCTCGTCGTTTGGCTACGGTCGCTAGCATATTCGAAAGTGCTCTGGATCGGATGGGACTGGTGCTGAAATCGCTCGAGTCCCCATACGGAGACGCGCCCTCGCCGGTCCAGGCCGAGCATATTCGTCTGGCACGGGACAAGATGCGAACGATTCGGACTCGCCTGTCGGCGTCTTTGAATCATTTTTCCATCCAGCTTCGAAAGCCTGAGCCCAGGCAAATACTCGCGGCAGAGCTTTCCACACTTTGGGTGGTACTGGAGAACGCACGACCCGAAAGGATGAAGGGCTACGGAAGAGAGTTCAGTCCTGCTGACAAGGCCGATTGGGAGAGCTTAATCGAAGGGTTAATATCGGATATCAAGGAAATGCGCCACCTTCTCGTCCAACGGGAAGTCAAGGGCTGATCTTTTCTCTTGACAAGTGGAACGAGATAGGCTAGAATGGTAAGTTGAAGCCGTGGAGGAGGTCATGGCCTGGTGGGAACACTGTAGCACTAGTTCCTGGGACCTTGTTGTGGCGCGGAGGTTTCTTCTCGCGCCGGTAATGCCTCCGTATCCTTCGTGGCCAGAAAAAACTCAACCCAGAGGCCGCTGAGATCCTCCGTGTTCTCTCTGTGTTGAGGCTTTGGAAATCGGAGAACACGGAGAATCTCGTCTTGGTTGCGGCCACCGGCGCCGCGATTTTGCACCACCTTGGCACGGACAACAAGTCTATCGTCAGAGGGTAGGAAGAAAAAGAATTCTTTAAATTTGATTGAACGACGCGGGAATCTCCATGAAAACAAAGGACCGTCGTGGGAAAGTTGGAAACGAAGCGGGAATATCACAGAAAACAAAGGTACTTACGCGTTGTAAGCGCGAATGTCATTGAAAAGAGAGGACTTATATTCTAGAGGACCCGGACTCAGGACAAGGAAGGTAGGCAGTAACTCAGAGCCACTCGCGCCTTGCCCTATTGAGGATGGCCTCACAACGCTCTGATATGGATGGAGCCGCCGCTCGTATGAAGTCGCAACGTTTCTCCGCCTGAACCAAGTGAACCGTGCAGGCTGGAGCTTGAAATCTTACCCACCACCCGAATCGGCAAATCACTGGTGACGGAGCCGCCGGAAGTTGAGGCGTCAATCTCGAGATTGGCGGAGCGTTCCAACTCCACTTCGATTGAACCCCCGGAGGTCTCGAGCACCCCGCCGTGCGCGTTTCCCCGGCCGAAGTTCACGGAGATGGGACCGCCGGAAGTCTCGGCCTCGACATATCCGGTCACGCGATCGACGCGAATGGGTCCTCCGCTGGTGTGTGCGGTGAGCGAGCCGTCGATCGAGGCCGCCTCAATCTTCCCTCCTGAAGTATCCACCCGCGCATCCCCGTCAACCTCCTGCAAGTGGATCGACCCACCCGAGGTCTTCGCATCGAGTTTTCCGGACAAGCCGGAAACCTCGATCGCACCCCCCGAGGTCTTCAGCTCGGAGTCGCCCCGAAGGTTGGAGAGGCTGATGCTTCCCCCTCCGGTCCGTATTTCGGTTTGCGTCTGGGAGGGGACTTCGACTTCGAAATGGACGGAAATATGCTCGCTCCAACCGAAATGGTCCTTCCGGCGCACCGTCACGCTTGCGCTTCCTGGATTCTCCTGGAAGTTGATATTGTAGAGAGCTTCAAGGTCATCGCGGTCGGAAGTTATAACTACCTTCGCCCCGGAAGACGACGCGCCGGTCAGGGTCACGCTCCCCACATCTGATTCGAGCACGAACCGGCCCTTAGGTTCGAGCTTCAAGGTTTTTTCAATACGGGAACTGGCTTCGGCAAAGGTCGCAAGAGCCGCCGTGATAAGTGCTACAACCAGTAGGATGCTGGGCTTTCTCATATTTCCCTCCAAAGATAAAACTTCGTAGCGCGGGCGTCCCGCCCGCTGTGGCGGGAGCGTCCCGCTCCCGCAGGACCGCGCGCGCAGAATGCCCACACCACAGCGGGCGGGACGCCCGCGCTACACGGGATAACGTTCAAGGGGCCTCGGAAGTTCCATGAGGCTGTCGGGATGTTGGACGGAGTAGAAAACCAAAGGTTAGCAGTGTCTGGTCCGCCTGCAATCGGGTCATCGGGTCATTGAAGAAGCATCCTGGTTTTTCAATGACCCGATGACTCAATGACCCGATGACTCAATGGGGCGGCTCTTTAACAATGATAAGACTTCCTCTATTCATCGCTATAGACAAAGACTCCGCCCATCCGGACCTTGACGTAGATATCCTGCGCGCCCGAAGGATTCCAGTAGGAAATTCTGGGGCCAAAGCCGGCGTTGCCCTCTCCGTGCAGATCACTCTGCACGTATCCCAACCACGCGTGGGCGTGCAGCGAACGCAGGCGATCACGGGACGGAATATCAATCTCCACATCGCCATAGTTGACCAGGAGTTGCTCTTTCCCCTCAACGCCACGAATCCAAACATCCCCATCCACACACTTCAGGACGAGGTTGGCGTCAAAAGGCATTTTGATGCGGTAATTGACCGAGAGATGCGACTCGCCCCGAAACGGCCGCCACATCCGGCGCGGCGGGTAAAGGGTGCGCAGCAGTACGCGCTTGTCTTGTCCCTCGAGGACCACTGTGATTCTTTCATAGAGCGGCTTCGCCGCTTGTTCAGACTTAGAGCGCACCACCTTCTCGGCCTCAATTTCCAGGCGCGGTTCGTCCCAGCCCTCGATGTGGATGTCACCCATCCGAGTCTCAATGGTAAGCAGCCCATAAGAAAACATGCGGACCGAGTAACGAGACACTTGGCTGAATTCGTCAGCGCGCGCGGAGCCACACAACGCCCACAGAGGGCAGAGAAAAACCAGCAGCCACTTCGTTTTCCAGGCCATCTACTTACCAACCCTCGCCATCGCTTGCGAGGCGCTCCTCAAGCTCACATTAACTTATCCTACTGCGAACAGACGGCAGGAGCAATTTTGAATTATGAACTGACTTCCTCCGCCCCGCCGCGGCCTACCACCACAATCAACCCTCTGCGACGGGACCTGCGCTACGCGAGCTTCCCCACCTACCACCTACCACAAACCGCTCTTGGGGTGCGCGACATAGAAGTTGGAGTTAAGCGGCGATAGCTGCGCGGCGGCCCTCCCAGTAATCCTCAAAGCGGCCATTGAGATAAGAACAGCGCAGAGTAGGGATGGCGTTGGCTCCGCGGACTGTCCAGAACATTCCCGACTGTTTGAGACGGGAAGCGACCACCGTTTTGCATCCGGCTTCGATGACGCCCGAACCCACAAAGAAGTGTTGGCGGCGGAACTCGAGGTATCGCATGCGCTCAGCATTCCTCTCAAAGTAGTCTGCCTCGGTGCGGATCTTCTCCGCTACTTCGGGGTTACCGGACTTGATGGCGCGGAGCGCGCCCACCAGCTTTTCGATTTTCCCCTTGTCCAGCAGGCGCTTCTGATGGAGTTTCATCCAGCCCTTCTGCCTCCCTTCGTCATTGGGGTGCAGCCTACGCGCCAACTCCCACAGATGCTGACGAGCGTGGTAAAGGTCGACAATTTGAATCGCGCCCGGAAAGTGCTCGGCGGCGAGATTCCAAATCCATTCCGCACCGTCGCCCATCACCACCTTCTTTTGGGCGCGGCTCCAACCACGCTCCCGGGCTTCCCGGTAGAGGCGTTTGCCAAATTCTTCGGCGGTTTCGACGGCGCCGGTGTAGGTGGTGGAATCCGGATCGCGGATCGGATAGCCCTCCCGGTCCCACGTCGTCTGAGTGAACACACATCCCAGCTTGACTTCCCGCGGGTGGGCTGGTTGGCCCTCCGTCTTGCCTTGCCGACCCACCGTCTCCTTTTTCACCACCGGAACTCCCGTCCCATCCATTTGCACATACTGGATGGGAATCGGCTCGCCGGCCGTAACGGGAAGGTCCAACTGGAGGGCTCGCTGAATTTCCTCTTGCTCGCGCTGCGCGATATCGGCGCCGATGGCCTCCGCCGTGCGCTCCACCGATTTGGCGGTCACCTCCAAGCCGGCCAGAACTTTCATCTGTTCGCGGCCACGATCGAAGGGTGCCTCCTGGCCCACCAGGGCCTGCATGCGCCGCACCCCAGGAGAGAATTCCGTGTTCTCGATGTCCAGTTCGACATCGGCGGGGAATTGGCCGGCGTGACAGTCCGGGCACCAATAGTAGGGGCGGGAGACTTGCACCGGGCCCACGGCGATCAGCACAGGCTTGGTGTGCAACTGGTGGTAGTGGGCGGGTTGGCCGCAGGGGCAAGCCACGGTGCGTTGTTCCTGGCTCGGTGCGGGGAACTGAAGCCATTGGCTCAAGGCGGCGGCGCCCGCCCGGTGCAGGGCCGAGCGCACGGCCATCTCCGTGGCTTCCAGATCGAGGCGCCCGGTCTTGCGCCGCTCCTGGAAAACGACCTGCAGGAGCTGATCTACTTCGCGCGCGATCTCTTGCCGGATCGCTTCCCCCGTTTTTTTTCCTGCTCGCGCAACTCCTCTTCTCCTTCCACCGGGCGCAACTGGCAAATCTTTTCGTTGACCTCGACGAGGGTCTCACTCAGGGCCTGAAACTTGTGGAACTCGGCCACCTCTCGCTGCGCCTTGCGCAAGGCGGTCGCGCTGGAGAAAGTCTCCGAGATGGTCTTGCCTTGGACCTTACGGGTCAGACGAAAATTCGGTCCATGGCCCGGGTGCCCCGACTGATGGCAGCAGCAGTTGGCTTTCCCGCAGCGGCCGATAATGCTAGTAATCGAACCCCGGCGAAAATCTCCCAATCCTGCTATCTCCTGCACCACCTGAACTCTTTGATTTTGCAACTGAGGAATAGTTTCGGCCATAAGCCTCCTTAAAAAGGGCTCCTCAGCAGAATCTGTGGGTGCATTCTGGTTCAGGGAGCGCGCCCAGGCTGTGATAGAGCGCGACCTCCGCGGCGCGGAAGGTCCGAAATCCGTATGCCTTTCTCAGAGTTAACTTCAGGCGATTATTCAAACCCTCGGTGGGGCCACTGGAGATTGTCCCCCGGGCTCGAAACCAGTTGAGCAGGAGTTCCTGATGGCGCCGAATCGAGCGCGCTACCTTCTTCACCGGCTCGATGCGGGAGCGCAGGGCGCGCGTACACCAGCGTTTCAGAAACTCCTGCGCCGCCGCCAGGGAACGAGACTGCCAGAGCAGTTGGAAGTCCTCTTTCAGCAGGTAGGCGCGCACCGCCTTGAGATTGTAGCGCAGCAAGTCAGCCAGACGCGCCTCCTGCTTGGGGTTCAGATTCTCCGGTCGCTTCAGCAGGCACCAGCGGGTCAGGGTCAGGATCGCCTCCTTGCCCCGCTTCTTCAATTCCTTCACTTCTTGGGCGCGCACTTCGTCCAGGGCTTTGTTCAAGTACTGCACCACATGAAACCGGTCCAACACGTGCACCGCCTGCCCGGCCTTGCGGCGAATCACCTTCAAGTAAGGTTTCCACAAGTCGCTGCAGATAAAAGTGATTTGCCCCGACCGTGCTGGACCGAAAAAACGGAAAAAGCGCAGCAGCGTCTTCACCGTGCGCTCTTTTCCTACCCACAGCAGTCGTCGACAGTGGGCGTCGATTTGGTATACCACCGTCAGGTAGCGATGCCCCTTCTGCCACAGCACTTCGTCGATCCCCAAGCTGGCAATCCCCCTCAGGTCGCGGTGCTCCAAACCCCAACTCACCACCCATTCTGCCGAGCGGAAGACCTTTTCCCAGGAAGTGCGGAAGATCGTCGCCACTTCCTGCCAACTCAGCCGCCGCGCCCAGGTTGCCAGAAACTGCATGTAGCTCTTGCTCAAGGAGCGCTTGCCGATCGCCCAAGGCACCGCCTCCACCTTCACCCCGCAGCGCGGGCAGTTCACCCGTCGCCGCGCGTACACCCAAAACACGGCGAAACCCCACAGCGGCACGTATTCATACCAGCGTGCCCGGGCATGGTCATACGTCGCCCCTGGCTCTCCACATCCCGAACACCACCCCCGACTCCCGCGCCGCGCCCGCACCTCCACTTGCAAACACGGCCGACCCGCTCGCGACGACCACCGGACTTGCTCGTACACAAAGCCCTTGTAATTTTCGATCCGATTCACAATACTTTCGACCTGCATCCTGTCCCCTCCTGCGGGATTCGTGTTTCGTCGCACTATCCCTTACAGGATTCGGACAGGATGCGCAAGCTTATCCTTTGGCCCTTACCAGGCTCTTTCGCTTTTTCTTACCCACAAATTCTGCGGAAGAGCCGGATATTCAAATGGCAACGGCACCAACACAAGAACCCGAGTTTGAAAGTCTGCCTCTGAGATTGGCCTATGCCTTTCTTGAGGCCAAAGGCCTCGCAACCGAAGCCGCTGAAATAAGAACAAGTCCCGAACGGCTCGGCTCTTATACAACCAGTCTCCGACGTGCAAAGATTGTTGCTTTGCTCCGCCAGAAAGACCTCCTTGATAGATTCATTGAGACGAACTGGCGATTTGCGTTAACGGCTGCGGGCAGGACGAAACTCAATCGGTACGATCACATCTATTCAAAGTACGAGACGTCTGGCGCCGCCGCTGTGCCTTCCACCAACGCCACGACCGAAGACGAGACCGAAGCTGGGACGAAGTTCATTGTCGAAGAACAACTCCGTGACTACCTCGCGGAGAATCTGGGCATTCTTGAGCCAGGCCTTTCACTGTGGCCCGTGGAAAACGGAGACGGCGTGGAGTTCCAAGTAGACGAGCAAGGACCGAGCCGGAGGATTGACATACTCGCTAAAGACCGTGGTGGGTTGCCAGTGATAATCGAGCTAAAGGTCAGCAGAGGCCATGAAAAAGCAGTCGGCCAAGCCCTTTACTACCGCGCGAGAATCAAGCAGCGATTTGGTGTTGAACGAGTAAGAATCTTCATCGTTGGCGCAGAGATTAGCCCGGAACTCCGGGCTGCGGCTTCCGAAGTTTCCGATGTGCTCTTGTTCGAGTACAGCCTAGCGGTGAAGGTCACCGCAATTACGACTTGAACCTGTTCTCAACCCTAATTTCGACGCCGACTGGCGCAGACCTGTTTTTCAAGGTCTGCGGCTCTTCTCACTGACCGCGCCCAAGGGCCGCGCTACGCTCGGCGGGTGGCGCATTACGTCCCGACGGTTTGAAGCTGTGAAAAAATTATCGGGGGCGAGGATCCGCTCTCCCGCAGCACCATCGTTTTGCGGGTCCTATCGACCGCGGCTGTGATTGATTATGGCCACGACATTCGATTTC
>JBEKME010000135.1:0-16243 GCA_050008675.1 Terriglobia bacterium
GTGCCTTTGTCCGAAGTCACGTGGATGTCGCGCGTTTTCAGTACGGGGTCGTCAAAGAGCTTGGCCTGGATCTGTGTGGTGGTGGCTTTGTCGTCGGTAGACTGGCCGAGCTTCAGTGCCTCGCACCCGGCAAAGAGAAGTGCGCTGGCGATCAAGATGAAACCAATCCCGAATTTCAGCCTCGGCATGCTCACCTTCTGCATGTTTACCCTCCAGCGACCCCACTGTCGCCGCATCATTGTTTTTGGATTCATCTTCGCCCACTTAGGATGCACGCGAGTCTCCACGGCCACTTCCGTTTGGCCGATATCCCGTTATCGCGCTCGAAGCGAGAATTTTGTCCGCCTTTTCGTGCCGCGCGCCGTGCGTTGTAGGGGCAACCCTTGTGGTCGCCCAGGGCAGGCATCCGTCAGCTGACGGACCTGCCCCTACCGGGATACCAAGGGCGGGCGCCCTTGGCTAATCAGTTCCAGTGTGAATGCGAAATCCAAGTCTGGATGGTCTGAGCATGCTAAAATCACACGGGTGGAAAGCATCTCGTTGAGCGTCGTCATTCCCGTTTATAACGAAGCGGAGAATATCCGGCCGCTCGTTGAGTCGCTCGAGTCTGCTTTGCGCGCCGCTCCGGGGCAAATCGAGATGCTGTTTGTGGACGACGGAAGCACCGATCAGACGCTGGCGCTGTTGAAAGAAGCGCAAGAGAAGGACGCGCGCATCCGTATCGCCCATTTCCGCCGCAACCTCGGTCAAACCGCTGCCATGGCGGCGGGGTTTCGCCTGGCGCGAGGAAAGGCGGTGGTGACGATCGACGGCGATCTCCAGAACGACCCCGCGGAAATGCTGCGCCTGGCGGAGATGCTGGACGAATGGGATGCCGTCTGCGGCATCCGTGTTCGCCGCCAGGATACTCTTTGGAAACGGATCTCGTCGCACATTGGGAACGGCTTTCGAAACTGGGTTACCGCCGAAAACATCGCCGATACGGGATGTACGCTGAAGGCCTACCGGCGTGAATGTCTGGAGCGGTTGGAGCTTTATCAAGGCATGCACCGATTTCTGCCCACCCTTCTCAAAATCCGCGGCTTCCGCGTAACCCAGGTGCCCGTGAGTCATCATCCGCGCCTGGGCGGAAAAACCAAGTACGGGACGTGGGGCAGGCTTAAGAAAGGTCTGGCCGATGTCTGGGCGGTGCGCTGGATGAAAAAGAACTGGATCGACTATAGAGATATCCTCGAGGTTGTGGAGGCGCCCGCGACCTCGAGCAACACGGAGAAGGCCGCGCAACGGGCCTCCTCCTGATACGCAATGTCCGTCATTCGTAGAGGATAACCCCATTGTCTGTCATTCTGAGCGAAGCGAAGAATCCCGGCATTTTTTCGCACTGATTGAGCTTTCAAATGCGGGGATTCTTCGCTTCGCTCAGAATGACAGACGGTGGCCTTTTCTTCTACGAATGACGAACAACCCGTATGAGTGCGGAGATATTCCTACATTGAAGCTCGTCCTGCCTTTGCTCTTGCTTTTTGTTCTGGCGGGCTGCCTTTTCTTCGCGGGCCTCGGAAGCTTGCCGTTGCTGGAGCCTGACGAGGGCCGGAATGCCGAGGTGGCGCGGGAGATGCTCGCCTCGGGCGATTGGATCACTCCCCACTACAATGCCTTGCCCTATCTGGATAAACCGGCGGTCTTCTTCTGGTTGGTTGCCTCTTCATTTAAGGTTGCGGGTCTTCACGAGTGGTCTGCCCGCGCGCCCTCCGCTTTGATGGGATTGTGCCTGTTGCTGCTTTCCTGGTTCCTTACACGCAGGATGTTCGGCGATTCTACGGCCGTGCGTGCCGGCGTGATCATTGCCACCGCCCCGCTGGCGATGGTGTTTTCCCGATTAGTCATCTTCGACATGACGCTCGCTTTCCTCATCACACTGGCGATGGCGAGTTTCTGGTTCGCTGAGGCCGCGGAATTCCGCCGTCCAGGGCTGGACATACTTATGTTTCTGGCCATGGGACTGGCGACGATCACCAAAGGCCCTGTCGGTTTCCTGCTCCCGCTCCTCTCCCTCACGGCTTACCAGGCGCTGCGTGGCAAGCTCCGGGAATTGAAACGCCTACGTTGGGGATTAGGATGCGCCGTACTTCTTGCCACCGTATTGCCCTGGTTCATTTCCATCTCGATTCGATACCCGGACTTCCCGCGCTATGCGCTTCTCGAGGAGAGTCTCGCCAGGTTTTCCGGCGGCCTCGTGCATCGGAAGGGCAGTCTGCTCTATTACTTCCCTGTGTTCCTGGCAGGGTTCTTCCCCTGGAGCATCACTCTGCTTTGGGCGGGATGGAGTCGGCATAAGCGATGGAGAGAGATCAGGCTCGAGCAAAACCGCTCAACTCTGTTTCTCTTCACCTGGTCGGTTGTGATATTCGTTTTCTTTTCGCTTTCTCGGTCGCAGCTTCCCGGCTACTTCCTCCCCGCGATTGTTCCCCTGGGCATCTTGATGGCGAAGACTTGGGACGATGTGGGGTCAAACGCCTCGATACGATCGCCTGATTGGCTGACCGCGGGATTCGCCTCGCTCCTCGGTGTGGGTCTTATCGTTGCGGCTTCCTCTCAGTTGGCGATATTCAGCTCCGCGCACTCGCATCTGGCGAAGACGGTCCCTCCGGCAGTTTTCGCCCTGCTGAAGCCTTCCATTCTCTTTACTGGATTGATTCTGGCAGGTCTGGCGATCGTGGGGAGGAATGTTGCGGCGCGCGCGCGGGGAACGTCGCTTTCATTAGCCGCCTTTGTGCTTCTCGCTCTGACGACGCCTATGCTCCTGGCGCGCTGGATCGCCCCGCTGAAAGCTTATGCGGAGACGCATTCCAGCCGCCGTCTGGCAGGCACACTTCTCTCGAGCCCGGAAAGAGAACTGCCGATTTACGGGTATTATTATTTCCGCACCAGCCTGCCGTTCTATCTTCGGCGGCCTGTGGGACTGGTGACCTTCAACGGGAATGAGTTGACCTGCAACTACCTGGCGTCGCGGATTCGCGAGATTCGACAGAGGTCATCAACTGAGCTGGGTTCCGGGGCCCTGCCGCGGACCTTCAAGGATCTTGATCCCCTCCCACTCGACCGGCGGCGGCTGTTGGATATCCTGGAATTCATCGACTTGGTCCGTTCCTCGCCTCAGCCCCGGCTGATTTTGGTTCGCAATACACACGTGAGCATGTTGGCCCACGAGGTGGATCGTCTCGAGCCGTTGTGGACCGCTTGGGACTATTCGGTCTGGAAGATTCCGGGGGAGAAGACAGAAGCCAGAAGTCAGAAGTCAGAATAAAGGCCCTGTTATTCTAGCCTCTGGCTCCGTTGTGAAGCCAGGAGTCAGAAGGCGACATGCATCGGAGGAGCAGCAGGTTTCGCGTTACGCAGCTCGTTGGACGGGAGCACTGCTGGCTTCGCTGAGCTTATTAGTTTATTCTACCTTCTGATTCCTGCTTCTGTTGGAGTCAGAGCGATGGCCTTGCTATTCTGACTTCTGACTTCTGGCTTCTGACTTCTGCTTTTCCATGTGCGGCATTTGTGGTCTCCTGAACCTGAAACTCGAGCCGGTGGTTGATCGTGAGCGGATCGATCAGATGTCCGCGAGGCTCGAGCATCGCGGCCCCGACAGCCATGGCAAATTCGAGCTCCCTCATGTGGCCCTGGCCATCCGGCGGCTGAGCATCATTGACCTTCAGACCGGCGACCAGCCCCTTGCGAACGAGACGGGGGATGTCACCCTCGTCTTCAACGGCGAAATCTACAACTACCGGGAACTCCGCCAACAGCTCTTGGAGCGCGGGCACAAATTCAAAACCCATTCGGACGGGGAAGTGATCGTTCACCTTTATGAGGAGCGAGGGCCTGACTTCGTCTGCGAGCTGAACGGGATGTTTGCTCTGGCGCTTTGGGACAACCGCCATAAGCAGTTGGTCCTGGCGCGCGACCGGGCTGGAGAGAAGCCGCTCTTCTACTGGCATCGAGATCACACCCTGGTCTTTGCTTCTGAAATCAAGTCGCTGCTGGCCTACCCGGGAATTGGCCGCACCCTCGACAACACGGCTTTAGCCCAGTACTTCCTTTACGGTTATTTCCCCTCGCCACGCACCGTCTTTGCGGAGATTCGGAAACTGCCTGCTGCGCATCGAATGGTTATCCAGGGAGGCGAGATACGTATCGACGCCTATTGGCGCCTTCAGGATCATCTTCTGCCGGCGGGGAAGCCAAGAGTTACGCCCCACCAGGAAAAAAAGCTCATCGAAGAACTCTCCCAAAAGCTTTACGAAGCCTGCGTTTCCAGGCTGGTCAGCGACGTTCCATTAGGCGTGTTCTTGAGCGGCGGAATCGATTCCTCCACGCTCGTGGCGATCATGAGCGAGTTGACGCCCGGGAACGTGAATAGCTTCTCGGTGGCCTTTGAAGAAAAGTCATTTAACGAGGAGCCTTATGCGGATTTTGTGGCCCGACATTTTCATACGCAGCACCACGTTATGACGGCAAACGAGCCCAGCATGCGCCAAGCCCTTGAAATTCTGGCGGACCACCTTGACGAACCCCTGGCCGATCCTGCTGTCATCCCCACTTACCTCTTGTCCCGCTTTGCTCGCCAGCACATCAAAGTGGCGCTGAGCGGAGAGGGCAGCGACGAGCTCTTTGGAGGTTACCCGACCTATATTGGCGCTTGGCTGGCCGGCTACTATCTCCGCCTGCCGCGCCTCCTGCGCCACAAATTCTTCGCGCGGCTCAAACGCTTTTTGCCGGTGTCTGCGGGCGCGGTGCCGATCGGCTGGTACCTACAGCAGTTCTTGAATTATGTGGAAAGGGAACCCGCCGAGCGTCACGCGATCTGGTTCGGAATAACAAGTCCGCATGGACTGGATCAACTCTTTTCGCCGGAGTGGAGCGGTCCGCAACCACCCAGCCTGGAGGTCTTCGCACCGCTGGAGAGGGTACTGGATGGGGCGGCTTTTGAAAGCGTCCTGGCGGAAATGCCTTACGTCGATTTCCGGCTCTATCTGGAAGATGATCTTTTGGTGAAGGTCGACCGCGCCAGCATGGCGTGTTCCCTTGAAATGAGGACGCCATTCCTTGATCACCGGCTCATTGAATTCGCGGCGGGCATACCTGGGGACTTGAAAGTCCGTGGCTTCGAACTCAAATACCTTTTTAAGAAAGCCGCAGAGCAATGGTTGCCGCGCAAGATCGTTTACCGCCAGAAGCGTGGATTCTCCGTGCCGATCAGCCGTTGGATGCGGAAGGAATTGCGTCCTTGGTTGGATGAGGCCCTGGGAGAAGAAAGATTAAGGCGCCAAGGGTTGTTCAACATCCCGTTTGTGCGCCGGCTTCTCACAGAACATTGGAGCGAGCGGGCTGACCACAGGAAAATACTCTGGGCCCTGTTTTGTTTCCAGCTTTGGTATGAGCGTTGGGCTGGGTAGGGGCGACGCGGCGCGTCGCCCCTACGAACGCGGCATGTGGAGGTGGTAGGGGCGAGGCGGCGCCTCGCCCCTACGATCATCGCGTATGCCCGTCCGGTGGCGTGATGCCGCGGCCACAGGAATCATGAAATACGATCCGAAAATGCACCATCGGCGTTCGATTCGATTGCCGGGATACGATTATGCAAGCCCGGGATCGTATTTCGTCACAGTCTGCACGCATCAGCGAAAGTTGCTCTTCGGTGAGGTGATCGCGGGACAGATGCACCGCAACGCGCTGGGAGATATCGTGCACGCGGAATGGTACGCCACGGAGCGAGTTCGGCCGGAAGTACGATTGGACGCGTTCGTTGTGATGCCAAACCACCTGCACGGCATCCTGGAAATCATCGACGTAGGGGCGAGCCGGGGCCTCGCCCCTCGTGCCCATGCGAGGGCGGACAATGCAGAGATGAGGGCGACGCACCGCGTCGCCCCTACGGCAGGCGCGCGCAGCCGTCCCCACGGCCCCGCGCCGGGTTCTATCGGGGCCATTCTGGGACAGATCAAGTCTCTCACCAAGAAAGCCATCAACAAGACGCGGGGGACCCCGGGCAGGCCCGTTTGGCAGCCGAATTATCACGAGCACGTCATTCGCAACGAGAAGGAGTTGCAGCGCGTTCGCGAGTACATCTGCAATAACCCTCTTCGCTGGCCGTCCGACCGGGAAAACCCGGCACGCCAAAGCGACGCCGCGGATGAAATTGCTGATATCGTATCGTGGGACGACGACCCCTGGAATGAATCGTAGGGGCGACGCGGTGCGTCGCCCCTACAGGCGCGGGGGGGGGTGGTGCGGGCGCGGGGTGCGGGGGCGGTAGGGGCGAGACGTCCGCGGCTGGCCCAAAGCGAAGCCTTGGGGGCTGCAGGCATTGCGGCCCCCCGAATCGCAGAGCTGCGCTCTGCGCCAGCCGGGGACATTGATATGCCAGTGAACCTGAATTCGACATCAACCAATTCGGGACACGCGCGTGCGCCGGAGCGGGCGGCGTTTCGCCCCAAGGAATGGTCCATCATTCAAGAATACAGGACTCCGCGCCAAGTCCAGGCATTTCTTCGCGACTTGCCGTATAACTGGGAGAAGGGCGGAGAAACGCTGCGGACTTTTCGAGGTGTGGTGCGGCACGGGAGCGCACACTGCCTGGAAGGCGCCCTCACCGCCGCGACAATTCTCGAGCAGCATGGCTACCCGCCGTTTCTCCTCGACCTCGAATCCCAGGACCAATTGGACCACGTCCTGTTCCTATTCAGGCGGCGGGGACGATGGGGAACAGTAGCCCGCTCCCGTGATGCCGGCTTGCACGGACGCAAGCCACTCTTTGCCACCATCAGGCAATTGGTGATGAGTTACGTGGACCCTTACGTGGATGGGTCCGGACGAATTACGGGCTACGGGGTCGCCGACTTACGCACTTTGGTGAAAGGCGACTGGCGGCTCTCCGAGGAAAGCGTCTGGGAAGTGGAACGCGCCCTCATCAAAATGCCTCATAAGAAGCTCAAGACCTCCGACCGCCGATACGCTGCCATGTTGAAGCAGTATCGCGCCTACCGAGCCAAACATCCCCACGGCCCTGTCACGTTTTACTCCAACAGGCACCTGTGGCTGTGAAAGCAGGATTCAGGAGTCAGGATTCAGGATTCAGGTGAAGAGCAGTGTCCTGATTTGGAGCGACCAGCCCAATTCCTTGTCATGCTGAGCGTAGCGAAGCATCTCTGCAGTTCCGTCCCACGGGCAGGCAGCCAATTCTGCATGCGAACTGCCGCGATCCTTCGTCGTCCCGATCAGATCGGGACTCCTCTCCAGAAACTCGATGAATTACTCGTCTCAGTTGAGCAGTTTAGGCCGAGCGGACCGGAAGGCCTTTTACCTGCTTTTTGCGCACCCAGAACGTCCTCGGAACGGTCCATCCTTGATCCCCAGAGGGGATCAATAGAGTAGCCGGGGGCAACGCCCCCGGAAAATGCGCCCCCCACAAGGTCCGACCCTGAAAGGGTCGAATTCGGGTGACGTCACCCTGGCCTTGCGGCCCACGGCCCAAGGGAATACGACCCCTCCAGGGTCGGGGAACGAGCGTGGCGCTTTCCGGGGGCGTTGCCCCCGGCTACTATCTTGTGCCCTTGCAGGGCACGAAAAAACTACGGTTCGGTCTTACCCTGGGGCACCCGTTTCTGACATCACGGATAGCGGTTTTCGGCTATACACGCTCAGGATGACAAGCACGGGGTACGCGCATTGTTCACACGACGCACCCCAACTCGAACTTGCGAACTCAGATTGAAGCAGGACGCCACCCAGAACGAGAATGCGATCCCGGTTTGCATGTCCCTGAATCCCGAATCCTGAATCCTGAATCCTGGCTTCGACGCGCTATAATACCCGCAGAGGCTGCGTATGCGTTTTGAAGGCTTTTCTTTCGGGTCGATTCGGATAGACGGTGAAAGCTATGACCACGACGTCGTAATTGACCGTAGGGAAGTCCGCAAGCGAAAGAAAAAGGCTTCCAAGAGATTTCGGGAAGAGTTTGGGCACACCCCACTCTCGCTGGAGGAGCCGATTCCGTGGAAGTGCAAGCGGCTCGTGATAGGGACAGGCGCGAATGGGGCATTGCCGGTGATGAAAGAAGTCCTGCTGGAAGCCGAGCGTCGCAAGGTCGAATTGCTGGTGTTGCCAACAGAAAAAGCCATCGAATTTCTCAACCAGCATCCGCAAGGCACCAACGCCGTTTTGCACATCACCTGCTGAGCCTCGCCTTCGGCACCTGCTCCGAGCGGGTTACGCAGACACGTTCTCTAAGTCTGCGGCTTCTTCTTTGGATGGTGGTTCAAGGGCGCCAGCCCGGGAGATGCCGACTGCGTGGCCAAGTCGCCTTAGCGATCAGCGGACCGCCATAATCACTTTCATAATCGAGCAGCTCACTTACTTATTGCCTTGGTCTGCGCCCTCGCGTTATAGTATGTATTATCACTACATTAGGGAGAGGTTATGGAAAAAGCTGTTTGTGCTTCCGATGCAAACCGTCACTTCTCCGAGCTGCTGCGTACGGTCCGCGAGGGATACAGCTATATCGTGACGTCGCACGGCAGAGCGGTGGCTAAGATTGTCCCCATCCAGAAGAACGGTGGCGTGACGCGAGGTGCCCGCGCTGCTTTGGTCAACAGACTGCGATCGGAGTCCGTAGTCAGGGTGGGGCGTTGGAGTCGGGACGAGCTTTACGAGGATTAACTGTTCATCCGCTCCGTATCTGGGATGCCGTGGTTCTCTCTGCGGCCGCGGAAGCTGGATGCCGCCTTCTTCTGTCCGAAGACCTGCAAAAGGGCTTTACGTGGAAGGGAGTAACCGTCACGAATCCGTTTTCGACCCCCAAGCATGAGCTTCTGGCTGCCCTGCTTGCTACCACCCCGGATCCGGAGCCGAAGTCCTCATAAGGGGTTCTCAACCCAACAAATTGCCAGCCTGGGACCTCGCCTCAGGAACAACCCTCTGGGAACAAATAGAACCTCTGGGCGAAGGCGGCCAGAGCCGAATCTTTATGGTTCGTCGTCTCGCGAGAGTCTTGGAACGGATCGAAAGCACCCGCGAGATATCAGAGTCGAACCCATGGGCGCCAATCGTAAACCCAAAGGATCGCGAACGACCGGGTCGGCTCGCGCAGGCCGTATGGCGGTATGCACGTCCGGAGACTCCTTCTTGCTGGATAACTGTTGAGACCAGCCCTTCTCGTCAGTCACTTCCGTGCTGTCTTTCTGCGGCAGGAAGGCAAGTTAGCACTTGTAGGGGTCGCGTTACCGTTCGAGTGCCAAGACCAGCAGGGAGGCCTTACGCGCCAGGTTAAGCGCGCGTTGGAGGTCTGCTTCATCGAGAGCCCGAGCGGACTGTGCGAAGAAGGTGCGCGCATCGGCGAGGGTTTTGCGATCCGCGCCGGATAGTCCCGCTCGGCTGAGTTTGGCGATTCGCTGCCGGACGTCATCCTGCAACCCTTGGATTTGGCGGCGCAGAGCCGCTTCCTGGGCAGAACTCTCGTGCGGTTCCAGAGAGGGCACTTGGGGAGTGACCGGCTCGGTCGTTTCAGGGGTGTTTTCAGCGGCCGCGGCCGGTGCTTCCGTCCGCAGCACGTGCCGCCGTCGCGCTGGCTCAGGATGGGAGGTTGGCTGAGGCGAAGGCGCTGGGGGTTCGGGCGGCGCCGGCTCTTCGATGACCATTGACGGTGCGCCTGCGGCGGAAGCTTGCGTCACCGCGGGTGGTGGCGAAGGAACGTAGACGATTCGCGTGGGGGCTTGCCGCTTCGGGCAACCTCCGATGAATAACGCCAGACTCCACCACAAGAATGGCAAGGCTCTAAGTTTCACGTCACTGGGGATTTTATCACTTCTCGCTAAACCGCTGGTCATCTCGGTGGCGATGGGTTGAAGGCTATTTTCTCTTACGCCTTCTGACCGGTGAGGGTTTCCAGAAACTGGCGGGCTTTCACGGCCTCGGCATTGACGTGGGCCGCGTCACCGGGGTCGAGACACTCGACGACCAGCGGGCCGCGGGTGAAGCCGCCTTGTTGCAAACGGGAGAGCACCTTCGCGAAGTCCACCTTGCCGGTGCCCGGTGTCAACTCGACCTCCTTCGGCGGACGGAAGTCCTTTACGCTCATGCCGGCCACCACGCCGTCGACAGTCGCGGCGTCGTCCACGGGGTCGAGCTTGCCGTCGGAGTAGTAGAAAATGTTGCCGGGGTCGTACCAGAGGCGGAAGTTTTTGTGCCCGATCTGGTCAATAATCTTGCGGCACTGCGCGCCGTTGGCGTTGTTGCCGCCGTGCGGTTTGACGCTGAGGCCGACGTTTTTGGCCGCAGCGTAATCGCAACAGGCGGCGACGATTTTGTAATAGGCGTCGGCGTGTTTCTCGTCAGTGCCCCCGAGCAACAGGTTTGGACAACCGCAGGCGGCGGAATTCTCGATGAGGCGTTTGAGGCCGTCGGTGTTGTCGGTGGGGAACTGGTCACCCCAGAGCGAAATGACCTTGAGTCCGCGCTGCTTCACTTCTGCGCCGATGGCGGCGGCTTCCTCGGGCGTCGTGGTCACCGAGATGATCAAGTTACTCTTGCTCTTGGTCGTCATCAGGCCAATATACTTGAAGCCGGCGGCGGCGATACCGTCGAGCGCGACACGATAATCATATTGCGCCCACGGTCGCGTGTAACAACCAATCTGCCAGCGCGGCGGTTCGTCGGCGTGGATGAACACAGCGCTGGTGGTTGCGAGCAGAGCGCTGCCGATGAATTGGCGGCGGGTCATACAACCTTGCGTGATAGGGTCTTTTCGTAATTCCACGGGTTCTCCTGGGATGAGCAACTGAAACGTTTGACTCCTCGGCGGACCGATAGTGTACCCCTGACCTCCTCAGTATGCAATGCACCGTGTCGCGCACACCCGAGTACACACCGAGTACACGGAGAAACACTCTTTGCCTGCATAGTAAGCGGCTGTGTGCTCTGGTGGCTGGTAGCAGGCGCGGCGAGCAGCCCGAAGAATAACTTCCGTGTCGCCGACCGTTTCCCGGATCGCGCGTTCGATGATATCTTTGTAGCGGTTGGGGACACCAAGGCCGGGTCGCACATGAAATTTCAAAGTGCCTTCTACCATCACCTCCTCTCAGTCATCGGGCTCTCTTCGGTGCTTCTCGCCACACTTTTGCCCCGCCCTTCGAACGCCGCACCCAAGCACGTCCCCTGCTGCGGACCGATCACTCCTGCGGGCGCTCGACTCGCAGCGGCTCTAGACAGCATGAATGTGGAGTCCCTGTGGCTTGCACATGAGCATGTCAACTGGGAGACCGGAGAACCGGACAGAGGCGCAGACTACGAGGGACCTGGCAACCACTCACATTGCAGTGCGTTCGCGGCAGCGGCCGCGAAGAGGCTCGGTGTATACCTGCTTCGTCCGCCTGAACACGGCCAGGTGTTGCTAGCCGATGCGCAAGCCGAGTGGTTAGGTAGCGCCGCAGCTCAGAAGTCCGGATGGCAAAGAGTCTCAGATATGCGAGAGGCCCAGAGGCTGGCAAACCAGGGAAACCTCGTGCTGGTCTTGTTCCAGAATGCGGACAAACATGTGCCCGGGCACATTGCCATCGTTCGTCCGTCGGAGAAGTCCTTGACAGCACTACAAGAAAATGGCCCGCGGATCATCCAGGCCGGCAACCAAAACCACGCAAGTACCAACGTCAGGATCGGCTTCCGGAATCACGCGGGAGCCTGGCCCGATGGCGTCCTCTATTACGCGCATTCCTTGCCGTGATAGCGCCTGCGGGTCCAATGACCATCGCCTCATCAATGCCAGTGGATGACGGTTCCACTACCGTGGACTGTCGCTCCCAAACGATGAAGCCAATGTTGCAGCCGCGAACAGCCGCAGAGTAACTTCCGTGTGGGTGACCGCTCCTCCAGAATCGTCGGATTTCGCCGTTCATCGGTGCGCACTGGGTTGCCACATGTACGGACGGCGCGTTGAGCGGCCAAGTGACTGCGACTCACCCCACGCGCTCGGGACCATCGCTGGCACTAAGAGGCGGCTGTTGGGGATGCCGAGACTCTTCGTCGCCGTTTCGCTTGACGATGACCTTACTGCCTGTCATTCTGAGCGAAGCGGAGAATCCCCGTATTTGAAAGCTCAGTGAGCGCGAAAAAATGTCGGGATTCTGCGCTTCGCTCAGAATGACAGATGATGGGGTTATCCTAGACGAATGATGGACGGTGCGTATCAAAACTGAATCGCTGGAAGTCATATCCATGGACGTTCTCAATAGACTATTCGAGCAGCATTTCCACTCACCGGTCGCGCGGGTGCAGCCGCTTCAGGGCGAGCTCGGCGGTTCGGGGCGCAAAATCATCCGGCTTGCCAGCGAACAATTCAGCGCCATTGGCATTCTGTATGACGTGCGCGAAGAGAACGTCGCTTTCCTGGAATTTTCCAGGCATTTTCGCCGTCACGGTCTGCCGGTGCCGGAAATTTATGCTGAAGATTTGAGCCACGGCGCTTATCTCGAAGAAGACCTGGGGGACACGACACTTTTTGAGTTTCTCTCGAAAAATCGTGCCGGGGAGAACATTGCTTTCGAGGCCGTTGAAGCATATCGCAAAGTTGTTGCCGTGTTGCCGCGTTTTCAGATCGAAGCCGGCCACGATTTGAATTACAAAGTGTGCTATCCGCGCTCCAGCTTCGATCGCCAGTCCATGGCTTGGGATTTGAATTATTTCAAGTACTACTTTCTCCGGCTCGCCGCCATCCCCTTCAACGAGCAAGCGCTGGAAGTCGATTTCGCCCGCTTGACGAAGTTCTTGTTGAGCGCCGACCGCAATTACTTTCTCTATCGGGATTTCCAATCACGCAACGTGATGTTGCGCGACGGCCAGCCATTTTTTCTGGATTACCAAGGCGGCCGCCGCGGTGCGCTGCAATATGACATCGCCTCTCTTTTGTACGATGGCAAGGCCGATCTGCCGCCGGAGCTGCGCCAGCAATTGCTCGATCATTATCTCGACACGCTTGCCGGTTTCATCAAGCTCCAGCGCGAAGTGTTCATGCAGCACTACTATGCCTACGTTTACGTGCGCATCATGCAGGCCTTGGGCGCTTATGGCTTTCGCGGCTTCTACGAGCGCAAAGCTCACTTTCTGCAAAGCGTGCCCTACGCGCTGAAAACTTTGCGCTGGCTGCTTCACCACGTCAAGCTGCCTGTCCCGCTGCCGACGCTGACGGACGCCTTCAAAAGCATGCTGGGGTCGGAGAAATTGCAGGGCCTGGCTTCCGAAGCAGAAAATCTCACGGTGCGAATTCTCAGTTTCTCATTTCACCGGGGCCTGCCCAAGGACGAGACCGGGCATGGGGGCGGATTCGTTTTCGATGCCCGTAGCCTCCCGAATCCCGGACGGGAGGAGCGCTTCAAGACTCTCACCGGCAAAGACGCGCCGGTGATCGATTATCTCAATCAGCAAGAGAGCGTGCATCAGTTCCTCGCCAGCGTCATGTCGCTGGTGGATTCGAGCCTGAGCAATTATCAGCGTCGCGGCTTCAAGAGCTTGATGGTGTCGTTCGGCTGCACCGGCGGCCAGCATCGCTCGGTATATCTGGCGGAGCAATTGGCGAACCGTTTGCGCGGAAGGGACGGGGTGGAGGTGGTGGTGCGGCATCGTGAGTTGGAGGATTTTGGCAAATGAAAGCGATGATTTTGGCCGCCGGTCCCGGTACGCGCTTGCGCCCACTCACCGACCATCGCCCCAAGGCGCTGGTGGAAATCGCCGGCCGCACGCTGTTAGAGATCACACTTTCGCGCTTGCGCGCCTATGGGATTCACGAGGTGATTATCAATGTGCATCACTTTGCCGACATGATTCTCGACTATCTGAAAACGAACCATAACTTCGGCATGCTTATCGAAGTCTCTCGCGAGGAGGCTTTGCTCGACACCGGCGGCGGCCTGAAGAAGGCCGCCTATTTTTTCCTCGAGGATTCCAACCGTTTTGAAGAGCCGTTCATTTTGCACAATGTCGATGTCATCAGCACAATCGATCTCCGCCGCATGGTGCAATTTCACACTGAAAAGCAGGCTCTCGCCACACTGGCGGTGCAAAACCGGGAGACTTCTCGATACCTTATCTTCGACCAGCAGCTCCAGCTTTGCGGCCGGCGATCCGGGCGCGATCAAAACATTGAATTTGTGCGAGCTTCGCAGCAGGCGCAGGCGCTGGCTTTTTCCGGCATCCATGTTATTTCTCCTCGCCTGTTTACAATGATGATTGAAGAAGGCGTTTTCTCCATCATCACCTCCTATCTGCGTCTCGCCGCCCACCAAGAAAAAATCCTCGCCTTTCGGGCCGATGAATATTATTGGCGTGATCTCGGCAGGCCGGACAATCTGACGCAAGCCGCTCAGGATTTAAAGCAAGAGGTTCTTCTGTAATAAGCTCACGGTTGATGTTCTCGGCCTCGGTGGCCTGTTGGGGGCCTGTGCCTGCGCCCGGAGCCTCGAACGTCCTGAGGGCGCCGTCCGCGGGTGGCGCATACATTGTCTTTCATGTATGCGCCCCACGAACACGCGCAACATCGCTGTCACCGCCTCCTATCCGTGGCCTGTCCTGGCCTCTTAGCGGTCCCGCAAGGCGGGATGTCGGCGCCAGCCGCGCAAGAACGTCGGCTAGCATCGCTGCACACCACCTACCGCCATCCTTTTCAACGACATTCCCGCTTTGAACGCGTAACTACCTTTCTTTTCTGCGGGGTTCCCGCTTCGCTTCCGGTTCTCCAAACTCGATCCTTTGTTTTCAGCAACATTCCCGCATCGTTCGCTCAATTTTAAGTCTCCCACCGTTCCCACACTCTGTGAGTTGTCGGGCGAACTGTCGCTGTCGACGATCTCCTCCATGTTCCCCACTCTCGGGCCATCGTCCTGACCGGTAGGAGCGACCGGGAGGTTGGTCAGTTCCTTCCGCAGCCTCAGCAGTATCCTCACTTTGCGGTCAATGGAGCGGTCCAGGGCGGCTTCTTGGCGCAGCATCATGCTCCACGTCTCCCCTTCCGGGGCAAGGCAGGCGTCCCGTTCTATCGCCGCCCTCTCCTCATTCGCCTTTTCCGCATAATCGAACTCTTCCCGCACGCTGGCGATTTCCTCCTCGAGCAGACGGAGAAGTTCCTGGCGCTCGGGCTCGCCCGGCGGCACGCAGTCGGCGCCTTCTTTGAGCAGGAACTGCCGGTATTCCTCGTCCTCCTCTTGCTGCTCGCGCAGGTGCAGAGGGTCACTGAAACGGTGCAGCAGACTGAAAATCAGCCCCGGCCGCCACCCCATCATACCTCTGTAAAAAGATTCCAATACGGCGTACTGGCGCTCCCGGAAGGTGCGCTGGTTGATCTCCTCCCGTACGAGTTCAAGATAACAAAGAGTCTTTCTCAGCGCCACCCCTCGATCTGTAGACTCCGGCAGATCGACCTCAAGGATCTCGTGCTGGGAGGCGTCGAAGGTGACACGAGCCATCTCCTGCTGGCGGCGGTGTTGCCAGTCCTCGATGGCCTGCAAGGCGCGCCGCCTCACGCCCGCTTGCGCCCGCTCGAGCCTTTCGCGGCGCGAGTAGAGCCAGGCGAGGTCCTCGACCTGCTTCTCCCAGAGCGCGTCGCCGGGGCCGAAAGCGCTCATGAGTTCCTCGGTGAGGGTTTGGAATTGTTCCGGGTCTTCGCCCAGCGCCAGCATGGACTGGCGGCGATTTTCGTCCGCGACGTATGCGCCGTGCTTCAAGGCATTGAGCTTGGAATTCTGCTTGGCGGCGGCGCTGTGCGGCCCGGTGGAATGCTGGGCATTCTGGCGCGCGGCGGCAAGCAACGCGGGCGTAAGTTCGGGTGATTTGCGTAAGGACATAGTTCCTCCTGGGACGGGATGTTGGGATAGCGGGGAAAGGACTTCCCCGCGGCTTAGGCTTCTCACGCTAGTAGGCTATCACAGGAGTGGAGCGTTGTCAAGAGAAATATATTGACAGGTGTAGCCCAGGATTCTTCAATTGACTCATTGAATCATCGGGTCATTGAATCATCGGGTCATTGAATCATTGAAGGGCGGCTGAAGGGCGAGTTCGATTATGAATTATGGATCGCGGGTGGCTCATACGTCCCGACGGTTTGAAGCTGTGAAAAAATCAAGAAAATCGAAAAAATTAAGAAATTTTCTTGTCTTAGCTATACAGCTATGATATATTAGCCTCTGACCGCACTTCCGGCGGGGAGGCCAAG
>JBEKME010000136.1:0-16205 GCA_050008675.1 Terriglobia bacterium
GGAAAGGAAATCGAATGTCGTGGCCATAATCAATCACAGCCGCGGTCGATAGGACCCGCAAAACGATGGTGCTGCGGGAGAGCGGATCCTCGCCCCCGATAATTTTTTCACAGCTTCTTTTTGTCGGAATGTATGCGCCACCCGCAGACAGCTTATTCCTGTTTCGGGTTCCGATCCTTGCAATTCACACAGTACACATGCTTAAAGGCTCTGATCAGCGCCTGCGCGTCCGAGGTGACGTTCTCGGTCTCGTAACCGAGCTTCTCGCACACGCATTTGCGGTTCGGTAGAACGCTGAAGGCCGTTGCCGGATTTCTTGTTTGTCTGATATCCTCCAACATCTCGATATGGCGACACCACCTTGACCGTTCTCGCGCGACCTCTCGGAGGGATTTGCAGTACTGCTCGAATACTTCGAGGCAATGCGGAGGCAGACCCAAGCTCTCGAGTCCGTCACGGGCGAACCCCCGCATCTCTTGATCACTAAGATTGCCGAACGAAATGTCTTCATCAGCCTGCTTGAACCGACTCCAATCACGTTCGAACTCCATGAGAATTGTCCTGTCATCGAGGAGCTCTCTTGCGCGTTCGGCGATATCAGCAAATCCCATGGCCTCAGCCTCCGGGCAAATCCGTGCCGCGAGCTCCTTGGCACAGGCAAGGTCCCCAATTATCTCGAGGAAATCCGCATGCAGTATGTTTAGTCTTAGCCTGCCCTCTACACTGCCGTTGAGCTCGTGAATGGCAAGAGCGCTCGTGATCCCCTGACGGACCGCGGATGCAGCCGGGTTCGAAACTTCGAATGCTCTGCCGAGGTAAAGCGCGCTGAGCCGCTCGTTCATTAGCTGCACGATCCGGAAGCTCAGCACTACCATAAGCGCTTCAGCTATCAGGATTGGGTGTCCGAGTTCGTGTGCATCCTTGAGGGCGGCGTTTGCCGATGTCTCCCAATCGGCCAATCGACTACTTGCCTTCCGGTATTCCTGAACCATGCCTTTGGTGTGTGCAGCGAACATACTTGCGCGCATCCAGTACAAACCCAGTTGATGGGTTTCCGCGGCGGTCGCGGCAGTACCCTCAATGTAAATCAGCATCAGCCTCGCGCCCAGCTTGATGGCTTTTGTTGCGTCAGGGTGCTCAAGAATCTCGCTAGTGGTCTTACGAGCTTCTTCCGTCAGCATAGCGCGAAGCTCCTGGTCGCGCTCTCTCAAGAATCGGTAGTAAATTGCTTGCAGTCGTGCGTCAAGTGACCCAAGGCCGTGGAGGGCCTCTGCCCACTTTTCCATCCGTCGCTCATACGTTGCGACGTCAATGATTCCGACGTGAAATTCGGAAGTGTCTTTGAGCTTGCCCAGAAAAGCCCTGTCTCGCTCCGACAGTTCTTGGGTGCATGCCATGGCCTGCCCGATGTGTCCAAGCGCGTTGTGGTACTTTCCCAAAGTGTACTCAGCGTATGCTGCAGTGAGCTGAAGGCGGGCTAGGTCTCTGGTTCGCGAATCGACCACGCCCAGCATCCGGAGCGCCTCTTTCGGAAATCCCGCGGCCACAAGCGCAGGACCGCTCGCCAGCAGAATGTGCTGGGCCTGCAACGGATCAGTAACCTCCAAGGATGCCGCATCGATACTGACGACGACAGGCTCACTCGTGGTCGAACGCATCAGTGAATCATGGATTCGACGGTGCATGCGACCCTCGCGAAGCACTCGGTCGACGATTCCAGGTATTGCGCTTGCTGTGAAACGCTCGGTGAACCTAAGGGATACCGTTGCTTGTTCCCGCCACGCGGGCTTGCTTGCTTCTAGTCGGCGACACTCGTCGTGTGCCCAGGCATACCAGAATTGCTTCTTTTTGTCGTCAAAGAGGAGATAAATGGGCAATGTTCCGTTAAGCAAGTAATTCAAGTTTGCCGTGCGCACCGGCAGGGATATACTGCCGTCTTGGTTGGCCTCGGCGGATGACGTCCCCTTCAGTTGCACCTGCCCCCGGAAGTTGGTCATCCTGCCACCGATTTTGAGTTCGAAGGCCCCGTCGACGCCGTAGTCTTCTATACGCTCATCACGAAACACAATGTCATCTTGATTCTGGAGTAGCGAATTCAGCGCCTTAAGACTGCTTCGCTGCAATTCGGCATTCTCATCGGATTCTGGGAGGGGCCCCAAATCAGGAATGCCTTGAGCGTTAGCCATAGGTCCTCTGTTCCATCAGCTCGACGTCCCAGTCGACTCTTGTTTACGCTGGTGCCCGTGAATCGCCATCAGCGTGCGGCCTAAGACCAAGCAGGCCAACGACTGGGCTCAAGACAACTTCCGATTATAAGCACTTATCTGTTGTCCATGTTCCCTTTCTGTACCTGGGCTGACCAGCGTTCCGCCCATGTTACGGGGGACTCGGAAAGTACCCCGAGCACCGCCGCAGGCGAACGGCCGCGCTTAGCATGTATCGCCCGCAATACGTGCGTGAATTTCTGGAACCGTGTACTTAGGGATGGCGGCCAAAGCCGCCCCAAACGCTCACACTGATTTGCTCACGGTCATTTCTCAGCGGCCGATCAGCTCGGATGCGGTGAGTCCTCGGGTCCGATCACAGCGAATACCGCGCCCTGGGGGTCGGCCAGGATGGCCATGCGGCCCACTTTCTCGATGGCCATGGGAGCCAAAAGCGTCTTGCCGCCCAGTTCCTTGGCCTGGGCAGCCGTCTCATCGCAATTCGAAACGTAAAAGTACGCCAGCCAGTGAGGGGGAGCGTTCGAATCACGAAACTCCGCAGGCGGGATCCCACCGATAGAAGTCTCTCCATTGGCGATGTGCTGGTAGCCCGAGGGATCATTCTGGCCCGCGTAAAACCTCCAACCGAACAGACCGGCGTAGAACTCCTTGGCGCGCGCGGGGTTGGGCGTGATCAGATCCGCCCAGCAGAGGGTTCCGTGCACACCGGCGATTCCCGTGCCGGTGTGTTTTTTGGGTTGCCAGAGGGCGAAAATAGCTCCCGTCGGGTCTTGCACCACGGCCATCCGTCCCACGTCGTAAACGTCGAAGGGCGGGCCTAACACCCTGCCTCCAAGCTGGGCGGCGCGGTTCGCGGCGTCGTCCGCGCTTTCGACCGCAATGTAAATCATCCAGTGCGGCGGGACACCCTGCGACCGCTCTTCGGGCCGCATCGTATACGCGGCAGCCGTGTCCCGCCCCTCGAGTTGAAACATGGTGTAAAAGTCGGTCGGACCCATGGGAAAATCCTGGCTGGCCCAACCCAACAACGAACTGTAAAAGCTCTTGGCGGCATTCTGATCGGTGGTGG
Organism: Terriglobia bacterium; assembly: GCA_050008675.1. GTDB lineage: Bacteria > Acidobacteriota > Terriglobia > UBA7540 > UBA7540 > CAVROP01. The sequence goes on from JBEKME010000136.1 coordinate 3,295, forward strand.
CTAGCTCGATCCAGCAAAATGCCCCGGGTGGATGCTTGTCAATATGCGGCATAGCGCGCATTAACCTCCTTTAGTTGTGTGGAGTACTTAAAGCCCGTTATTATTCTAACGCAGTTTCCCAATTTTTTCCTGGCAGAACGGCAGGGGGCTGGTGTTATTTGGAATGGGGATCCACTCGGGCCGCCGGTCATTCCCGTCCCGCCATGGCGGGAGGAATCCAGTCCGACGGCAGCACATCTCCAAAGGTTTGCGGAGTGGATTCCCGCTTTCGCGGGAATGACTGGGTCTCGCAAATGACACCAATACCCGGCAGGGGATCCAGTGAAGCTCTTGCAAGGCTTACAAGAGCGTGTAGCGCAGGACCCGCTTTTCGGTCCTGCGGCTTTTCGATGGCCTTTGGAAATACACCATGAAAAGCCGCAGGTTCAGAGAACGGGACCTGCGCTGCCATCCCTCCAATGACTCACTGAATCAATGGAGCAATTCCTAAGAGCCGCAGGACCGAAAAGCGGGTCCTGCGCTACGTCCTCGCGTAAACGTTCAAGAAAGTCAGCGTGAGCGCCCACGCCTGCCTGGCGGCGGAGGGGTTATAGTTCGACCGCGCGTCGCAGAAGAATCCGTGCTCGGCGTCCGAGAACTCGACATTCACGAAAGGCTTACCTGCCGCACGAAGAGATAAGCGAGTCAGTTGTCAGTTGTCAGTCGTCAGTTGTCAGTTGTCAGTCGTCAGTTCAATAAGCGGCGCTGGGGGGCTGGGGGGAAAAACACCAAGCAATAGAGCGCCGGCAATTCGTCATTCATAATTCATACTTCACACTTTACACTTTACAATTGCCCTTGCCCCAGCACCTACTCACTTCGGCTACCATTGGACGAGCCTGCTGATTCGTCGCGCTCCATCGAAATCGCCTGGTCGGTCATTTCCTCGGGCGGCTCACCTCCTGCCATCGACTGCGCCAGGATGAGCTGGCGCGCTTCGCCACGCAGGGCCGGCCATCTCAGTGCGAAAACCGCGCCTCCGGCCAAGCAGATGATCCCCCCCAGCCTGACGGTAAGCGGCGCTCCCACATGCTGCGCAATCGCTCCCGAAAGCAACGCCCCGAATGGCGCCATGCCCATAAACATCATCGAGTAGACGGCCATGACGCGGCCGCGCAGTTCGTCGGGGACCATGGTCTGGATGAGAGTGTTGGAGGAAGCCATTTGCAAAATCATCGCGAATCCGGCCGGCATGACTAGGAGTGTGGAGAGCCAGAACCAGTGCGACATGGAAAAAAGGACCAAGGCGGCCCCGAATCCCATGGCGGCGAACATCACCCATCTTCCCAGTCCCCGCACGCCGTGGCGCGCCGCGAGCGCCAGTGTCCCTATAATCGCCCCCACTCCCGCAGCGCCCATCAGCAGACCCAGGCCCCGCGCTCCGCTGTGCAGGATACGGTCGGCAAAAATCGGCATCAACACCATGTAAGGCATCCCGGTCAGGCTGACAAGACCCAGCAGGAGCAGCAGGGCGCGGATCGGCCCCGTGCGCGCGACCCAGTGAAAGCCTTCCACAAGGCTCGCGAATCCGGAACGGCCGCTCACTCGCACACGTGGCGTCACGGTCATCAGCAAGAGGCAGACGATCACCGCAATGTAGCTCACCCCGTTGGCCAAGAAGCACCAGCCTTCGCCGATTGCCGCCACCGTCACGCCGGCCACGGCAGGCCCCAGGATGCGCGCGCCGTTCACCATGGAGGAGTTGAGAGCGATGGCGTTCACCATGTCCTGCTGGCTCACCATCTCGACCACAAATGCCTGGCGCGCGGGAATGTCGAAAGCGTTCACCAAGCCCAGTGACGAGGCCACCACCATGATTTCCCACACTCTGATGTGGCCCAGCAGAGTCAGCGCCGACAGGACAAACGCCAACAACATTGCCGAGGTCTGGGTGGCGATGACAATGCGATAGCGGCTCCTTCGGTCCGCCACCGTGCCGCCAATCGAGGCCAGGAGGAAAACCGGGATTTGCCCGGCAAAGCCCACCAAGCCGAGGAGCAACGACGAGCCCGTAAGCCGGTAAACCAGCCAGGCCTGCGCCACCGATTGCATCCAGGTGCCGGTCAGGGAAATGATCTGGCCGCTGAAGAACAAGCGATAATTCCGATACCGGAGGGCCCGGAACATCCCCGGAACGCGGCTCTGCGGCTCACCCCGCGCTGTCTCGTTTTTTTGCGGCAGGGAAATCGCAGAGCGTCCCCGGCCAGATTCAGTTGCCATGGTCATGGTAGCGGGCAGCCCCTGACAGTGACTAGTGGCTAGTGGCTAGTGGCTAGTGACTAGTGGCTAGTGGCTAGTGGCTAGTGGCTAGTGGCTAGTGGTTAGTGCTAGCCACTCTGCACTAGCCACTAGGCACTAGTACCTCAAAGCCTGTGTCGCCGGCCTCATCAGCAAGGCTGGCTAAGGCAGCCACTTCATCATGATACTGGAGCCTGCGGACATTCACCAAATTTAGTTCGCTTGAAGGAAAACTATGGCATAGAATCTCTGGCTCCATGCTTGAGCTGGTGGCGAGAGACATTCTCCAGGGGTACGGCTGTCATTCGCGAGACACGGGCGCTCGAAGTCGCAGTCATTCCCGCGAAAGCGGGAATCCACTCCGCAAACCTAAGGAAATGCGCTATCCACGGACTGGATTCCCGCTTTCGCGGGAATGACCGGCGTTTCGAAGGGGATCCCATCCCAAATGACACCAGTACCCAAAAAAATGGGTGCTAAATTAATTCGCTTCGAGGAAAGCTATGACATAGAATTACTGGCTCCATTCTTGAGCTGGCGGCGAGAGACATTCTGCAGGGGTACGGCTGTCATTCGCGAGACACGGGCGCTCGAAGTCGCAGTCATTCCCGCGAAAGCGGGAATCCACTCCGCAAACCTAAGGAAATGCGCTATCCACGGACTGGATTCCCGCTTCCGCGGGAATGACCGGCGTTTCGAAGGGGATCCCATCCCAAATGACACCAACACCGCTGCACGGGTCACCGCAATTCAATCGGAGGAACATTATGTGCCAGATGACGTTCAAGGCGAAGGCAACTACAGTGTTCTGTTGCTGCGCATTTATGCTTGGCGCGCTCAGTCTGCGGGCGGAGGTAAAGCTGCCCAGTCTCCTTTCTGACGGCCTGGTGCTTCAGCAAGGCATGAAAGTGAACATTTGGGGAACCGCCGACCCGGGAGAACGGGTTACTGTCACTTTTGGGGGGCAACAAGTGAGCGGAGTCACCGAGAGCGGGGGCCAGTGGAAGGTGAAATTAGGGCCGCTCAACGCCGGAGGGCCGTTCACGATGACCATTGCCGGGAAGAACACCATTACGCTGCACGACGTGCTGGTCGGCGAAGTCTGGGTGTGCTCCGGGCAGTCCAATATGGAAATGCCCGTGGGCACAAACCCCCAGGGCTGGAGTGGGGCCGTAGTCAACTATCAGGATGAAATGGCCCGTGCTGACTACCCCCTGCTGCGGCTGTTCACGGTTCAGAAGGCCGTGGCCGGCAAACCTCAGGGCGAGGTGAAAGGCTATTGGGTCGCCGCGCGCCCACAGACCGTGGGCGAGTTTTCTGCGGTGGGGTATTTCTTCGGGCGGGAATTACTCAAGGTGCTGAATGTGCCGATTGGCATGATACACAGCTCCTGGGGCGGAACTCCAGCGGAGTCGTGGACGAGCCGTGGCACGCTCGAATCCGATCCCGAGTTTAATTCCATACTGGATTCGGGAACCAAGTTACTCTCACCTTACCCCAAGGTCTTCGAGGACTTTGAACAGCAACTGGGGCAGTGGCGGCAGGATTCGGACAAAGCCGAATCGGACGGGGCGCCAGTTCCCAACGCACCGACTGCCCCCGATGACCCGCGGCGGAATCCCTGGCGCCCCGCCGGCCTCTTTAATGCCATGATCATGCCGCTGACGCCCTACGCGATCCGGGGCGCCATCTGGTACCAGGGAGAATCCAACGCCGACCGTCCGGCTCAATATCGCAAGCTCTTTCCAGCGATGATCCGCGATTGGCGGCGCGCCTGGGAAGAGGGCGATTTCCCCTTCCTCTTCGTTCAGCTCGCCAACTGGTCAATCCCCCAGCCCCGGTCCAATTGGTCAGAACTCCGTGAAGCCCAACTGACGACGCTCTCATTGCCGAAGACCGGGATGGCGGTGACCATTGACATTGGCGACGCAAGCGATATTCATCCTAAGAACAAGCAAGACGTGGGGTATCGCCTCGCGCTTGCCGCGCAGGCCATCGCCTACGGACGGGACGTGATCTATTCAGGCCCCATCTATGAGTCAATGGCCGTCGAGGGTGAGAAAATCCGTTTACGCTTCAAGTACGTTTACGGCGGACTCGTGGCGAAGAACTCGCATGCGTCAGCGCTCAGTGGATTTGAGATCGCGGGTGACGATCATAAGTTCGTCGCCGCTGAAGCCAAAATTGACGGCGACACGGTTGTCGTGCGCAGTGAAAAGGCGCCGCACCCCGTAGCGGTGCGATATGCATGGGCCATGAACCCGTCGTGTAATCTGTATAACCGCGCCGGCTTGCCCGCCTCGCCCTTTCGCACGGATGATTGGGAGGGAAATAGGGAATAGGGAATAGGGAATAGGGAATAGGAGAAGGGGATAGGGAACAGTTGCGCAAGCAGATTCGCCTTCCCTACTCCCTACTCCCTATTCCTAATTCCCTATTCCCTAAGGCTAGGTGAATCCGCGAAGGGCGCGCAAGCTTCATGCTATAATTCCAGCAACTGCGCCATAAAAGCAGTGAAACATAACCGCGCAGGGTGCGGCAGTTCGCGCGCTTACGAATACGAGGCAGGGAGGAAGGCATGGCGATAAAGCATTTCCAAAAAGTGTGGCACAACGGGGAATTCATCCCCTGGGACGAAGCCACGATACACGTGGCGTCGCATGTGGTCAGTTATGCTTCGTGCCTTTTTGAAGGCATCCGCTGCTATGACACCCCGCAGGGGCCCAGCATCTTCCGCCTTAAAGAGCATACCGACCGATTGGTGAACTCCTGCAAGATTTATCGCATGGAACTGAAGTTCACGCGCGATCAACTGGCCCAGGCGATGGTGGAGCTGGTGCAGGTGAATAACGTCAAGCACTGTTACCTGCGCCCGGTGATTTTCCGCGGCTTCGGTGAGGCCGGGGTGAACCCGCTGAAGAACCCGATTGAGATTTACTTGCTGGCCTGGGAGTGGGGAAAATACCTCGGTGAGGAAGCTCTGCGGCAGGGCGTGGACGTATGTGTTTCCTCCTGGCAGCGCATTGCGCCCAACACCCTGCCGGCGATGGCCAAGGCGGCTGCGAATTATATGAACTCCCAACTGGTGAAGATGGAGGCGCTGACCAACGGCTATGTGGAAGGCATATCGCTCGACGCCTCCGGCCACGTCAGCGAAGGGAGCGGTGAAAACCTCTTTATGGTGCGCGACGGCAAGATCATCACTCCACCGCTCTCCTCGTCCATCCTTCCCGGCATCACGCGCGATTCCGTCATCACCCTCGCCCGTGAGCTTGGTTACACGGTCATCGAGCAGGCCCTCTCTCGCGAGATGCTTTATATCGCCGACGAAGTCTTTTTCACCGGCACGGCTGCGGAGATCACCCCCATCCGCTCCGTGGACCGCATTGTGGTGGGCAAAGGCCAGCCGGGTCCGATTACCCTGAGCTTGCAGGAACGCTTCCTTTCCATCGTGCAGGGGCAGGCGGAGGACAAGTATGGCTGGCTTACCCTCTGCCACCAGCCCGTGGCCGTGGCGCGCTAGAAGTCTTGAGGTTTAAACTTGGTGTAAATGAGTCAAGTTTTGCGTGCGATTGTGGGGGAAGGGCGGGGCTTCAGCCCCGCCGTGGGGCGACCGTTCCTCAGAAAGGGGCTTCAACCCCTGAAGCACGGGCGAGTAGCAATGGCGAGCATGTTGCTTCAGCGGCTAAAGCCGCGATTCTGTGGCTCCGTGTGCGGCGGGTCCCGCCCTTCCAATTCCTGACAGGCCATGACTCGTCGCTCCCCAGCACTTAGCCCCCAGTCCCTAGCACCTGACTCTTGTTCTTTGACTACCTTCGACCGTCATGCTAAGTTGACGGAGAAGCAGAAATGCTTGGCAGCGAGGATCAGCCATGAGCAGCCAAAGCGTGACCATCGATACCTTGCTTCGGACCGCCTGCGAGAGTAAGGCTTCCGACCTGCACTTGAAGGTGGGAAATCTTCCTTACGTGCGGGTGGATGGCGAGCTCCAGCCGCTCACCCAATATCCTCGCATCTCCCCCGAAGACATGCTGGACTTTGCTTTCAGCATTATGACCAACCGGCAGAAGCAGAAGTTCAAGGAAAGCAGCGAACTGGATATGCCCTATGGCGTTCCCGGGCTGTCCCGCTTCCGCGTGAACGTCTTCCAGCAGCGCGGAAACATCGGCATGGTCATCCGCATGATTCCGACCAAGATCCAGACATTCGAGGAACTTTCCCTTCCCAAGGTGATGGAGAAGATTTGCCAGGAAACGCGCGGGTTGGTGGTGGTGGCCGGCACCACTAGTTGCGGCAAGTCCACAACGCTGGCCGCTATGGTGGACCATATCAACTCCATTCGCACCGACCACATCATCACCATCGAAGACCCCATCGAGTTCTTGCACCGCGATAAGAAGGGATTTGTGAACCAGCGGGAAGTGGAGGTGGATACGCCCAGCTTCGCCTCCGCCTTGCGCGCCGCCCTTCGCCAGGACCCCGACGTCATTCTGGTGGGCGAAATGCGCGACCTGGAAACCATCCAGACTGCCCTGCTGGCCGCCGAAACCGGCCACCTGGTTCTTTCCACCTTGCACACCACAGACGCCACCGAGACCGTGCAGCGCATCATCACGGTGTTCCAGCCATCTGAGCAGAAGCAGATCCGCCTGCAACTGGCCAGCACGCTGAAGGCCGTTGTTTGCCAACGTCTGGTCAGGAAATCCGACGGCATCGGGCGCGTGCCGGCGGTGGAAGTCCTGATCACCACCGAGTACATCCAGGATTGCATCGTCAATCCCGAAAAAACCCGGCTGATCAAGGAGGCCCTGGCTGCGGGCGTTTCCCAGTACGGCATGCAAACCTTCGACCTGTCGCTCTACGACCTCCACTCGCAGGGCCTGATCACGCTCGAAGAAGCTCTGGCCAACTCCTCCAACCCCGACGAGTTCAAGCTGCGCATTGCGGGCATCCGAACTACGGCGGACGCCACTCGCGACGAGATGCAAAGGGCCAGCGAGGTGGAAAGGTTTGCAGAGAGATAAAGAAGCGCCACCAGACCCGCTCACCGCAGCCCTGCGGATGCTCGCTCGCCGTGCCTATTCCGTGGCCGAAATGCGCCGGGCGCTGGAGAAGAAATATCCGGACTCGAGCCAGGTCCCCAAGGTGATTGCCCGTCTCCGCGAGCTCCACTACCTGGACGATAAGAAGTTTGCCGAGCACTATGCTTCCTCGCTGGCCCGCAACCGCGCTTACGGCCGCTACCGCATCCGGCGCGAGCTGAAAGCCAAACTCGTTGATTACCGCCAGATTGAACCTGCCCTCCAACAAGCCTTCGGGGAGACCAGCGAGCGGGAATTGCTGGAGCAGGCCCTCGCAAAGAAGCTCCGCACTCTTCGCCTACCCCTTACACGCCCCCGGTTCCACTCGCTATGCCAGAGTCTGTTGCGCAGGGGATTCAACTCGGGTGATATCATTAAGGCAGTGCGGGCGCGCCCGGAACTCAAACCAATCGCCGAGGACGTGGAGTTCGGGGAAGACGAATTGTAAATTATAAATTGTAAATTATAAGTTACGGGTGATCCTTGAATCAGGAATCTCAATGCACAACGGACAAGAAAGACTCGGCCATGAATCGTCCCCGGGAAATTCTGCCGCGATCTTTCGCTTATGCCCTGCGCGCCGTTAAGCTCTACCAGCATTTACAACGCCGGAAAGATGGGGCGGGCTGGATTCTGGGAAAGCAGTACCTGCGCGCGGCCACCTCCATCGGAGCCAACATCGAAGAAGCTCAAGCGGGTGAAAGTCGCGCCGACTTCATTCATAAGTTAGGCATCGCTCAAAAAGAAGCGCGAGAAAGCCGCTATTGGCTTCATCTGTTGGCTGAATCGGGGATCGTCGGAAGAGAGAAGCTCCAGCCCCTCAGGCGCGAAACCGAGGAACTAATCGGCATCATCACAGCTATCATTGTCAGCTCGAAGAGTCGCGAGCGCGACAGCTCATGAACCGGGGTCGAGGATCGAGCTTCCCGGTTTCATAATTTATAATTTATAATTTACAATTCAAATGAAATCCAACGAGATTAGAACGCGTTTTTTGAAGTTTTTTGAGGCACGCGGCCATCGCGTGCTGCCCTCGTCGTCGCTTGTCCCGGTGCATGACCCCACGTTGCTCTTCTCCAACGCGGGCATGAACCAGTTCAAGGATGTTTTCCTGGGCCGCGAGAAGCGCGATTATTCGCGCGCCGCGACTTCCCAAAAATGTGTCCGCGCAGGCGGCAAGCATAATGACCTCGAGCAGGTCGGCCGCACCACGCGCCATCACACTTTTTTCGAGATGCTGGGGAATTTTTCCTTCGGCGATTACTTCAAGAAAGAAGCCATCCCCTGGGCCTGGGAGTTGGTTACCAAGGACTACGCCATCCCGGCGGAAAAGCTTTACGTCACGGTTTTTCGCGAGGACGACGAGGCGGAAGAAATCTGGGCCAAAGACGTTGGCGTGCCGCGTGACCGCGTCTTTCGCCTGGATGAGCATGACAACTTTTGGCAGATGGGTGACACCGGCCCGTGCGGGCCATGCTCCGAGATTCACTACGATCTTGGTCCCGCTGCCAGTACGCTCGGACACCCGGATTGCCCCTTCCCTTGTCCTCAGGACTGCGGGCGCTACGTCGAGCTCTGGAACCTCGTCTTCATGCAGTTCAACCGCGACGAGCAAGGGAACATGACTTCCCTGCCCCGTCCCAGCATTGATACCGGCGCCGGCCTGGAACGGCTGGCGGCGGTTTTGCAGGGCAAGATTTCGAACTTTGACACCGACCTCTTCCGGCCGCTGATCGAAGAAGCAGCGGGGCTGGCCAATGTGGAGTATGGCTCAAACCATGATACGGATGTGTCCCTGCGCATCATCGCCGACCACGCCCGCGCCGCCACTTTCTTGATTTCGGATGGCGTGCTGCCCTCGAACGAGGGCCGCGGCTACGTGCTGCGACTCATCATGCGCCGCGCGTTGTATCACGGCCAGACGCTGGGATTGAATGAGCCGTTCCTCTACAAGATGGCGGGGCACGTCGTGCAGATGGTGAAGGACGCTTACCCAGAACTCGTGGAGGCTGAGCGGCACGTCGCCAAGGCCATCGAGATTGAAGAGGAGAAGTATGCACACACAACCAGGATCGGCCTGGAAAGGCTGGAGGAAACAGACCTCCTCGAGGACGAGTTCGTAAAGAAAACCCTCGACGCACTCCCGGTCACCCAAAATGTTGGACAGTTCAGGGAATTTACCTTTCGGGACTGGAAGAAGCGGTATTCCCAGGGGTTTTTCAATCCAATTCTGGGCTCCATGCGTTCTGTACGGCCTCTTGGTCGTGTTCCGGGTTCTGAGCTCTTTACGCTTCACGATACCTTTGGCCTACGTCCTGACTTCGTTGAGGACGTGATAAAGAACTACGGCCTCACAGTCGACCGCGAGGGCTATGATGCCGAAATGGCGCGCCAGCGCGAGCGGGCGCGGGCCAGTTGGAAGGGAGTCGAAAAGAAGAGTGCGTCGCCCGTGTTCTTGAAGCTGGCGGAAGATCGCAAGACGGTCTTCGACGGCTACGCCCAGACAACTTCGAGTGACTGCCGCATCGTGGCGCTGGTTTGGAAGGGTGAACTGCTGAGCGAGGTCAAGGCTGGCGAAGAAGTGGAAATCGTTCTCGACCACACGCCTTTCTATGCCGAGGCCGGTGGCCAAGTGGGTGACACAGGCTTCTTGTTTGCTCCCGCTTCCGACCGCGAGCTGGCCCACGTCACGAACACATACTATCCAGTCGGCGGCCTAATTGCGCACAGGGCCGTCGCGCGCGACAGGTTGCGGGTCGGTGATCTCGTGACAGCGAAAGTCGATGTTGAACGCCGCGATGCGACGCGGCGCAATCACACGGCGACGCACCTGCTCCACGCAGCACTGCGGCGCACGCTTGGGACGCACGTGAAGCAAGCCGGGTCGCTGGTCGCGCCGGACCGGCTGCGGTTCGACTTCACGCACTACGCGGCGCTTGACGAGCAGGATTTGCTCGATATCGAGGACCTGGTGAACGAGCACATCCTGAAGAACGAAGTTGTTGCGACGGAAGAGAAAGACCTGGACTCAGCCGTCGCTGGCGGCGCTATGGCGCTCTTCGGCGAGAAATACGCGGATAAGGTGCGCGTGCTCTCGATCAACGGCTTCTCCAAAGAACTCTGCGGCGGCACGCACGTGCGACGCACGGGCGACATCGGCCTTTTCAAGATTGTCTCTGAAGGCAGCGTGGCGGCGGGAACAAGGCGAATCGAAGCCGTGACCGGTGAAGGCGTACTGAAATATCTGCGACAAGCCAGCGAGACACTGGCGCTACTTGCCGACTCATTGCACGCCAAGCCCGAGGAGTTGCTCCAGGCCGTCGAGAAGCTAAGTGATTCCGAGAAGAAGCTCCGCAAAGAACTCGAAGCGCAGCAGATGAAGCGCGCCACCTCCCAGGCCAGTGACCTTGTGAAAGCAGCACGCGAAGTGAAAGGCGTGCGCGTGGTGGCAGCGCGCGTGGAAGTCACGGACCGCTCCGCCATGCGGCAGATGGTTGACGATCTGAGGGCAAAGCTCCAATCCGGCGTGATCGTGCTGGGCAGTGTTTCAGACGGCAAGGTCAGCCTTGTCGCCGCCGTAACTAAAGACCTTACGAGCAAGCTCGACGCCGGAAAAATCGTGAAGCAGGCTGCGGCTTACGTTGAGGGCAGCGGCGGCGGCCGTAAGGACCTGGCGGAAGCGGGCGGCAAGAACCCCGCGAAACTCGATGAATCCCTCCAAGCCGTCCCCGCAATCATCGAAGCAATGCTTTAGGAGCGAAAGATCGGATCCAAGATTTAAGAGTTATTTCCTGACAGGCCCTAATCTCCGCATCACGGCATGCGCTTCGCCATGCCTGGGGTATTGTAGAGCCGGATCAAGGTATTGATATCCCGTTGGCTGGGCTCCTTGACAAGAGATCTCCAGAAGAGCGGGTAGGGAACCGGCAAGTAAATCTGCCGCACTTTGTCCTGCATTTGCCAATACGTGATGTCTTTCTTGCTGTCGCTGTGGCCCTTGATGCCCAGGGCGTGCCCCAATTCGTGCAGCAGGATGGCACGCATCTCGTCTTTCGTCCAGTCTCGCCTACTCAGGTCAACGGCAATAGTGCAAACTCTTTTCTCTTCCATTTCCCCACCCACCATTTCCCATGAGGGACGTTCCCACTCTTCGCCCGCCGCGTCACTTGTGTGAGGGTCCGTTACCCAGCTCACCTGGATGTCCGCCTCCTCGGGGTGAATGACGAGTTGCAAGGGAAACACAGCTTTCCAAATATTGAAGGCTTCGCGTGTTCCTTGAATCCATTTGATCTGCGGCGCGCTCCCCAAGTATACGTTCAGAGGAAACGTCTTCCACAGGTTCTCCTCCGCTTGCGAGGCCACCTCCCAGTAATAATCCCCCGCCGCGGCAACATACCGCGAGGGTTGCATCGCATCGGGAAGGACCGGTGAAGTTTGCTCCAGTTGCAGGCGGACTTGCGCGCGCGCCACGTCGAACTTCAGCTCAGGATCTTTTTCCGCCACTTCAATGAAGCGCTGCCACTCCTTCATAGCTTTCTGCCGGTCCACCATCTCATCGGCGAGGGCGAGGTTGTGATAGGCGGGCGCAAATTGCGGATCGAGCTTGACAGCGTGCCGTAAGCCGCCGCCGCCTCCGCAAAGCGGCACCCATCAAACATCGCATTACCGGTACCATACGCGGCCACGGCCGCATTGTGATCGACCGCCTGGGCGCGCGCAGTAGAACCACAGAAGAACCAAATTCCGAATAGAAGTAAGAGACCGGAGCAGATGGAATACCCGCGTCGAGGCATGGTGTTCTGTCCTCCTCGGGATGTTGCAATGCCGTTACACTGCTCCCCATATCATGACGCTCAGCGGATTCGATTTCAAGTGGATCAGGAGCGGGGTGGTGGTTTGCCCCGATCTGTACGGACTGGATTCCTCCCACCATGGCGGGACGGGAATGAGCGGCGTTGCGAAAGGGATCCCATCCCAAATGACACCACCACCCCCGCGCTTGCTCGCTTCACCTCCGCAGAGTATCATGTGAGCGGCAACCCTTTGGCGGGAGAGAACTATGGGTTCAGCAAAAGACGAAGTCCGCAGGATTCTCGAGCAGATTCCCGACAACGCATCCTTCGAGGATATTCAGTATCACATTTATGTGAGAGAGAAGATCGACCGCGGTCTCGAAGACGTCGAGCAGGGCCGCGTTATCAGCCAGGAAGAGGTGGAACGCAGGATGCGGAAATGGACCGGAGAGTAGTCTGGACTGAAACCGCCTGGAGTGATCTCGAGCAGGTCGTCACCCACATCGGGAAGGACTCCTCCCATTACGCTGCCGCATTCACGCGTGAAGCGAGAGATGCTTCACGCTCCCTCTCGCAATTCTCAAATCCAAGATCTCGGATGATGGAGGAGACGCATTCATGTACAAGCTCGTTTTATTGAGGCACGGAGAGAGTACCTGGAACAAAGAGAACCTGTTTACGGGTTGGACGGACGTTGGGCTGAGTGAGAAGGGCATGCAGGAGGCGATTGACGGGGGCCGCGAAATGAACAAAGAAGGCT
>JBEKME010000137.1:0-16053 GCA_050008675.1 Terriglobia bacterium
CCCTCAAGATACCCGCGGAGGTCATGAAGCCGGTCAAAACTTGGCATGAGCTCTCCACATAGTGACGGAATAAAATGGCAACCCCGTGTAAATAAGGCATTTCGTTCAGCCAAGCGCGGAAGTTGGGCTAGTGGTGTCATTTGCGAGACATGGGCGCTCCAAGCCACAGTCATTCCCGCGAAAAGCTTGCCCTGAGCTTGCCGAAGGGCGGGAATCCACTCCGCAAACCTTCGGAAATGCGCTGTCCACGGACTGGATTCCCGCTTTCGCGGGAATGACCGGCGTTTACGTAAGGGATGATATTCTCTGTTGCCACGCCCTCTGTTGCCGCCCTCTTGCCACAACTTTCAGGTTAAGCTAAACTAAGTAGACTTAGTTTAATGAGGTTTTCATGCGCACCGTCAATATCCATGAAGCTAAAACTCATCTCTCGCGCTTAGTGGACGAAGCTGCCAAAGGCGAGCCGTTCATCATCGCCAAGGCTGGCAAGCCGTTAGTCAAAGTGATGTCACTGGACACACCGTCCGGGGCACAGATACGCCGGCTGGGATTTTTGGCCGGACAGATCGCGGTGCCTGCGGATTTTGACCGGATGGGAAGGGCAGAGATAGAAAAGCTCTTTGATATCGCTTGCGGTGATGTGATATCATTCCCGTGCAATTAAGGAGCTTTGCTATGCCGGCAATTGTCGTGCGCAACGTCTGCGCCGAGACCCACCGGGCGTTGCGTATGCGGGCGAGGCAGCACGGACGGAGCACGGAAGCGGAAATTCGAGCGATCCTCGATGGGGCCGTACGGCCGCCCGCGCGCCTCAGGCTCGGCTCTGCACTCGCGGCGCTCGCCAAGCCCTGGGACGGCCTCGATCTCAAAATTGCGCGGGACAAGACGCCCGCCGCTCCCACGGACCTGGCGTGATCCTGCTCGACACCAACGTGATTTCCGAGCCGATGCGGCCCAAGCCAGATCGGAACGTGCTGGTTTGGCTCGATGCCCAGGCGGCTGAGACCCTCTATCTCTCGACCGTAAGCCTCGCCGAGCTGCTGCTCGGGATCGAGAGCCTGCCGGCCGGCAAACGCCGCAAGGCCCTCGCCGGCGCCCTCCACCAACAGGTCATCGCCTTGTTCGGCGAGCGGATCGTTCCGTTCGATCTCGGCGCGGCGCAAACCTACGCCAAGATCGTCACGCGCGCCCGCCGGCATGGCCATCCGATAGCCGTGGCGGACGCCCAGATTGCCGCCATTGCCGCATCGCGCCAGTTCACCGTGGCGACGCGCGACCAGGAGCCATTTAAGGCCGCCGGCGTCCCGGTCATCAACCCCTGGACCGCGACCGCCGAAGGTCCTGTCGGGTCGGTGTGAAAACGTGCCCTGACGAACTGTAGTTCTTCCTTCGTATTCAACAAACTTGAACACGATCTTCAAGTCGTAGCCCGCGCTGCACGCCCAGGCTCCTTCCAGTTCACCCTTAAGTTTGTGGGTTTTCAGGCGGGGATGAAAGCAGTCTGGGGCAAGCAATTCCAGGGGAGAACGAAGGTGTTCCGAGACATGCGGATGTTTTTTGAGAATTTTCTTGGCCCTGCGAACGAAAGCGCTGGAGCGCAGTAAGAGCCGCATCACGAGAGGATCTCTTTCATGATCTCATCGGGCGTAGTGGGGCGGAGAGCACCCTGCGCAAACTCTCTCTGCCCGGCGCGGATGTCGGCGGCCAGCTCGACACGCCGGCGGTCCGCCAGTCGCCGATGCAGGACCTCAACCAAGGTTTCCTGCTCCTCCACCGTTAAGCGGTCGGCAGCGTCCACAACAATGTGAAATCTCGAAGGCGATTTCCTTCTGGATGAATTCTTCATGCTAACCCCAACATACCACTTCGTCGATGGGCGAGCATCCGCTTTCCGAGCCGGGCTCATATGGAGCTGTTCCCGCAGGCTGCGCGTTCGCCATCAAGGGAAGAACCCAGTCAGAACTGGTCGCCGCCGGGATCGAACCCTTCATCCTGGAGGGCGCCCCTGACCGCCTGTCGCACGCGTTCGGCGATCTCAACAGCCCGGCGCGCTTCGGGTTCACTAACCGCGAGGTCCTCTCCCGGATATCTTGCCGTGATCGCATAAGGGCTGAGCTCTTCTGCATCCCGTAAATGCTCGGCCCAAGCCGCCGGGCTGGCAGATAGGTCCAGCAGGCGGCGGAGACTGTGCGTAAAGGGAAAATCTACGCCGTGAAAAACCAGATAGGCCTTCAGGTATTTTTCCGCGCATTGCTGGGCATGAAAGGCAATCACCCGGCAGGGAGGAGTTTCCGGCATGGAGAATGCATGGCGTGCGACTCGCAAGTCTTCGTCGGCATATGTCAGCCATTGCCTGACCTTCTCGATGATGGGCGCGTCAGGAAGCTTCATAGAGCACTCTCCCCTCCCGCCAGGCCGGGCGCGCCACGGTGCCGGGGATCAGGCGGTCGCGCTCAAACTCTTCGGGCGTAAGAATGATCACGTCAGTGGCCACTTCTACCCCGCGAAGGGCTCGGTCCATGGCCACCATCAGCGCGCGCCGGCTGCCTGTCCCAGGTGGGACCGGACAGATCACCAGCAAATCCACATCGCTGCGAGCATCCGCCGTTCCCCGAGCCTGCGATCCGAAGAGAATCACCCGCTGCGGACGGAACTGCTCGACCAAACGATCCGTCGCGAGACGCAGAGTTTCCTCGGTCACCATTCAGGCCACCTCCACGACCTTCAGGCTTTCAATGCCCCGGTCATTCCCTATCTTAACCGCTATACGCTTGTGTTGTCCCGCCTCGAATGAAAGGGAGACGGGGCCGCGTTACCTGCTTCCACCTTTCATAACGCCTCCTTGTCTGAGCGCGTAGCGCGGACCTCCGCTCTTGGGGTCCGCGGCTCTTCTTGAGGTGCATCTTGAATTTTGATAACGCGACGCCAAGGAAGAACCGCAGACCGCAAAGTCGGCGGTCTGCGCTACGCTCGCTTGTCACCGTACCGCATTGACACCATAGGTTCTCTCCGCTTTCCCAACGGCTCATATGGAGCTATTCCCCCCCGGCTGCGCGCTCGCCATCAAGGGAAGAACCCACAGTCAGAACTACGCTGGCTGTGGCCCGCTCCCGGAACAAGTCCTCGCTATCGGCTAGGCAATTTGATTTCGGGTGAGTGCGCGGGCCGTGACCACCAGATCTCGAAAGATGCGCGCTTCGAAAGGAGAGTGGGCCCCGGTCTGTTTTTGCAATTCAGGCAAGAGTTTTTTCAGACGAAGGTAGGTTTCCTCCATCTCCTGCGCCGTAGGTTGAGATTTGAGCCTCACGAAAGCATTGCACAGTTCGGTGAAAACCCCACGGACCATGCCATTGTGGATATAAATATCCGTACCGCTAAGGTCACTTAAAGATTTTTCGGCTCGCCTCGGCATCGCTTCAAAGACAAACCAAGTGTGCTCCCTGGGTTTCAGCTTTTGCCATGCGACCGCGAGCCCAAGCTCGAACGGCATGTTGAATCGAGGGGTTCTCGGGGAGTGACGGTCGAGTTCCACTCTGGAGAGATCATGTAGCGAGTAGGGACAACTTCGGATCAAGGAGAGGATTCGGTCCAGGCGCCTCTGCCCACCCGGGATTTCCAGCGTGGCGCGTGGGACCAAACTGAAGGAACTGACTCCGGCAATATAGGCGAGGTACAATTCACGAAAAGCGGGGTCGTAAGGGATGTTGAGGAAGACGCCGGGCCGCGTGCGGGGCAAGCGATTAACTTCGCCGGCCGCTTCGCGACCTTGCGCTCCTTCGCACTTTACCAGATCGCCGATTGGAAACGTTGCGGCGGTGCTCCGGGCTGGGGAGCGCATCAACCATGCGCTGAATTTCCTTTACGCGCTCCGGTGAAACCCCCATCATCCGCGCAACAGTCTTCACGCTTGGAATCGGCGTGTCGATTATAACTGCCATCAGCGTGCCTCCTTCGTGTTCCCAGATTACATCTTCCCTCGTTCCATGACAACGCGAATTAACCGCGTGAGTGGATTTCCGTGTCGCTGTGGATTCCGTGGCGGGCTGGCCCCAGCCCTCCGTCATGGAGGTCTGCGGGTTTCCCTAAAGTCGAATACCGGACCCCCAAAAACAGCAGGTAGCGCGGAGTTATGCCGCGCCGAGCGACATTACTCCGCGGCTTTTCCTCATCGGAGGTTAATATTTGCAGGTTGTCATGTTAAGAACCGCAGAGTAAGGCAAACTACGCCTAACTCTGCGCTATCCGCTTTTGCGGTCCGCGGTTCTTCCTTAAGGTTCAGGAAAAGCCCGTAATCTCAAATGCGAACGTATGCGCCACGCTTGGTTTCTCGCCACGATGCATTCGCCCTAACGCCGCAGGAAGAGCCGCAGACCGCAAAGTCGGCGGTCTGCGCTACGCTTGCTGACTATGGCTACCCGCTGCGACGCTGCAAATTGCAAGCGCGCTACCCGATTCATTTCTTCGTGGAATCCCGGATTAGCGAGTCAAGGAATGACCCGATCTTGTGCGGCATCGCACGAAATACGCCTCGACTGACGGGCTCTGCGAACTTGCTGTCGACAGCATCCTTAGCGCGGGCGCGCACTTGCGCCGTCGGCAGGCCGGCGCTGATCCCGACCTCGGCGGTAGTGACCGCCGCAGATACAGTGCTATCAAGTTGTGATGCCAGATACGGCGCACTGAGAACAAGTCTGAATTTGTCCGCCCCGCTCATTTTTGCATCCTTGATGTGCACCGTGCCCTTTTTGTCTACTACGCAGTGCTGAAGCGCCTTTGTGAGGAGCTGTTCAAGCTGCTGCTTCACAGTATCTTCATCCACCAAGAACTGCTTCTTCAGTTCATTAATTCCCATTGTTTGTCTCACCTCAAACCTTCTCAGTTGAATGTACCATCGAGAAACACGTCAGCGGATTAACGAGGGAACACTGGAGTCGAGATCGTGGGTACCACTATCCCGCAGCGGTAATGGCCCAGCCTTGCTGATATCGGAGGCTTTCGTTTTCCGCACCATTGGGCGAAACTTCAAATCTTCCGGACCTCCTTCAAAGGCATTTGAAAGCGGGCGAGAGTTATGTCGACGAGTGCCAGTCTTCCCGCCGCTTCACCAGCGCCTTCCGCGCCGGATTCAGCTGCTATGAATGTCCGGGCTTTCTTCATCAGGCGAAGTGCCTGCGGCCAGAACAGCGTTGACCGTGGCTAGCCTGCTGCACGCGAGATGAGACTCTCGGCCCTTCGCACCCCGGGATTGCGTAGGCGGACGTTTCCAATGGCATCGGCGTCCACATACGGTTTTAGTCTCTGGACGGCAACAGATGCGTTGTGATGCTTATAGCCATGTCGCTCCAGCGACTTAATAAGCTCCGCTTCCGGCATCCGTTTCGGATAGATATAGAGGAGAATTCCAAGCGCAGCGTCCGGCGCACTTCTGCCAACCTCGGTATACACCCGACCATCGATCTCTTCTGTAAGGGGGAATCTGCGTCGCATCAAGCCTTCAACCGTTGCCTTGGCCTCCGCGAGATCTAAGCCCTTCTGTGAGAAGCGGACCATTTCGGACAGAATCCACGAGCAAACGGCCACGACCGTGTTGGCGTCCATTTCGTTGGCGTCGATTTCGTAGGCGTCGTGCCGCGCGCCACGATTGCTCGCGATCTCGTACGCAAAGCGGCACGCGCGAGGAATCGTCAACTTGATTGTGTCCGGAATTCCCGCGGTCGCAGGTTTCTGCTGAAGTTTGTCAATCAGCGCGCCGACGCTGAAGTCCTTTGCCGGGGGGACCGTCTCGCCTGCCCTGACCCACAACCCCTTCATGACGGCCTCGATGAACTTCCCGCCCTTGGCCGCGGCGTCTGCCCATTCCGACTTTTGGTAATCGTCGACCATGTCTCCAAAGTGCTTCACGGCGGCGTCGCTGTGTTTCGCGTGGAATGCGTCCTTAAGCAGCTCGACAACGGTCTTATCGGGCATATTTGCCTCCTTTACCGCCCCTCTTCGCGGCGGGCGCGGCGCCTTCCGCCGCGTAGGGGTATTTCTGGATGTACTCGTAGCTGCCACGCTCTCCCCTGCGGCTGAGATACCGTGGTCGTTTCAGCGCCATACCTAACTCGGGCCCCTCGAAGTGGTGCTCTGTCTCAGCCAAGTGAGCTACGATCTTTGGCTGACTCTGCCAGTTTCGAAGGAAGCCCTCCTCCCAGACCATGGCCGGGGCTTCTGTTGCCGTCCTTGCAAAGTTCTCTGCTATGTTCGTCATACGGTCCACCTTCCACGCGGTGCGAGATACCGCTGTGGCCGTGCCGTCCGCTGCGACACCCGCTCACCTACGGCCAATTCGGGCTACGGGTTGGAGTATTTCCAAACCTTCTTACCTCCATCCGAAACTCTCTGTCTCCTTAGTTCGTGCTGGACGAGCTGCTGCAGCGGGCCGCTCAATGCTGTCGAAGGATAATGCCACCCGCGTGAGGCAAGCTGCTCACGAACCTCTCCGATTGTCCGCAGCTTCGCGAAGTAATTCTCGGCTTTCAGTACGAGTATCCTGTCCCAAATGGACGTAGCGACGACTCGGCTCGCAGGCTGCCTCCTCGGAGGAGTCGCGGATGCAGCGGGGCTGGCGCCTTCTCCTGTCTCGTCTTCCCTGCCGCGCAGCAGGTTGTCGAGGATCACCTCGAACGCCTTCAGCTTCAGATCGCCATCCGGCATGTCAGACGTAGCCTGCTCAGCCCTGCGCCGCAGTTCTTTCAATTTTTGCAATTGCATTAAGGACCTCCTCTTGACTCCAGCCACTGCCCTTACTGGCTGCGCCGCGCGCATGCTTCACGCGCTCGGTGGAAACTTCTGGGTGAAGCGGTAGGATCCCCGCGTGCCAGTTCGCGCAAGAAATCGCGCAGCCTGCAGCGCCATCAGAATGCTCTGGCGGCTGAAGGAGTACCCGCCCTGCCGCAGCTCATCAAGAACGTCGGAAAGTGATCGAGACCCCTTGAAGAAGCCCTTGCCATAAACCAATGCCACCGCCTCGGAGGGTTTCCTGGCCACTTCGCGGCTCCCGTCACCACTTGTTTGCTGAGAACTGGAGGGCGCCTTTTCGGCCCCCGCGGGGTATAAATCGACCTCGCCGACGAAGCGCTGTCCTTCGTGGGTGATACTTAGTTTCGCCCTCATAATATGCCCCCGGGTGAGCCATCGGTCTTGGGGCCCACACGAAACAATGCTAGTCTACGCCGTCATCATTCTATTTGTCAAGATATATTTGTGGCAAATTATTCGTTGGTGTGTTCATTCGCATCCCGTCACGACTCGATGTAGCTCTGCCGCACAGAGCCCTGGATTGTACGGAGAGGGCTCCTCTCCATGGCAGCGGCGTACCCTTGCATTCAAGATGCGAGGAGAAGACTCCGGTCGGGGTCATCTGGTCAGTGACTTACCTGTCAAAGAGCCGCGTTTCACATTTTTTCCACCACCGGGAACGAGTGGCTGTAGGTCCGCTGACCAGACAGTTCCGCGACGCGATCGGGAAGAAATGTCGGGAGGCCGAATCCCTGCCATCGCCGGGCGCATGCCTCAATTTTAATGACACCAATTATTTTGACGCAGCATGGTCCGGTGGTCTTGCGTAACTAGCCTCGTTTCCATATTATAATCTGTTGGTTAGGGGCGTCAACAATCCCGCTTTACTAAGCATTGAATGTATTGTAAAAAAGCACGACTATTAAAATCCATGGCATGCTAGAACACGCGACGTTTCCAACGGCAAGGATGGCCTTCCACCAACACGTTCTGGATTGGACGAGGTGAGTCCCCCTCGACGGTAGCGGGGTAGTCTTGCATTCAAGATATGGGGGAAGATTCCAGTTAAGGTCATCTGATCAGTGACTTACCTGTCAAAGAGGCGCGCTTCACATTTTTTCCACCACCGGGGACGAGTGGCTGTAGGTCCGCTGACGATACAGTTCCGCGACTCGACCGAGAAGAAATGTCGGGAGGCCGAATCCCTGGTATCGCCGGGCGGATGCCTCAATTTTAATGACACCAATTATTTTGACGCAGCATGGTCCGGTGGTCTTGCGGAACTATCCTCGTTTCCATATTATAATCTGGCGTTTAGAGGCGTCAGCAGTCCCGCTTCACCGAGCATTAAATGTATTGTAAAAAGGCATGACTATAAAAATCCATGGCATGCTAGAACACGCGACGTTTCCGACAGCAAGGATGGTCTTCCACCAACGCGTTCTGGATTGGACGAAGTCAGTCCCCCTCGACGATAGCGGGGTAGTCTTGCATTCAAGATATGAGGGGAAGACTCCGGTAGGTGGGTGGCGCGGACCGAGCACAGCTCTGTGGGCCACATCTCTTGTAGCGGCGAGTCTACCTCGCCAAATGGCGGCGTAAAGCCTCGGAGCCGGGAGGCCAGGGAACGGCGGCAACGGTGATTGACGATAATTACGGGAGTGATTCATGACGCCTAACCTCCCAGGGGTTCCCGGGCTGGCGAAAAGATAATGAGATTAAACAACTTATTAACCTGCGATGCAAGGCTAAAGAACAGGTGTCAGGTGCCAGGTGTCAGGGGCGGGACACGGGATTCGGGACACGGGGCTTGGTGGCAGGCAACTGAAGTGGGCCGCCCCGTCAAGAACAGGGGACAGGGTACAGATAGCAGAATCCCGCTTACCGAAGAGCGACTTCGAGTGGCGTCTTCTTCAGGGAACTGACACGCAGCACGGAAAACCCTATGACGTTTCCTTCCTCGTCCACTCGTTCCATCACCTGATCGTTCTCTGTGGGGCGGGAATAGCCCGGCTTGTTCTCGAAAGTGACTTCCAGGAAGTCGGCCTCGGGATCCAACCACATCTTCACGATTTTTTCGGCCATAGAAGGGTGCCTTTCTTCACGCGGTCTGTCAGGTACGCGGTCACGACGAAGGCGTCGTCAATCAGTATCTTGACCACAACACAGAGAGGCTTCCCCCCCCACCATTGTACGATGATAGAAGCGATAGTAAAGTCTGACCAAAGAATCGCTCGGCGACTCGATGACGGCCTCGGGCTTAAGAAGCGTTTCCGCCACAGCCTCGCGCGACCCGACCATCTCAGGGTGTTCCTCAATATGAATCCACCGCTCATCGGTCAGTCTGACGGGTCGCCCTTCGTAGTCGGTGAGTACCACCATGAAACCACGAGGTTAGCATCAGGGTCCACACAAACGCAATGCAAGAGGAAAGGGAAGGTGTCAGGTGTCAGGTGTCAGGTGTCAGGTGTCGGGTGTCGGGTGTCGGGTGTCAGGTGTCAGGTGTCAGGTGTCGGGTGTCAGGTGTCGGGTGTCGGGTGTCAGGGGCGGGAGACGGGAATCGGAACACGGGACACGGGGCGCGACCAAGAGAAAGAGGGTTGGTTCGGTCGGCTGGCAGCATGCTATCATCATACGTCAGGAAGGGAGAGGGTATATGGCAAGGGAATATGTTGAAAATCGAAACGGTGGTTACTACGTGATTGGTTCGCGGGTATCCCTGGAATCGGTCATCTTTCTCTTCCTGGATGGAGCCTCGCCAGAGACCATCGTCGATGAGTTTCCGACTTTGTCGCTCGAGCAAGTGTATGGAGCCATCACCTTCTATCTTGCCGATCGGGCTAAAATTGACGCCTATCTCACCGAGTCCGAAGGACTCTGGGAAGAGGCCCGAAAGAATCAATCTCCCATTCCCCCTGCTCTGCGGGAACGGCTGGAACGCGCTCGCCGAGAGCTCACTTCCCGCCCATGAAAATCAAGTTCCTGGCAGACGAAAACCTGCGACAGGCCATTGTACTTGGCCTTCGACGGCGTGAGCCCTCGGTAAATTTCGTGCAGGCGTACGAGGCCCGTGCGAAGGGAAAAGACGACCCCACCGTGCTCCAGATCGCCGCGGAACAAACCTGCGATGCAAGTCCAAAGCAAAGGTGTCAGGCGCCGGGTGTCAGGTGCTGGTGCGGGGGCGGTTATGGGCAGTCCCGCACTTCCGGCAACCCCGCACGAGAATCCAAGCGCGGTGGAAAAGCCGCAAGGCCGGAGGGCGGGCCTTGCGCTACATGATTTTTCCGCTTGAGCGCCTTGTTATCCTCCCGGTTTTTTCGGAATATATTGAACCCCATCGATCCCTTCGAAGTCGGACTTCGTAAATGGTGATCGCTGGCACGATAAGCTCTGCTGTGTTCTGAAGTGGAGGGGAGAAGAATGGCGCATTGGGGCCGTCAGCGAAATACTCAAGCCAACCAGATGAATCGATTATATTCATACCCTGTCAGGTTCCCTTTCCACTGCCGTGTCAATCCCCTTCAGGAATCCCTGCATCTCGGAGAGTTTTCTCAGGGGGATCATCTCGATCCTATTGCCATAAACAACCATTTGGACTTTCTGGCCTGGGGATAGCTTCAAAGCCTCTCTAAGCTTCTTCGGGATTACAACTTGAAATTTCGGTGAAATCTTGACTGCCTCCATACGAATTCTCCATCGATATGAATTTTGTAATATTATAACCGGACCAAAGTGCCAACACAAGGAATCTAAAAGAATTGCAAACCGACCCACTACCCGCATACGCGCCTCGTCGACTTTTTCCTCTTTTGGGTGTTGGCGAGATGCAACACAAGCAAGGCCCCAGGCGCTTGCGGCGAGGAAGGTGGCGGACATTGTGTCTCTTGACAAGCGAAACGAAATAGGCTAGATTAGTAAGTGGGGTTGTAGAAGAAGAATGCTGAATTGTGAATAGTGAATTATGGATTGTGAGTTGCCTTCTTACTTGTTGCCCACCGCCGACTGCCCACTCCCGACTCCCCCTGCCCAGCGTCGGCTGCTTCGAGGGGAGTCCGGGCTGGCGCGACGCATCGCCCGCAAAGAAGCCTGGCACGGAATGTCTTCTCTACAGGGAAAGGAAAAGCGGTAGTAACTTTAAGAAATGACAGAACGAACCGGGAATGTCTATGAAAACAAAGGGTCGGCTCTCCACAGCCTGGAACGAAGCGGGGATTTTGCAGAAAACACAGGTAGTTACGAGTTTGAAGCGGGAATGTCTTTGAAAAGAAAGGATGTAGGTTGGGGGAAGAACAGGATTCAGGATCCAGGAGTCAGGAGCCAGAAGCGGAGGTGACGGGTGCTGGGGGCACAAGAGCCTAGAGTGATTGGACTGCGGCCCAAATAGCCCAATTCGCCCTTGTGAACATGCCAGTAGGCGCAAAAAGCGCAGAGACGTGGCAGTTTGGCGTTGGACGAAATGTCGATCCAGAAAGGGAAAGAAAAGCAATTTTGAAGGAGCGACGCGGGAATGTCTGTGAAAACAAAGGGTCGGCTTTCCAGAGCCCGCGGCAAAGCAGGAATCTTATAGAAAACACAGGTAGTTGCGAATTTAAGGCAGATATGTTGTTGAAAAGAAGGGCAGGATTCAGGATTCAGGAGCCAGAAGAGTGATAGTAGGCAGTAAGCAGGGGTAGCGCAGGTCCCGCTCTCCGGACCTGCGGCACTTCAAAGGCAGTAGGCAGAAAGAAGTGGAGAGGAAGAAGGAATTTACACTTCACACTTTACCCTTCAGAATTGCCCGCGGCTTTCGCATCGCTTTTCAATGACTCAATGACTCAATGGCTCGATGAACCAATCACTCAATGTTCACGTGGAAGTCGTTATTTGCGCCATTGGAGTCTTGTCCGGTAGAATCTTAAAGGGGGCTGGGAAAACATGGCCAGCCCTCCTGACGAGTTCCAGAGCTGCACCGGAGTGGAAAAAATGAAGATTGCACTGGCGGCAGACCATGTGGGTTTTGCCTTGAAGGAGAAAATCCGTGAGTACCTCGAGAACAAAGGCCTGGAGGTTGAAGACCACGGCCCATCAAACTCAGAGCGCGTGGACTATCCCGACTTCGCGGAGAAGGTAGCGGCGCAGGTGGCGGCGAAGCAGGCCGATTACGGTGTGCTGGTCTGCGGGACGGGCATCGGGATGATGATTGCCGCCAACAAAGTCCCGGGCATCCGGGCCGTGGCTGCCAACGATACGATTTCCGCGCGCCTGGCGCGCGAGCATAGCAACGCCAACGTCCTCACCCTGGGCGGCCGGATGATCGACGAAGCCACCATGCATCAAATTGTGGATACGTGGCTCTCCACCCCCTTCGCCGGCGGACGCCACGAGCGGCGGGTGGAGAAAATCGAGGCCCTTGACCAACGCTATCACGCGGAGAAAACAGCATGAGCCTTTCCCTTCCCTTGCGCGAAGTTGACCCCGAAATCGCCCGGGCGCTCGACCTGGAGGTTGACCGCCAGGCGCGGACGCTGGAGCTGATCGCTTCGGAGAATTTCGTCAGCGAGGCCGTGCTCGAGGCCCTGGGCTCCGTGATGACCAACAAGTACGCCGAGGGATTGCCGGGCAAGCGCTACTACGGCGGCTGCGAGTTTGTGGACGTGGCTGAAACCCTGGCCATCGAGCGTGCCAAGAAGCTCTTCGGGGCGGAGCACGTTAACGTGCAACCGCACTCCGGCAGCCAGGCCAACCAAGCCGTTTATATGACCGTGCTCAAGCCGGGCGATACCCTGCTGGGCATGAGCCTTGCCCACGGCGGCCACCTGACGCACGGGCACCCGCTGAACTTCTCCGGGAAGATGTACAAAATCGTTTCTTACGGCGTACGTAAGGACACGGAGACAGTTGACTACGACGAGCTCGAGCGGCTGGCCCAGGAGCACAAACCAAAGCTCATCGTGGCCGGCGCCAGCGCCTACCCGCGCTTCCTGGATTTCGAGCGCTTCGCCGCCATCGCCAAACGGAGCGGCGCGCTGCTGATGGTGGATATGGCGCACATCGCGGGGCTTATCGCGGCAAGCCTCCATCCCAGCCCCTTCCCCCACGCGGATTTCGTCACCACCACCACCCACAAGACGCTGCGCGGACCGCGCGCGGGCGCGGTCTTCTCCAAGGCGCAGTATGCGAAGGAGCTCGACAAGATCGTGTTCCCCGGCATCCAGGGTGGGCCCTCGATGCACGTCATCGCCGCCAAGGCCGTCTGCTTCCAGGAAGCGCTCCAGCCGGAGTTCCGCGAGTATCAGAAGCAAGTCGTCCTGAACGCCCGCACGCTGGCTGGTGCGCTGGCCGGCCATGGCTTCCGCATCGTCTCCGGCGGCACCGACACTCACCTGGCGCTGGTAGATGTGTTTTCAAAGAAGGTAACTGGCAAGCAGGCCCAAAGTGCCCTGGAAAACGCCGGCATCACCGTCAACAAGAACGCCATCCCTTTCGATACGAACCCTCCCATGGTCGCCAGCGGCATCCGCATCGGCACGCCCGCCGTCACCACGCGCGGGCTCCGGGAGCCGCAGATGGAGCTCATCGCGCACTGGATCACCGAGGTGCTGCACAACGTTGAAGATGCGTCTGTGCAGAAGCGAATCCGCAGCCAGGTCGAAGCCCTGACCGAGAAATTCCCGCTTTACGAAACCCGGCGTGCCATGGCGGCGAGGTTTTAGAAGGTGATAATATGCGACAAGTTATTATCTATCCAGGCGAAGATGGCTATTGGGTAGTAGAGTGTCCCAGCCTGCCTGGTTGCATCAGCCAGGGGAAGACGCGTGAAGAAGCTATCCAGAATATCAAGGAAGCCATTCGGGGTTATGTCGCCGCTTTAGAAGCGGACGGTCTCCCGGTGCCCGCCGAACATTTTGAAGTTCTTGTGATGGCAGTATGAGCAAGTTGCCTCGGGTATCAGGGAGAGAATGCGTCAAGGCGCTGCAAAAGGCCGGCTTCCTCTTCACGCGCCAGGAAGGCAGCCACATTATCCTCCGTCGCCAAGAACCCTTCGCGCAGTTGGTCGTTCCCGACCATAAAGAATTAGACCGGGGAACACTCCGCGCCATCATCCGCCAGTCCGGTCTCACCGTCGGTGAATTCACGCAACTCATCTAAGCAGCTAGGCCGCTGCTCCGCGACGGGTGGAGAGGCGCGGGATGAGCCGGCGCGACGCCGCCCTGACTGCGCTAGGCATAAATTCCGCGCAATTTGAGGGTGAAGGCGACGCGGTCGATGGCCAACATGTAAGCGGCGATGCGGTTGTTGACGTGGTGCTTTTCTCCGTAATGCACCACATCGTTGAATGCTGCAACCATAATGGATTTCAGGCGGTCATTCACCACGGTTTCTTGCCAAAAGTATCCCTGCCGGTCCTGCACCCACTCGAAATAGGAGACCGTCACGCCGCCGGCATTCGCCAGAATATCGGGGATGACGAAGACGCCGCGGTCAAACAGGACATCGTCGGCGGGAGGCGTGGTAGGGCTGTTGGCGCCTTCCACCAGGATTCGGGCGTTGATCCTATGAGCGTTCTTACTTGTAATGACGCTCTCAGTCGCGGCGGGCAGCAGCATTTCGCAATCCTCTTCCAGGATTTCCTGCGCTCCAATGCTCTCGCTCCCAGGGAAGCCTTTCACGGTTTTGTTCTCGCTAACGTACTCGACCAGGGCGGGGATATCCAGCCCGTGAGCATTGAAAACTCCGCCCGCAATGTCGGCGACACCGATGATCTTGTAACCCTCCTCGTGCATTAAGCGAGCAGCCTGCGAGCCGACGTTGCCGAATCCCTGGACGATCACCCGAGTGGATTCCCGTTTCCACCCAAAGTGCTTTAGAGCCTCGTCCGCAACGATCATGCAGCCACGGCCCGTAGCTTCGCGCCGCCCCTGCGAGCCGCCCAAATCGAGCGGCTTGCCCGTGACGCTCGCCGTCACCGTATGGCGGACGTGCATCGAGTAGGTGTCCATGATCCAGGCCATGGTTTGCTCATTGGTGTTCATGTCCGGCGCGGGCACGTCGCGCTCCGGGCCGATGTAATCCAGGATTTCCGCCGTGTAGCGCCGTGTAATGCGCTCCAGTTCCCCCATCGAGAGCTGGGAGGGATCACAGACAACACCGCCCTTGGCTCCTCCAAAGGGAATGTTGACGACCGCGCACTTCCAAGTCATTTCGGCGGCCAAGCCCCGAATTTCGTCCAGCGTCACATCCGGCGAGTAGCGAACGCCACCCTTGCAAGGCCCGCGCGCAATACTGTGCTGCACGCGGTAACCGTCAAACACTTTGAGCTGTCCATTGTCCATCGCCACTGGAATGTGCACGATGATTTCCCGGTTTGGGCTACGCAGGTACTTCTTCAGACCCTCGTCCAATTGTAGCTTGCTGGCTGCCACGTCGAATCGCGCCGCCATGGATTCATAAACGCTAAGTTCCTTTTCTGTTTCACTAACCTTCATATCGTCCCCCCAAACTTTATTCGATCCTTGTTCCCGGCGGAAGTATAACAAAAGGCCGTCAGGAGTGCCACACCGGGCCGGATTACGGGCTTGCAAACCAAGCACGCCGGGCGCCCTGTCTAGCAGTCAGCTTCTTCTCGCGCCGCGAAGACTTCTCCCCGCGTCGTTAGCGACTCCGTGTCCTCCGTGGCCAGAAGAGCGTCAACACGGAGTTCACTGAGACGCTTCGTGTGCTCCGTGTTGAAGTTTTACAAGCACAGAGAACGCGGAGAATCTCGTTTTGGTTACGGCCAAGAGCCGCGCTGTGCCACGGCGGGCAAGCGGAAGTCAACCATCTGAAGTTAGCAGACAAGAGAGCAAGAGCCAGAGCGCAACGGTCGCGGGTTCGCGACAACTGGGAACTGACCCGCCCCGGCGCGACAACCGACCTGGGCCGGCTGCATGTGTGCGCGCGCAAAAAAAACCGGGAGCTGCCCTCCAGCTCCCGGCTCCAGATAAAAGGACTCTTGCCTTACGGATAGAGGCCACGCAGTTTGGTGGCCTCGGCAACGCGGCTGATGCCCAGCATGTTGGCGGCAGTCCGCATTCCCACTTTGCGAACCAGATGAATCTTCAGCACGTCATTGAAGCTCGTCTTCATGACGCGCTCCAGGCGGTTGTAAACGTCCTGGGCTTCCCAGAACAGGTGCTGTTCGTCCTGGACCCATTCGAAGTAGGAGACGGTCACGCCACCGGCGTTGCAAAGGATGTCCGGAATGATGAAAACGCCCTTGGCCTCCAAGATTCTGTCCGCCTCGGGGGTCAACGG
>JBEKME010000138.1:0-15454 GCA_050008675.1 Terriglobia bacterium
GGTCCCGATCTACCAGATGCTGGGCGGCAAATTCCGCGACAAGGTCCGGATTTATGCCGACACCACCGAGTCGAAGGACCCCAAGGTTTACGCTCAGAACATGAAAATTCGCAAGGAAGAAATGGGCTTGACGTGGCTGAAAATGGATCTAGGAATCGACATGATCCAAGACACCGCCGGCACCGTGACTCGGCCTTCGGGATTGAGCGCCTGGGAGGAAACATTTCTCCCTCACCCGTTTGTTGCAACCGAGGTGACAGATAAGGGAATCGAAATGCTCTGCGAGTATGTGGCTGCGATCCGCGAAGCCGTTGGGATGGAAACCCCGCTTTCCATGGACCACCTCGGCCGCATCGGCGTGAAGTCTTGCATCCGGCTGGGAAAGGCTTATGAGAAATACAACCTTTCCTGGATGGAGGACTTGATTCCCTGGCAATACACTGACCTCTGGCAACGCATCACGGAGGCGAGCCCCACACCCACGCTCACCGGGGAAGATATCTACCTCAAGGAAGATTTCATCAAGCTGTGCGAGAGGCACGCGGTGAGCAAGATTCATCCTGATCTTGCCACCTCAGGGGGAATCCTCGAGACCCACAAAATCGGCGACGCAGCTATGGAGTACGGTGTCCCCATGGCGATGCACTATGCAGGCCTGCCGGTGGGCTGCATGGCGAGCGTTCACTGCGCCGCAGCCACGGAGAATTTCCTGGCGCTCGAAAATCACTCCCTGGATGTGCCGTGGTGGCAGGACTTCGTGGAAGGCGTTGAGAAACCCATCATTAACAAAGGCTATATCACTGTTCCGGACAAGCCCGGCCTCGGCGTGACGCTCAACGAAGACGTCATGAGACAGCATCTGAAACCCGGCACGGGCTATTTCGAGCCCACTACCGAGTGGGACAACGAACGTTCCTGGGACCGGCTTTGGAGCTGATCCAGGCCCCTCGTGAGCCCGCCGCGGCGGGCGTCGCTACGTAGGATGTCGGAAACGCTAAGCCACCAAATGGGCTTCCCTCGAATCGCGCCATTCAGCGTATGGCGGGATTTGCTGAGAAACAAAGTCTTGACGGGGGTCACTGCTCGGGGAAGCCCGGCCTTTTTGGGGGGTTTTCCATTGCGAAGTCGCGATACACCCAAACTCCGGAGCAACGCAATCCGTTTTTCAAGGCGGTCCAACTCCGCCAGGACGGTGGCTTCGTACCCGTCGAGTAACTGGCGAACAGTTTCGGAGTCCTCAACGTTCAATCTCCCCTCGGTCGAGGCCCAGTCCAGATAGCTCCGTATTGAATTGGCCGGCGAGCGTGGATTGAATTTTTTTCGGATCGGGTGTCGGGCTTCAGTAAGGCAAACAGAGGCGGAGCTCTCCAGCCTCAGCCCTCTGCGCCAGGGTCAAGGCTGTGGATGGCCGCAAATGCGCAGGCGCCCCATACTCGACCACCCAGTTGGTCTCCACGAAGACGTGCTTCATGTGCTATGCGCTCACCGCTGACCGTGGATGGCCCGCCCGCACAACGCCTTGGGAAACCGCCGGGAAAATATACCACTGGGCAGCACGCCTGAGTTCAGCGGGCAACTCTTGCAAACCGGCTTCCGAACCCAGGCCCTCAAGCCACGCCTGCACGAATCCCTCAAATTCGAACGCATCGTTGCTGCCGTCTCCGGAGCGCTTGTAATTGAGAACATCGTGGACATCGAACGCGTCTACGAGCTCTATGGTATCCTCTGACGACGATAGATACCGATTCCGGTACAACCTGAGTTGCTCAGGCGTGACAATCAGGCCGACCGGGCAGCGGATCCCGGCCATGTACCTTTTCAATTGTCGTTCCAAGCTCTCCAGATCGTGCAGGCTCGTCTCCGCCTCCACCACCAAGGCGATGTCCGGACTCTCGGGATCTGTGACAATGATGTCCGCATCGAATGCCATGTCTTGAGAGTACTACTCTCCCGCACTAACCATCAATCCCTTTATGACTGGTGAGATTTGTCCCGATAGAGGCACGGTTGAAGCTTGTCGTTGAATCCTCTTCCGGGAAGTGGCGAAAAGCGGAGTCCTCCAAAGGCGTTGTCAGAACTATAGGTGGGTTTGTGAGGCAACTAGGTCATCAACGCGCTTTCTTCCTGAGATTAATCACCGCACGGGGCTGGCGTTTGAACCACCACCCGAAGAGTCCTGACTCTGGAGTTTCCTCAGCGCCTCGAGGGCTTGAGGATTTGTGGGCTCGCTCTTCAATCCGGTCTGCAATTCCCGGAGCGCTTCGCGATTCCTTTTTGTATCTGTGTAAAGCAACCCCAGCATGATATGGGCGCGACCGGAAGAGGGCACTAATGCCTCAGCTTCCTGGAAGGCATGCTCAGCTTCCGCATACCTGCCTTCACGCCAGTACACCAACCCCAGCCCCCAATAACCACGCAGCGTCTTGGCCACCTGGAGGGATTCTTGGAATTGTCGCTCGGCCTCCAGGAGCCTCCCCTGGTCGAAATAGAATTCGCCAAATCCCGCATGGGCGCCATGGCTGAGAGGGGAAAGGTTGATCGCCGTCTGGAATTCCTTTTCTGCGTAGTCGGCATGCCCGGTCTGGTCGTACACTTGGGCCAGGTACAGGTGAGGCTGAGGCTCGTTCGGGTTCTTCAGGATGGAGCGGACCAAGTAGCCCAGCGCGTCGTCATAACGTTTTAGTTTCAGATTCAGCAATCCAAAGTTATTCAGAATCAAGGGATAATCCGGTGCTACCTTATTCGCCTCGCGTAATTCCTGCTCAGCATTCTTGAGATCGTCTCGGTCAAGATAGAGCGCGGCGAGGTTGATGTGAATTATGTAGGCGTCAGGTTGTAGGGCAAGTGTGGCCTTGTAGAACGTCTCGGCGTCGTGCCAATCCCGGTTTCGTCGGATAATTCTGAGAGTGCATAAGGCCGCGATGGCAAGTACGGAAACGACCGCGATGCCACGCCACCAGGCGCTGTGTCTTGTCGTAGCTCTCCACAAAGTCGTCCCCGCCCAGCCCAGAACCCAGCAGAATCCTACAGAAGGCAAATACAAGTAGCGCTCGGTGAATACATTGGCAGCCATCCAAGGCGCGTTCAAGACGGGCGCAAGGTTGAGGAAGAAGAAGAGCAGTCCGAATGAGACCAAACGCACGCGATTCCAGAAGAAGACAAAAAGAAATGCCAGCACCATCAACGCCACAGCACCCTCGACTACCCGTGGGTCGAAAGGACTCGTGTTCATGTGGAAGACATAAAAAGCGCAAAGTTTAGCAGGCCAGAACAGTTTCCAAACGTATTGGCCGGCCAGCGCCAGGGCGGAGAGGATTACCGCGTCCGGCCCCATATCGGGAAATTGGGATCGGCTTACCAACCCTCCCACAAAGTGGGTGCGAACAATCAGGTATACAAGGAGCAGGAGCCAAAGAGGGCCGTAGCGCGAAAGTTTGACTCGAACGCTCGTCTCCTTGCGATCCTCTCGGCAGGAGTGCTCGTAAAGTGTGGCCAGCACCACCAAGGTGACCGCCGGTTCCTTTGCGAGCAATGCCAGGGCGAAGCTCACGACCATAGACAATTCGCCGAGAATCAACCTTCGCCCGTGAACTTTAGAAAGCCCCAAGAAGAACCAGAACGTCAGCAGATAGAAGAGAGCCAACTCGATGTCTGTGATGGCTGCGATCCAGGCGACCGACTCAGAGTGGATAGGATGTACTGCGAACAAGCCCGCGGCCACAAACGCCAACGTGCGGTCGTTAAACATGCGCCAGGTAACGAGAAACAGCAGAAGCACCACGAGCACGTTCAGCACGAGGCTTACCAGGTGAAAGGCCAACGGGATAGGGCCGAGAAACTGGCGACAGAGCAAATACCCGAACGACATCAAGGGACGGTAGTAGTTATGGGGGTAGTCTCCGCCAAGGAAAGACCAAACAGGCGTGGTGAAAATCTCCTTCAAGTGATGAAAATTCTGAAGGTAGGGGTTATTCACAACTTGAAAGGTGTCGTCGTAAACGAAAAGGTTACGGAGAGTATTGAGGTAAGGAACGACCGCAAAGGCCGCCAGAAAAGCCAGCAGCAGGCCGTCGGTCCAGAGTATTGAACGTCGAGAGCCGGGCAAGTTCGAATCGCTCAGCAGAATAAGTATTTACGCCACCGTTCGTCCGAGCGGCCCATCATGCGCATGATCTGGCGGCTGGTGTGCAGCGTAAACGGCCGCGGCGGTCTCAGAAGTTTCAACCCCGCCTCTTCCGGCAGCCGGTCGCCCTTCAAATTGTTGCACTTGTGGCAGCAGGCTACCAGGTTATCCCAGTCCGTATGGCCACCTCGCGAGCGCGGAATCACGTGATCCAACGTGAGCTCGTGCGCCGGCAAAGCCCGGCCACAGAACTGGCAGGTGTAGCGGTCACGCAAAAGCAGATTCTTCCGAGACAAGGCCCGTGTCTGATAAGGAATCCGCCGAAATTCCAGCAGTCTGATGACCGAGGGAATACGAACTGCGAACCGAGCGGCATGGATGAAGCTGCCGTCATCTTCTTCTGTGGTTGCGGCGCCTTTCAGGATAAGAACCAAGGCGCGGCGAACTGCCGTGACGTTGATGGGCTCGTAGGTCGCGTTCAATACGAGAACCGGTTCTTGCAGCGACCGTTGGTGGTCATCCTCCGACATAACATTCATCCCGCTGAGGCGCTATTGCTTGCCGCCCCGTGTTCATTATGTTCAGTTATGCCTGAATTCGTCAATAGAAAGCAGTGGTTAGTGGTTAGTGGTTAGTGGTTAGTGGTCCGTTGTCCGGGGTGAGTTGTTGGTGGTCACCACTACAGCCACCAATCACTAGCGAGCCACTGGTTTTAGTCACTAGCCACTAGCCACTAGCCACTGCTTTCCAGATCCGGGAATTGCGGAGTGGCGCGAGCCAGCGACAAGGCCAGGACGCGCGCGGCGCCCGCCCGCTTGAGGGCGGCGGCGCAAGCGGAAAGAGTCGCCCCGGTAGTCATCACGTCATCGACCACCACAACTGTACGGTTACGCACATCTTGGGGCCGGCCCACGGAAAAGACGCCGTTAACATTCTCGCGCCGCGCGCTCACACTCAGGCCAACTTGCGGAACAGTGGCGCGGATGCGTCGCAGGGAACCCGCCACTAATCGCAATCCCCTCCGTTCTTTTCGGAGACTTCTTACCAGACCCCTCGCCAGCAGTTCAGCTTGGTTGAACCCTCTTTCGCGCCTTCGGGAAGGGTGCAACGGTACCGGCGCCACGATGGCTGAATCAGGCTCGGGCAGCGCCTCCCATGCCCGCGCCAAAAGCGCGCCAAGGCGGTGGCCCAGGTATTCCCGCCCGTGAAATTTCAACTGAAGGATAGCCTTGCGCAAATTCCGGGCGTAGAGCCCATAGCTCCGCGCCATGTCGAATTCCAGTTCGCCTTGCCGGCACGAGCCGCAAAGCGAGTCTACAGATTCCACTGCCTGTAAGGAGGTAAAAGGGAGACCACAACGTTTACAAGCAGGGCCGAGCCAGGGTTGAAGGTTTTCCCAACATGCCCGACATATGGATGCGCCGCACGGTTCCGTGAGTTCCTGCTGACATAACAGGCAATCGGTGGGGGACACTACAGCAAGCAAACTGCCGACTAGTTCCCTAAGGATGGAGGGCGTTGGCACTTTGGAATTGCTGGCGAGATAGAAGACGAACCTCGCTTTCGACGCTGCTTCAGCGCGCTAGAGGAGACCCTGGTCCTGCTTATCCTGGCACTCGATGCAATGGCGTGCCCAAGGCACCGCCTCCAGGCGTTTTACCTGGACTTCCCCCTGGCAGGACACACAGAGGCCGTAGGTACCGTCTTTGACGCGTTCCAAGGCTTCGTTGACCATCTGAAGGAGACGCCGGTTCTCGTCGCTTTGGTGGAAAAGAAACTCTTTGGTGTAGGAGTTGGCGGCCTTGTCGGCGATATCCTGAGTGGCTTCTTCGTCCGCCTCACGCCCGTCGCGCTCGGACTTCGTCACCAGTCGCAATAACTCGTCTTGCGTCGTGACCAGGCGCTTCTTGTAATATTCGGCTTTCTTCTTGTCCATGTCCAACCTTTTTTGCCGCCCAATGAGCTACAACAATTCAATTTTATGAGGCACAGTGCAAACTGTCAAGCATACGTACTGGTGATTTGGAGCGCAGTCATTCCCGTCCCGCCGTGGCGGGAGGACGGGAATGACTGCGGCTCGAGTGGATCCCCATTCCCAATGACACCAGCACCCCGTGCCACAATTCGGGTCTCTCTTGACGACCTTTTGGAGTTAGAATGCATTTCTACAGGCAAGCCAAATTGACCAAGGAGAAACACAATGCCGGGAACATACAAAATCACAGAGCTGGTGGGAACCTCACCCACGAGTTTTGCCGAAGCTACAAAGGCAGCCGTTGCGGAAGCGGCAAAAACGCTGCGGAACATGGATTGGTTCCAGGTTGTGGAGGAACGGGGCAAGATCAAAGACGGTACGGTGGCGGAATTCCAAGTCACCATTAAAATTGGGTTCAAAATCGAAAGATAACAGAATCCGCAAGTTCATCCGGGGGCGCGGGGAGAGGCATCCACCTGTCAGTCTGTCAGATGGGGATGGGTCCCGGCGGGCGACCGAGCGTAGTAAATTCAAATTAGCTGGCATCGAAGGGCAAGTCAAAATGCAAATCGTCCCGCAGGGCGGGATCAAATGGCAAAACTCCATCGGATTTCACATTTGCCATTTGCCTTTTGACCTTTGACTTTCGACCTGCCCGCTTCGCCGCCTCGCAGTGTTGTGAAAAACACAGACAGGAGATACCTTTCCCGCCCGAACACTCCCCTGCGCTTTCTGCCGAAACTCCTTGAACGAGGGCCGCCTCGTGAAGAAGAAAAGGTGCGTCTTGCACCTGCAATCCGACGAACCGAATCCAGCGACGGGAACGGAGGCTCCCCGCAGCGCGCTGATGACGCGAGCCCATCGATGCTCACGACAAACCCGGTCGTGAGAATACCAGATCCGGTCGAGACAGGTGTGGGGTCGCAGGTAATCAATGTGCCAGTGAGGTCGCAGCGACAACTTCTGATGGTGCGCGACGCGGGCTCGGAGACCCCCCGGCCCCACCGCGCTGCCCACGTAAACGTAGAAACCTCGTCGAAGCTGCAATGGGCCGAGCTTCCCTATTTGGACCGGCCCTTCTTGGGAACAGAAAAGGACTAAAGCGTAGGCGCCGCCTTCTGCTGTCATGATCGTTCCGCTCGTCGCTGTCGCCGCAGCCGCAGGCATCGGGTAAGTACCCTTCAACTCCGAAACGCGAGTTTATGTGAAGCCCCGCTTGCCGGCAACTTCCAAATCCCACTGTACAGCAAAAGATCAATTTGGTTCTGGTGTCAACGCTCACTGTGGCTTATTCTTATACGGGTTGTTCGTCATTTGCAGAAGAAAAGGCCACCGCCTGTCATTCTGGGCGAAGCGAAGAATCCCCGCATTTGAAAGCTCAATCACTCCGAAAAAATGCCGAGATTCTTCGCTTCGCTCAGAATGACAGACAATGGGGTTGTCCTCTACGAATGACGGACATTGCGTATTAGTGGCGATTGGTTGGGATTAAGAACTTTTCCGAGGTGAGGAGCATGAACGCCGCATTTTACGTAGGAAATGCAACCATGAGGACCGGTCCGCAGACGGCCATTGAACCCACAATGAGCAAAGTGCAAATCCAAGTGGCTTATTGCGGAATCTGCGGCACCGACTTACATATCTTTCACGGGAAAATGGATCATCGGGTTCACCTGCCACAGGTCATGGGGCATGAGATGTCCGGTACGATTTCAGCGCTTGGACCGGGGGTGGAGGGCTTTTCGGTGGGCGATGCGGTGACGGTGATGCCACTCGATCCGTGCAACAATTGCCCGGCCTGCCGCGCCGGTCACAACCACATTTGCCAGAACCTGAAGTTCATGGGCATTGACACTCCTGGGGCAATGCAGACCTACTGGACCGTCCCCGCACACACTTTGCATCATCTTCCCGCCACCTTGCCGTTCCATATCGCCGCGCTCGTCGAGCCGACGTCGGTGGCCTGCCACGCCGTGCGCCTGGGCTCTGTGGCGGAAAGCGAATATGTTGTGGTGCTTGGGGGTGGCCCGATCGGCACGCTGGTCGCACTGGTGGCGAAGAGCCAGGGCGCCAGGGTCCTGGTCTCAGAGATCAATCCTTACCGATTGCAACTTCTTAAAGAGTTGGGTCTCGAGGCCCTGGATCCCCGGCAGAAAGATTTTCCGGCATATGTAACAGACCAAACCAAGGGAGCCGGCGCGGATGTGGTTTTTGAAGTAACAGGGTCGGCTGCCAGCGCCGAATTGATGACCAAGCTCCCTCGCACGCGGGGACGAATCGTGGTTGTGGCTATATTTGCCGACCCTCCCAAGGTTGATCTGTTTCGCTTCTTCTGGCGTGAATTGCGGTTGCGTGGCGCCCGCGTTTATGAGCACCAGGACTTCGAGGCAGGGATTCGATTGGCCGCTTCAGGATCGCTTCCGCTGGACCGGCTCATCACCCAGACCTATCCTTTGGAACAGGTGCAATCGGGCCTCCAGCAAATGGAACGCGGCGGCGCCGTGATGAAGGTTTTGATTAAATGTGGAGAATAAGCACAAATGCACATTCTTGACCAGTTCAAACTCGGGGGCAGAATCGCCCTGGTGACGGGTTGCAGGCGCGGAATCGGAAAGGCCATGGCTTTGGCTCTGGCAGAGGCCGGAGCAGATATTATCGGGGTCAGCGCCTCGCAGGAGAAAACCGGCAGCCCGGTGGAACGAGAGGTTCGGGCGCTAGGCAGAGACTTCCGTGGTTATGCCTGCGATTTCAGCAACCGCAAGGCTCTTTATGCCTTCATCAAACAGGTGCAGGCCGATTTTCCAACCATCGATATCCTGGTGAACAATGCCGGGACCATCGCGCGCAAACCTGCCGTCGAATACCCCGACGAATACTGGGATAAATTGGTTGAAGTCAACCTCACCGCGCAGTTTATTCTGAGCCGGGAAATCGGAAAACGGATGGTGGAGAGAGGCCAGGGTAAGATCATCTTCACTGCTTCCCTTTTGGCGTTTCAGGGCGGCATCCTGGTTCCGGGCTATGCGGCCAGCAAGGGTGGTGTGGGTCAACTTGCCAAGGCCCTGGCGAACGAATGGGCGGGGAAAGGCGTCAACGTCAACGCCATCGCGCCCGGTTATATCAGCACCGATAACACGCAGGCGCTGCGAAACGACCCGCAGCGCACCCCAGCCATCTTGGCTCGAATCCCCGCCGGACGCTGGGGCGAACCCGAGGACCTCAAGGGAGCTGTTGTATTCCTTGCCTCCTCTGCCTCGAACTACGTCCACGGTATCATCCTTACGGTCGATGGCGGTTGGATGGCCAGGTAAGCCTTGGGAAACGGGCCGACGATCTCAGCGGGGAAAACCCTGGGCCCGCAGGCTACACGGCGGCTACCCGGATAGCCCCTTTGCCCCACACTGTCTGGCAACCCACGCCCGTCCACGCGCCGGCCTCGAGGATGAGAACGAACTCACTGAATTGGGGTCAGAGGTTACATGTGGGTCAAACCATTTAAGGATGTAACTTTCGCATGAGCCGTCAAGTAACGGCGAGTTTACCTCGCCAAATGGCTTTCGCATGAGCCGTCAAGTAGCGGCGATCCCGCAAGGCGGGATCGCCAAATGGCGGCGTAAAGCCGCCTCTACATCAAATTGACCCACTACCAACCGGACACACCAGCGGCCCACGTGCCAGTTGAGAAACTCCCAGCCATTGTCCGTATCGATCCCCAACAAGGGTTCGGAAGTACTCCCATTTGCTTTGCTGTCCCATGTTAACCCCCGCCTCGAAACTGCTCCGCTCGGTTACATTGTGGACGGCTTAACGTGTTACATTTCGAAATGGCTTGACGGCGCCTCACCAGTAACATTTAACTTGACTCGATACGACAGGTTGTCTCAGGAGAGTCGTTGTGCTATATTTGGTCGCAATGGGAGGGTAGTCGAGCCATGAGGCCGGTACCGCCATTCTCGGAGCAGAAGGCCGAACTTAAGAGGGTCCTCGCGTCAGAGTACTTCGCAAACTCTCCTAATCTTTGCAGGCTCTTGGTATACCTCTGCAACAAGTACTTCGAGGGCTCCAGCCAGGACCTCAAGGAATACAGCATCGCAGTCGAGGCTCTGGGCAGAACTACGGCTTTCGATCCGGTGACGAATTCCGTCGTCCGGGTTGAGGCCCACCGGATGCGGGAGAAGTTAAAGAAGTACTACGAGGCTGAGGGCACCGATCATCCCCTGATGATCGTGTTCGAAGCGGGACGTTACGCCCCGCATTTTGTGAAGCGGGAAGAGCTTGCTCCGGCGGCCATGGAGAAGCGCTCGGGGCGGCCGATGGCGAATGCGGCGGGAGAGCTGCAAGCGGGGTCCGCATCTCCAACCCCGCAGGTCGTCGCCGGTCCCGTGGCGCTGGCGGAGATCGGTAAGCCGGCAGCTCGCGATTCTGGGGACGTCGCTGGTCCCAAGCCGGGGATGCGGCTCCCGATTCTTGCTATCGGTTTGGTGCTGGTCATCCTGAGCGTGGCGGTGATCTCCTGGAGGCCCGGGACGTGGCGGCGTGATGGAACCTCCTTGGCTACTCCCTCGGAAAGCAGCCCTGCCGCGGGCGCCGCAGCGCCGGGCGACGAACTCAGGATTCTGGCCGGCTACTCCAAAGAGAATTATATCGATCGGAGGGGCAAAGTCTGGCAGGGCGATCGTTACTTCAGCGGCGGTGAGCCCGTTAGCTCGTCGCCGCAGACCATCACCCGAACCCTCGACCCGACGATCTTTCAACAATACCGCGCGGGCGAGTTCTCGTACGACATTCCTCTCAAAAAAGGGGTCTACGAGATGCGACTTTACTTTGCGGAGACCGAGTTTGGTCCCACAACATTTCCCGGCGGAGGAGAGAGCAGCCGGGTCTTCAACGTCGACATGAACGGAAAGCCTCTATTGGTGGGTTTTGATATCTATCGCGACGCCGGAGGCAACAACGTCGCCTATGAACGCGTCTTTAGAGATGTTGTTCCCGCTTCCGATGGCCGCCTTCACCTGAGGTTTCGGCCTTCTTATAGGGATAAGCCCACCCTCAACGCCTTGGAGATTGTCCCTGGCATTCCCGGCAAGCTGCTTCCCATTCGCCTGGTTGCGCGGGATGATTCCTATACCGACCGGGCGGGACAGGTTTGGAGTCCCGACCGCTATTTCTTTCATGGCCGGCTTGCCTCTCACAAGGTCCCGGTGCAGAACACCCCTGATCCCGATCTCTACACCGGGGAGCGATTCGGGAATTTCGACTACGCCATACCCGTTGCGCCCGGTAAGTACGGCGCCACGCTCCGGTTTGCGGAGACCTACTTCGGCCAGCTCAACTCCGGGTTGGGGGGCAAGGGTTCCCGCATCTTCGATATCTACTGCAATGGAGTAGCGCTTCTTCGCAACTTTGATATCTTTACGGAAGCGGGCGGCGCCAGCCGCGCCTTGGACAAGACCTTTCACGGACTCAATCCCAACCCCCAGGGTCTTCTGGTACTCAGCTTCGTTCCGGTCGAAAACTACGCCGTGCTGGACGCCATCGAGGTGGTGGACGAGTCCCAGTGACGCCACGGCTGGGAACCTTTGCCCGCCTCCTTTGGGCCTGGCAACACGACTTGGATTGCCGATGGCCAATGGCTGGTTGACTGTCAATTACCGCAATCGATGCGACTGAGCTTCACGAAAAATCAACGACTTACCTCGAGCCATCACCTTCATTGCTGCGACTGACTTGCCGCCATGAGTGCGACTGGCTGTCGTTCTTGCCTCTATTCCTGCGACAAGTTTCCAATCCATGACGATGAGCCTGGCGGCTGGTGTTCGATTGAGCCACGCCGGATGCTTGACAACCTAACGCGCTAGCGGACCATGCTCTAACACGCATCGTCCGTAATCCGTAGAGGATAAACCCGCCTTGGGTCGTGCACCCTCGCTCGACCTCACGCGGTTGGAGACAGATCGGCGTATAATCACGAGTACTGGAGACTCAAAGGCGGAGGCTTCTAGGTTGCCTTTCCTGACTCGACCGAAAGTTTTCTGCCTGTCCTTCCTGGTCATCGTACTTCTTCTGGCAGCGAGCGGAGCCGGCGGTGGCGGCGGTAGGGTTACCGTACCTCTCCCGCCCAGGGGACTGATAACCATGGCATGGAACGCTCGGGTGAGCCTCACGTGGAACCTGAGTTCGGGCGCGACGAGCTATTACGTCAAGCGCTCCACCACCAGCGGTGGACCGTACACCCTGATTGGCACACCCACGGCCACGAAGTATACCGACACCAGGGTCACCAACGGAACAACCTACTTCTACGTGGTCTCCGCGGCCAACTCGATGGCCGAGAGCGCCAACTGCGCACAAGTCAGCGCCACGCCGAACGCTCCCCCGGCCGCGCCGACGGGGCTCACCGCTTCCGCGGGCAACGGCCAGGTGACCCTGTCTTGGGATGCGAGCACGCGGGCAACCAGCTACCACGTCAAGCGTTCGACCACCAGCGGTGGACCGTACACCCAGGTTGGCACACCCACAGCGACGAACTATACTGACACGGAACTCACCAACGGAAAGCCCTATTTCTACGTGGTCTCCGCGGTCAACGCGGCGGGCGAGAGCGCCAACTCGACCCAGGCAAGCGCAACTCCTGAGTTGACAATCACCGAAGTCCAGGTCAGTGTGGACACTCTCGTGGATCGTCACCCCATCAGCCCCTACGTTTACGGCGGGGCCTATCCCCAAGACGCCGCGCACGTGACCGACAGTGGGATGACGGTGGTTCGTTGGGGCGGAAACGCAACCTCCACCTACAACTGGCAGGCCCAAACTTACAATGCCGCCGCCGATTGGTACTTCAGCGACTATCTCATCAGCGGGTTCAGCACCAGCGGCAGTGACAGCGACTCGAGGCAATTCATTCGCGACGTGATCAACGCTGGCAGCAACCCTCTCATGACCATGGTCATGCTGGACTGGGTGTCGAGCGCGCCCAGTACGGAAGCGAATGGCGACATCCACAGCTTCTCGGTGGCCAAATATGGTGCGCAGTGCGCGACCGACCCGTACGACTCCGATGCGGGCGATGGCCTGAAGACCGATTGCGCGACCTATGTCACGGGAAATGATCCTCACGATGCCTATGTGCCGCTGCTCGATACCTCCAGCAGTCCCTGCCCGCCGA
The DNA here is from genome assembly GCA_050008675.1 of Terriglobia bacterium. Lineage (GTDB taxonomy): Bacteria > Acidobacteriota > Terriglobia > UBA7540 > UBA7540 > CAVROP01. The sequence continues at coordinate 13,264 of JBEKME010000138.1, forward strand.
GCGCCAACGGCAACTGCGCCGGCAGTCTCAACCGCGACGACTGGACCACCGCACTGGTCACCGCCTTCAACACCTCGTCCTCCGCGCTGCATTTCTACGACATGGACAACGAAGTAGACATCTGGGGCGGCACTCACCATGATATCCACCCGAATCCCACCGGCTACGAGGAGCTGCGTGACACCTACCTCACCGAAGCGCGCAACCTCAAGGGCTGGGATCCCGCCGCCGTTCGCCTGGGGCCGGTAAGCTGCTGCTGGTGGTTTTACTGGAACGGCGCCAACAGCAACGACAGACCCGCGCACGGCCAGATCGACCAACTCCCCTGGTTTCTGAACGAGCTCTACTGGCGCGACCAGATTGACAACACGCGCTCTCTCGACGTGTTTGATGTCCACGCGTATCCCGATGGGCCCAGCACCACTGGTTGGAGGACGCCGGCGCAGAATCAGGCGCTCTCGCTGCGAATCTATCGCGACTACTGGGACCCGACCTACGTCAGCGAGTCGGGTAATATCAACCAGATCTGGACCACCTCGATTCAACCCTTGCGCACTATCCCATTCCGCATCCCGCGCCTGCGCGCCATGCTCAACATGATCTATCCCAACACGCCGCTGAGCATGACGGAATGGAGCGCGGCGTTCGCCGGCGAATCCGACTTCTCCACCGCACTGGCCGATGCCGACGCTTACGGCATCATCGGCCGCGAACGCGCGTACCTGGCGTCCCGCTGGGGCGCTCCCAGCCCGGCCAATCCCAACTATCAGGCGCTGAAGCTGTACCGGAATTACGACGGCAACCACAGCACGTTCGGAACGATGTCCATCTCCGCCACCCACAATGCCGACCCGAACCTCTTCAGCGTGTACGCGTCGCTTTCGCCGTCGGGCGCCGCGCTGAAGCTGATGGTCATCAACAAGGACCCGGCGAACGCGGCGCAAGTGACCTTCGCGCTCAATCACTTCACGGCGAGCGCCTTCACGGCGTACACGCTGTCGCAGGCTTCGCCGAACTCCATCGTGTTGTCTGCCAGCGGGCCCTGGAGCGGCACGCAGACGTTCCCGCCGTATTCGGCCACCCTGCTCGTGGTTACCGGCTCCCTCTCTGTTACCCCCGCCGCCGAGTGGGATTTGAATCCGGACACGATTCAGGCGCCCGCCGGCGGCGCCGTCACCCTCGCGCCGAAACTTCTCTCCGGCACCTCCGTGACGCTCACCGGCGCCACCATCGACTCCGGCGGCGGGACCATTTCGATTTCCCAGGCACAGGTCACCGCCAGCCAGAACGGCGCCATCTCCGTGAACGCCGGAGTGACGCCCGGCTTCTATCAGTTCCACGTGACCGGCCAGGACAGTTCGGGCGCGTCGCAGACGCAGGGCGGCTGGATGGTGATCGGGAATCCATCCGCCACCCTGACGAACAACAACACCCCGGCTACAGGCGCCGGCGGCACGCAAGTCACGCTTTCCGTCACCCTGAATCCGGGTACATCAATAGGCTCTCCAGCTTGCGGACCCCAAGTTCCTCCGTGCCCGGCTTTGACGCCTTCATTCACCGCCGGAGCTTCCGTCTTGTTCACGGTGAGTGCCGGCTCTTTGTCGGGCGGCGTGTATCCCGTCAACTCCACCAGCTCGACCGTGCAGCAGATTGCCGTGGCGGACAGCAACGGCCATGCCCGCGTGAAGCTGACGCTTCCGGCGACGTCTGGCGCCCAGGTGAGCGTGACCGCTGAGGGTCCTTACGCGCTGGGACACCCGGTCCTTCCGCTTACGATAATGGCGCAGTAAGGGCTTGGCTGGGGGCGGCATCTCATACGCAATGTCCGTCATTCGTAGAGGATAACCCCATTGTCTGTCATTCTGAGCGAGGATAGCCAAAGACCGTTATCCGTGATGTCAGAAACGCAGCGCATGGCAAAGTGGTCCGCCCTCTCCCAAGGGGAGAGGGTGGACCGCGACGCCGCTTTCTTCAGGCGTCGCGGGCCGGGTGAGGGGTTAGTTGCGGGGCGAGGACGGCTCAGACAGGCTCGGCCCAAGCTGCTCAATGGAGACGAGTAAGTCATCGAGTTTCTGGAGAGTATTCATGGGCCTGCGGCCCACCCGAGGAGATGAAAATCGGGCCGAGTCGCTGGTGTACGATATACCAGGCGCGGAACGGTCGAGGCCGTTGTTCGCTCTGGATGAGTTGA
>JBEKME010000139.1:0-15140 GCA_050008675.1 Terriglobia bacterium
GTGACACTCTCACCGTCCCGCCTCTTGGTGCTTCCGCCATCCAGTGTTGGTACGCCGCCCTTGGAAGGCGCATATTCTCAATCCTGGCCAAAATGGCCGAGTCGAATAATGCTATTGTGACCACGATGCGGTTCTCACTGGACGTGTCGTCGGAAGCTATCCAGAAACGGGTTTCGGGTCCTCGAAGCGGACTTTTCGGGCACGATCAGCGCTGAGTTGTGGCCGTCCCATTGACGGCCAGATTAGGCCGTCCGTTTTGCAGCCGAAGGAAGGGATGATGCTTTATGATGATGGGTCTGCTGTCTTGGGAAACTCGGCGAAGATGTCACTGACTTCCCCGATCGGTGACGACTATTCAAAATTGGCGTGAGTATTTACGTCCGTCAAAATTGTGTGTCAACTGTGTGCCACTTTGAGGTCCCTTGTGTCTTCGCGTGGGACACGTTCCTTGCGCGAAGAGTGGTGGCGCAGCTAAGAATCTCGACCTTGATATCGGCCAGAGGCTCTACTCCACGATTCCAGCGTTCCTCTGGGGCGCTAGCCCCGACGGCGCGGTGGAATTTCTCAACCAGCGCGGGCTTGATTACACAGGGCTAACATTGGAGCAAATCAGGGGTTGGAACTGGAGAATATCCAGCATTCTTCACCCCGATGACTTGCAAACTGTCTTCGATCAGTGGCGTGCGGTCGTGGCCTCGGGGAGAGAAGGCGAAATTCAGGCCCGCATGAGGCGCTTTGACGGCGAGTACAAGTGGCGGGCCCGTCACGCAAGGCAACCTCAACCAGATATATAGACTCGAACCTTGTTGAAACCCAGGGGCGGAACTTCAAAAAGGTGGTTAATTAATCGTGAACTCTACGGAGAAGGGTTCCGGCAGGAAGGTTTGGGGACGAAACGCCCGGAACTGGGTCTTTCGCCCCCTTAGCATAGTCTGGCTAAGCGTAAGTGTCCTACCTTTTGCCTTTTCAACCCCGGCGCAATCTCAGCAGTCCCCGGTCCCCCAACCACCTGCGACAGGGATGTCAGCCGCTCAGCAGTTGCCCGAACAGCAGTTGACCGGAAGCATCAACGGAACAGTTGTCGATAGAAGTGGAGACCTTGTCGTCGGAGCCCTGATAACACTTACACGCGAAGATCAGTCCCCAAAACAAGAAGTGCTGTCAGGCGACGATGGGCAATTCACGTTTGCCAAGCTCGTTCCCGGAACCTTCAGGATCACAATCACTGCGAGGAACTTTACCACGCTAACATTCTCTGGAATCCTGCATCCGGGGGAGTCCTATATGTTTCCGCCGATCGCCCTGGCTCTTATGACGGTTACCACTCAACTGCAGGTGGTAGCCGCAGGGACCGAAGTGGCCGAAGAGGAGATCAAGCTTCAAGAAAAGCAGCGCGTGCTCGGCATCATTCCAAATTTCTATGTATCCTATGCCCGTGACGCATTTCCTCTTAATTCAAAGCAAAAGTTTGAGCTTGCCTGGAAGATGACAATCGACCCAGTCACCATCATACTAACTGCGGCAACTGCGGGAATTGAGCAGGCGCGAAATGATTTCAGTGGATATGGGCAGGGCGCACAAGGTTATGCAAAACGCTTCGGCGCCGCCTATGCCGACGCTGCTATCGGTACGTTCGTTGGGAGTGCCATACTGCCGTCGCTCCTGAAACAAGATCCGCGCTATTTTTACAAGGGAACCGGTAGTACGCGATCACGAATTCTGTACGCGATCGCCAATTTAGTTGTCCGCAAAGGCGATAACAAGCGTTGGCAGCCAAATTACTCGAATATCTTCGGAAGCCTCGCCGCAGGCGGTATTTCGAACCTCTACTATCCAGCGAAAGATCGTGGAGTGGGATTAACGTTCGAAAACGCTTTTATTGGCTTCGGCGTAGGTGCTGTTGTCAATCTCGCTCAAGAATTTGTCATCCGGAGATTGACCCCGAATGTTCCTGATTACGATCCGGCTCAGTCAGCCCAGAGCCCGGACCGCTCCAAGGAGGTACCGTAGCATGTTGTACGCCAAGGTGAGGCGAGCCAGCACCTCCTTGCTTCCCTTGGCCAGCAAACTTTCATAAAACTCGTGCAGGGGCCCGGCGGCACTGCTGGCCCTGACGGCCGTGGTCTTAAAGATCGATTTGAGATCGTGGTTATAGTTCTTATTGAGACCCCGGAGCGCCACCGGTTTCGGAGAGCGTCGGAGTTGACCTTCCACATAGCGATATTCTCCGCTGCCGTGCGTCTCGATCGCCAAGCCACTTTAGGCCCAGAGTTGCCGCTTGCTCCGGAACCGGTCCGGCGTCTGCAGCAGTGCCACCAAAAGAGCGGCCCGGAGCGGGCCGATGCCCGGAATCTGGCGCAACAATTTGGTCGCACCATGTTTTCGGCTCTCGGCCAACAGATCCCGCCGCACCACTTGGCGTAACGCCTGCAGCCTGTCGAGTTGTTGGTAGGTGAACTCGGCTCGAACCCGCACCCCATCGGGAGGAAGCAGAACGTTTCCTGAGGCCGGAAAGCGCAACTTCCTCGCGATCGGTTCCGTATGCGAAGGACGGACTGTGCATTGGCCCTGAGAGTATCCACTTTACCTTGGATCAGGACGCTTGCCAATACAATACTTGCTGGATCCGGTGTTACGGTCGGGCGGCGTTTGCGAATAAGGCACAGACATCCCCAACCCCGTCATAGGACGTTACTACGCCCACGGAAACCACTCCTGGTTTGGCCCAGCAGGACGAGATCACCCGCGGTCGACGGCGAAGGGTTTACCAATCTCCCGTCACTTGGCCGTATAGTCAGCATACCGGACAAGTGCAAAGACGGGCCCAATCTGTCCGGGGGAGCGCCTAGCGGGACGCTACCCGCGATGGGCCCGTGGCGCGTCTACGTCGCGCGAGACCTGCTCGAGAGCCTTAATTTAACACTCGTGCCTCTAGACTAGTCCCCAGCCCCTAGTCCCTAGCCCCCAGCTTCAAGGCTGTAGTCCCCTGGACTCGGATGGTCACAATCTCAAACGGCTTAACCGGGAACTGGAGGCTGTGCCCGGAGACGGAGAGCGGCTGCTGATTCTTTTCCATGGCGTTGCAGATCCATCCGCTCTGGAGATCGAGAATCGGCATCTCGACCTTCACCGTGCTGGGTTCCCCGTTCACCTCCACGAACCGCAGGATGGTGCCTTGCTCGTCCTCGGCGCGCTTCCAGGTGACCAGCACCACATTCGGCTGGTCAACCTCGAGAAAGCTGCTCTGGGCGGAGGCGAGCGGACGCGGAGGGCTGATGGCCTTGTCCTGCGGCGTGATTTCATTGATCTCGAGGGATGACATTTCCTCCCAGCCCAGCCGGCTCAGCGCTCCCGGAGTCAAATTCCGTCCGCTCGTCACGGCATACCGGAAGGTGTAGTCGCCGCCTTGCCCGGTCGGCCAGTTCGTTTCCCAGTAATTGCTCATCAGGTAGGAGAAGATGCTCCCCTTCCGGCTGCCAAACTCCTTCGGCCAAGCGCCGCGAACGATGTCGCCCAGCGTGACCAGGTGAGCATCCACGGGAACCAGGGCGGCAGTGGCGTTGTCCTGATCTGCGGCGACCCAATGCTGCACGCTGAACCATTCCAAGTTGCCCCCCTTCATGATGTCCCGGGCAGGATTGACGTAGCCGTTCTGAATCTCGTAACGGAACTCCGGATGCTCCATGGCGAAGGGGAAAGCGAAGTACACCGCTTCCTTGGTATAAACCTTGGTTTTGTTGACCCGGTTGATGAATTCGATTTTCTTCTGGCCGTCGAACAGGATGACCTGACTTTGGACGCGGGGCGTATTGACTGACGAGCTTTCCATTTTCGCCACCGTGCCGAACGCCGTCTTGAGCACGGAAATCAGGCGGCCCCCGCCCGCCCCGTGAGGCTCGAGCTGCGGTTTGGGCAGAGTTGGCTTGTACTCCAGCGCCGAGTTGCGGGGCTTGTCGGCGCCCGTCACGTAGACGTACTGGTTGAATCGGTAGGGGCTGGACGAGTCCACGAGTTCACGATTCAGTTCCTTGTCCAGAATGCTTCGCACACCGCCCGTCTCGGGGTCGAGGACCACACGATAATAAGGGCTTTCCAGGGTTGTCGAAGTACTTTGAAGAGCCGCAGGTCCGAAGAGCGGGACCTGCGCTACTGGGTCAGCTTTGGCGGGTTCGAGTGCGTAACACTTATAACCGACCGCAGGAACGTTTCGAGCAAGAAACCGCACGTGCCGGAAACCCTCGCCGGTGTAAAGTTCCTGGTAAGGTACGGTTTCCTTGCTTGCTAGGTCCAGCAACTCAATCCCCTTGTCGATATCCACCTCCACCAGGTTGCTCCTCTGCCAGCTTAGGGGGTTGAATACTACCAGCGTTCCGCTGGGCCGCTGAATGTAATCCGCGATGGAGGCCATGGCGCGATCCAGCAACTGCTCGAGCAGCAGCTTCCCATTGGTGGCTCGGGAATCCTTAATGGCGCTCTGCCGCAGGCTCTCCGCATGTTCGGGGTCCTGCCAGCTCCGGTCCGCCGTCCAGGTGTGTTCGTCAAACATCCGCAGGTTGTCCCAGAGCAACTTCATGGCTTCCGAGTCCGGACGGATGACAGGGTTGACGAGAGAACTGATGGTCGAAAACTTTTCCGCCGCCAACACTCGTTGTTCGTTGGAGCGCGCCAGGGCGGTGGTGTAGGCGTCGGTAGTCAAGCCGTCTTCCCAGTAGGGGCCGCCATCAGCCCGGATGACGGGAATCGAGTCGCCGAGCTGCCCGCCGATATACCGCATTGCCTCCGAGAAACCCGAGAAGCGCAACTGGGGGAATGCGTAGACCTCGTTCCATTCGCTGGCCAGGGCAGCCTGCTGCGGGAATAGATCGGTGTTTTCCACCTGGGTTCCGTACACGAGCACACCGTCTGACTTGTAATCCGGACGGTCATAGGCCTGGAGAAAGATGGGGAGCGAATCGCGTCCCGCGCTGATCTGTGGCGGCAGCCCGAAAAGACTCCTCATCTGATGGTAGTGCCGGGAAACCCACGTCAGGATGCGGCCGCCGTCCGGGCCTTCCCACCAGAAAGGTGAACGCTCGTTGACGCGCCCAAACAATATAACAGGGGCGCGCCAGTTGTCGCTGGCCTCCACGAAGTACTTCAGACCTGCCGCCGCCATCACCGAGGCATACGACCAGGTACAAGAGGGCACATCGGTGATGTTGGCGTAATCAAAATCCCCGCCATGTTTAAGCTGAAACTGGTAACTGGGATAAAGCGAGCGTAGGGTATCTTCGAGGCTGGGAAAACCCGTCACGTTTGAGGCGTACTGGGCAGGGACGAAGATCTTTTTCTGCGCCACCATGTCGAAGAGTTTCTGGCGCTGCTCCGGGCTGCGGCCTCGAGAAAATTGTTCCACCGACCAGTAAGCGTCCGGGCTGTAGCGGAAGTCCGGGTTCTTCCCAATCATCTCGATAGCTTCATCAAGTGCGCGGCTCTGGATTTCCGCCACCTTCGTGGGGTAGTCGGAGTAGCCGATGTCGAGATGCTCATTGGGCACGACGAAGAGGTTCCACTTCTTGCCCGGAGCCATTTCCACCGGGAAGCGTGAAGAACGGCCGTTGGCGGCGACGAGAAGCTCTCCCTTCGCAAGCGCATTGAATTCCGGAACCTCGAGCTCCACCCGGTACTCGCCGAACTCGCGGTCGGATTCGAACTTCTGTGAGAACTTGTCTTTCCCCAGGGTCAGAGTTACTTGACCTTTCGCAAGCCGGCCCCCGGCGCGGAGAAACACATCAACAAGTTCCACCAGTTGGCCATTCCGGGATTTGTAGAATATGGTTGGAACCACCTCCGCGGTTAGGCGGTTGGCCGCATACTTTGCCGCAGGATCGTTGTCCAGCTCCAGGGCATCATAAGCGAGCCCGGAATTTCCAATCCCGGCGGACTGAGAATCGTCCCGTTGTGCGGGCTCATCGATGGCCGTCAGCACCAGGCTGTTCGTTCCCTTAACCAGGAGCTGCGCAGGAAACTCGGCGACAATCGTTGCGTAAGAATAAATGGGTATGAAGACCGAGTTTGTGTCCCCCCCGGCGTAGTTGAGCTTTGGATGCAGGTAGAACAGGCCGCGGTGCCCGTTCATCTCTATTTGCAGTCTGGGCAGGCGAGCCATGTACGCCAGCAGTCCCACCTTCAGCGAGAAGACCCCCTTGGGTACGTTCGGAAGATCGAACTTGACCGTGAAGGGATGGGGGCGGAATCCGGCCTTTCCGTTGCCTGAACCCGGCTGATAAGCGTACCAGTCCTTGGCAGGGTCACTCTTGCCCACCGTGAATACGGGGTCCTGCGCGGGATTGGAATAATCGATCCCTCCAGCCTTGAATTCCTGCGAAGATTCATCAAAGGTTCCCACCCGCCATAACTTTTGAGAACCGGCCTGAACTCTTGCCGGAAAGGAAAAGAAGAGCAGCCAAATCACGGAGTGTAGTAACACTGTTCTGACCGCATGATTGGACATGTAAGGTCACCTATGGGTCGTTCGGGGCGAAGTTGTCAAGAGTCAACAAACAGGAGTCAGAAGTCAGGAGTCAGAAGTCAGGAGGGGGCCTACGGGATTGCTTGCTACTCCCCTGACACCTGAATCCTGACACCTGAAACCTGGCACCTGGCACCTGAAACCTGACACCTGTTTCGAATCCCGGGCAGCCGCGAGTGTACACCCAAGGGCCTCGTTTTGGAATCACAGGGCTCAGCTTTCCGCAGGCAGTAAGCAGAAGGCAGTAAGCAGTAGGCAGTGGGCAGTAAGCAGTTGGCAGTAAGCAGTAAGCAGTAGGCAGTGGGCAGTAAGCAGTAGGCAGTAAGCAGTTGGCAGTGAGCAGAAGGCAGCAGGCGGGGTCGATCCCAAATCCAAAATCTAAAATCCAAAGTCGCTCGCAGCCCCGTTCTCTGAGGTCTGGTAGCTGACCCGCCGCGGCGGGTAGTCTTCCAAATGTAGGGCCCGTCCCGCAAGGCGGGACCAGCCACTGGAGTTTCTACATTTTTGTTGAGATTTTCTGGCCTTGCGCGACTTACCCTCTCCCCCAAGGGGGAGAGGGGAGAATGTAGAAACTCGAGGGCTCGTGTGCATCCCCATTCCAAATGACGTCAGCACCTGGCAGCGCAATTCGTTTGCCTCTGAACGTATTTCTTGGTAAATTTCCTAGTTTGCTTTGGAGTCGGTGCGTCGTTCGTGCGCAGGATGCTTCAGGATGGCGCCGAGACTCCGATTCATCTGACCATTCAAGGAGTTGAAGCTCGATATGGCGAATAATTCTAAAGGCACAATAGGGATTCTTACGGGAGGGGGCGATTGCCCGGGACTTAACCCTGTGATCCGGGCGGTGGTGCGGCGCGCTGAGCAGCTCGGATACAAGGTTTTGGGTGTGAAGGACGGCTGGAGGGGAATACTGAAGGCTGACGCGGAGCCGCTTACTTTGGATTCCGTTTCCGGGATTCTGACGCGCGGCGGCACAATCCTCGGCACCTCGCGCACCAACCCGCTGAAGAAGGAAGAGGACAAGAAAACTCTGCTCGCCAACCTCAAGACCATGGGAATTGACTACCTCATAGCGGTGGGAGGCGAGGACACTCTGGGCGTCGGACGGCAACTCGTCAATGACAACGTTAAAATCGTCGGCGTTCCCAAAACCATCGACAACGACGTGGACGGCACGGACCAGACTTTCGGGTTCGACACGGCTGTCATGATCGTTACTGAGGCGATAGACCGCCTCCACACCACGGCGGAATCGCATCACCGCGTGATGGTGGTTGAGGTGATGGGGCGCCATGCAGGATGGATTGCGATGATCTCCGGCCTGGCAGGCGGAGCTGATTGCATTCTGATTCCGGAGGAGCCGAAAACGATCGAGGAAATCTGCGAGATCATCCAGCGGCAGCATGCCAGAGGCAAGAAGTTCTCAATCGTGGTTGCTTCGGAGGGGTTCCAGCTCAAGGGCCAAGACGTACTCGTGACCAAAGGCCAGCAACTCGACCAGTTCGGACACGTTTTGCTGGGCGGCATCGGCGAGCGCCTGGCTAAGCTCATCGAGAAGCAGACCGGGTTTGAAACGCGCTCCACGGTGCTTGGCCACATCCAGCGCGGCGGTTCGCCCACGGCTTTTGACCGCGTGCTGGGAACCCGCTTCGGACTCAAGGCCGTCGAATTGATCGAGGAAGGCAAGCTTGGCCACATGGTTTGCTTGAAGGGCAATCAGATCACTTCCATACCCCTGTTGGAAGCGATGACCAAACTGAAACTTGTGGATCAGGAATGGATCCGTATGGCCGAAATCTTCTCCGGATAGTCCCTTAGCGCCCGACAGGCTGCGAACGTGTGCGGACTCTGCCACGCAGGAGCGCATTGAGTTCGAGGGAGAATTTGGGCAAGACTGAGAGCGGAAGGCAGACTAATAAAGCGCGAAAAGCCAGCAGTGCTTCTTTGGCGATGAGGTCAAAGTCGTGGAAGTTAAGATCAATCTGGTTCCAGACTTCCGGAGACTGGTCGCCCGTCCTTTCGGCGTGGCGGTAGGTATAGCGGAATTCTCCCGTCACGATTTCCGCGGCGCGGCGCAGCAGACGAAGTTGCAGTTGATAGCGGCGCCGGGAGCTGAAAACCAATTGGTCCAGAAGTTCATGCATGCGCACATAGTCAACCATGGTCCGGGACTTGAAACGATGGGCGTGGATGCTGCGGGGCGTGACCACCACCTGGGCGTTCGGCATGTGCTTCGCCAAGGCATCCAAGAGGCCTGCGACGATCTTCGCCATGCCGTCCCACTGGGAGGCACAAAGCCGGATCATGCGCCAGGCCATGTCGTGGCGGCCAGCGCTCCGCTCTTCAAACGCGTCGTTGAGCGTAATGCCCAGCATGGCTGTCCTTGCCTCAGCTTCTGGCGCAAAACCATCATAGACGGCTTGGGGCTCCGGTCCCAATGGCGTCAGACCTGCCGGCGCGCGCTGAGCAGGCGAATTAACCCCTAGCAGACGCCGCAGCAGAAGACCCACGCCGGTGAGAACAAGAATCCCCGCCAACCAACGCATACTACCCAGTATAGGAAATTGGCCGTCGCTAAAGCAAGGTAAGGTATAAATCCGCAGATTGCGCAGATGACGCAGAAAAGACCCCGACTGCTGATAGTAATCTGTGTCATCTGCGGAATCTGCGGATTATAACAAAGTCCTTCAATTTCTTGACACCCTTTCTCCGGCAACCCTATAATTGCTGCTTTAATCCGTGATGAAATTCTACCGTTTGCGGGCGGGTCTTTTCCGTGTCCACAACAGAACTTCGTGATCTCATACTGCAAAGGCGAAAAAAGCTCCATGCCATCGCCGAGTTGGGTTTCGAGCTGTATCCGCGCCATTACGACCTTACACACACCATCCCGCAGATACTGACCGCCTATTCTTCTGCTTCGATGGAGCAGTTGAGTGGCCAGAGGGTCTCGGTCAGGGTGCCGGGGCGAGTGATGACCATCCGCCCCCACGGGAAGGCCGGCTTTGCGCATTTGGCGGCGGGCGGCGAGCGCCTGCAAATCTACGTGCGTTGGGAGGCTGTGGGAGAGCGCGACTTCGAGCTCTACAAGCTTCTCGACATCGGCGACATCATTGGCGTCACCGGATACCTCTTTCGCACCAGAACCGGTGAACTGACTATTCACGCCGAGCGCCTGCAATTCCTGGCCAAGGCACTGTTGCCCTTACCGGAAAAATGGCACGGCCTCACCGACCTGGAGCTCCGTTACCGACAGCGCTACCTGGACCTCATGGTGAATGAGGAATCCCGGAGGATTTTTGAGCGCCGTGGCCGGCTGATTCGCGCTCTGCGGGAATTTCTTGACGGCGAAGGCTACCTCGAGGTGGAAACCCCCATGATGCAGCCGCTGGCAGGCGGCGCCATGGCACGGCCCTTCATTACCCACCACAACGCTCTGGACCTCAAGCTTTACCTTCGCATCGCTCCGGAGCTTTACCTGAAACGGCTCACCGTGGGAGGCCTCGACCGCGTTTACGAGATCAACCGGAACTTCCGTAACGAGGGGATTTCCACCCAGCACAATCCTGAGTTTACGATGCTGGAGTTCTACCAGGCTTACGCCGACTACCGGGATATGATGGCCTTGACGGAAAGAATGCTGCGGCACGCTGCGCTGGCCGTCCTCGGAACGGTCGATTTCGACTACGGCGGGCAACCTATTTCCTTCGCCGAATTCCAGCGTTTGACCATGAAAGAGGCGGTGGGCAAGTTTTGGCCGGAAGCAGCAGGGAAAGGGCCTTCACAGGAAGATCTGGCGGAACCTAAAGCCATCTTCAAATGGGTCGAGGCTTTCAACCGCTGGGCTGGCGGCGGCTCCTGCCCTGGGTACGAGCCCCTGGCGTTGCCTGAGGGTACGGCCCCGGGTGCGGCGCTCGCAGAGCTGTTTGAGCATGTGGCGGAAAGCCGTTTGATCCAACCAACCTTCATCGTGGATTACCCGCTGGAGGTCTCGCCGCTGGCCAAGCAGAAACCTGAAGATCCCAATTTCGTTGAGCGCTTCGAGCTTTTCATCGCCGGAATGGAAGTAGCCAACGCCTTCACCGAACTCAACGATCCCGCCGAACAACGCGACCGCTTCGAGTATCAACAACTCCTCCGCGAAAAAGGTGACCTGACGGCCCACGCCATCGACGAAGACTATATTCGCGCTCTCAGTTACGGCCTTCCCCCCACCGGCGGGGAAGGCATCGGTATTGATCGCCTCACCATGCTGCTCACCAATTCCCGCTCCATACGGGACGTCATCCTGTTCCCCCTGATGCGCCCCGAAAAGCCCATGGCATAGCCTCGACCGGCGCTCAAATTTCGCCGCTGGTGTCATTTGGAATGGGGATCCGCTCGAGCCGCCGGTCATTCCCGCGAAAACGGGAATCCAGTCCGACGACAGCACATTTCTAAAGGTTTGCGGAGTGGATTCCCGCTTTCGCGGGAATGACTAGGTCTCGCAAATGACACCAGTACCCAAATTTCGCCGGTGGATGAGTTTCCGCTCGCCGCCCCTACGCCCTCCCAAGACGAAGCGATAGGAAGTGGACAGAAAGAGGAGGGCAATTCAGAAATCACCCTTCAGAATTCAGCGTTGCGCTACCAGGCCTTCACACTGGACACTAGCGAAGCGTCGGCCGCCGACAGAATCCGCACGACCTCCAAGCCCTACTCAGCATCAGTCGGCGGCTTGCAGCCCGCTCGAGTGCAGTCACGGGCGAGATTTCAGCGCCTTTTTTTGCACACACGCCTGCCAAGGTCCCAATGGGGTTATATTCGGAAAACCGAAACGCCGCACTCCAAACCACCACCCCAAGCCCCCCGCGAAATGCATAGCAGCGAGAGCAAATGGCGCCAGAATTGCCACCTTGAAGCTCCGGGTATCACAAAAGGCGACGAGTCCTCCCGCCAAGGCAAAAAGCGAATAAGCCAGCGGAACGATAAACGCAGGCCAACCGGGCTTGATCATTAGCCAGGCGAGAGAAACAAGTGTACCAACAATGAGCAGGGGCGGCGGGGATTGTCCTATTCGGAAGGAACCGGCACAATTCCGGTGAGTTTGGGCCCTCCAATATCCATAGCGAAACGCCTGCCGCGACAAGGCCCGCAGGGACCTCCGGACAAAGTATTTAAGGCGGATCGCGGGAGAGACCAGAACGGCTCCCCCGGCTTGGCGAATACGATAGTTAAGCTCAACCTCTTCGTCACAAACATACTTTTGGTCGAATCCGCCCAACCCCTCCAGGGTGCTTTTCCGCCCGAAGAACCCAAACGAGTAGTCGGTGAATTCCTCCCGCTTGGTATATCGATACCGGGCACCCCCCACACCCAAAGGACTGGACATCGCCCAAGCAATGGCCTGACCGACGGCTCCCTTCCCTTTGGGGGCCATTACCCCTCCGACATTGGTGGCACCTGTAGTATTGAGCAAGTGCAGGCAGGAACTGAGGTAATCATAATCGTACTCAGCGTGTGCCCCAACAACGGCTATATACTGGCCGCGGGCCTCCTTGAGGCCCAGGTTGAAAGCATAAACCTGGATGCGGTGAGGATTTTTCAACAGGCGGACACGGTGGTCTTGCTTCGCTATGTCCTGAAGGATGGTAAGCGTCCGGTCCTCACTCCCGCCATCGAAGACCAAAACTTCATACTCGCCCGGTACGTTCCGTTGAGAGAGTAAAGATAACATACAGCGTTCGATATACTCTTCTTCGTTGAGCACGGCCATCACTATGCTGACGAGGATCTCAGCCATCGCGCGTCACCTTGTCAAATTCCCCAGGTCCACTAGCATCTTAGCATGAGAATGAACAACGCCTTTCCTCGCACAGCGATCAGCCATCGGGTATCCAGCCATCGGGTATCCAGTGGCCCAGGCATAGAAAATCGGGTAGACTCCTTGTCTTGTCCGCCAGGCCGCTAGTCACTCTGTTTTCGATACATCAAGGGGAGGAGGCAAGTCATGGTCAGTTCAGGAGGCGTGGAGACGAACCTATTCTGGCGAAGGCTGCTTGTTTCTGCTTTCTTGCTCGCCATTGTAGGGACTTCGTTCAATAGTTTTGCCGCCCAGTTTCGTGCATCAGTAGTCAAGATTGACATCACTCCGGATAAGCCTCAGTGGCTGCTGGGTTATGCTCCCAGACAATCAACCGGCGTGCACGATCGCTTATACCACCGGATTGTCGCGATGGACGACGGGAAAACACAGTTCTTTCTCATCTCGACTGATATTTGCTTGTATTCTCCTTCTGTGTACGACGAAGTCGTGAGCGCACTTGAAGCGCAGACGGGAATCAAGCCTGTCCAGGTCTGGTGGACTACAACCCACACTCACTCGGCGCCGGAAGTTGGGCCGCCGGGACTGGGCGAGGCCTTCCTCGGCAACCGCTATAATCACGATCACAATACGGAATACACGGCATGGGTAAAGAAGAGTCTGATTGAAGGAATCAAAGAGGCGCAGGCAAAACTCGAACCCGCACGCTTAGGAGTTGGGTGGGGAATGGCCATGGCGAATATTAACCGCCGTGCCAGAGACCTCGAGGGGCCCGCATTTCTCGGATTAAATCCTGATGGGCCAGCGGACCGTCAGATCGGGTTAATTCGTCTCGAGAAAAGCGATGGAAAGTTGCTGGCGCTCATCGCCAATTACGCCATGCATGGCACCGTTTTAGGGGGAGAAAATCTGCTCTTAAGCGGCGATGCGCCGGGAATTGTGGCGGAATACGTCGAGCAGAAACTTGGTGCGCCCATGCTTTACATTAATGGCGCGGCTGGCAACCTTGCGCCCATTTACACCGTCTACCCGAACTTCGAAAGCGGGCACCTGAGCCAATTCAGGGTCTTGCTGGGAGATAAGATAATCGCCGCCAATGATCTGATCGGCCGTACAACCTCTGACGTGCGGC
Organism: Terriglobia bacterium; assembly: GCA_050008675.1. GTDB lineage: Bacteria > Acidobacteriota > Terriglobia > UBA7540 > UBA7540 > CAVROP01. Next base: position 13,447 of record JBEKME010000139.1, read on the forward strand.
TATCCGTTGGCGAGCAAATACTCGAGACGCCTCGAAAGACGAACATGGGTTGGGCCCCCGATTTGGGCAAGTACATTCGCACGACCAGCGCAGGGGAGACAATCATTCGTCTTCCTATCCGTTTCCTGCAAGTAAACGATGACGTCGCCATTTGGCCAGCGCCGCTGGAGCTCTTCTGCGAAATCGCCATGAGAGTACGGAACCTCTCCCCGTTCCCCTACACTTTCTACTTTGGTTACTGCAACGGCTGGCTGGCGTACATGCCCACCAAGGCAGAGTTCGCGTACGGAGGTTATGAACCAAGTGTTTCGCCCTACACTGTACAGGCAGAGGACGACGTGGTGCGCGCAGTGGTCAGCCATTGGCAGGGTAGCACCCGGTAGGCAGTAGGCAGAAGAGCAGGGACTGGGTGCTGGGGGCTAGGGGTTGGGGAAGAACGGAAGGCAGGAAGCAGTAGGCAGGGTCAATCCAAAATCCAAAATCTAAAATCCAAAATGGTACGCCGGGTTCACGTGGCGAGCGCCGCTGGCCATGAGGTTTTCCGCCTCCGCTCGAGTCTTGATTCCCCCTCGTGCGCCCAGCGCCGTGCAGTTGAGTGCGGCCATGGCGTTCGCAAAGTCCAGCATCCTCCCGATTTCCCATCCCGCCAGCAGTCCGTAAATGAAGCCGCCATGGAAGACGTCGCCTGCGCCCGTGGTATCCACGGTTTCGACGACAAATCCCGGTGAATAGTGGAACCGCTCTCCCTGGTAAACCAACGCCCCGTCCCGGCCCAGCGTCATGCCGGGCGCCTTCATCTTGTATTCGGTGGCCATGTACTCGAGGACTCTGAAGGGGTCAGCTTGGCCGGTCAGTGTGGGAAGAAATTTGGTGGAGGCAATCAAGTAATCGATGTAAGGGAAAAGGCTTTCGACCTCCTTGTAAACCGTATCAAGGTCGGCGACCACGGGGACGCGCGCCCGCCTTGCCCAGCGCGCGGCCTTCAGGCAGGCCTCGACGTCGCACCCGTCCAGGTGCAGAACGCGGCCGGCGGTGATCGCGCCCTCTGTCAACTCTTCCGGGGTAACGCTCAAGCGCGCATCGCGGTCCCAGAAAACCGTTCGCTCGCCCGTCGCCTGATCCACCAGGATGTAGCCGAATTGATTGGGGGTGTCCGGAACCACGCGCGTGTAGCGCACGTCTACTCCCTCACGTTTCAAGCTGGCAAGCTGAATCTTGCCGCCCTCGTCATCCCCGACCTTGCCGATGTAGCGGGTGCGAAGCCCCAGCCGCTGGCAGGTGACCAGCGCGGTGGCCACCTGTCCACCAGCGTGCATGGACGAGGATAGCACCCGCTCCTTTCCTCCCAGGGCAGGGAAGTCGCGTACGATTAGAACCGTGTCGGTGGCGTTCAATCCCAGCCCAACAACATCGACTGTGTTTTTATGCACACCCATCCTCCTTCGAGCAGGGAAGGGCAGATACTCTACCACTTTTTTGGTTCACGTATATGTGGGCTCTCGAAAGCAGGCGGCGCAAAGCTGTCGTGTGACTCTACGGCAGTTTGCTCCTGAACGATTTACCGCGCGTGGCGCATACGTCCCGACGGTTTGAAGCTGTGAAAAAATTATCGGGGGCGAGGATCCGCTCTCCCGCAGCACCATCGTTTTGCGGGTCCTATCGACCGCGGCTGTGATTGATTATGGCCACGACAT
>JBEKME010000014.1:0-88664 GCA_050008675.1 Terriglobia bacterium
CGCGCCGATGTCCCCAGTCCCCGACCTCAGCCAAATCCCGGCGGCCGAAGTCGGACCAGGACCTTTCTATGTTGTGAATAACTCGGCTCAGGTCAGTCTGGCTTCGCTGGTTTATGCATTGCAGGGTAGCGCGGATGTGTCCATCTGCGAAGAAAACTTCGAAAGCGGCGGGCACAAATTCGCAGCCGGTTCGCTCATCATCGGCCGCGTGGAAGCGCTAAAACTGAAGCCTTTGTTGCAGCAGTTCGATCTGGCTGCCGTCAGTATTGCCAGCCAGCCATCCGTAAAGGTTCACTCTGCCGCGGCTCCCCGCATTGCTTTCATGCACACCTGGCTCTCCACGCAAACGGAAGGTTGGTGGCGCATGGCGTTCGATAAACTGCATGTGCCGTTCGCTTATATCAGCACGCAAACCGTATCAAAAGAGGCGGATCTGCGCACGAAATACGATGTCATTGTTTTCGCGCCGGTGGCTCGCACATCCGCTCAGCAGATTGTGGACGGCCTGCCTATGTGGGGAAATGCATTGCCTTGGCAAACCAGCTCGCTTACTCCGAATCTGGGAAAACTGGACTCGACTGAAGACGTGCGCCCCGGCTTAGGCGAAGCGGGCGTGGCCCATCTGAAAGATTTCGTGCAACAAGGCGGCTTGCTGATTACATCGGAAGACACGGCCCAGTTCGCCATTGACGAAGGCATGGCGCCGGGAGTCTTTGTGGCGCCGCGAAAAACCCTGAAGGTTGACGGCAGCGTTTTGAATTCCGCGGTGGTGGATAACAAGCACCCGGTCGCGTATGGCTATGACGGCCCGGTACCTTTGTATAGCGCCGATGGCTTGGCTTTCACCGTGAGTAATCTCACCGTGAACCGCAATATCCTCACCGCAAAGGAATACAAGCGCCCGACCGGTCGCGGCGGTCCGGAGGAAGAGGACATTCCCGAAGGGCGGCCCGCCGAAAAAGCTCCGCCCTTGCCGGCTCCGAAAGCCTGGCAAGCCACTCCCCTCAATGAAGATCAGGAACGTAACAACCCATTCTTGATTCCAGCCGAATACCGGCCCCAAGTCATTCTGCGCTACGCGGCCATGAAAGACTTGCTTTTATCGGGTCTGCTCGAAAATGGCGATCCCGTGGCCGAGCATCCGGCGGTCGTCCAGGCCCACTTCGGCAAGGGAGATGTGCTGCTCTTCGCCAACAACCCTGTGTACCGAGGGGAGACCATCGGCTCCTACGCGCTGATTTTCAACTCCATCATCAACTTCGGCCATTTGAAGTAAGGCAGACGGTGGATTAGTGTGCGCCACATTCAAAATGGGACATCACCCGAAGCCTGCCACCGGGCGTCGCCGGCTTCGGTGTGTGGTAACATAACCACCGAATATCGCAAGAAAAGGAGGGAGCGATCGACCTGAAAGACAGGTTCCTCACCCCTCCGTGGCAACGATCATCTGTAACCGAGGAGTAACAATGCTGAAACATAGGCTACTTTTTTCAATGGTACTTTTACTTGCCCTGATGGCATCCATCCCCCAGGTGGGTTATTCCCGGACTGCCAGAAAAGGCAAATTGCTTTACATGACCATGAGCAAGGGATACCACCACCAAAGCGTGGAGTTATCCAAGCAAATTGTGAAGGAAATTGGAGAGAAGTCCGGGGCCTTTGACACGACAGTAACGGAAGATGTCGGCGCATTCACGAAAGAGAACCTGAAGATTTATGACGCGGTCATGTTCAATACCACCGGAGAACTGCCCATGACCGACGAAGAGAAGAATGCCTTCGTGGATTTCATTCGCTCCGGGCATGGTTTCGTCGGCGTCCACAGCGCCACTGACACGCTCTACCAGTGGGGCGTCTACAACAAGATCATCGGCGGCTACTTCAATAATCACCCATGGCATCAACTGGTGACGGTAGACGTCGTCGACCCGAACAGCAAGCTGGTGAATTCGCTGGGAAAATCGTTTCAGATTACCGACGAGATTTACCAGATCGGTGATTTTCAGGCTGACACTTCACAGGTTCTACTGGCGCTCGATCCCACATCTGTGGACCTGACCAAGCCTGGGGTGCAGCGGCGCTATTACGGATGGCCCATCGCCTGGACTCGGATGTTTGGCAAAGGACGCGTCTATTACAACAGTCTAGGCCACGAAGAGGCGGTTTGGAATGATCCCCGTTACCAGGACATGCTTCTGAAGGCCATTAAATGGGTCATGCGGGAAGAGGATTGAGCTGCGCCTTTGTGGGAACGCCGAATTTCATGTAGAGGCGGCTGATGCCGGGCGATCTACCTCGGCTGGCGGACATGCAGGCAAGAATGTTGCGAAACGCGCTTGGCGCACTCGCGGATAATGGGCGGTTGGTTTATTCGACCTGCTCGCTTGAACCGGAGGAAAACGAAAAAGTCTTGGGAGAAGTTTTGAGTGAAGAACCCAGGTTTCGTACTTTAACCTCCCAGGAATTCGCGCTTGACTACCCGGCGCTCATACCGTTTGTCAAACCCGATGGGTGGTTTCGGACTCGGCCGGACGAGCATGGTACGGATGGATTCAATGCAGTGGTTGTGGTCAGAAAGACATAACCTGCGGCCAGCCGCCAATCGCATTAAATGCGTCCACCATGGCGGCGAAGCTGCGAAATAATCCCTCTAAGAGCAAAAGTATTTCACGCAAAGGCGCAAAGTCCTAGAAGGCGCAATCAAGGCATCTGTTCCCAGTCTCTGACGCTGTGGCCTTTGTCCACAAGTTCTTCCTCTGGCTCGACATGTACAAGCACTTCCGCTATCTGAGGCTCTTGCTTCAGCAATCGCGCTTCCACTTCATGCCCGATGTGATGTCCTTCGCGAACGGTGAGGTTGCCCATTACGATAACGTGCAAATCGACATAGTAACTAAACCCCATTTTTCGCACGCGGCATTTGTCCAAACCGATGACATTGTGCACGCTTCCGGCGATTTCTCTGACACGAGATTCAAGAGTTGGATTGGGCGCTCGATCGCTTAGCTCGAGAAATGCAGGCCGTAGCTGTCTTGTTGCGTTGTAGAGGATTACCAGCGCCGCACCGAGCGCCGCCCAATCATCAGCCGCGGCCCACCCCCGCAATAATGCAGTCGAAATACCGATGAACGCGAACCCCGATGTTATGGCGTCGCTTCTGTGATGCCACGCATCGCCCCTGACGGCAGTACTCCCGATCTTATCGGCAATCCCTGCAACATGCCGAAACAGAAATCCCTTTACGACCAGCACTCCGGCAAGCACGACGAGCGTGTAAGGCTTCGGCAGAGGGTGGGGGGTCCGAATGCCATGAATGGCCTCCATGATGATCGCCACGGCGGCAGCAATCAGCGATAAACCGACAATGACCGCAGCAATCGGTTCGGCTTTCCCGTGACCGTAAGGATGGTCGGCATCCGGCGGCTTGGCGGAAATCTTCAGCCCGTAGTACACAATGAGGCCGCTTATGACGTCGGCGGCGGATTCCAAGCCGTCCGCAACCAAGGCAAACGAGTGCCCCAAGAGGCCCGCAAGACATTTAATTACGGACAAGGCTGAATTCGCAAAAATGCCAGTCCGGGAAGACTGCATGCCCCGTTGAGCAATTCGCTGGATGGACCTTATACGGCTTCGTTGCATTGGCCTAGTTTAATCGAATAGCAGAAGAAAAGTCACCTAGCCGAAATGCTGGTGCTTGCGCAACTCACATAGGGCTGGCCGCTGGATGGTGTCGCGCAGTTGCATCTCTTCCTCGTGGGGTACGATTTCCACCAGATGCCGGTAAAATCCCGCCCGGCTGACGCCCGCTAACTGGCACAGGTTGTGCTTTTTTCTTGACAGGAGAAATGCCGCGCTGCTATACCAAAAAAGCGGACTCATGCCAGTGTAATTTTGCTGAGATGCCGTGGGAAAAGGTTCAACCTCGTTAGGCGAGGTTACCACGCAAACATAAGCCACTGCCCAGAAACCCGGAGACGGGCCAACGGGTGGAGCAGGCAAGGCCGGCTTAAGGCTTTGTCTAAGGTGGCTGTTCCGGGTTACGGGACACTACGTTGTGTGGAGCCAAAGCTCTCACCAGGAGGTTTGAGGAACCGGGTTCGTACAACCTGGTTTTCCAGGATCGCCCCTGCGGAGTTTTTGCTCCCAGGGGCGTTTTGCTTTTAGGGCATTTTCTATGGAATGGGTAGTCCTGTGGTTGGAATCCATGACTTCATAATTGGGAAGCGCGCGGGATGGCGCTGGACGTTGTGTGGATGGCTGGGAGTGGTGTGGCTTCTGGTGGCGATGGCCGCGCCCTCCGCTTGCGGGCAGGAAAGTTCCCCCCCAGACCAGCCCCAGAACGCGACCAACTCGACGCCGCCAGATAGCGAGCCTTGGAACCTGCACATCCAGTCCACAGTTGGTGCTCAAAGCCACCCTTCCTTCCCTGCTGAATATACTGGCCTGAACAGCCTTAAGCCTGGCGCCGAGGTCAAAGACACCGTGTCCGTGGATGTGACGGGCGGCGTACGCTTGTGGCGCGGGGGAGAGTTTTTCGCGGACGCCCTCATGTGGCAAGGGTACGGCCTGAGCAGCACGCTCGGCGTCGCGGGGTTTCCGAATGGCGAGGCGTATCGAATCGGCAAGACTTATCCGGATGTCTACCTCTGCCGCGCTTTTATTCGCGAGACGATCGACTTGGGTGGGGAAAAGGAAGCCGCGGATGACGCGCCGTTCGAATTGCGCAGTAAAAAGGACGTTCGGAGACTGACCTTTACGGTAGGCCACTTCAACGCCACAGATATATTTGACACCAACGCCTACGCCAACGACTCCCGATCCCAGTTCATGAATTGGACCTTGATAACCAATGGTGCCTGGGATTATCCGGCCGACTCGCTGGGATTTACGAATGGCGCCGCGGTCGAATTGAATACCCGCGCATGGGCCGGGCGGCTGGGCATATTCCAGGTGTCGCAATTCGCGAACGGAATTCGAATGGACTGGAACCTGGCCAAGGCCTGGTCCACGGCGGCGGAAATCGAAAGGCGATATTCACCTAAAGGACATGCGGGAGCTATACGCCTGCTTGCCTACGACACGCGGGCGCACATGGGAAACTATCAGGAGACTCTCAACAATCCGAGCCTCGGCGAGAATATCACGCTCACGAAGGCGTACCGGTACAAGTACGGCTTTGGCATCAATCTGGAGCAGGAAATCCGCAAGAATCTCGGGGCCTACGCGCGCCTGGGTTGGAGCGATGGCAAAAACCAGACGTGGGAGTTTACCGACGTGGATCGTACAGCCACGGCGGGGCTTAGCCTGAAAGGGACGTGGTGGCGCCGCCCGGAGGACACGGTAGGCCTCGGCGTGGCCGTCAACGGCATCAGCGCCGCCCATCGGCAGTTCCTTGCGGCTGGTGGTCTCGGAATTACTGTCGGCGACGGAGCCCTCGATTACCGCTCGGAGCGCATCGCCGAAACGTATTACAACTGGAAGATCGCGAAACACTTCCAGTTGACTCCGGATTATCAATTCGCTCAAAACCCGGCATATAACCACGCCCGCGGGCCTGTCAATCTCTTCGCCCTGCGGCTGCACAGCGAGTATTGATGCGACAGAAGTCAGGAGTCAGAAGACAGAAGGTTGGCAGTAAGCGGAGGGCAGTGAGCCCCTGGCCAGGTGCGGCGACTCCTCAACCCCCCTGCCCTCTGGTATCTGTCGACGGATATGTGGAGGCTTTTATTCTTGACTCCTGACTTCTGACTCCTGACTCCTGGTTTGTCCTTCGGGCGCAATGGTCTTTTTTCTTGACAAAGTTCTGACCACTCCGTATCAAGGGAGATGGTATCAGAACGCGGGAATGGAATCATGATTTACTTCACTGAGCTTGAACATCTCCCCGTCTATGGCGTGAAAGGAGAATACCTGGGCAGACTGGAAGACCTTTGTGTCGATCCCAGCCAGAATGCCTTGCGGGTTGCCTCCTATCTTGTCAAGACGCCCCAGAAGAGGATCATCTGCATTTCCCACGAACAGATGCAATCCCTCTCCGTGCGCGCCGGCCAGACCCGGGTTCCCCGCGAGGAAGTGCGTTGCTATGCTCCCGACGAGGGGCTGCTGAAAGTGAAAAAGGACATCCTCGATCAGCAGATCATTGATGTGAATAACCGCAAGGTTGTGCGGGTGAATGATGTTGACTTCGACATCCAACCCACCGATCAACACACGGAACTGCGCATTATCGGGGTCGATGTGGGGCTGGCAGCGGCGCTCCGCAGGCTGTTGCAAGGCCTCATGGCCAAGCACACTGTCCGCATGATCACGAGCCTCTTTCCGACGAAGATCATTCCGTGGGAATTCGTCAACCTGATCGAGTCGGACCCTCAACGCCGGATCAAGCTGCGCCTATCTTACGACCGCGTGGCGGAGCTTCACCCTGCCGACATCGCTGATATTCTCGAGGGGCTGAGTCGCGAAGAACAGAAAGCCGTCTTTGAGGGGCTTGACGAAGAAACGGCTGCCCAAGCGCTCTCCGAGATTCCCACGCGTATGCAGGCGGACTTGCTGGAAAGCATATCGGCCCAAAGGGCGGCGGATATCGTGGAAGAAATGCCCCCTGACGAGGCTGCCGACGTCTTGCAGGAGTTGTCGCCCGAGACCTCGGCCGAGGTCCTGGCGGATATGGAGAAAGAGGAGGCCAACGAGGTTCGCGAGCTGCTGGGATTCGAGGAGAACACCGCCGGTGCGCTTATGACCACGGAATACGTGGTCGTGCACGAATCCGCCGCGGTGGAAGGGGCCATAGCGGCCTTGAAGAGTTTTGAGGGGCCTATTGAGTCGATCCACGGGGTTTACCTCGTGGATAACACCGCCGTCCTTACCGGGGCGGTTCCCCTCGGCCGCATTCTCCTTTCCGAAGCCAGCATGCCGCTCAAGGAGCTTGGAACGGACTCGCTGATTTCCGTTCCCTCTCACGCCAGCGCGAATTCCGTGGTCGATCTGTTTCACAAATACAATTTGATCTCCCTGCCCGTGGTGGATGACAGCGGGCATTTGCTTGGCGTGGTGACGGCTGACGATGTCCTGGAACTCGTCATCAATAAGAAGCCATTCCGCAGAAGAGGATAATTCCCGTGAATCGCGAACGTCTTCGCACCTTCCGCACGCGACTGCTGATTTTCCTGGCTGTCCTCGGCCCCGGAATGATCACCGCCAACGTGGACAACGACGCGGGCGGGATTTACACCTACTCCGTTGCCGGGGCGAAGTTCGGGTATTCGCTGCTCTGGACGTTGCTCCCCATCACCGTGGCGCTGATCGTGGTTCAAGAGATGGTGGCCCGGATGGGCGCGGTCACCGGTAAAGGTCTGGCGGACCTGATCCGCGAAGAGTACGGTTTCCGCACCACCTTCATCCTCATGATGATGCTGCTTGCAGCCGACCTCGGAAACACCATCTCTGAGTTTGCGGGCCTGGCCTCAGGCATGTCGGTTTTCGGCGTAACCCGTTACATTGCGGTCCCTCTTGGCGCCCTGCTGGTGTGGGCGCTGGTCGTGAAGGGTACTTACCGGTCTGTGGAGAAAGTCTTCCTGGCGGCTTGCGTCTTTTACGTTGCCTACCCCATTTCCTGCTTCCTTGCCCATCCCAAGTGGTCGGATGCGATTATCAGCACACTAAAGCCCTCCATTCAATTCAGTTCCGGATACTTCTACATGCTCACCGGGGTAGTCGGCACCACCATCGCGCCCTGGATGCAGTTCTATCTTCAATCGGCGGTGGTCGAGAAGGGCATCAAGGTGAAGGAATACATCTATTCCCGCTGGGATGTGATTGTGGGCTGCATCATCACGGACGTGGTGGCCTTCTTCATTATTGTAGCCTGCGCAGCGACCATTTATATTAGCGGCAACCGGCAGATCAAAGATGCAGGGGACGCCGCCGTGGCCCTGGCGCCACTCGCCGGGCATGCGGCCAGCGCCCTCTTTGCTTTCGGGCTCTGCAATGCCTCCCTCTTCTCGGCTTCTATCCTGCCGTTGGCGACCGCTTATTACGTCTGCGAAGGTCTGGGCCTGGAAGCGGGCGTTAACAAGCGCTTTCATGAAGCGCCGACCTTCTACTGGCTCTACACCACGCTGATCGGGGTGGGCGCGCTGACGGTCATGCTGTTAAGCGAAGCCAAACAAATCCCCATCATCCTGCTTTCCCAGGTGGCCAACGGCATTCTCCTGCCCTTCGTCCTGATCTTCATGCTGCGCCTCGTGAACCGTGATGATTTGATGGGAAAGTACAAGAATTCCCGCCTCTTCAACAGCATTGCCTGGGTGACCTGCGTGGTGATGATCGCCCTGACGCTGTTACTCGTAGTCAGTACGCTTTTCCCCAATAAGTTGCCTTCCTGATCGTCGCGCCCTTGGTCTGTGCTTGAGCGAGGCGCGGAATTCGCGGGCTTCTCGAGAATGCTTCCGCAGCAAATTATCGGCTTACTACGCTGGGATGACTGTAAACCCCTCGAGGGCGGCCAGTCGAACTCGCATCTGCCTCAGTTCCTCCTCGCCAAGCTTCTGAGCACAGCCCGCCACAATCCGTCTCCCCCGCTCCGCCAGCGTGCGACGGTACGCGGGGTCTGGTGCAGTGATGGCAATGTCACCGAGGGCACGCAGCATCCGCAGGCTGACCGCGATATCCCCCTGTGAGTACAGGCGTATTTGCTCGAACGCGGAGTCCAGCATCCGGTCAAAGTCGGTCCACAGGATGATGACGCGAACGCTGCCGGGCGGATCATAGAGCATGGACTCAGGTGGCTCCCTGGACGCAAAGCGGATCAGTACGCGGCTTAATTGATCCACGCAGCTAATGGCGGTACTGGGGTCGTTGACGGCGGGCGAGATCGCTTTCAACGCGATGTCAACGATCTGCAAGACCCCGAACTCCAGGTCCTGTTGCAAGGTTCTGGAGGGGCCGAAATCAAACGCGCCGCGAAGCTCGGCGATTCCCTCAGAAGACAAGCGATCCCCCTTGTACACCATCAGAAGTGGGATGCCTGCCGGAACGAACTGACCGACTCGCCGGAGAACGTGGACCTTGACGCGGTAGGCCTTGGTCAGGGCTACGAGCTGCTTAGTGTCGATAAAGCGGATGTAGCCGGAGACATCGCTCAACACCGGTGTCTCCCAAGTGCTTGGGTCAATCTGGTCGTTGTCTGCCATGCGGGTATGCCGGCGAGGGTGCGGCATCATCTCGTCGATCATGGCTTCGGTCTCCGAGGCGATCCTGTCCACGATCTGATTGACATTGATGGCCTGCGAGATGTGGTGAATGAAGAAGAGCAGCCACGCGACGCAGGCCAGAGCAAGCAACATGGCGCCCAGGACGGTGGCAACGGGCGCGAAGGCATGCGGCAGCGAGCGCGCCGCGGGAAGCGCCGCTATGCAATACAAGAAGGTGCCAAGGAATATGCCCAGCGTCCATTGCGTCACGCGGTCCCGGGCAAAGCTGACGATGATGCGCGGGGAGAACTGCATGGAGGCCAACGTGAGCGTCATTAGCAGGATGGCGAAAACAATGGACACCACGGTCATGATGGAGGCGGCGATGCCGGCGAGAATGACCTGCGCCACTTGAGGGTCAGCGTGCGAGGGGAAAATCGCCTTCGGTACCCAGGCGCTGAGGGTGGGGACGGCCTCTTCCAACCACGAAAGGAGTGCGCCCGCACAACCCAGCGTCAGTGCAATGGTCAGCGGGCGAACCAGGAAGCCGCCACGCAGGTTATACGTGACATGGCGGAACAATAATGGCAGACGTTTGTTCACAGTTTCGTCCGCTCAACTATAGTAGTTCAGACTTGATCTGGCAATGAGCTTCCAAATTCGGAAGCTTAAGAGGAAGCATTTTCTACTCACGGACAACATGCTTGTTTTCAGTAACATTCCTGCCTTCAACGCGTAACTACCTGTGTTTTATACAACATGCGCGCTTCGTTCCCACTTGTGGAAAGCCGAACCTTTGTTTTCATGGACATTCCCGCTTCGTTCCTTCATTTCTAAAAATCCTTTTTCTATTTCTCTTCCGCGTTCGGACTTGTTGTCGACATGAAACCAGCGAGTTTTCCCGGCTTTTGGCCCCCCCTAGGACACTTTCGAGAGTGGGTTGGGGGGGGGGCGGGGTAGCATGGCAGCCAAGTGTTCCCAGCAGGCCATGACCGCCTCCATCCCTTCAACTTACTACCCTAGCCTATCTTCCTGCGTTTGTCAAGAGACAGGGTGTCCGTTTCGGTCTAGGGGAGGAGGCGGGGTAAGGTCGGAGAACCGACGCTGAAAAGGCACTTTGGTTTCGGCGGCGAGAGCGAAGCCTTGGGCTGAAGTTCCGCTGCCAGATCGCAATCGACAACTACGTCCTGGATTTCTTCTGCTTCGAAAAGCTCCTGGCTATGAAAATAGTTAGTAGCCGGCAATCCAGCGAGGCTCCGAATAGCAATCCTTCGCAGCAAGTTTGGGCTGCAAATTAGCTGTGGGGGAACTGGCGGTCTAACTCCAGGTTGAGCTTCAGGACATTGACCCGGGGCTCGCCCAGGAAGCCCAAGTCCGGGCCTTTCGTATTCCGGCGGATGAGTTGCTCGACATTATCCACGCTGGTATCCCGCGCCTTGGCGACCCTTGCGGCCTGCGCCTCAGCCGAAGCTGGGCTGATGTCGGGATCGAGCCCGCTGGCTGATGCGGTGAGCAGGTCCGCTGGGATTGGCCCGGTGTAGTCAGGGTTTTCCTTGCGGAATTGCTCCAAAGAAGCCTTCACACGGTCGATCAGCTTCTGATTCGTCGGGCCGTAATTGGAGGCGCCCGAAGCAGTTGAATCATACCCATCGTTCCCCGCCGACGAGGGACGTGGATGGAAATACTCGGGCTTCGCGAAATTCTGGCCAATGAGGGCCGACCCGATCTTCTTCCCAGCCACTTTCACCATGCTTCCATTGGCCTGCCAATGAAAGAGAACCTGGCAGAGGGCAGTGACAACACCCGGGTAGATCAACCCCGTGAGCACTGTCAGGACGAGCATCAAGCGAAACGCTGGGGCGATATGGTGACGCATAAGAACTCCTCAAAGGTTAAAGGTTAAAGACTAACGGGTAAAGGCTAAAGGGTAAAGGCTAAAGGCTAAAGGAAGTCCTTCACCCTTTTTATTCTCTACCCTTTATTCTGTACCCTTTTATCCTCTCATCCTTTAAGCCCTTTACCCTTCATCCTTTACCCTTCATCCTTTACCCTTCATCCTTTACCCTTCATCCTTTACCCTTCATCCTTTACCCTTCATCCTTTACCCTTCATCCTTTACCCTTCGTCCTTTACCCTTCATCCTTTACCCTTTAGCCTTTATCCTTACTCAGGCCAAGCGCAGTAGTCCGAGCAGCCGGTCGATCAGCCAGATGCAGGGAAAGGGCGCAATGAAACCGCCCAATCCATAGATCCAAAGGTTGCGGCGCAACATCGCGGCAGCGCTTTGCGGTCTGTATTTCACTCCCCGCAACGCGAGCGGCACGAGGGCGACGATGATCAAGGCGTTGAAGATCACCGCAGCCAACACGGCGCTTTGGGGAGTGTGAAGGCGCATGATGTTGAGCTTAGCTAGCGCCGGATAGGTGGCCATGAACATGGCCGGAATAATCGCGAAGTATTTCGACACATCGTTGAGAATGGAAAAGGTGGTCAACGCGCCGCGGGTGATCAGGAGTTGTTTCCCGATGGCCACTACCTCAATGAGCTTGGTGGGGTTGCTATCGAGGTCCACCATGTTTCCGGCCTCTTTGGCCGCCATGGTGCCGGTATTCATGGCCACGCCGACGTCGGCCTGCGCCAGCGCCGGCGCGTCGTTGGTGCCGTCTCCGGTCATGGCGACCATGCGCCCGCCAGCCTGTTCTTTGCGGATATACTTGAGCTTGTCTTCGGGTGTGGCTTGTGCAAGAAAATCGTCCACACCTGCCTCAGCAGCAATCGCCGCAGCGGTCAGCGGGTTGTCGCCGGTGATCATCACGGAGCGAATGCCCATGGCGCGGAGTTGGACGAGACGGTGCTTCATGCCCCCTTTGACGATGTCCTTGAGGTGCACAACCCCCAGCATGCGCGCGCCATCCGCCACCGCTAGGGGGGTGCCTCCGGCGCGGGAGATGCGGTCAGAGATTGCCATGAAGTCGGCAGGTACTTGGCCGCCCTGCTCCTTGACGAAGTTCAGGATGGCGTCGGTCGCGCCTTTGCGCAGGGAACGCCCGTCCAGATTCACCCCGCTCATGCGACTATAGGCAGAGAAGGGAATGAAATGTGCCTCCGGCTCGGCCACTTCTCTGCCGCGCAACTGGAACTTCTGCTTCGCCAACACGGTGATGGAGCGTCCTTCCGGTGTTTCGTCGGCAAGACTCGAAAGCTGCGCGGCGTCCGCAAGCTCCGCTTCTGTCACTCCTTTAACCGGAATGAATTCCACCGCCTGACGGTTGCCGAGAGTAATGGTCCCCGTCTTGTCCAGTAAGAGCGTATCGACATCGCCCGAGGCTTCCACCGCTTTGCCGCTCATGGCCAAGACGTTGTGCTGCATGACGCGATCCATGCCCGCGATCCCAATGGCGGAGAGTAGCCCGCCGATGGTTGTCGGGATCAGGCATACCAACAAGGAAACCAACACCGCCACGGTGGGCACCGTGCCTGCTCCGGCGGAGGCGACGCTGTAGATCGCAAATGGCTGCAGGGTCGCAACGGCGAACAAAAAGATAAGTGTCAAGCCGGCAATCAGGATGTTCAGCGCGATCTCGTTGGGGGTTTTCTGGCGCTCGGCGCCCTCCACGAGCGCGATCATCCGGTCCAGAAACGTCTCACCCGGGTTGGAAGTAATCTTGATCTTGACCTTGTCAGAGAGAACTTTGGTTCCACCCGTGACCGCACTTCGGTCGCCTCCCGACTCGCGAATCACCGGGGCGCTTTCGCCGGTGATCACCGATTCGTCAACGGTCGCGATGCCCTCGATCACTTCGCCGTCCCCCGGGATAATGTCTCCCACATCACAGAAGACGACGTCTCCAGCGCGAAGCTTCGAAGCCGGCACATTTTCCATCTCATCCTTGGCAACCATGCGCTTGGCGACCGATTCGGATCTTGTCTTGCGCAACGTATCGGCCTGCGCCTTGCCGCGCGCTTCCGCCATAGCCTCGGCAAAGTTGGCGAAAAGAACGGTGAACCAAAGCCACAAATCTATTTGGAGCTCGAATCCCAAGCTTGGCGCTCGGGTGAAGGCGTCACGAAGCAGAAAAACCCCAGTCAGCGCTGCGCCTACTTCCACCACAAAAATCACGGGGTTCTTCAGCAGCGTGACAGGATTGAGCTTTTTGAACGAGTCCTTCAGGGCGCGCCCCACAAGCTCCGGATCGAACAAAGGACGCGCCCGCACGAGTTTTTTCGGAATCAGTGTGGTCAGATCGTCAATCAGAGGGGGTGTCACAAACGTTGCCATGGATTAGCTCCAGAAAGAAAACATCAGCGAGGAAAACAGTTTCCCCTGGTGCATGAGCAAATGCTCGACCAGTGGACCCAGCGCCAACGCCGGAAAGAACGTCAAGGCGCCGATGACAATCACCGTCCCTACCAAGAGTCCTACAAAAAGCACACCATGCGTCGGGAAGGTGCCACTTGAAGACGGCACCCTCTTCTTAACGGCCAAGCTGCCGGCGATGGCCAGAGTCGGGATAATGAACGCGAATCGCCCAAGCACCATTGCCAAGCCGAAGGTGAGGTTGTACCAGGGTGTGTTTGCGTTGAGCCCGGCAAAGGCGCTGCCATTGTTCTCCGGGGTGCTCGAGTACGCGTACAAGAGTTCACTCAAACCGTGGGGGCCGGAGTTGCCGAGGTTGGCGATCGCCGGGCCGGGCGGGTTCCAGTAGCCGTTCTTTGCGAAGGGAGCAACGGTGCTGATCCCGGTGAACACAAGGATGCAGAAAGCTGTCGCGATGACGGCCAGCATGGCCATTTTGACTTCCTTCTGCTGGATCTTCTTGCCCAGATATTCCGGCGTCCTGCCCACCATGAGTCCGGCGATGAAAACCCCGACAATGGCGTACAACAGCATGCCGTATAGGCCCGACCCTGTGCCCCCGAAAATAACCTCGTCACTTTGCATGTTGAACATCGGGACGAGGCCGCCAATGGGAGTAAGGCTGTCATGCGCCACATTTACGGCGCCACAGCTTGCATCGGTAGTCACGGTCACAAACAACGCCGAGGCGGGGATGCCAAAGCGCGTTTCCTTACCCTCCATGTTGCCGCCAGCCTGTTTGCCGGTGTAAGTACTTTCCAATCCGAGTTTCGCGAGGAGGGGATTGCCCGCCTGCTCGTAGTGGTAACAAGTGAATACGCCCATGGCAAACATCACCGCCATGGCGGCAAACAGAGCCCAGCCTTGCCTTGTGTCGCCCACTATGCGGCCGAAGGTGTACGTTAGCCCCGCCGGGATCAGGAAAATCAGGAGCACTTGGAGGAGGTTGCTCAACGGCGTCGGGTTTTCATAGGGGTGCGCAGAGTTGGCGTTAAAGAACCCTCCGCCATTGGTTCCCAGCAACTTGATTGCTTCTTGAGAGGAAACGGGACCCTGCGGAATTGTCTGGGTAGCTCCCTCTATGGTCTTGACCGTGGCATAGGGATGAAAGTTCTGGATAGCGCCCTGGGAGCAAAGGATCAATGCGGCGACAAAGGCAATCGGCAACAAGACATAAAGCGTCGAGCGCGTGAGATCGACCCAGAAGTTGCCGACGGCCTTAGCCTCCTGCCGGGCGAAGCCGCGGATCAGCGCTATTGCCACAGAGATACCCACGGCCGCAGAAGCAAAATTCTGCACGGCGAGAGCTGCCATTTGTACGAAATAACTAAACGTCATCTCCCCGCTGTAGGCTTGCCAATTCGTGTTGGTGAGGAAGCTCGCTGCCGTGTTAAAGGCCAGGTCCGGGGTTACGGGCGTGGCTCCTGAGGGCGCGGCCTTGGTGCCAAAGTGCATGGGGTTGAAGGGCAAGATGCCTTGCAAGCGCTGGATGACATAAGTAAACAGAAAACACGCCACGCTGAAGGCAATCAGCGACGCAGCGTATTGCGTCCAGCGTTGTTCGGTATCCTCGCGTACGCCAACCAGGCGGTAGATGAGGCGTTCCACCGGGCGCAGCAGCGGATGGAGAAAGGTCCGCTGGCCCTCAAATACCTTGGCCATATGAGCGCCAAGGGGCTTGGTGATAGCGAGGATCACGACGAAGTAAGCGACGATCTGCAAAATGCCAAGCGCTGTCATGTTTATTCCTCATTCCTCAAAAGCGTTCAGGACGAAGCAAGGCGTAAACGAGGTAAACAAATAGAAAAAGTGCCGTCACGCCTGAGATGATGTAGTCCACGGCATACCTCCCTCTTACAGTCGATCACAGGCTTTAGTAGAAGCCCAGCAGGCAACGAACAACAATATCCCGACAAGGACGTAAAATAAATCCAGCATGGTCTCTTACCTCGATTCCGCGAAGATCACATGATGCCCATCTTTGCTTAGCACTCTTGCCAGTTTCTTCTCCACAGACCACCAGCGTTTCCTACCGCCCAGGATCACAATCGAGCGGGGCTTCAGTATCAACCGCACAGTCCGGCATTTGTCGCGGCACAGGTAAATATGCGCAGCGATATCAACCGGCGTCTCGGGGACCAACGCAAAGAGCTGGTCCTCAAGGAATCTTACATTAACAGCCGGCCTTGTCAACGGTAGTGCATACGGCACCTCATGCAGCATGAGAAGCCGGAGGCGTGCATCAAGCTCTTGGCCTAAGTGATCGGCCAACCGGAGAGCGGCAAGGGTTCCCGAATGGTCAGTGAAGATGACGAAGATTTCGAGCTCCGGGTGAGCGCCTGTCGCAGCAGGAATATCCGCCGCCGCCGTCGCTTCACAGAGCGTAATTATTGGCGCGACTTTCGCGCTTAGATCGTTGTCCATGTGCGCCTACACCCTGTAGCATGCCCGACTACTCATAAGAAAGGCATAAGGATTTGTTAAGGATTTCATTAACTCCTTTCGGGCATGTGGAATCGGCAGCCGACCCAAGGCTCGCTCAACGGATAGCGAGGCTTGACAGGCACGGGGTCAATCTTTTTCCCTCCCGGTCAATCTCACCGCCGAGGCAGTCCAAAGCCAGTGGAAGTTCAGAAGTGAGCCAGGCGTGCATAACAGGCGTGCATAACAAGATCGAGGAGGCCTTTGCCTGGTGAATTGAGTCTTCAGGAGTCAACATTGAACCGCGCATCATGCACCAACAGCCCAGATTCTGGAGACACTGAGGGGTCTAGGTACCAGGAGGAGGGGTAGTTCCGCCCGACCCGAAACGTTGAAACGGTATCCCCCGTAGGCTTCCGAAATCTAGCGGTAAGCGGTGTCAAGCGGAGATTTGCACGCTACGCCGCAAATCGAGGTAACGTTACCGGACCTAGTCCGCGCGGCTATACAAGACCATTTACCATGCGCCTTGTTTTCCGCCGAACCACCATACCAGGCCAATTCCCACAGTAGTTTGCTGCTTACGCAAGAGGCCAAGGGTATCAGTTAAGAAAAAAGGCTGATTGGAGAAATCGCGGCGCCATTCTTCTCTCATCACGAAGTTGTCCGTAAACTTGTACTCGAATGTAAGGGTTGTTTCCTTCAGCGCCTGCGTTGTTCCACTAAACAAGCCGCCGTGGTCCGACATGTATTCGGAGCGCGCGGCAAGGGCGATTTTAGGCCGGATCTGATAGCGAACATAAGCAGCGCCGCCGTCCGTATGGTCAGGCGCAGAGTAGGGCTGAAGGCGTTCGATAACGTAGTCGCCCTCGAGAGCCAAAGTCAGTCTTGGCGAGGCATTCCAGGTGACATAGTTATCAATAATGTTCAATTTGCCTTTCGCGGGATTCGGAATTGGCTCGAAAGGAATTCCCTGCTGCGTTGGTAGACCGGGCGTTCCAATCGGCTCGTATTTAAAATCCGGGTGTTCTTGACCGAGGTAGTAATTCGCCGTCCAGCTCACGGTCTTACGCGGTTGTACGTTCACGCCAAACAATTGGTCTTTGAAGCCATTAAACGGCTCCGTCTGCTGGGTGCCGTTCGTCACCCAGTAGTTCACCGCAAGCTTGTCATTGACCTGATA
This sequence comes from Terriglobia bacterium, assembly GCA_050008675.1. Taxonomy (GTDB): domain Bacteria; phylum Acidobacteriota; class Terriglobia; order UBA7540; family UBA7540; genus CAVROP01. Next base: position 17,153 of record JBEKME010000014.1, read on the forward strand.
TTGGGTGCGCACGCCCATATGGTAGAACGGCAAAAAATTGAACCAGTAGGATCGTGAGTAGTTCATCTGATCCTTCGTATAATTCCCTTCAATTCCGAGGGAACTCGCCCATTTCCCGAAATCTACGTTCAACCCGCGACCGACGGGAATTACATAGGTGCCGAAGGCCTGAAAGATCGCTCGATATACGTCGGGCCGCGGCTCGTTTACGGAGTTGCCTTGCAATGTTTCCGTTGCTTGACCGTATTGCAAATCAAGGCGGGCGCCAAACCGCTTGCCGTGAGATGGGTCTGGAGCATTTTCGAGCAGCAGGTCCGCCTGGTTGAGACTGAAGGCATTGCTGCTCACGTCGTACGAGCGGAGAAGATTCACCCGGCCGATTGGGGCGTTGAAGTTATATTCATAGTAACCGTCCAGCAGAAGATTGACGGTCGTGCCATGAAGGAAGTCGGACCCCTTAGAGGACGCTGAAGTCGCCGCGGTTTGCAAAGTGTCTCCGCGGTCTTGTGCTTTTTCTTCGGCCGGCGGCGCTGGAGCCGAAACCTGTGCGGAAGGTGGGTTGCCGACTTTTTCAATGAACTGGGTTGTGGGTACTCTGGCTTGCAAATCGCTGACCTGCTTCTGAAGTTGCTCCACTAACGTGCGCAGTTCCCGAACTTGCTCCTTCAATTCACCGGATGAGTCAGTCGACAACGGCGCGGGCGCTAGAGGCTCCTGGGCCTGCCCTGGACAAGAAAGTACAAACATCATGAAGAATACAAAGACCAGCTTGGCGCCGGCGACGAGCGGGCGAGATGACGGTTGCAAGAAAATGGGCATGCTTTATCCCCCTGTATAATTTTGAGCCGGAATTTCCGTTTTGAGCTTCCCCTTCGCCCGAAAGCCTAGCCCTCCTGCCCCGTCGAGTCAACCGCAAGTCGGGCGTTTGTCGCGGCACAGATAGACATGCGCAGCGATAGCGACTGGGATCTTGGAGGCCTGGGTACGGAGCTGCTCTTCAAGGAACCCTGCGGGAATAGCCGGCCTTGTCAACGGTAGTGCATACGGCACCTCATACAGCATGAGGAGCCGGAGGCGTGCATCGAGCTTGTCGCCCAAGTGATGGGCCGTCCGGAGAGCGGCAAGGGTTCCCGGATGGTCGGTGAAGATGACGAAGATTTCGAGCTCCGGTTGCCCATCGGTGGCAGCGGGAACATCCGCCACTGCCCCCGGCTGGTAGAGCCGCGCTACTAGCCCAACTTCCACGCGCAGACCGCCATTCATTTGCGCCTCGAACTTGCAGCATGCTCGACAACTCATAAAAAAGGCATAAGGATTTGCCAAGGATTTCATTAATTCGTTTGGGGCCTGTGGAATCGGCAGCGGAGCCCGGGCCGAGTTTTCATTGCCGATTGCTGATTGCCGATGGAAGATTGAAAAAGTGGTGTGGCAACTCCTTCCAATGTCCATCAGTCCGTCAACTGATGGATCAATAGGCAATCGAAAATCGGCAATTCCAGCTATCCTGGGCGAAGCGATGATCGCGGGTGGCGCGTACAACGCGCCTCTTGCGATGTGCGCGCAGTGATATGATCCTCCCATGCCCGTTGAGACACGTTGTTTCCAAGGGCCGCGCCGAGGTGTTGACAGAGAGGAATGTCCAGGGGGCTCCGGACTTGGTCGTTGAGGTCCTTTCGCCTGGCAGGGTAAGAGCCGACCGCACCTTCAAGCTAAAACTCTACGCGCGCTATGGCGTTCAGGAATATTGGATCATTGACCCCGAGGGGCCGTCCGCCGAGATTTATCGGCGGCGCAAAGAGGGCCTTGACCTTGCTGCCAAGCTCAGTGCCAGGGATTCGCTCTCTTCGCCTCTGTTTCCGGGCTTTAGCCTCGTTCTCCAGCGACTGGTTGAATAGAAGCCTTCAGCCACCGGTCGGGCGGCGCGTAATGAGTGTTCTTTGCGGCGCGCGCGGTCAAGCTTCCTGCCTTTTTATACGAATTGCTCGTCATTCGTAGAGGAAAAGGCCACCGCCTGTCATTCTGAGCCCTTCGCTGTCATCCTGATCCCGCAGTCGCGGGAGAAGGATCTCGCTCTGCCCGCTCAGGGTAAACTCCGCGAAGAATCTCCGCATTTGAAAGCTCAGTCAGTGCGAAAAAATGCCGGGATTCTTCGCGGAGTTTACCCTGAGCGAAGCGAACGGGCTCAGAATGACAGACAATGGGGTTATGCTCTACGAATGACGGACATTGCGTATTAGATCCAAAATCAACCCAGCCCCTAGCCCCCAGTCCCCAGCCCCGAAGTTCGGCGACGTCTACACAAGCTGGGGCTTTCGGGCTATACTGAATGCGTCGGGTCTGCGGCAGCAAATGGGAAGCGAACTGATCCAAATAATGGTCGCCAATCAGCCGGGACCGCCTGGAGCGCCGCGATCTCCTTCTGGTGCGGCAGGGGAGGCGGCGAGCTTCGCGGCCTGGGGGCTGTTGAACGAAAGGATTACGGCAGACGGGGCGTGTGGGGCGGAAGGAAGCCCTGGGCCTACAGATGCCGACCAGCCGTCGGAGCCCGTTGCCACGGCTGGCACGCTGAAGACCTTTTACATTGAAACCTTCGGCTGCCAGATGAATGTGCACGACTCGGAGAAGGTGCAAGGCGTGCTGATGGCGCGTGGGATGACGCCCGTCGAAAGCCATCATGAGGCTGATCTTGTGCTTTACAACACCTGCAGCATCCGGGAAAAGGCCGCGCAGAAGGTCTTTTCGCGGTTGGGGGTTTTCCGCAAGGGCGGAAGTGGCGCGCGGAAAGTGATTGGAGTGCTGGGCTGTGTGGCGCAGCAGGAAGGCGAGCGGTTTTTTGAGCGCGCGCCGCAGGTGAGTCTGGTTTGCGGCTCCGCGAGCTATTCGAAACTGCCGGAGTTGCTTGACCAGCTCGAAACCGGAAAGCAACGCCTAACCGGTCTCGCGCTCGACACGAAGGAGTGCTTTGAGACTGAGATGACCCGCCGCGATAACCCTTTCCGGGCTTATCTCACGATCATTGAAGGGTGCGACCAGCGGTGCTCATTCTGTGTTGTGCCCATGACGCGCGGCCCGGAGCGAAGCCGTCCCAGCGACAAGATCCTGGCCGAGGCCCGGCGCTTGGTGGACCAGGGTTATACAGAAATCCAGCTCCTGGGCCAGATCGTCAACGCCTGGCATGATTCTTCGCCAGCGCGGCTGAGCTTTGCGGAATTGCTTTCGCGCGTGGCCGAAATTCCGGGAATTCGCCGCGTACGGTTCACGACCTCGCACCCGAGGTACTTCACCTCCGACATCGTCCAAGCGATCGACGCGAACCCCAACCTTTGCGACCAGATTCACCTCCCGCTGCAATCCGGTTCCACGACAGTACTGGCGCGGATGCTGCGGGGATACACGCGCGAGGAGTATTTGGAAATAATCCATTGCATTCGCAAAGCGCGGCGTAGAATCAGCCTTTCCACGGACATCATAGTCGGTTTTTGCGGGGAAACCGGCAAGGATTTTGAACAGACGCTTTCGTTGATAAAGGAAGTAGAGTACGATCAAGTCTTCGCGTTCAAATATTCGCCACGGCCGAATACACTTGCGGAAGGAAGCCGGGATGCTATAGCGGAGGAGGAGAAGGGGCGGCGCCTGAGCGAACTTCAGGAACTACAACGGCAAATCCAGGTGCGGCGCAACCAGGCGCTGCTGGGCGAGAGTTTCGAAGTCCTTGTGGAAGGATATCAAGCACGCTTGGGGCAGGCAGTGGGGCGCAGCACCACGAACCGCGTGATAAACTTTCCGGGCAGTCCTGAGGATGTCGGACGCTACCTCACGGTGAAAGTGACCTCGGCCGGGCCGAACAGTTTGGTGGGGGCGCGCGCGGAAAAGGATTCGAGGGTGTAATGAAGAGCTCGAGCAGGTGAGAGGCGGCTGGCGCGCGGAAAGGCGGGGCGTGCAAGGGGCCTGGAGGATCACATGGAAATCGAAATGAGAATCCGCGGTTTGGTGATGGATCCGGTCACAAACATGCCCATCGTGATTTTGAAGGATGTCAACGGGGCATCGGTGCTTCCGATCTGGGTCGGCATCTACGAGGCGAACGCCATTGCTTTGGAAATTGAGAAGGTGACCACGCCGCGCCCCATGACCCATGACCTGCTGAAGAACCTGTTGCTGGGCCTTGAGACGCGCGTTCAGAAGGTTGTGGTGAGCGAGTTGAAGGAAGACACTTTCTACGCCCTGATCTGGCTGGAACGCGATGGACAGGTGATGTCCATCGATTCGCGGCCCAGCGACGCACTGGCGCTGGCCTTACGTATGGATTGCCCCATTTACGTCGAAGAGGAAGTCTTGAAGAACTCGAAGATTGCCGGCGGCGCCAACGAAAAGGCGAGTAATGAAGAGCTTCGGAAGTGGCTGGAAGGCTTGGGCGACGAGGACATGGGACGCTACAAGATGTGACCGCCGGCGGGGAACTCGCCCTGGCTGCCTCCGGGCCCGCCAAAAAATCCAACCCTTGGCTGGAGCTGCGAGTGAGCACGATAATAGCGATCGCAAACCAGAAAGGTGGAGTAGGGAAGACCACTACCGCTGTCAATCTGGCCGCTGCCTTTGCCCTTAACGACAAACGAACCCTGCTGATTGACTTGGATCCCCAGGCCAATACCACGCTGACTTTCTTCAACCAGGATGAAATCACGCACTCGGCCTACGAGGTGTTGGCCGATCACCAGGTGGCGCTCTCGCAAGTGGTGATGCCGACGAAGGTGACGAATCTTTGCCTGGTGCCCTCCAGAATCTCGCTGGCCAAGCTGGAGGGGCACCTGGTGGGACAGTTCGATGCTCCCTATCGGCTCAAAGACGCGCTGCCCGCGGTGCGAAACGACTTCGACCTCATGGTGATTGATACCCCGCCGGCGCTCGGCCTGCTCACCGTGAACGCCCTGGTGGCCGCGCACTACCTGCTGGTGCCCGTCCAGGCTTCCTACTACGCGCTGGAAGGAACAGACGACCTGCTGGAGACGCTGCAGCGTATCCGTGCGCGGCCCAATCCTGAGTTGGAGTTGCTCGGGGTGATCGTCACGCTCTTTGACAAGCGTACCAATCTGGCGCGGGACACCTACAAACAGGTCTGCGAAGTGTTCGGCGAGAAGGTTTTCAAGACCATCATCGGGAAGAACGTGCGCCTGGAAGAAAGCCCCGCTTATAAAGAAACGATCTTCACTTTTGCCCCCGATTCGTCCGGAGCGAAGGAATACGCGCAGCTCGCTAGGGAGGTCATGCAACGTGTCAGTTAGACGCGCTGGTTTACCCCTGACGGTGAAGATGCGTCACAACGCACACTACGTGGAAGAAATAATCTCCCGAACCGGCGCCGCCATTGGCAGAATGATTCCCCTCGAGGAAATCCAGCCCAACGCCAGCCAGCCCCGCAAGGAGATCGGCGATTTGCAGGGGCTCACCGACTCGGTGCGGGAGAAGGGCGTGCTGGAGCCGCTGCTGGTGCGTTTTATGCCCGAGTCGGGAAAGTACATGATCATTTCCGGGGAGCGCCGCTACCTGGCGGCGCGCGCCGCGGGACTTTGCGAACTTCCCTGCATCGAAAAAGACGTTGATGACGCCGAGACGCTGGAGCTGGCGCTGATCGAAAACCTGCAGCGCAAAGACTTGACCCCCTTCGAAGAAGCAGACGGGGTGCAAGCGCTCGCCGGCCGTTTCGGCTTGACCCATGAGGAAATCGCCAAGAAAGTGGGGAAGTCTCGCCCCTCGATTACCGAACTGCTCAGCTTGCAGTCGATTCCTGATGAGATTAAGGCGTTGTGCATTGAGAAGGGTGTGCTTTCGAAATCGCAATTGCTGCAAGTGGCCCGCCAGCCCAACGAAGTGAAGATGAAAGACCTGGCGCAGCGTTTTGCGCTGGGGACGGTGAACCGCGAGCAGGCCCGCGCCGAGCGGAACCCTGACAAGAAGCCGCCCCCGGCCGTCTTCCGCTTTGTCCCTCCCGCCAAGGAATTCAAGCTGGTGTTGCAGTTTCGCAAGAACACAGTCGAGCGCAACGAAATCATTGCGGCCTTGCGACGCATCATCGAAGTGCTGGAAGCTGAAGATTAATCGCAATACCGTTGACATGAGGGGTGTTCAGGAAACTCCTTTTCACCACAGAGGCACAGAGACACAGAGAAAAAGAAAAAAGGGACTTTCTTTCATTCTCTGTGTCTCTGTGCCTCTGTGGTGAAAAGGTCCTTTCTTTCGCAGGTTTTCTTGGCCTTGAGCTAGCGAGCGAACGTTATGCTCGCTACCTGGGGGTGGCGAGGGACGGATTCGTTGCCTTGTCGGAGACAGGTGGAGGGAAGGTCCAGCTCTTCGGCGAAGTGGGATATCATGTGAGAGAAGGCAGAAAGCAGAAGGCAGTAGGCAGAAAGGGACACGAGCCGTACACAATTGCAAGTCCAAAGCAGCTCTTGGCAGCAGCGTTTTTTATCCGGCTGGCATTTCAGTTCCACCCGCAGCGTAGAAGGAGAAGCGCCCAGGCGTCAAGCCTTGTGGATAGTTCCTGAACGCGAGATTCTACCTGAGAAGTATGCGACCTGACTGCCTACTGCCTACTGCCAACTCGTAAGGGAGGACTCGATTCTGATGAACGATTTATTTGACGTGCTTGTGGTGGGGGCCGGGCCGACCGGCCTGGCTTGCGGGATTGAAGCGTTGCGGGCTGATCTCAAGCTGTTGATTCTCGAGAAAGGCTGTTTGGTGAATTCCTTGTTTCATTATCCGCCCAACATGACCTTCTTCACCACGCGTGAGCTGTTGGAGATCGGCGACCTTCCTTTCACGAGCATCAACATTAAGCCCACGCGCGCCGAAGCCCTTGAATATTATCGCCGCGTGGCCGGCCACTACCATTTGCCCATCCACTATGGAGAGCGCGTGACGTCCCTCAGGCAGGAAAACGGCGCCTTCGTTATCGGTACGGAGTTGCGTGCTGGTCAGCGTCGCAAGTACAACTCGCGCAACGTCGTGCTGGCGACCGGCTATTACGATCTGCCCAACCTGATGAATGTACCAGGAGAGGATCTGCCCAAGGTCTCGCATTACTACTGGGAATCACACCAGTTCTTCGAGCGGCGGGTTGCAGTTGTGGGGGGCGGGAATTCGGCCGCAATCGCGGCCCTGGACCTCTATCGCCATGACGCTGAGGTCACGCTGATCGTGCGGGAGCGCGAACTGAGCCGGCATATCAAGTACTGGATCACACCTGACCTTGAAAACCGAATCAAGGAGGGTTCGATCCGCGCCCTGTTCGCCAGCTTCCTGACCGAGATTGGCAACGATTGGATTCTGGTGGAGAATTCCAATGCGGAAACGTTGCGACTTGAAAACGACTTCGTTTTCGCCCTTACCGGATATCATCCGGACTTCGACTTCCTTCGCAGCGCCGGGGTCCGGATTGACCCAACCGGCTGCCGGCCGGAGTGCAACCCGGAAACGCGCGAAAGCAATGTGCCTGGCCTGTACCTTGCCGGCGTTATCATCGCTGGCCTGGATACGAACGAGATCTTCATCGAAAACGGTCGCCTCCACGGTAAGCAGATCGTCGCAGAGATCAGACGCAAACTTTGAATTTTGGATTTTAGATTTTAGATTTTGGATTAGGTAGCCGGACCCTTGCCAGTAGTGGTGTTATTTGCGCGACATGGGTACCCTCGGTCGCAGTCATTCCCGCTTTCGCGGGAATGGCCGGCGTTTGGGAGGCGACGCCATTCTGACTGACACCACTCCTGCCAGATCGAGTGTCCAAAATCTAAAATCCAAAATGGAGTCAGCAGTCAGCAGCCGAGAGCAGTTGTCGGTTCTCACCCCACTGCCAGACGTAATCCAAAATCCAAAATCTAAAATCCAAAATAGGTCTACTGCTTAACGGGTACTTTCTTCGCCGTGGTGTCGCGGGAAATAACGAAGGTCATCTCGCAACCCTGAGGAAGAACGAGCTCTTTGTGCTTTTTGAGAAGGCCGTGGGCCAGAGCCGCAGCGGCGCCGATTCCCATGCCGTAAAGGGTGCCTGTTCCACCGTGGGCCATCGCCCCCACACCCGCACCCGCGGCGGCGCCCACGCCGGCCTCTTCGGCCGTCCTCTTGGCGTCCTTACCCGGCCCCTGCATAGTCCCTTCTTCATCTTTCACCTTGGCGCCCTGGGCGTCCTCCAGGCTTGCCACGATATCGTACTTCGATGCGTCCGGAGTGCTGATGGAATCTACGATGAGCCGCATTTCACCCCTACCTTTCACCCGGCCCGAGCCTTTCACATAAGTGATGTGACCATCCACGGTGCTGCCGTCGGGGACGATTTCCCCACCTTTTCCAAAGATCGGCTCGACGACCTTTCCCGTCCACAGATCGCCGGTCTCGTTGGTTTTAGAGCTGAGCGTGGTGATCAGTTGCACATGGAGCTCGCTCCCTGCGGGCAATGTGATGGCATCGTCCGACGCAAAAGACAGTGTCGAGATGATAAGCATTGCTGCCAGGCCTGCCGTGAATCTTGACTTTTTCATAGGCATCTCCTTTGAAGCTAGACGGATGGGCCGCTTCTTCCGTTACAATTTGAGTTGGAACCACGCCTTTTGCTGCCTCTTCTCTGACTCTATTCTGCCTTCGGCGTTTCAGCAATTCCTAACCTATGCGCTTGGATTCTCCCTCTGGTCAGTCCGTTGCCAGACTGAATTGGGCAATCGCGCGGGGAATTGGCAATTGCGCCGGACTTGAGCGACGGTGGTTGACCCGCTAAGGGGCGTCAGCTATACTGAATTTCTGACAGGGTATGCCAAACCTACTTCGAGAAATCGTGGATTCCGCTTCAGCTCTGGCCAAGGGGTTTTCCGTCACTTTTAGGACCATGTTCCAGCCCACGGTGACGGAGAACTACCCGGACGAACCCGTTCATTTTGAAGACCGCTACCGCGGGCTGCACATTTTGAAGCGCGATGAAAATGGGCTCGAAAAATGCGTAGCCTGTTTCCTTTGCGCGGCGGCTTGCCCGGCCAATTGCATCTACATCGAAGCTGCCGAGAATACCGGCGAGGATCGAATCAGTGCGGCGGAGCGTTACGCAAAGGTTTACAACATTGATTACAACCGGTGCATCTTTTGTGGGTACTGCGTGGAGGCCTGCCCTTGTGACGCCATCACCCACGGCCACGGGTTTGAGATTGCCGCGTACGATACCAACTCCCTGGTTTACCGCAAGGAGCAACTCCTCCAACCTTGGCCTGCCACTGCGGGCGGCAAGAAATAGTTCGCCACTGACTTAAACGTGAATCTCCGCTGTTGCATCCCAAAGCGTTTTTCCTGGTTGCCGGAAATCGAGACGGTGATTCTTGACGCGCAGGAATCGGGCGCGCAGGGTGGCGGAGAGCCGGCCATCATTTGCAGGGGTGGATTGATCGCGAACGCCGTGTTCGATGCCACTGGCGCCAGGCTGCTGCAGCTTCCCATGACCCCGGAGCGCATCAAAGCCGTGCTCGCTCGCGGCTAGCTCCTCGTCCAAAATCAAGTCATTCGGGTTTTTGGGGCTCTCCGGGAGTGGGTTGTTTCGCCTCCGGAGTTTCCTGTGTCTCGACCTTGAACAATCTGAAATGGGAGTAACGATGCGTGTTGCGATAGGTCTCACCAAAGATACTTACAGTCACCACAACTTCGCCGGGTAACCAAAACGCGCCAGGAAGTGTCTTGAGGTGGACTTCGGCAAAGCGAATCTCAGTGCTTTGCCTTTCCAGGTGGACGTCCGGCCGAGGCGCCAGGAGGTCGGTGCGCATACGGATGATTTGGTAGGTTGTGGGATCGATCCAAGCCACTCCCTGGAGCAGCACCGCGGCCGTCTTCTCTCCGTTGCCGACCCACTCCACAAGTCGGGTCGCTACGGGGCGCTGCGCAAAAGCGACCACGTAGGTCTCCCGTTTGTCGATGTGTTGTCGTCCCAGGTAACGAAAAGCTGAGCCGTCCTGGTGCACGGGATGGAAATAAATGGCAGAAGACACAAACCGTGACGTGAGAATCGAGGAGGTCCCCGCCATGCCACGCACGTTTACACGATTTCCCTTATTGTCAGTGCGGTACTCTTGCAGCCCCGACATCGGCCTGTTTTCGGGACCAGCGAGCATCAAATAGTGAAAGGTCTGCTCCTGGCTTTCGGGCAGAGGAGTGGTCTGCTCCAGGCTTTCGGGATCAAGCTTGCCTGGAAGGAATCGCTCCTGGCGGATTTCCTCCACCGAAGTGGTGCTGGGAAAATCCCGGAAGAATGCCTCCACGTTTTCCCCCACTTTCCGGAGGAGTGTGGCCAGTTCTTCCTGGCTTTGCGCCGTCGCCAATCCCTTGAGTTCTGGCAGGGCTTTTACTAACTCCGAGGGAGACCAGTCGACCACGCTCCTAACCCCGGCGTAGTGTTCGCGCTCCTGCGGGTCTATGAGTTGTGACTGAGGAATCTCACTGGCAGCCGGAAGTTGCGGCCATGCGCCGCAGGGCTCGATAGCGCTAACCGTTAATAGCAGGAATGGCAGCAAAGATAACCGGCTGCCCATCGCCACCTCATCAGGGAGACAATCTCGCTGGAGAAGGTCTTGCGGTCACCGCGCGTCTCTATCGGGAATTTCCGATTTCAGCTTTATCTCTCCGCTGAATCAAACGCCGGCCGCCCTGGCCGATCCAAGCTCAAGTCGCCGTGGCCTCTTTGGGGTGGTACTAGGGCTCGCGTTGGCCGTTTCGCGCACTTGTCTGCTCGGCTTCCTGCCCCCAACCTGCCTAGCCGCTGACGCTCGTTGCGGCTGGACGATTTCAAGCAGCTCGATTGATCTCCTCTGCTGCTTCACTAGCCGTCCGGCAATTACAGCGCCGCGATCATTCTCAGCATACTGCCGAAGAGCCGTCTCGTCAAATGCCCTTCGGCCAGCAAGAGCCAGTAATACACGGCATCCCGCAAGGCGGGACCAGTCGTCCGCCGGTCTTCACCAGCCGTTGCTGCAAACTCGTCAGCGCCTGCCCGCCAGCTGGGTACTGGCGTCATTTGCGAGACATGCGCACTCGAAGCCACAGCCATTCCCGCGAAAGCGGGAATCCAGTCCGTAGACAGCGCATTTCCGAAGGTTTGGGGAATGGATTCCCGCTTTCGCGGGAATGACCTGCGTATGGAAAGGGATCCCATTTTCAAGTGACACCACTACCGCCTGCCGTAGGACCTTGACTTTCGCCGGTCCGAAGGCTAAATTGTTAAAGAGTTAATGAGAAGTAGACTTTCTTCCCCCAACGCCGGTTTTCGGCGCGTCCCTCGACCACCGCATGATGGTTATTGTGTGATTTAGGAGGGTGTGAGGCATGCAGAGCAAATGAAGACGAGTGTAAAGGTTCTGAAAGGAGTTGAAGAGTTGGTAGGAACGCAGGACGGAAACCTGCGATTGCTGGAGAGGTGTTTCAATGTTTCGGTACACCTCGGCGAGGAGGGGCTGGAAGTCGAAGGCGGGGATCTCGAAGTGCGGCGCGCGCAAAAACTCCTGGAAGAATATGCCGACTTGGTGGAGGCCGGGTCCCGCTTTGACAGCTCGGAGGTCGAATCCTTCCTGCGCATCGTCTGCGAGGATCCGGATGCCACGCTGAAGGGTCTTGCCGAGGCCGGTCGCCCGCGGACCTTCGGCAAGAAATCCATCACCCCCAAAAGCCTGAACCAGCGCACCTATGTGGATGCGATCGAGCGGCACGACATGGTGTTCGGAATCGGCCCTTCGGGTACGGGAAAAACTTACCTGGCCGTGGCCATGGCCGTGGATGCACTGCTGACCAAAGAGGTCAGCCGCATCATCCTGGCGAGGCCCGCCGTGGAAGCGGGCGAAAGGTTGGGATTCCTCCCCGGGACAATACAGGAGAAAGTGAACCCGTATTTGCGCCCGCTTTACGATGCGCTTTACGACGTATTGGACCCGGACAGGGTGGAACGCTACTTGGAGAAAGGCATTATTGAGATCGCACCCATCGCTTTCATGCGCGGTAGGACTTTGAACGACGCCTTCGTGATTCTTGACGAGGCCCAGAACACCACCAGCGAGCAGATGAAGATGTTTCTGACGCGACTGGGCTTCAACTCCAAAGCGGTGGTCACGGGTGACATCACCCAAATCGATCTCGATGGGAGACGTTCTGGCCTCGTCGAAGCGATTGAGGTGGTTTCCAGGGTGCCGGGTATCTGTTTTGTTTACTTTACGGAGCGGGACGTGGTCCGACATACCCTGGTGCAGCGCATCATCCGCGCCTACGAGGAATACGACCAGGTGCGCACCGCGGCCGCGGCGAACAACAAGAACCACAAAGGAGTCGTCACCCAATAAGCTTTCCATCTTTATCACGGCAGAACCATTGATCCTTAATCAGCAGAGCAAGTACATTGTCAGTTCTTCCCGGCTGGGGGAATTTGTGCGGGAGCTCAGGCAGGCGCTTCGATTGGGCAGGCGAGATTGCAACATTTGCTTCGTAGACGACAGGCAGATCAAGCGATTGAATTTGCTCTACCTGGGCAAGAATCGTGCGACCGATGTCTTATCTTTTCCTTGGATGGCGCAGCAGAGGCAGCTACCCCAGCGACCAGGAAGCGAACGTGCTCGATCGCGGTACACCCGCCGGAGCGCCAATGAACGCGCGGCGTGGGAGTTCAAGAACTTCCTCGGCGACATCGTCATTTCCGTCGACACGGCCAAAAGAAACGCGCGCCAAGAAGGACACTCAACCCTGAACGAGATGCGATGGCTTATCTTGCACGGCGTCCTCCACCTGCTGGGCTACAATCACGAACGAGATCATGGCGAAATGAGCAGGCTGGAGGTTGCCCTGCGAAGCCGGCTGGGTATTTCGGGAGACTAGGTCATGCTCTTCCTTTGCTCCCCGTAAGGGGAGCACCTTGAGTAGCCGTGGGTGAAACCCACGGACAGGAGCGTATCAAGCGAGACCCGGCCCTGAAAGGGCCGAACCGCCTTGGACAACCCCTTACGGGGTTGGGCAGTCTTTCAGGCGAACGCCCACCGTGGGCTGGCGCCCACGGCTACTCACGGTGCACCGCTTCGCGGTGAGAACATGTTCGTGGGTCTGAGGCGAACCCTCGGTAGCGTATGGATCTCGGAACCATCCTGATCACACTTGTATGGCTGATCGTTCTGGCCGCCCTTCTGGTGGCCGGGTCGGTGGCCTCTTATTTGAGGCTGCTGATGCGCCGCCTGACTGCCGTGAGCGCCAGGAAGCTGTTTCGTCCTGGCGAGGGAGGGCGTATCACCATCGACCGGGAGCGTGTTGGGGTCTCGATTTCCGCCCTGCACGGCGCGGCGATGCACTTGTTTGCCGTGGGCGTGACCGCGCTGCTGGTCCTGCGCCGGCCGGATCACCTCTGGGGAAACATCGGCGCTGCTGTGGTCATAGTCCTGACCGCGGTGGCCATAGCCGACCAGCTCATACCTTTCCTCCTGGTGGCGCGCCATGACGAGCCGGAGGTCATCTTGGAGCTCTGGATGCCCGCGGTGCGACGGCTGGTTTACCTGGCCTTGCCGCTCACTTTCCCCATCCTCATTTCAACCACCATGAGCCGCCTGTTGGAGTCCACGGAGCAGGAACCGGAGGCCCCCACCCCGCAGGAGAACCTGCAAGAGTTTATTGAAGCCGGTGAGCAGGAAGGCTTGCTCGAAAAAGGGGAGGGCGAACTCGTACAGTCGGTCGTCGAATTCGGGGACAAGGTCGTGCGCGAGGTGATGACGCCGCGCACGGAAATTGCCGCCATCGAGGTGAACGCCCCGGTCGAAGACCTTCGCAAGCTGTTCCGCGAAAAGCGTCTGACCCGATACCCCGTCTTTGCGGGGCAGTTGGATCATATCGAGGGCATCGTGAGCGTTCGCGACCTCATGGAGTTGCCGCCCGAAGAACAAGCCCGGGTCACCATTCGCAGTTTGATCAGGCCTGTGCCATTCGTTCCTGAAACGCGGCGCATCCAGGATTTGCTGAAGGAATTGCAAAAATCCACCACGCAGATGGCCATCGTCATTGACGAATATGGCAGCGTCGCCGGGTTGGTGACCATCGAAGACATGCTGGAAGAAATCGTTGGAGAAATAAAGGACGAATTCGAGATCCACGCGCAGGATATCGTCAAGGAGTCGGAGTATTCCTACCTCGTGTCGGGTCATACTGACCTGTCCCAGATCAGCGATGAATTGCACGTCCCCGTCCAAGCTCCAGGCTACTCCACGGTGGCGGGGTTGGTGCTGGCCCAACTCGGGCACGTTCCCGTTCCCGGTGAGAAGGTGCAGAAGAACGGGTTGACCATCGAAGTGCTGGAAGCTAACAAGCGGACCGTCTTGAAGGTCCGCCTGATTCTGTCTCCGGAAGCCACAAAGCCTGCTGAGAACCATGGCGGATCAGACTAAGTCCGGATTCGTGGCCGTTGTGGGAAGGCCGAACGCCGGGAAGAGCACCTTGGTGAATGCACTGGTTGGAACCAAGGTCTCCATCGTCACGGCCGTGCCGCAAACCACTCGCAATCGGATTCTTGGGATCGTAAACCGGCCCTCCGCGCAAATCGTGCTCATGGACACGCCCGGAATCCACCGGCCGCTTTCGCGCCTCAATGACCAGATGATGAGCTTCGTTCGCCAGGCGCTCACGGAGCGGGACTTGGCGGTGCTGATTGTTGATGCCTCGGAGCGGTTCGGCCATGGAGACGAGTTTGCTTTGGGACTGCTGAAAGAATACGCTCCGCGGTCGATTTTGGCGCTCAACAAAATCGATCGGATCAAGAAGCCCAAACTCCTACCCCTGATGGAGCGCTACTCCCAGTTATACAATTTCGAGGAAATCATGCCCATCTCGGCCCTTCGGGGAGAAGGTCTTACGGAACTTCTGGACGCCATCGTGCGCTTGCTGCCCGAGGGCCCGCAATACTTCCCTCCCGAAATGTACACGGATCAGCCGGAACGCTTCCTGGCATCTGAGATCGTTCGCGAGAAGGTTATCCTTCACACCCGGCAAGAACTTCCCTATGCCACCGCCGTGGTCATCGACGACTTCGAGGAAGGCGAAAGCATCACGCGTATCCACGCCAGCATCGTGGTGGAGAGGGACTCGCAGAAACCCATCATTATTGGCTCGGGCGGCGACATGCTGAAGCAGATCGGCACCGAAGCCCGCCTGGAACTGGAAAGATTGTTCCCACCTAAAGTCTTCCTTGAACTCTACGTCAAAGTCGAACCCCACTGGCGCGATGTGACGCAAATGGTCGCGTCCCTCGACTATCGCAATGAAGGGTAGACACACCCATGATCTACGCAACGGTCCTCATCCTGATTGTTCTTGTGCTGCTCACGGTCAGCGTGACGCGCATGGTAAAGCTCAAGACGCATGCAGGTTTCATGGTGGCGGACCGCAGACTCTCGGCGACGGTGTTGGTCTTCACCCTCTTGTGTTCGTGGATAGGAGCTGGTAGCCTTTTTGGCGGCGCGGAGTTCGCTTATCGCAGGGGCCTCGCATCTTTATGGTTGCCGGCTGGTGGTTGGGCAGGTTTGCTGGTGGTCTATTTCATAGCCGGACGCGCTCGGGCGTTCGCGCAATACACCGTCCCTGATCTGTTGGAGGTCAGGTACAGTCCGATTGCACGCGTTTTAGGGACACTCTGCATCATCGTTTCCTACACCGCCATCGTCAGCTACCAGTTCCGCGGTGGGGGGCGAATTCTAAACCTCGCCTTCGGAGTCAGCGAGAGGACCGGAACCTTCATTCTGGCAGGGTTCGTCATCCTGTTTACAGCGCTGGCGGGAATGTCGTCGGTCGCTTACACGGATGTGGCGATTGGGCTGCTCGTTACGGCCGGCTGCATCATTGCCTTGCCGGCGATGCTTCTGCGCGTCGGCGGGTGGACCGCAATGCACGCTGCGTTGCCTCCGAGTCACTTCACGTTTAGGGGTGGAATGGGGTGGAGTGAAGTGCTTGGCTACTTCCTTCCGACTTTCACGCTGATGGTGGGGAACCAGAGTTCCTACCAGAAGTTCTTTTCTGCCCGCAGCGAGCGGGACGCCCGGCTTTCAGTGGTGGGTTGGATCGTTGGGACGTTGTTCCTGGAAACGATTATCGTGCTGCTGGCCATGGTGGGGGGAGTGCAGTTCCACAAAGAAATCGAGTCGGGCGCACTTCCGGCCTGGGGGATCGTGCCCTACACGGCGCGCCATGGTGTGGCGCCGCTGGTGGGCGCCATTTTTCTGGGCGCGGTGTTTGCCAAGGTGCTCTCAACGGGAAACAACTACCTGTTCTCGCCGGCCACGAACGTGGTTCATGACGTTTTCCAACGCTTGTTCTCGAAGACTGCGGGCGATCGCACCTTGTTGCTTTTTTCACGCATTACCGTGGTGGTTCTTGGGGTCATCGCACTGGCGCAAAGCTTCCAGCCCTCGGTGCTGGCCACGGCTGTTTATGCTTACGACGTCTATGGCGCGGGGCTAACGCCTGCCATCGTGGCCGCTTTCTTTTGGAAGCGTACAACCACCGCCGGGGGGCTTAGCTCGATTGTCGCGGGTACGGTTGTGGCGGTGCTGTGGAAACTGTTCGGGTTAGATGCGCACGCGCCTATGATTTTTCCTGCCCTGGCAGCCTCGCTTTTATGCCTGATCGGCGTGAGCCTGCTCACCGCCCCGCCGCGCGCGGAACAATGGCGACCGTTCTTCAAAGAGCAGGTTTCAGGTGTCAGGTGACAGATGTCAGGGGCCAGCGGGTTGGGGGAGAGGGGGGGGCATTAATTTGAATTTACTGCCCTCTCCCCCTTGGGGGAGAGGGTGGCGCGAAGCGCCGGGTGAGGGGGTCACCCCGGAACGATTCGTGAAGGAGTTTCCTGGACACCCCCTTATGTCAGCAGTATTGGGGCTAGGGGCTAGGGCTGGGGTTCTTCCCCACCTACCGCCTACCACCTACCGGATAAGCGAGGAACTATGGAATTCGCCCAGATTCAATCGACACTTCGGGAAAACGGGCTCGACGGCTGGTTGTTTTACGACCACCATCGTCGTGACCCCATTGCCTATCGAGTACTGAAGATCAATCCGCCCATGTGTACGCGGCGCTGGTATTACCTGATTCCAGCCGAGGGAGAGCCGAGCAAGCTCATTCATCGTGTGGAGAGACAGAACCTGGCAGGTTTGCCTGGGCGAGAGCTCGAGTACTCCTCCTGGAAGGAACAACGCGAGGGTCTAAAGAAGATTCTGGAAGGCAAGAGCCGCATCGCGATGCAGTATTCGGCAATGAACGACATCCCTTATGTGGGTCTGGTCGACGCCGGGACGATTGAGCTGGTGAAGAGTTTGGGCGTGGAAGTGGTTTCATCGGCTGACTTGGTCCAATTGTTTGAGGCGCGCTGGTCGGAGGAGGCACTGGCATCGCACCTGGAGGCAGGCAAGGTGGTGCACGCCGCCGTGCGCGCGGGTTTCGCCGCCATCCGGGATGCGGTGCGCTCGGGAAAGGGAATCACGGAGTACGATGTCCAGCAGGCAATGCTACGTGTCTTTGAGAGCGGCGGAGTGGTGACGGATGAGGGGCCCGTTGCGGCGGTCAACATAAACACTGCCAATCCCCATTACATGCCGATGCGTGGTCGTTCGTTGCCCATTGGTGTCAATGATTTCGTTTTGCTGGATGTCTGGGGAAAAATGAACAAGCCTGGCGCAGTCTATTTCGACATCACGTGGACAGGCTTCGTGGGTGTGGAGGTTCCGCGCCGTTACGCGGAGGTCTTCGAGATTGTGCGGGAAGCGCGGGATGCCGCAGTGGACTTCGTTCAGGCCTCAATGAAGAGTGGGCGGACGATTCACGGCTATGAAGTGGATGACGTGGCCCGCGGGATCATCAACCGCCGGGGATACGGGCAATACTTCGTTCATCGGACCGGGCACTCCATCGGCGAAGATGTGCACGGTAACGGGGCCAACATCGATAACTTCGAGACGCGCGACACGCGCCAGATAATTCCCCGAATCTGCTTCTCCATCGAGCCGGGAATTTACCTCCAGGGATTCGGCGTGCGCAGCGAGGTCAATGTGTTCATCGAGGAATCGAGTGCGCGGGTGACAGGTGAAATTCAACCGGCCATTGTGCCCATCCTTGCCGGAGTTACTGAGGTGTGTTAATTTCGCTAAGAAGGGAATTGCGCTCCAGTGATGCCTCAGTCTGGGGCGCGCCAATGGACGTAGGGGCGCCCCTTGTGGGCGCCCTGCGGTGGGCAGGCACGAGGCCTGCCCCTACGCCGCCCGAAAATGAGGGATTACGCGCTCAGAGGCTTTTCGGTTCCGCGTGCGGCGCTGGATTCAGAACTATGGCTGGAAAAATTATCGAGGAAAAAACTGGTATCGCCAAACCCAAGACTGCCGCCAGCCACCCACCGATCATCACGTTGGTGCGGCTGTGCGTGGCGGCATGGCTGGTCCCGGGGTTGGGTCACCTGTTGCTGGGGAGGAAGTGGCGGGCGCTGATCCTCTTCACCTCGATCATCACCATGTTCGTTCTCGGCCTTGCGATGCAGGGGCAATTCTTCTCGACCAGTTCCGGGTCTTACCTTCAAACCCTGGGTTATTACGGCGAATTGTGCGTAGGCTTGGCGATGCCCGGCGCCCGGTTTTTCGGTTATTCGGGCGGGGATACGTTCTTCGTCAGCTCCGACTACGGGACCGCTTATCTCGTGGCCGCGGGCATGCTCAACGTTCTTGCGGTGCTGGACTGCTACGATATTGCCATGGGAAGAAAAAACTAAAGGCAGTGACGAGTGGCAAGCAGAAGTCAGGAGTCAGAATACAGAAGAGCCGGTGGTGCGTACCAGATGTCAGGGGGAAGCAGGCCCGAGAGCTGCGGATTCTGACTTCTGACTTCTGATTCCTTGCTCGTCACTCGTCACTGATTTTATTATGGCTTTGACACACTTTCCCGCTCTCGTTATATTCTCCTTCCTGGTCGCCGCGGTGTTCGCGGTTCTCGCCAAGGAAGCGCCTCGCGAGCGATTGGTTTACGCCGCGAAGGTTTTTGGCGCGTTTGTTGGCACCGCCCTTGTGCTAGGATGGTTGATGTACTTCTTTCCCAGGTAGTTTCGACCTGATGCTTACCTACACACAGATTGCCTTTAATGGCGCCATGGCTTTGCTGATGGGGCTGCTGATTGGCCTCGAGCGCGAGCACTCGATTGGCCTCGAGCGCGAGCACTCCCAGAAGGACATCCCCTTGATCGCGGGGGTCCGGACTTTCCCTCTCATCACCTTATTCGGCTTCCTCTGTGGTTTGGCTGCGAAAGCAGGATGGGGATGGATGTTGCCTGTCGGCTTGGCGGGAGTATGCGCGCTTGCCGTGGCGGCCTATATGGTAAGGTCCCAGGGACCGTATAAGGGCACCACGACAGAATTCATGGCCTTGCTGGCGTTCGTCTTTGGGGCGCTGGCGGCCTTGGGGTACTTGATCCCGGCAGCGACCTTCGCCGTGGTGGCGACTTTGCTACTGTCGGTCAAAGCCCCGCTACATCATTTGGCGGAATCCATTCAGGAAGGCGAGCTTTACGCAATCCTGAAGTTTGGGGTCGTCAGCGTCATTATTTTGCCCCTCCTCCCGAACCGTGCGTTTGGACCACTCCAAGCGCTGAATCCCCGGCTCATCTGGTGGGTAGTGGTGCTGATCTCCGGCTTGAGCATGGTGGGCTACGTTCTGATGCGATTCCTGGGGGCGAGGCAGGGAATCGCCGTAACGGGCATCGTTGGCGGCATTGCCTCGAGTACTGCGGCCACCTTCGGTCTTTCCAACCAAGCTCGGAGTGCAGGGGAATCTCTCGCCAGGTATTTCGCTCTGGGTATAACCATCGCTTCCACCATTATGTTCGTCCGGGTGTTTGTCATTACCGCGGTGATTGATGGTCCCTTGGCGAGGGCGCTGACTCTTCCGATTGCACTTCCCTTTATCATGGGAGTGGGAATCTCAATCTACCTTTGGAAGCGAAAGGAAAGCGAGCGTGACGCAGCGCTTCACGTTAAGAATCCCATGGAGTTGTGGAGTGCGATCAAGTTCGGGCTGATGTTTGCCCTGGTGATGTTTGTTTCGAAGGCTGGTTATCATTACTTCGGATCTTCGGGAATGTATGTGACTGGTGTGCTGGCGGGGTTAGTGGACCTTGACGCCTTCACGATCTCCGCCGCGCACCTGGCCCATGATAGCATTCTGGCGCCCGACACGGCCAACGCCTCAATTCTCCTGGCCTGCGCCACGAACACGCTCGTCAAGGGCGGAATCGCCGTTGTCCTGGGCGGGCGTCCACTCAGCAAGGTCATCATTCCAATCTTTGCGACTCTGGCTCTTGCATCGCTCATAGTCTGCGTTTGGGTGGCCAGGTGACGCGCTTCCCATTGACGCTGATGGCGCTCCGACCCGTCGGGGCGGCTCTAGCGGGGCGTTCGCAGACGAAGCGGACCTACATATCAGGCCCGCGCTACGTGCTCTCTCCGACCTTAAAGAACGCCAAGTAGGACTCACGCTTTGCTTCTCGCAGAAGCAGCAGCGCCAATTCCCGCGCATGATAGTCTCCCCACATGGAAGACTCCCCGCAGGGTATTTTTCGGCCGGGTGGAACGTAGTCCCAGCCTTTTGGGCGATGGTATACGGAGTGGAGGATCAGCCCTTGGTGTTGCGGATGAGTGGAAAGGTAGGGCTCATCAAACAGTGTATTCGCGATGGTGATTGCAGCCTGGCGATAACGTCTCCCACCCTCGGAATTTTCGGACCGCCCTTGCAGATAAGTCCCCAATCGCCAGAGTCCCTGTCCGGCGATTGCCGCCGCTGAACTATCCACCGGCTCGAAGTCGTTGAAGGGATCGCTCGGCTTATTGCGCCATCCCCCCAACTTCAGCAGTTGCGGCGCGGCGGTATCCCAATACGGAATGCCGTCCTGCGCCGCTTGCTTGAGGTAGTAGTCGCAGGTCGCCAGGGCGGCCCGCCGCATCATGCCTTCCACTTTTTCTCGCCCCCCGAGCGGGTCCAACTCCGGCTCGGAAAGGGTCTGGAGGTATTCCAGTTCTTCCGCGTAGCCGCACATGATCCAGGCCAGGGCGCGCGTCCAGGTGGTGAAGGGGGAATATCCCTGCTGGGTCGAGGGACAGCGGTAACTGCCGTCGTTCATGTTGAAAATCGACTCGTGCGCCACCCGCCCGCACACGTCGTACGCGTCCCGCCCTTCCCCGTAATACACGGAGAATTCTGCCGTCACCGCAGCGTGGTGCACAAGCCGTTCCAGCAGCGAAATGCGCCGGTCGTCCTCACCCATCAGTACATGTCCCAAGCGGTGGGCGAGCGCCAGTGAACGCAGCGACCGGATGGTATCCGCAAAGAGCGAGTGGGGACCGTTGAAGGAGTATATGTAGCCGCGCCCGTCACAGAGTGATGACCAGCGCGCCGCCTGCACAGCCCCGCTCACCTTCAGCGCCAGCGCATAGAAGCGCTTTTCAGCCTCGCCCGCCGGAATCTTGCCCTCGTTTGCCAGGCGCAGCAGGTTCCCATACGTGCTGACAACATTGAACCCGTGGTCATGCACTCCCGTGTGCGTGAGGTGCGGCGCCATGCGCGCGATGGTGTTACGCTTTCCGTATTCCAGGAACCAGTAATCACCCGTAGCGTCATACTGGAGGAGTGCCGAGCCGTACAGGAAGCCCTGCGTCCACTCGGTCCATTCGCGCCCCGTGTAGACACCCTGGACTGTGAAGACCGGTGACCCTCGTGAAGTGTCAAAGGCCTTTTCGATGGCGCGGATCTTCCCGGCGGAGATTTCGAAAACGCGTTCGATCCGGGATCTCAGTTTTTCCGGTGTGAGTTCTGCGTCGATGCGAATCATAAGGCCATTCGTCCTGCGCCTGCTCTCAACGTCCTCTTGGCCGCTGTCATTCCGATCCCGCAGTTGCGGGAGAGGAATCTCGCTCTGATTCTTTGTTCCGCGATCTACCCCAAGCAGAGCGAGATTCCTCTCCCGCAACTGCGGGATCGGAATGACACAGTTGCGACGAGTTTCTTAACGTGTCCTCCGCTTGAAGCCTTTACCCTTTACCCTTCAACCTTTATTAGAGTCGGCGTATGTGGAATCCCCCGTCCACGTTGATGACCTCGCCGGTGGAAAAGGGGAAGCGGTCCTCGGCGATGGCCGCCACCGCGCGGCCCACGTCCTCCGGCGTTCCCCAGCGCGCTACGGGCGTGAGGCCGGCGGAAATCATGCCATCGTACTTCTTTTTCACCGATCCTGTCATGTCCGTCAGCACAATTCCAGGGCGAATCTCGTAGACGTTAATCCCGTACTCAGCCAGTCGCGCGGCGAAGAGCTGTGTCATCATGGAGAGCGCAGCCTTGCTCATGCAGTAGTCGCCTCGGTTAACGCTCGGGGCATAGGCGGAGGCGGAGGAGATGTTGACGATCTTTGGCTTACCACTTTCCCCGGGCCTTTGTTTCAATCCGGCAATCCAAAAGTTGGCCACCGCCTGAGTCAGGAAGTAGGGGCCTCGGGCGTTGATGTTCATCACCCGGTCGAAGCTCTCTTCGCTGGCGTCCAGCAGGTCAACGCGCACCGTGGGGGCCACGCCAGCGTTGTTCACCAGCAGATCGATCCAAGCGAAGCGTTCCTGGACAGCGTTCAACAGGCCGGCGCGATCTTGCGTCTTCGAGACATCCGCCTGAAATATCTCAAAGGAAGGCGTAGCGCCGCCCTTTAGGGCGGCATGTGCGCCCGAAGTCGCCGCTTGTTCGCACAGCCTTTTGCACTCGAGGGCCGCCTCCTGGCGTTGGGTGTAGTTGATGGCAATACTGAAACCGAGGCGCGCCAGCTCAATCGCGATGCCTCGGCCGATTCCGCGCGAAGCGCCCGTGACGAGAGCAACCTGTGGATTCATGGCCATGGCCAATATCGATTCATCGGAAAGAACGGAATTCGAAGCTCGTGTAGCCCCCCTTGCATTCGCCTACCTGCCGGCGCCTTTCGAGTCGTGAATTCCGGTTCGATTTCGCGCAAAAGACGGTTTTTAGGCCCCTTTTGGGGGGTCGTTTTGAGTTCGTTTGCATCAAAAACCAGTTCGTTTTGAGCACTTCAAAAGAACTAAGTCCTGTATTTGCACTAGATCGGTAGGTTCGTTCCCTCTATTTTAGTATCTTTTTTCTATTTCCGCGCTTTTCCCCCCTTGCCGGTTCGTGGTCGCTTTAACCTTTCGTTACCGCCTACATTTGCCACCGCTCTCTTGCGATAACCAGGATAGGCTACCATAAAGGGGTGGGCGTGTCAAGAAAAAAGTGCAGGGGACAAAATGCATGTGATTTCTGCATTTTTTCATCCCGCTTTCGCAACCAGAGAGTAGCGGGGACCCGTTTGTAGGTCCGCGCCTCGTCCCCAAATGACAGCATAGTGCCGCGGACCGGGAGGACAGGTCCGCGCCCCCGGTTGCCGTTGAGCCGGCCGGCAGCGGTAATTAGCCCAGCCAAGCGTACGCTGTTACATTAAAGTTTGCTTGTTTCAACTTGAGAGACATCGAGTGTAGGTGAGCGAGTCCAACGACGAATAGGCCCACGTCGTGGCCTTCCATTTCGCGCTGAATAGTCTGTATCATGCGCTGCTCTCGATTCTCCTGCTTTTCCAGCGGCCCATATTCATTCATTGCGGGTGCGCCGTCGCAAGGACCAAGCGTTCCGTCGTGGCATGGATGGTTGGTCTGAGCGCAGCAGAACGTTTGGAACATGGTCTCCGGGGGAGTGCCAACGTCTTTGTAGGCAAGGAGGTCCTTCGCGAATTCCGAAGCAAATGACGGAGCCTGGTTTCCAGCCCACTCCTCTAACAGCTTCGTCACGGCAAACTTCTCAATCAAAAACCTCAAGCGCGACTCCAGTTCGGCATTTTTTTTGTGTCCGCTCTTCTGCAACTCATGAACAGTGCCAAGCACAACTACGCGCTTTGTTTCCAACTCACGGTTCAATTCATTGCGCAACTGCGCTAGTTGATCGGCGCATTGATGTTGGAAGCCACCCAGGTCGGAGACACCGGTGTTGGCGAACAGTTCGATCTCGCGCTCCAGTCTCTCGACCTGTTTCCGCAGCAGGGCGCTTATGCCTGTCAATTTGCGACTCATGGCTGTCCTGCACGCGTGAGAACCCGCTGCGTGGCCCTATCCTTTCTCATTTCGTATCCAGAACTGGAGGTCAAGCAGCGAGCGCAGACGTATGCGTGGTTTGCCTTCGTCTGCGGCTATTCGGTCTTTTGCATTCAGAGACATGTGAACGCACTTCTTCTTAGGGGCCGCGGAATAGCGCAGAAAGCGCACAACTCCGCGCTACCGGCTTGTCCTTACGATCACCCCTCGCGAAGCGATCTGGTTCCGGGCCGCCGTCTGCGCAAGATTATCACAACGTAGATTGTCAGCGTGACCTGCATGCCCTCTGACCCAATTCCAAGTGATTCGATGCGCACTCGCTGCTCTGTCTAGCTCCATCCAGAGGTCCTGGTTCAATACAGATTTTGTTCCGGAATGGCCCTTATTACTCCTCCTCCAGCCCCGGGCTTTCCATCCCTCAAGCCATTCCGTGATCCCAAGTCTTACGTATTCAGAATCAGTGTTCAGCGCTATCTCACAAGGCTCTCTGAGCGCGTCGAGGGCCTCGACGACAGCTTTTAACTCCATACGATTGTTCGTGGCTTTGGGATCGAAGCCGTACATCTCTCTGACGAAATCATTGAAGCGCATGACGCACGCCCATCCCCCTGGGCCAGGATTCCCTATGCACGAGCCATCAGTGGTTATTGTCACGAGCTTCATCGGCTTGGTATTGGTAAGATCCACGGGTTGACAAAATCGGGCAATGTGCGGCTCTACCCCAGTGCATCTGTCTCGCACTCGTAACCTGCGGCGTTAAGGGCTTGCAGCAGCTTCAACGTACCCTCCTGTACCCTGTTCGTGAATGGAATGTAAATCAACCCATCTATATCGCTTGGCCGTTCGACCAACTCCTGCTTGAGAATAGCCACATTTCTCCGACCGAGCCGCGCCAGTACCATTCCCAGCTCGAGAACAACATTCTGACGTGCTCTGGATTTCGCATCATGATGGGCACCCTTCTTGTAGCCTTCATCATCAGGAGTAAGCAACACGCAGGCGAAGCCGACCGTGCCCCTCGGCCCTACGTAGGCCTCAAGCTTTTCGATGATGGTATCCCCTCCGGGTGGCAAGTTCTGGAGCACGACGGGTGCAAGCCCCATTTGTCGAAGCAAAAGCTCCAGGTCGTTACGTGCATTGGTGTCGTGGCCGTAAACGATGAAGATCGGGCTGCTTGATAGACTTGTTTGGGCGGGGCTTGCGGCGACTGCAACTGCGGGGGTCGCGGCTGCCGCTGTTGGGGCTAATAAAGCACGTACCTTCTTGGTAAGCTCAGTCACTTTGCCCTGAATGACCAGCTTCCCTGTATTGTAGGTGACGAAAATCTCACCCCCGCTGCAACGGAATTTGGTACCCGTTGCCAGTTCACTTTCCTCGTAAGTTGCACCCTCTTTCTGGAAAAAGCTCTTTAGCTGATCGGCGGTCATTCTTCCCCCCTCGCTTTCCAAGACGGGACTCCCGTTTTCATTTCCCGGCCGACCGGTAGGATACTTCCCAATACCTCTGCAGGCAATGAGATAAAAGCAAGGAATCGGGATTCGACGGGTGGCGCCGACAGTGGGTTTGATATCTGCGCGGGTGGCGCAGGGTCGAAAATTCGCTGGTTCATGCTGGACCCCCTGCGCCAGCCTGCGACCCGAGCACTTGCAATATGTCGCCTAACAACGAGGCAAAACTCCCTTCACCTTGGGACGGGATCCTGGGTAGTGTCTCAGTTTGATGTAGAGGCGGCTTTACGCCGCCATTTGGCGAGATAAACTCGCCGCTACGTTTCAGGGTGGCGAGGTAAACTCGCCGCTACGTTTCAGAGTGGCGAGATAAACTCGCCGCTACGTTTCAGGGTGGCGAGATAAACTCGCCGCTACGTTTCAGAGTGGCGAGATAAACTCGCCGCTACGTTTCAGGGTGGCGAGGTAAACTCGCCGCTACTTCCGAGTGGCGAGATAAACTCGCCGCTACGGTGATACAATCGCGCCATGCCAGCCTTACACTTTGTCCGTAAGCGGAATCGCTTACCACGGTCTTGCTACCTGGGCCGCCAGTGGTATTTCATCACGGCGTGTACAGGCTTGGGCCGCGCGCACTTTTCCAGCGGCCAATTGGTAGGATTACTGCTGGACCTCTTACGAGCACAGTGCTCTTCCTCCTTCAATGTCTATGCCTATTGCTTCATGCCTAACCATCTACACCTCGAACTCGTTGGCCTTTCCGACAACTCGGATGCGATCGCACTCCTTCACGATTTCAAGGGAAACGCGACATCACAAGCCCGCACCCTGGGCATTCGAAACCTCTGGGAGAAGGGTTTCTACGACCACATCTTGAGGGACGATGACGACCACAACGCTGTGGCGTGGTACATCTTCAACAATCCGGTTAGAAAAGGGCTCGTAAAGGACCCGCGCGATTGGCCGTATTCAGGCTCGTGGATGTTCGATTGGAAGAAAGCCGTGGCGCCCATCGAACATTACAACCCGCCCTGGAAGTAGCGGCGGGTTTACCCCGCCATTTTCGAGGTTGGTATGCGTCGCCCTCCAATAGTCCGTGCGGGGCGCCGCCATATGGCGAGATAAACTCGCCGCTACGTTTCAGAGTGGCGAGGTAAACTCGCCGCTACTTCATTGTGGCGAGGTAAACTCGCCGCTACTTCATTGTGGCGAGGTAAACTCGCCGCTACATCACCAAACTGAGATGCTCCAGGCCCCTTCCTCATCCGGGGAAGAGGTTGGAGGGTGGTCTTCTAACCTCAGCTTTCTTGGCTTGCAATTGCTGCGCCTCCGCTCGTCCCTTATAGAAGGAGTCGAGCGGATAGCATCCCGAGACTAAACCATGGCGCGGGGCGTTAATGCAGTCGCTGAATGTCCGGCAGATTTTTTTGCGCTCCAGCCGGCCTTTCTCCAGCACGTCCGCGGGCAATTCCGGATAGGCCAGCATCATTCGGCCGAGACCCACGAAGTCTGTCCATCCTGCCCGCAACACAGCCTGAGCGAAGTGCGGGAGATAGTCCTGAAAATACGTGCCGCCTGAAGAAACGAAAACCAAGTCGGGTGTGGACTTCTTCAATTCTGCAGCCGCAACCCACATTCGGGCGGCCCCCGCGAGCGGGTCTTCGGGCGGCAGATAAGCGTCCCAGGGTGGAAATAATGCCGGGCGGAGCAAATGCGCAGAGTAGTAGCCGCTGCCGGCGCTGATGTTGACCAGGCGCACATCCAGGGAACGAAGAAGGGCGAGCAGGAGTTTCGCCTCCGCAAGATCGGGGCGGCAGGGGTTTTGGGCATCCACACCGAAGCCCCATGTATACGGAAGTTGACCGGGTGCTTTGACGGGCACTCCCCGGCCGGTTTGAGGGTCCGGGACAAACGGAATGGAGTCATAGGCGCTCACTCGGATCCCGATCTCAAGAGCGGGCGCCGAGGCGCGGACGATGCTCACCAGTTCCCGCAAGAAGCGGGTGCGATTTTCAAATGAGCCCCCATAGGGGCCAGGACGATGATACGCACTCAGGAACTCGTGCCCAAGGTAGCCGTGGCAATGCTTCAAGTCCACAAAATCGAAGCCGCTGTCTTGAGCAAGGCGCGCGGCCCGGCCAAAAGCCTCGACAATTCGGCCTAGCTCCGCATCCGACACCGGCGGCGTGCTGGCGCACGCTGGATATCTTGCATCCAGAATAGGGTGATGATAGGCAATTATCGGCTCCAGCCGTGTTTCCGCACGCGGCCGGCAGAAGCGTCCCGAGTGGGTGAGTTGAAGGCCGATAACAAGGTCTCGCCCTTCGCCGAAGCGTTCGCGGTGAGCCTGGAGCATCTGTTGACGCAGGTCAGCCAGCGATGGGGCGGTGCGCTCGTTCAGGAGCAACTGGCGCGGGTTCGCACGCGCCTCAGGCAGAACCGCCACGGCTTCTCCTCCCCAGATCAGTTTGGCCCCGCTGCGGGCGAACCGTCTCCAACGCCGGCGGGTCAAATCTGACGGCGCACCATCCGCCTGGGCGTCCCACCCCTCCATCGGTTGTACGGCAAAGCGGTTTCCAACCCGGCGCCATCCCTTATGCCAGGGAAGTTGGAAGGGCTCGGCGAGCGGCGAGTCAGGAGCGGAGAGGATGGCATCGTCAAAGGGAAGCTCCCATCCCAGCCCGTTTATATGAGCCGCCAATTCAGCAGCCGTGCGAAAACTTGCCACGCGAGGATAGGTGGGTTCGAGCATTCGAGTCAGATCATAACATCGACACGTCATTCCCGCGCAAGCGGGAATCCACGGCGATGACAATGGACCCCCGCTTTCGCGGGGGTGACGCGGCTGGGCAGACCGTTCGTCCTCCCGGACCGACGCCGTGGAGCGCCTATCTTCACACCCGCCGCTGCGGGGAGATTGCGTAGATCGTCGCGGCGCCCAGCACCCCCGCCACCGTCATGATCGCCCAGGCTGCATCGTAGCTTCGGGTGGCATCGAAGATTCTCCCTGCCAAAACAGGTCCCATCCATTGACCAACGGAATAGCCCATAATAATCAAGGCCAGCAGCTTCCCCAACCCGCTGATTCCAAAGCATTCAGCGGTAACGAGGGGGATAAGCATATAGTCCGCCCCCATCGCCAAGCCGAAAAGCACCGCGAAACCCCACGCCGCCGTCGGCCGGCGCGCCAGGAAAAGCAGTGGAATGCATAGCGCCGCGAGAAGGTAGAACAAAGCCATCACGTTTTTCTTGCCAAAGCAGTCTGCACAATAGCCTGCAATCACCTGGCCAACAAGACTCGCCATCAGCAGCACACTCATCACGCGGGAGGCGTAACCGGCGGAATATCCCTGGTCGCGGAGGTGTCAGTCGTGAGCCGTCAGCTATCAGCCATCAGCTATCCCGCCGCGGCGGGTCACCTCTCAGCCTTTGAAAAAAAGGCGCTGGGCCCAGTTTTGGATTTTGAATCTTGAATTCAGAATTGCTTTCTTCCCTTTCCCCACCGCCTACTGGCATCCGCTCCTGACGAGCCACAGGTCCATAGAACGGGACCTGCGCTACACCCTTTGAGTTCTCGGGCTGCAACGAGAATTTCAAGCATGTCCCTCCACTACTTTGCCTTCCACCTGCTGCCTACTGTCTACTGCCTACTGCCCGCTGCCTACTGCTTACTCCCTACCGCTTACTGCCTGCTGCTTACTGCCTACCGCTTACTGCCTACTGCCCGCTGCCTACTGCCTACTGCTTACTGCCTCCATCCTACCGCTGCCCACCGAGGTCATGGGGCGGTATACCAAAAGTTAAGGGTGAATCTGAAACGGGAATCCCGGTCGAGACATTATGCATCAATAATGAGGATGGGGTTCCCAAAATCGAGACAATTTGTGGAACTTTTCGAAGCTCCGAAGGGAATATCCTATGATGGTAGGGGACGACAGCGGAGCTCGGGAAGGTTAGTGTACCCGGCAGAAACGCTCTATAATTAAAGGAATCAACTTGGTTGTAGGAGGCGGCATGAAACACACACGGTCACTGTTGACGCAAACGGCTCTGGCATTCGCATTCGGCCTGTTTTTCTCTTTGATGGTGGCGGGGCAACAAGCAGCAACTCTCCCGGCGCGCATCACCCAATCTGTGGACATGGAGAACCTCGTCACACTGCGAGGGAATACCCACCCGCTGGCGCGCCCCGAATATGACCAGGGCGCCGCGCCCGATAGCCTGCTCACGGAACGGATGCTGCTCGTATTGCAGCGTTCGGCGGAGCAGGAAGCCGCGTTACGGAAGCTGCTGGATGAGCAGCAGATCAAATCCTCGCCCAATTATCACATGTGGCTCACCCCCGAGCAGTTCGGCCAGCAATTCGGCCCTGCCGATGCGGACATTCAGGCGGTGACCGGTTGGCTTACTTCACAGGGCTTTCAAGTCAGTCATGTGGCAGCGGGCCGCATGGTCATCGAGTTTTCCGGCACAGCGGGACAGGTGCGCCAGGCGTTTCACACGGAGATCCACAAATACGTGGTCAAGGGCGAGGAGCACTGGGCCAACGCGAGCGATCCGCAGATTCCTGCCGCCCTGGCGCCGGTGGTGGCCGGCTTTGCCTCGCTGAACAATTTCCCCAGGAAGCCAATGCACCGCCGCCTGGGCACTTTTTCCAAGTCGAAAGCCACAGGCGTAGTGAGGCCACTCTTTACCTATACTGATAATACAGGGACGACTTGGTACGCCGTCGGCCCGGCGGATTTTGCCACCATTTACAACGTTACCCCGCTCTGGAATGCAGGCATAGACGGTACCGGGCAGACCATCGCCATCGTCTCCGATTCGAACATCAACATCCAGGACGTGCGGGACTTCCGCAGCATGTTCGGCTTGCCGGCAAACGACCCGCAGGTTATCCTGAACGGCCCCGACCCCGGGGTGATCCCCCCCTCGGTCGGGGGAGACGAGACTGAAGCTGACCTTGACGTTGAGTGGGCCGGTGCGGTCGCGAAGGGTGCCACGATTGACTTTGTGGTCTCAGAGCAAACCGAGACCACTTATGGGTACGATCTCTCCGCCCTGTACGTCATTGATAACAACCTCGCGCCGGTGATGAGTGAGAGCTGGGGCGGTTGCGAGGCTGGCATCGGGAATAGCGGCAATGACTTCTACAGCACTATTTGGGAGCAGGGCGCCGCTCAGGGCATTACTATACTTATCGCTGCGGGCGACTCTGGCTCCGCCGGATGTGACGACCCGAGTTTCGAGGATGCGGCGCAATATGGTTTGGCAGTCAGTGGCAACGCTTCAACGCCGTTTAACGTTGCGGTCGGCGGAACGGATTTTAACGATTACAACAACTGGTCCCCGTACTGGTCCACGACAAACAATTCCACCACACAATCCTCGGCCCAGTCGTACATTCCCGAAATGACCTGGAATGACTCCTGCGCGAACACCGGATCACTGACTGGCTGCGCGTCTGGGGTAGCGAGCGACGGCACAGATCTTGTCGCTGGCAGCGGTGGCCAAAGCAATTGCGCTACACAGTCAACGACAGCCTGCACTGCAGGTTATGGAAAACCTTCCTGGCAGAGCGGCGCCGGGGTGCCAAACGGCAGCCTGCGCGACATACCGGATGTTTCTCTTTTTGCCGGCAACGGCTACAACGGCAGTTTCTACGTTTTCTGCGAAATGGATGCAAACACGAGCAACACGTCCTCTTGCGATTTGAGCGCTCCCTATCTGGATTTTCAGGGCGCGGGGGGAACGTCCGCGTCAACGCAAACCTTCGGTGGCATCATGGCATTGGTCAACCAGAAGACCGGCCAGCGCCAGGGCAATGCGAATTACGTCCTATACCCTCTGGCGGCGAAGAGTGGCGCGAGCTGTGCGTCGAACTCGGTTATGGCTCCCACTGCCAGCGCTTCTTCGTGCATCTTCTATGACGTGCAAGTGGGTAATAACTCGGTGGCGTGCGATGCCAGCTCGCCGAACTGTGGCAATCAATCGGCTAGCGGTTACGGCATCATGGTTTATACCAACAGCGCCACCCCCCCAGTCTCAGTACCAGCGTGGCTCACCACCGCCGGGTATGACCTTGCCACCGGCATCGGCACGGTGAACGCCGCGAATCTGGTGAATAACTGGACTTCAGTCAGCTTCAACACCTCATCGACCAACCTTACCATATCCCCGCCCGCGGGGTACACCTTAGCCAACATCCCGCATGGCAAATCAGTCAGCGTCACCGTCAGCGTCACTCCTGCATCTGCCACGGGTGATGTCTCACTGATAGGCGGGCCTAACAACAGCAATCTTGGCGTCGGTTTCCTAACGCTGACCAACGGCACCAATACCAGCCCGACCATCCTGCTCCCCGGCGGGACGTATGGCGTGACGGCGCATTATGAGGGTAACGGGACTTATGGGGCGAGCGACTCGACCCCGGTTCAGGTTACGGTGAGCCCGGAAAGCAGCCAGACGAAGGTCCAGTTGGTTACCGAGGATTGCAATGGGAATTTCACGTACGGCGTAACAACGGTTCCATACGGATACGTCCTCAATTGTTCCGGTGTTCTCTATGATTATTACTGGTTGCGCATGGATGTGGAAAACAGCTCGGGTAATGTTTGCTATAACACTTCCAGTTCCAATCCCACCGGTATTCCCGTCTATCAATGTCCTACCGGACAGGTGACGGTGACCGAAAACGGGAAACCGCCAATTGACTTGGGGGCGCCCTCTGACACCACGCCTGGCACCTACACCTTGAACAGCCAAGCTAATGCTGAGGATTTCTTCATCCAGCTTTCTGGTGGATCAAACGCCCTGGTCGCCAGCTACACTCCCTCCCCCGCTCCTCCTAACAATAGCTACAGCTCGAGCCAAGGCACGGCAACGATTACCGTCACTCAAGCCGCCACCTCCATCGGCGTCACAGCGAGCCCGGCGACGACCGTCACATCCGGCCAATCCGTAACCCTGACGGCGACCGTGAGCACCTCGAGCATGGGCATCGCGCCATCCGGCGCTGTGCAGTTCCTGAACGGAATCACTCCGATAACTATCACGCCGACGTATACGTATGTCAACGCTTCGGCCAGTGGTTACGCCTCGTTGACGGCAACCCTCACCACATCTTTTACCGCCAACGCGACTATCACGGCGCAATACCTCGCCGATTTAAACTACTCGGGTTCGACGTCTTCGCCCCTCACAATTACCGTCTCGACCGGCACACCCGACTACAGCGTAGTAGCAAGCCCAACCTCATTCGCCATCTCGTCCCCGGGCGCATCCGGGAGTACCACGATCAGCCTAAGTGCCATCAACGGCTTCACCGGCACAGTCAGCTTAAGTTGCGCGGTTCCATCAACGATGACCGGAGGCAGTTGCTCACTGGCTAATACCTCAATAACCGCCCCGAGCGGTACTACCACGCTCACGGTGAACACAACCGCTCCATCGACGGTGATCGGTCTATTTAACAGTCCGCGTTGGTTGCTGCCCACCGGGGGAGCTATTTTTGCTGCTTTCTTCCTGCTGCTCATCCCGACAAAGAGACGCCGATTGAAGCTGGCCTTCGGGTCGCTGTTCCTTGTTCTGCTGGCCGCAGCCTTGGTCGCCTGCGGCGGTAGCAGCGGCAGCAGCACCCCCCCCATCACCATCCCCGGCACGCCCACGGGCAACTACACAATTACGGTGACGGGCACCAGCACCATCTCCGGCGCCAGCGTCTCGCGTAGTGTGAACGTCCCAGTGACTGTGCAGTGAGGCGGCGTCGCGACGCGAGCCAGAAGTCAGAAGGAAGGTATGTAGTAGGTGGTAGATGGTAGGTGGGGAAAAATATCCATCACCATATGCCATCTACTACATACTATCAACCCGCTGCCGTAAACTGCTCGGTGATGCGCGCAGCGTAGCCCAGCACGATTCCGGCCGTGTTCGAGTCTGTCCCGCCCACCAGTAATTGGAGCCTCGCCGTGCGCCCGGCGCGCAGGTCGTTCTCGAATGCTTGATGCGTTCCAGCATGATCGCTAATCCCTTCCCGCCTCTGCCATGCTGTGATTCTGAGCGAGGATAGCCGAAGGCCGTTATCCGTGATGTCAGAAACGCAGCGCATGGCAAAGTGGGTCCGCCCTCTCCCAAGGGGAGAGGGTGGACCGCGACGGCGCTTTCTTCAGGCGTCGCGGGCCGGGTGAGGGGTTAGTTGCGGGGCGAGGACGGCTCAGACAGGCTCGGCCCAAGCTGCTCAATGGAAACGAGTAATGCGTCGAGTTCCTGGAGAGTCCTTCGCTGTCATCCTGAGCGCGGCGAAGGATCTCGCCCTGCCCGCTCAGGATAAACTGCGCGAAGAATCTCGCTCTGGCCTTTTCTGCCGAGAAACAGCAGGGCGAGATGCTTGGCGGAGTTTACCCTGAGCCCATTCGCTTCGCTCTCTCGAAAATCACCCGAGGCCTGTCATTCCCGCGAAAGCGGGAATCCAGCTCGATGTGGACTTACCTGGACGCCCGCTTACGCGAGGGTGATAATACCGGCGATTTTCATCTCTTTGGGTGGGCCGTAGGCCCATGCACACTCAGGGTAAACTGTGCGAACGGGCTCAGCACGACAGCCGTTGCGTTCAGCATGACATGTCGATAGACCATGAACCCGCCGAGGCGGGACAACTGACCACTGACAAACCACTGACAACTGACCACTGACTCCTGAGTGAAACCTGAGTGTATTGGTAGCCGTCTGTCATAGTGGCAAGCGAGACGGCGATGGGAGGTGGCGACTATGAGGCGACTCGCAATGGCAATATTGCTCACCGCTTTAACGTCTGCTGCGCAAACAGCGCCACCGCAGCCTGATTCGCAAGCCCGTGCGCAAGCGAGAAGCACCACCGCGAAATCGAGGATCGTAATCCCCGCTGGAACCACGGTTTCATTGGCGCTCACCAGCCCTATCTTGGCCAAGACAGCCAAGGCTGGAGATAGCGTCTATGCGCAGGCAGCCTTCCCTGTAGCGGTGAACAACCAAATGGCAATTCCGCCAGGCACGTATGTGCAGGGCCAGATCGACACGCTGACGCGGCCCGGCTGGCTTTCACCCCATGCCCAGTTTCAGATTCATTTTACGAAAATCATCTTCGCAAACGGTTATACGGTTGAACTTCCCGGCCCCCGGAAGGTGAGAACCGGGCAGCCGCCCGCTCCGCAGGCCTCCGCTGCGTCGGCAACGCCGCTCGCTCCTGCCGACGATGTGATCGCGGCGGTGGCCAACGCCTATGCGCAGGTCAGTTCTGCAAGCGACGTCCTTCTCGACAACGGCTCGCAGATCGAGATGGTTCTCCAGGTCCCTCTCCGATTGAATGCGGCGAACGTCGCCGCTGCTGTGCGTCTGTCCAATCCTGCGCCGCTTGCTCACCTCAAATCTGCGACGCGATGCCGCCCGATTCCCGGCACGCCGGGAACGCCAGACACGGTCATACCCGGCACTCCGGGCTCACCCGGCACACCGGCCACCGTTATCCCAGGAGGGCCTGGAATGCCCGACACAGTCATACCGGGAACTCCTGCAACACCGGGAACACCAGCCACGATCATGCCCGGCACTCCGGGTACACCGTATGTGCCATGCCCCGGCCCTCCCGTCGTGACCTCCAACCCCAAGGTTCAGAGTTATAAGGAATCGTTCCAGATCAACGCTCCGGTTCAGGTTTCTGGAAAGCAACTGTCTGCCGGAAGCTATCAAGTCACTTGGAAAGGATCGGGTCCCTCGGCTCAGGTGGATATCCTTCAGAACGGAAATCTCGTCGTTAGCGTGCGGGCGCGAGTCGTCCTATTGAACAGGAAATCGCCCGCTGACGCACCGGGGACGCGCACCAATTCTGACGGGTCGGTTTTATTGCACTCGCTCCGGTTCGCAGGCCAGACTTTTGCGCTGTATTTTGACCAAGGCGCCGCATGAAATATTCCGCAGAACGGCGAAAAGGCGCGGAGCAGCGCCCTACAGACCGTAACGCTTCGGGCGTTTCCTTCTCCAGACAGGAGAGACAATTTTATGCGAATATTTGCTCTCGTTGGACTCCTGGCTGCCTCGACATGCTGGGCGCAAGAACCGGCGGCGAATCCTCAGTCGCCTTCCCAAGCTCAGGCACAGGCGCCAGCCGCTTCTCAGAACCAGACGATCACCATTCCGGCAGGAACCCGAATTCCTCTCGCACTTGCCAGTCCGATTACAACCAAATCGGCGCGACGCGGAAACGCCGTCCGCGCGGTCACGGGGTTTCCCGTCACCGTCGGCACTCAGTTGGCGATTCCGGTCGGCACCTACGTGGAGGGCGTGATTGACAAAGTGACGAAGGGAGGCCGTTCGGGCCCCAGCTTGCAGATGCACTTCACTCGCATTCTCTACGCGAACGGTTATAGCGTGGCTGTTGACGGCGCCAACATGCAGGCCAAAGCCCTCAGTCCCAAGTCAAGTTCTCCAGATCTCGCCGCGTTCGCCAGCGAGAGCGGATCAAACTATGCGCTGGCCGCACAACAATCGTCGGGGTTACCCGCGGTACAAAACCCGGGGCCACATGTTGGAGCTATCGTAGGAGTGACGGTCGGCACCGCCGTAGCCGGGATCGTCGCGATCGTCCTCATGGCGCATCACCAAGGCGGAGGCAGTACCGTGCTTTTTGACACGGGTTGGCAGTTTGAGATGGTTCTGCAAAGCCCGCTCTCCGTCGACGCGGCGAGTGTTGCCGCCGCTACTCCCAGTGCTCAGTGATTAGCCCCGATTTCGGACCACGTTTGGACGCGTTTAGGGGGCTGCCGGAAGGGCGGGGCTTCAGCCCCGCCGAAATCACGGCTCCCGCCCTCTGTTGGTCCCGCGCCCCGCGCAGTCCCGCGCCTGCGGGACTGCGCGGGGCGCGGGACACAGGAATAATGAGGAAGGCCTTGTAACGGCGGGGCTGAAGCCCCGCCCTTCCAGACCGGTGGTGAGAAATGCGGGTTAGCGGGTAGCTAATCCTTCGCTGGGCGAAGAGCAGGAAATCCTTGATTTCTTCTTCGCTACCTGCTTTCCTGTTTTCTGCGTGAGGGACTGTTGCCGGATGGCCGAGACTTGAGTAGCAGCGCAGGGGAAGGGAATTGGCCTAGGGCGATTTAGGACGGACGGTACTGTCCTAATATGCGACGTAGGGCGGGCGCTTGCCCGCGCCCTGGAGTTTCTACATTTTTGCTGAAATTTTCTGGCCTTGCGCGACTCGCCCTTTCCCCCTTGGGGGAGAGGGTCTGGAGTTTCTACATTTTTGTTGAGATTTTCCGTTCTTGCGCGACTCGCCCTCTCCCCCTTGGGGGAGAGGGTGGACCGCCGCCGGCGTTCTCTTCAGCCGGGGCGGGCCGGGTGAGGGGGTGGTGGGCCTGCGCCCGTCCGTTTGCAGTTCACATCGCGCCGCTGAAAGCATTGGACAACGAACACGCGACGTCCAGCACCTTCTCGAGAAACCTGGGGACAGCTTTGCGTTGCTTGTGGTTTCAGGGCATTAACCCCCTCACCCCCCGGCCCCTCTCCCCCAAGGGGGAGAGGGGAGAATGTAGAAACTCGAGGGCTGGGGCTTGCCCCGGCCTGGGCCGTCTCGCCATGGCGGGAGAGAGGCGGCCCTACATTCTAGTTGGCACACTACCGGACGGACAGAAATCTTGAGGAAAAGGCCACTTCAGGTTAGAATAAACTAGTTGAAACTGGTTTGGTGATGCCACATGGAAATTGTAGGCGCATTTGACGCGAAGACGCATCTGTCGGCTCTGCTCGATCGGGTGGCGAGAGGCGAAAGGATCACGATTACAAGACACGGCGTTGCGGCGGCGATGCTGGTGCCTATCGGAGAGGCGGGTCTAAAGCTGACGCACGAGGAGATTGTCGAGGGCATGCGGGCATTGCGCAAGCGCGTGAAGCCCGACACAATGAGCGTGCGCGAAATCGTAAATGAAGGACGGCGATTTTGAGCGGCGTGGTTGTCCATGCGTCGGTGGCGCTCGCCTGGTGCTTCCCGGATGAAGCTAGCGAGTATGCTGATCGAGTCCTGGTTGCCCTGAAGGGGCAGGCCATAGTCGTTCCGGCTGTATGGGGCCTTGAAATTGCTAACGCCATGCTGGCAGGCGAGCGCCGCAAGCGCTTGAAGCAGCCGGAAATTCTGCGCTTCGTTGCTTTACTCGAGGGACTTTCAATTGTTCAGGATGGTCAGAGGGCGAGCGAGAGCGTCAGCAATGTTCTGCCGCTGGCGCGCGATTATGGTCTATCGGCATACGATGCCGCGTATTTGGAACTCTCGATCCGCCACGGCGTTCCGTTCGCCACCCTCGACGCGAAATTGCGGAAAGCAGCGCAACGGGCGGGCGTGAAAATCTTCGGGGGAGAAACCGCCTGATTAGGTCTGGTCAAGATTCACCTGTGTGGACGAAAGGAGTGATGGCAATGAGCAATATCAGGGAGTTGGCCTCTTTCGTGGTACTGTCCGCGTCTTTGGTACTGATGTCATTCGTAGCCGCCGGCACCGGACGAGCACAAGACATCAGGCCTATCGCCGGACCTAACCAGTCCATCAAAGTGGGGCGAGGCGGATACGTCTGCGAAGGTCAACTTACGCATTCTCCGATAGACAACACCGAAAACTGGACCTATGAGATGGTCAGTTGTACCGGCCCCATCTACACCGCAAACGACTACACAGCTTTGCATGCGAAACTCAACCAAGATGAGCTCGTGAAGCTGAATGCGGCTTTGGATCGATTGAACGCTACCAGCAGCTCCACCCAGGACCTGCTCAGCAGACAGTTGCAGACGTTCAATAATAACCTGAGGGCCGAGATTGAGAAACGCTTTCACGATCTCCCGAACAACCTTC
This sequence comes from Terriglobia bacterium, assembly GCA_050008675.1. Taxonomy (GTDB): domain Bacteria; phylum Acidobacteriota; class Terriglobia; order UBA7540; family UBA7540; genus CAVROP01. The sequence continues at coordinate 55,645 of JBEKME010000014.1, forward strand.
TACAGTCGCCTGCCATTCAGAACCTCAAGAAGAGCCTGATGGACTACGTCAACGAGAGATTGCCGACGACGGGTCCCAACAAGAGTCCAGCTACACAGCAGACTACCGCCCCAGCGAGTCAGCAGGGCTCAGCCCCTGAGCAACACTGATCTGAATGGGGGGGCTCATCGTGGCCTTTCTTCAAGGGTTCACTTAAAAAAGCAGGAGTCAGGATTCAGGATTCAGGAGTCAGAATGAAGAGCTTACAATAGCAGGAGCTAGAACTTCTGCGCCGCAAGCTGGACTTTCCTTGGCGCCAAAAGATGCTGGTGCGGTTTGAATTGCCTGCGACCGTCCATCACCACCCTCATTACCTCGTTGGGCAGAGGGGCAGCTATGACCTGAACATCTGGGGCGAGAAGAAGTGTCTGAAATGTAGTTTCCCTTTACAAGCTGAGATGAGCAGTTTTGACCAAACCTGTGAGCGATACTGAACTGACGCGCAAATTAACGAAGGTGTATGTTATTGATCGACCGGGAAGTCAATCCGGAAATTCCGGGTAAACTGAAAGGACAAAAGCAAATGAAGACAATAATCTGCTCCATCGCGCTAGTCGTTTTGGCACTGTTCACGTCAGCCGCGTTCGCCCAGGAGGCAGCGCCAGCCCAGGAGCCAATCCTCACTTCCGCGGAAGCGAAGTTTGACACGACCACAGACAATAAGGATCAACAAACCAAACTGGATGTTTACGTCAAGAACAGTGACGGGCATGAAATCGCCAAGTCCGAAGGCAATGAAGGCCGTTGGAACAAGAATTCTACCCATACCGTCACGTTACAGGTCGAGGGCAGCCCAATGAAAGGAGATGTCGCGAACGGCAGCGTTTCGCTGACTCTCCACCCGCAAAGAAGGAATAAATGGTCGTTCAACTACACAGTTACTCTCAAGTTCTCTGATGATACTTTCATCACAAGAGGATTTAACGCCTGTTACTTGACTGATCATGACCCAGCCCGGACGGATTCCCTTAAGTGATAGCAGACGCCTGGCCAACGCCGAGAACGATTCGACCGAAATCCTTGCTGGGGTTCGCAAGTGCTTGAAAACGCAAGGGGCTTGTTATCATTTTGTAACCCCCTCAAGCGGCGAGGATGACAGATGGGCAAAAAGCGTTGGGCGGCTAAGCTATTGAAAATACGCGATAGGTGCGCCATGTCAAGGGACAGGTGAGAATTCTGTCGGAATCGTTCTCGGGGTCGAGCGGATCAGAGAAGGCAAGCAGGCGGTGTCGAAGACGCGCCCTGGCGGGAAGATGACGCGTCCCGCCTGGCGGGATGCCACCCCGCCTCGCGGGATCGAACGAGGGTGCGGCTGGGGTTGAGCGTGATTGCCTATCAATTACGGCCGTATTTTCGGGGGCATTATGGACCGAGCCGGCGGCGCCATGGCTGGCGCCACGGTAACGGTCATCGACGTCGGCAGAGGCATCTCGCGTCCGTTGACTGCGGCTAGAGCCGGAGAGTACTGGGCGCCCAGCCTGCTTCCCGGCACGCACACGGCGCGCGCCGAGCCTCTTCGTTAGACTCAGGATGCCGAAACTAGCGCGTGTAAGCATCATCGTTATCAGTTTGCTGGCGATACTGGCCACAATTACCGTTGTGGTGCTGCCGATTGCGCTCTCCCGCTATATCAGGCGCAATATGATTACGATCCTGCGCGAACGGTTCGACAGCGATGTTGAAATCAAGGGCCTGCAGGTCATCGCCTTGCCGTATGTCTATGCGTCCGTTGAGAGAGTCGTTCTTCGTCACAAAGGCCGTACCGACGTCGCACCGCTGATGATGATCCATAAGTTGTCAATATCAGCCAGCATCGTGGGGCTGTTTCAATCGCCCATGCACCTGAGTAGCGTTCATCTACAAGGACTGCAAATCCACGTTCCCCCGCCGGACAAAGATGAGCGGCCCGAAAACAAAGAGCCTGGGAAAAAGTTTGCCCCCTCTGTCTTGATAGATGAAGTGATATCAGACGACGCGCTCCTGGAAACGCTGCCACGGGATCCTACGAAGGATCCGCGGGATTTCCAGATACACAGCCTGGTGCTGCGCTCGTTCGGTTTTGACCGGCCCGCAACCTTTCATGCTATCCTGACCAACGCCAAGCCGGAGGGACAAATCGATTCCGAAGGCCAATTCGGGCCATGGCAGGCCGAAGAGCCGGGGCGCACGCCAGTCGCGGCGACGTTCCGTTTTTCGAACGCCGATCTCGGCACGCTCCGCGGCTTGTCTGGGATTCTTTCATCCACCGGAAAGTATGGCGGCACTCTGGGACATCTCGATGTCGAAGGTGATACCGACACGCCGGATTTCGCGATCAACATTGGCGGAAACCCCGTGCCTCTGAAGACGCATTATGTCGCCGTCGTTGACGGGACGAATGGAGATACGCATCTCACCTCGGTTGAGGCGCGTTTGGGGAACTCCACGATCCATTCGAGCGGCGATGTGGTGGGAATAAAAGGCGTCAAGGGCCGGCACATCCTCGTTCAAGCCGTTTCGACTGGTGCAGACATCGAAGACTTCTTGCGCCTCGCCGTCAAGGGGAAGCAGCCGTTCATGAAAGGCATTGTCGGCCTGCGCGCGAAGATCGATTTGCCGCCGCGCGAAGGAGCAGACATCATCGACCGTCTGATTCTCGTCGGCCAGTTTGACATCGCCGGAGCGCGATTTACCAATCCGGACACCCAGCAGAAGCTGGATTCTCTGAGCCGCAGGGGACAGGGTCATCCCACAGACGACGAGATTCAGGATGTAATTTCGAATCTTCGCGGCGGGTTTGTCATGCGAGGCGGGACCATTACATTCTCAAACCTCGCCTTTAATGTTCCCGGCGCGGCGATTGAGCTCAACGGCTCCTACAATCTTGAGAACGAGCAACTTGATTTTCACGGGCATGTATTTCTCGACGTGAAGCTCTCGCAAACCGTGACCGGAGCGAAATCCACTCTCCTCAAATTGGTTGACCCGTTTTTCAAGAGAAACGGCGGCGGATCATCGATTCCCATCGAAATTACAGGAAATCGATCGCATCCTGACTTCGGGCTCGAACTCCGTCGCCAATATGACAAGGAAGATAACAGGCGAGATAACAAATAAGTAAGGAGTCAATCGCCATGCGGGTCTGGATACTGATGGTGCTGACCACGACGCTCGCGCTTGCGCAGACTGAACCCTCCGATACCGTCCAAAGGTGCCGGAGCATGCTGGACGAGGCCGCCCGTGACGGGAATCCGGACGTTCGAATGGGCGCGGCGCAGGCCCTGAGTCTGGTGGGGGTGAAAGATAACGCTCTTCAATCTCTCGCCCCGATGCTCGATGACCACGACGTTTCCGTCCGGGTTGCGGTTGTTTCCACCCTGGGTGACTTCAGGGACAAGCAAACCATTCCCCTTTTGAAGAAAGCTCTGCAGGATCCCGTTCCCGAAGTCGACTTCGCCGCGGCCAAGGCGCTTTACCAGCTCCACGACCCGGATGGAGAGCAGTTCCTTCTCGCAGTGGTTGGCAGAGAGTCTAAGGCATCTTCTACCTATCTCAGCAAAGAGAAACGCAGCGCCTTGCGCTTGTTGCACACTCCCACCAGGCTTCTCATTACCGCCGGCATCGGGGCAGCGGTTTTCTCGGGCGTGCCGGGTCTCGGGTTAGGATTATCTTCGGCACAAGGCATCCTGTCGGCTCCTGATTCTACGGCCCGGGCCGCCTCTCTGCTGCTCATTGCAAACACGCATGATCCAGCCCTGACTGATGCGGTTGGATCAGCGTTGTCGGACAAGGAGTGGTCAGTGCGCGCTGCGGCCGTTCACGTGGTCGCGATGCATCCCTACCCAGGATTCCGGCAGAACTTGGTCCCCCTGCTGGACGACAAGAAGGAGGCTGTGCGCGTACGCGCCGCCGCGGCCTACATCAGACTGGAGCACGTAACGAAGGAGCCGACGACGAGGCGAGGCGACACGACTCATTAACCGTGTGCTGCGGCCACTATCCAGACAATTCGCGGCCGAGCCTCAAGTGAAGATTCGTACTTTGCGGCCAGATAAGCGCCATAGGGAATTGATGAAAGTTGCTGCCGACAGGGGAAAAGGCCCGAAATAGGGCTTGCTTCTGAGGCTGCAGATTGTGCCCATGTCCTCCACTGTGAGTTCCGCCAAGGCTCTGCTCAACGGGTTTTTCGAATGGTTCGGTGAACTCAGCCTTTTTTTTTGGCAAGTCATGCGGGCGGCAGTGACACCGCCCTTTGAGGTCCGCGAGCTTGTTCGGCAACTCGACGAGATAGGATCGAAATCGCTTCCACTGGTTGCTTTGGCCGGCGCCGCCATCGGCGCCGTCCTCTCCTTTGAAACCCGCGATAGCCTGGTTCGATTCGGCGCCAAGTCATTGCTTCCCGCCGCCGTCGTGTTCTCGATTATCCACGAGATCGGTCCCGTCATCACGGGCTTGGTCGTCTCCGGCCGAGCGGGAGCTGGTATCGGCGCTGAGTTGGGATCGATGAAGGTCACAGAGCAGATCGATGCCATCGAGGCGTCAGCGGTAAATCCCTATAAGCTGCTGGCCGTAACACGCATTCTGGCTTGTATCCTGGTGCTGCCACTCCTAACCCTCGCTGCCGATTTCTGCGGTGTGATAATGGCTTGGGTAGCCGATGCCCTGGCTGAGCCGATCTCCTTCCAGCAGTTCATCCATAACGGCTTCAGAAATTTCGGCTTCAACGATTTTCTGCCGCCAACGTTCAAGACCGCTGTGTTCGGCCTGATCATCGGGCTGGTCGCGTGCTTTCAGGGAATGCGGACGCGGGGAGGGACCGAGGGCGTGGGGCGTACTGCGACGAGCTCGGTGGTCATATCTTCGCTCTTTGTGATTCTGGCCGACGTTATCCTGGCGAAACTGATCGTCATGTTTTTTCCATGAAGAGCTGCGCTTAAGAGTTCGCAACGGGGCACTGAAAGGGGCCTGTAACCGCATCGTGATAGAAAACCTTGAGGAAAGGAATGGCGAACCGCCCGTGGTCCTCCGAGGTCTGCACAAGTCCTTCGGCGCCCAGGTGGTCTTGAACGGGATTGACCTGACTGTCGCCCGCGGTGAAACCCTGGCGGTGCTCGGCCGCAGTGGTACCGGCAAAAGCGTTTTGTTGAAGATCATCATCGGGCTGCAGAAACCGGACGCGGGCTCGGTTAGCATCCACGGGCAGGAGATTACCGGTCTCAATCTCGACAAGCTCAACGAAATCCGGAAGAAGATGGGTTTTTTGTTCCAGCAGGCAGCGCTCTACGACTCGCTAACGGTGGAAGAGAATGTGGCCTTTCCACTGAAGCACAATACAAAAATGCCGGAGTCCGAGCGGCGGGATCGAGTCAAGGAATTGCTGAAGGGTGTGGGTATGGAAGGGGATCTCAAGAAGATGCCTTCCGATATTTCGGGCGGCATGCAGAAGCGAGTAGGGCTGGCGCGCGCCCTGGCTCTCGACCCCGACATCCTCTTGCTCGATGAACCCACCGCAGGACTGGACCCCATTACCGCCAGCGAGATTGATGAGCTGATTCTAAAGTTGCACAAGCAACGCGACATGGCATCCATCGTGGTCACGCACGATTTGCAAAGCGCAAAGACTATCGCCGACCGGCTGGCACTGCTCCACAAAGGAAACGTGGTGGTCGAAGGCAGCTTCGACGACCTAGAGAAGAGTCACGTTGAGTTTGTTTCAGGTTTTATGAGGCGGGACGCTTAGGAGGTTGATGAAATACATTGGAGCGCCGACCCCGTCCTGCGTGGTCGGCACGTGCTGACCCCGCCTTGCGGGGTCAGCGCTACACACCCATCAACCTGTTAGGAGAACATATGTCGAGAGCGGCACGGTTGGGAGCTTTCGTAATTACGACACTGGCGGTTCTGGGAATAGGAATCTTCATCATTGGTAACAAGCAATACCTCTTCACCTCCACGTATCGATTAAAGGCGCAGTTTGGTGACGTGGTGGGCTTGAATGAGGGCGCCGAGGTGCGGGTTGGCGGTGTTCACCGCGGGACAGTGAGTAGTATCGAGTTGCCTCACAGGACGAGCGGCAAAGTTACGGTGGTCATGGACCTCGACAGCTCGACCCACGACATCATCAAGCAAGACTCCGTTGCGTCAATTGAGACCGAGGGTCTGCTGGGCAACGAGTATATGGCGATCTCGTTTGGATCTGCCGGGGCGGCCAACGTGCAGACCGGAGACACCATCGCCAGCCACGCTCCACTCGCCATGTCAGACCTGCTCAAGAAGACAGACGCTATTCTGGATAGCAGCCAGGAAGCCATCAAAAACGTTACGCAGACGACCGCGCATTTGAGCTCGATCAGCGCCAAGATCGACCAAGGTCAAGGGACTGTAGGGGCGCTGATCAACGACAAGAAACTCTATGGCAATCTTGACCAAACGATGAACGGCATCCGTGATACGGTAGCCCAAGCGCAAGTGGGGGTCACCGATTTCCAGGAGAACATGGAGGGGATGAAGCACAATTTCTTCCTGCGCGGGTATTTCAAGAACCGCGGTTATGAAGATTCCGCCGAGCTGGCGAAAGACGAAATCGCACGTTTGCCCCAAAGCTCGCCGCTGAAAACGTTCACAATCGAGGCAAAGCAACTCTTCGCTAAGGTAGACACGGCCAAGCTGAAAAACCAGAAGTCTCTAGACGCTGCTGGCGACTTCCTGGCCGATAACGACTTTGGGCTTGCCGTGGTGCTCGCTTATAGCAGCATGGAAGGAGATACCGAGAAGAACTTAGTGCTGACACAAGGTCGTGCCCTGGTGGTCCGCGAGTACCTCGTCGAGAATTTCGCTTTCGATGATAGGCAGCTCAAGACGCTGGGGATGGGGAAGAAGAGTGGCACGAGTCCTGAAACCGGTTGGGGCGCCATCGAGATCCTCGTTTACCCAACCGGCACCGAGATTCCGCCCGCGAAGCAGCCGCAGAACAGCAGTCCACCCAAGAGTACCTCAGGCCAACCGATTCAGGAATCTCCCGCTACCGGTTCGAAACCAAAGTAGGTTTGGGGCACGCTCTCCCCTTGGCTTGGGGTGTCCCTATTAGAACAAAAGCGCCACCTGCTGTTTTCCGCACAATGTCCCAGCAGGTGGCGTTTTGGCTTTTTCAGCGGAGGTTACAGGGGAACTCGTTTTATCGAATAGGAGCTGAGAACGCGCACGTAGTTGGCCCGCTGGAAGGCGGCGGGGTCGGCCACGGCGCGTTGGCTCATGCTGCCCTGCATCTGACGGATGGATTGGTACTCATGTTCTTCCATCCAGGCGAGCATGTCTTTGCGGAGGGTGGCGAGGTGGCCGATGCCGTTCTGAAGTAATGCAGAGGTTATTGCCACCACGCGCGCGCCGGCCATCATCGCTTTCAGAACATCCGCAGCGGTATGCACGCCGCCGGTGATGGCGAGGTCGGCCTTGATATGCCCAAACAGGATGGCGACCCAATTCAATCGCAGCAGCAGTTCGTGCGAGGTGCTGAGGAGGAGGTTGGGCACCACCTCGAGGTTTTCCAGGTCGAAGTCCGGCTGGTAAAAGCGGTTGAAGAGAACCAGAGCGTCGGCGCCGGCCTGGTCCAGGCGCTTGGCCATATGGGCGAGCGAGCTGAAGTAGGCGCTGATCTTCACGGCCACCGGGATGTGCAAGCTGGATTTCACCGTGGAGACGAGGTCGGAATAGAGCTTTTCGACTTCCTCACCCGTCAGCTCGGTGCTGGTGGGTATGTAGTAGATGTTCAACTCCAGGGCATCCGCGCCGGCATCCTGAATCTTCCTGGCATATTGGATCCAGCCGCCGATGGACGAGCCGTTGAGGCTGCCGATGATGGGGATTCCCACCGCCGCCTTGGCGCGCCGGACGTGCTCACAATAGCCATCCGGACCAAGATTGTATCCCGTCATGTCAGGGAAATAGGTAATTGATTCGGCGAAGCTTTCCGTGCCTTGCTGGAGAAACAAGTCGAGCTCGGAGCTTTCGATGTTGATTTGTTCCTCGAAGAGCGAGGGCAGCACGATTGCCGCAGCGCCGCTATCCTCCATCCGCCGGAGATTCCTGAGCTCTTCGGAGAGTGGGGATGCAGATACGACCAGGGGATTCTTCAAGTTGAGCCCGTGATAGGTAGTGGAAAGGTCAATCATTATCTTGTCTCCTTCGCCGCGCCATTCATCGGCATGGCGGCCATGTTTTGGTAAACTCGCCAGCGGTTCCGAACGTCTTCCTCAGCAAATTGCAGCAATAGCTTGGCAGCCTGGGGATCGCTGAGTGTCAACATCGTGTAGCGCGTCTCATTATAGATGTATTTCTCAAGCGGCAATGCCGGGGGCTTGGAATCGAGCTGGAAGGGGTTCTTCCCCAGCCTGGCCAAGTCCGGATTGTATCGGTAGAGTGGCCAGTAACCCGACAGAACGGCGGCCTTCTGCTGGTCGAGGCCATGGATAAGGTCGTAGCCATGAGCGATGCAATGGCTGTAAGCGATGAGTATTGACGGGCCATTATAGGCTTCCGCTTCGAGAAAGGCCTTGAGCGTGTGCATGTCACTCGAGCCCATAGCGACTGCTGCGACGTAAACGTTGCCATAGGCCATGGCCATCATGCCCAGGTCTTTCTTGGGCCGGGGTTTTCCGCCCGCCGCGAACTTCGCCACGGCGCCACGCGGTGTGGCCTTGGACATCTGGCCGCCTGTGTTCGAGTAGACCTCGGTGTCGAGGACCAAGACGTTCACGTTACGGCCGGAAGCCAGGACGTGATCCAGGCCGCCGTAGCCGATGTCGTAGGCCCAGCCGTCCCCGCCCACAATCCAGACGCTCTTCTTGACCAGGGCGTCGGCAAGGCTGGAGAGGTCGCGGGCTTCCGGTGTCTTCAAACCGGCAAGTTTCTCCTGGAGTGCTTTCACACGCTCGCGTTGCTCCCGGATGCCGGACTCCGTCGTCTGGTCGGCGCCCAGGATGGCATGGACCAGCTCCTCTCCGAGGTGTGAGGAGAGTCGAGTCAGCAACTCGCGCGCGTACTCGGTTTGCTTGTCGAGCGCCAGTCTCATACCCAGGCCGAACTCGGCATTGTCTTCAAACAAGGAGTTCGACCACGCCGGGCCACGTCCGTCAGGGTTCTGTGCGTAGGGGGTAGTGGGCAGGTTGCCGCCGTAAATGGAGGAGCAGCCGGTGGCGTTTGCGATGAGGGCGCGGTCGCCGAAGAGTTGGCTCATCAACTTGACGTAGGGCGTCTCGCCACATCCCGCGCAGGCTCCGGAGAATTCAAACAGCGGTTGCAGCAACTGCACGTCCTTGACCTGCCCCAGGCTGAGGGTGCGCCGGTCAACTTCCGGCAGGCGGAGGAAGAAGTTCCAGTTGTCGCGCTCGGCTTCGCGCAGCGGGGGTTGAGACGCCATGTTGATGGCCTTGTGCTTGGCCTCGCTCTTGCTCTTCACCGGGCAGACTTGAACGCACAGGGTGCAGCCGGTGCAATCTTCCGGCGCCACCTGGAGGGTGTACTTCAATTCCTTGAATTCCTTCCAGCGCGCCGCAGAGGACTTGAAAGTCGGGGGTGCGTCTTTCAGAAGCCCGGGATCGTAAATCTTGGCGCGAACCACGGCATGGGGGCAGACCAGGATGCACTTGCCGCACTGGATACAGATCTCTTCATCCCATACCGGAATCTCGAGCGCGATGTTCCGTTTCTCCCACTGGGCGGTGGCACTGGGGAAAGTGCCATCGATCGGCATGGCGCTCACCGGCAGGTCGTCGCCTTCGCCGGCGATGATCTTGGCAAGCACTTTCTGCACAAACTCCGGAGCTTCTTCCGGCACCGCACGCCGCAAGTCAAAAGCGCTGGACACTTGATCCGGAACCTTGACCTCGTGCAGGTGGCTGACGGCCTGGTCCACGGCGGCGAAATTCTTCTGTACGATGGCTTCGCCGCGCTTTCCGTAGGTTTTCTCGATGGCGTGCTTGATGGCCTGAATAGCCTCGTCGCGGGGAAGAATGCCGCTGATGGCGAAGAAGCATGTTTGCATCACGGTGTTGATGCGGCCGCCCATACCGGCGGCGTGGGCCACCTTGACGCCGTCGATCACAAAGAAGCGGAGTTTCTTCTTGATGATCTCGTCTTGAGTTGTCCGGGGGAGGTGGTCCCAGACTTCCTCCGGACCAAAGGGGCTATTGAGCAAGAACGTGGCCCCAGGTTGCGCGGCTTTTAACATGTCAAGCCGCTCGAGGAACGTGAACTGGTGGCAGGCCACGAAGTTGGCCTTGGAAATCAGGTAAGTGGAATGAATGGGCTTGGGACCAAAGCGCAGGTGAGAGATGGTGACGGAGCCGGCTTTCTTCGAGTCATACACGAAGTAACCTTGGGCGTTGTTGTCCGTATCCTCGCCAATGATCTTAATCGAGTTCTTATTGGCGCCCACCGTCCCATCCGCTCCGAGGCCATAGAAGATGGCGCGCACGGTGCTCGGATCTTCAGTCGAAAAGGCCGGGTCATACTCCAGGCTGGTGTGGGTGACGTCGTCCTCGATGCCGACGGTGAAGTGGTTGCGAGGCTTCTCCTCGAGCATCTCGTCGAAGACGGCCTTGACCATCGCCGGCGTGAACTCCTTCGAGGAGAGCCCATAGCGCCCGCCAATGATTCGCGGATAGGCTTTGAAGGGCGTCTTGCCAGTCGAGATTGCTTCGCTCACTGCCGTCGCGACGTCAACGTAGAGTGGTTCGCCGGGGCTGCCCGGTTCTTTTGTGCGGTCCAGGGTGGCGAGGGTTTTCACGGTCGCGGGGAGTGAGTTGACGAAGTGCTCGATCGAGAAAGGACGATACAACCGCACTTTCAGGACACCCACCTTCTCCCCGCATGTGTTGAGGTGTTCGACGGCTTCCTGAGCGGCTTCAGCTCCCGATCCCATCAGGATGACGACCCGCTCGGCATCCGGTGCGCCAACGTAATCGAAGAGGTGATAGGAACGCCCCACGAGGCGAGCGAATTTATCCATCTCTTCCTGCACGATACCCGGGCAGGCTCGATAGAACGGGTTCACGGTCTCGCGCGCCTGGAAGAAAACGTCGGGGTTCTGGGCGGTGCCGCGGATGACCGGGTGATCCGGCGACAGGGCGCGTTTCCGATGCGCCTGGACGAGTTCTTGGTCAATCATGGCAAGCATATCTTCGTTGGTTAACTCCTCGACCTTGCCGACTTCGTGCGAGGTGCGAAAGCCGTCGAAGAAATGCAGGAAGGGCACGCGAGTCCGCAGGGTGGCGGCCTGCGCGAGCAGCGCAAAATCCATCACTTCCTGCACCGAGTTTGAGGCGATAAGAGCGAAGCCCGTCTGGCGGGTCGCCATCACGTCGCTGTGGTCTCCAAAGATGGAGAGGGCGTGCGTTGCCAGGGTCCTTGCCGAGACGTGGAACACTGTGGGAGTGAGTTCCCCAGCGATTTTGAACATATTGGGGATCATCAAAAGCAGGCCTTGCGAGGCCGTAAAGGTGGTGGCGAGAGACCCGGCTTGCAGTGCCCCATGGAGAGCCCCGGAGGCTCCGCCCTCGCTCTGCATTTCGACCACGCGAGGTATAGTGCCCCAGAGGTTTGGTTTACTTTCTGCCGACCATTGGTCCGCCCACTCGCCCATGGGGGAGGACGGTGTGATGGGGTAGATGGCAATGACCTCGTTGACCCGGAAGGCCACGTAGGCCGCTGCTTCGTTGCCGTCTATAGTTACCTTGCTTCTTATCATTAGCATTGCTCCATTCGGTTCTGAAATGAACAGGGGATTGTTTTCAAACTTAGCTGTAGCGCCGGCATCTTGCCGGCAAATGACGCCCGGCCTGCAGCGCGCCGCGGTCCATCCAATTAGGCGTTGTCACGTAATGACCATTTTGTTTTCGAACCGCCACCCCCTCACCCCCGGCCCCTCTCCCCCAAGGGGGAGAGGGGAGAGTTGATTCGACTCCTGTCACCCTCTCCCCCTTGGGGGAGAGAGCCGAGGTGAGGGGGTTGTTCGGCGACCAATGCAAGGGCCATTTCTTGACCACCGCTTGCTGGACGATACACTAGGATACGCCTACACCTCCTTGACTTGCGAGGTTCTTCCCAACCCGCAACGCGGTTGCAACCTCCTCGCGGCGCTCGATAGGAAGCGAGGCGACCACGGCGTCCCACGCCGCGCTGGGGACGACTGGTTCCATGCCCAGCCAGAATGCAACCGCAGCCAGTGCGGCCCGCTTAGGCGTCGCCTCACGCCGGAAGGGCTGCCGGAGCAGTCGGCCCGTTACATTGGAAATCTCAAGCTCGGCATCGAGGAGCAGAAGTGTCCTTGGCGTCAATTGGGCCAACGTGCCGTTAGCCTGGAGCTCATTCCATCCGTCCTGACTCACTCCGATCACCACATCGACACTTTCCATCCCGGTGTACTCAATGGGCTGTGGGCTCAAGCAAATCTCGGAAAGCGAGAATCCGGAACCCTGCGTCACCGGATTGTCGTTCTTCTGTGTGCTGTATAGGCCCACGGACAAAGCGGCGCGGCATAGGAGAGCCGCCGATGATTGCACTCTTTCGCCCGCCGTGCCCGCAACGACGATGTGGAGCGGATTGGCAAGGTCGCCTTTGACAGACAGCTCAGTGACTTCCGGGGCGACCTTACGCAGTGGACGGGATTCCGTCTCGTGACGGTAAAGCGCGCTAAAGGTGGGACGCTCCTGCTCCGTTTCCATCCGCCCGATCCAGTACCCCTGGCGGCTGACGACCTCGCGGAGCGCGTTTCCCGTCACTTTGTTCTTGAGTGTGCCATAGCCCGTGCAAACCTCCAGAATCTCGACCAGCGAAAATCCCGGAAAATCGATCGCGTCGGCAATCACTGCATCGAGGTTGCTATCCGTGGCAAACTGGCGGGCCAAAAACCCGGCGTGCGCGGTTCGGAGAAGCGCGAGGAGATCGAGCGGCGGGATACAGTTTCCTTCCGGCGTAGTGGCCGTAATCCAGTTGAGAGGTGTAAAGGCCGAATGCTGGCCCCCCGTCATCCCAAACAGGAAGTTGTTATGAACCAGTACCGTGACGTCCACATTTAACTGGGCCGCATGAACCAAATGCAACAAGCCGATCATGGCTCCGCCATCGCCAATCATGACGATGGGCTTCAGGCCCTTGGTGGGGAGCATCACCTCAGCCAAGGCCATGCCTGTAGCCATTGCGGTCGAACGACCGTGAGTCGTGTGGACGGTATGCAGATAAGGGAAGAGCGAGTCCGCCAAACCCACGCAGCCGATGTCGGTGGTGAGCACCACGGAACGAGGTTGCAGACCGAGCCCTTCGAGCGCGTGGCTCAGTTGACGTACCACCAGCGCGTGGCCGCATCCCCTACAGTAGGGAAGCTTTGCGTCGCTCGCCAGATAGGTGGGGTTTCCCATCAGACCCTCTCCCCCCTGATGGCGCGAACAATCTCACCCGGGGTGATCATGTTGCCGATCTTATTGATCCCCAAAACCAGTTTGCCCGGAAGCAACGGGGCTAAAACTGTGCGGTACTGACCGCCAAAGTTTTCCTCGGCGACAAAGACGGTGCGTATCCCAGCCGAAGCCTGGTTGAGCGCTTCAGCGGGCACCGGGAAGAGGGTTTGAATTTGCAAAAAGGAGATGGGAGAACCCTCTTTGCGCAGCAAGCCGACGGCCTCACGAGCGGCGCGTGCCGTGATTCCATAACTGAGCAGCAGACAGGAAGCGTCAGGGTCCAGGTCAGGGCGCACCAAGGCCATTTCGGTGGCGTGGGCTTCTATCTTGCGCTGCAAGTGAACGAGCATTTCGACGACCTCGGGCGAAACCTTCCTTAGTCGTCCACGGCGATCGTGAGCCGACCCCGTCACCGTGACTTTGACGTCCCCACCTACCGGAGCAAAGGCCGGCACTTCCTCAGGTCTCTCGATGTCATATGCAGCGAAGGGGGCTTTTGCGCCGACCCGGGTCCGCTCGACAGTTGCCAGCCTGGCCAGAGCGGCTTCGTCCACCACCTCGGTTGTCATTCCCACTTCCTTGTCGGAAAGCAGTACGACAGGCGAACGCAGGCGTTCAGACCAATTGAATGCGTGCTGAGCAAGTTCGTAGCACTCGGCGGCGTTGCTGGGGGCGAAAACCGGTATAGTGTAGCCCCCTGAAGTTGAAAATTCAGCGAGGAAAATATCTCCCTGCGCTCCCTGGGTTGCCCCTCCCGTGCTCGGGCCAAGCCTCTGGACCAGTGCGATCACCACCGGCGTTTCGGTCATGAGCGCATACTGGACGGTCTCGGTCATTAAAGCCCAACCGGGGCCGGAGGTCGCTGTCATGGCCTTGAGGCCCCGAAGGCTCGCTCCTACGCAGTAACATAGTGAGGATATCTCGTCCGGCGCGGAGAGTGCCAAGCCACCCTGCGCAACGAGTTCCCGCATCATGACTTCGTAGATTTCCGTGGCGGGGGTAATGGGATAACCGGCAAAAAAACGGCAGCCTGAAGCAAGCGCGCCTTCGGCCACCATCCGGTTTCCAGAGCAAAGCCTAAGTGACATGCGTGACAGTCCATGTTTAGGTAAAGCAACAGTAGGGCCAAGAGTCGGCTGCGATTCTGCCGAATAAGTCCTTTATCTGTAAAAGGCTATGGGGACCTCTGTGGCGCCTCACGATTCCACAGGCAACCCAAGTGCCAGAATACACGTCGGTGGGTGGAAATCCACGATCTCGTTCACGCTGCATTGACATTTTGGTGAGCTGCAATTTGGCTCTACCCAACCTGCCCGTACGTGGTACGTGGTAGGTGGTATTTGGGGAAGAGCTTTTTCCCTACCGACTACCTACGACATACCGTCTACCTCCTTTGCTTTCAGCAACATTACCGTCTTTAACGCGTAACTACCTTTGTTTTCAGTAACATTCCCGTGTCGTTCCCGATTCTCCAACCCCGATCCTTTGTTTTCAATAACATCCCCGCATCGTTCATCGTTTTTTTAAAGTTACTAGGGATTTCTTTTTTCCCAGCCGGGGCGACATCTTGGCGTAGACTGCGGTACTGGCCAAGAGCCCCGCCAACTCGAACCTCACCTCAAATTCGATAAGGTCCGAGGTAGCGCAGGGCCCGCTCTCCGGCCCTGCGGCTCTTCACAGTCGGCAGTAGGCAGTCGGCAACAGGGATAAGTTGGGGTGATTTTGCGTAAGGACATAGCTCCTCCTGGGCGGGGTGTTAGCTTAACGAGGAACGGACTTCCCCGCGGGTTGGACTTTTCCACATGAGTAGGCTATCACAGCGAGGAGGCGCTGTCAAGAGACAATATGTTCACAAGTGTAGCTCAGGACTTCCTCAATCGACTCATTGAATCATTGATCCGTTGACTCATTGAAGGGCCCTTGTCTCGTTTTTTCAATGAATCAATGATTCAATGGATCAATGAGTCAATTTCAATTCACGCACAAACCAGCCACTTCACAGCCACCGTTCCCCACTTTGCGAAATCGCCGGCCCATCAAGCGACGATTCCCTTTGCGGCAATACTTCGGTTAGAATCCAGGCCACGGGAGGTTTTCACTGGCGCTGATGAAGATCTGCCACACTTGCCAGCAGACCTACTCCGCTGATGTTGAGTTCTGTACGCGCGACGGCGCTCAGCTCACCGCTCAAGCCACGGAAACCGAAGCGCAGCTTGCCGGTCAACTCTCGCGCCGTTTTCGCATTGTCCGCCGCCTGGGCGCGGGCGGCATGGGTACGGTCTTCCTCGCCGAGCAGATCGCGGTTGGCAACCGTCCGGTGGCGCTCAAAGTCCTGAACCGCAAGCTGCTCGATGACCCCGAGTTCCTGCTGCGCTTTCAGAATGAAGCGGCTTCCACCGGGCGCATTCACCACGCGAACGTCGTCACCATTTACGAATCCGGCCAAGCCGATGACGGCACGCCCTACATCGCCATGGAGTTTCTGGAAGGCGAATCTCTCCGCCAGGCCCTCTCGCGGCGGGGGGCGCTTCCCTTACCTGAGGTTGCGGAAATTCTCCAGCAAGCGGCGCGGGGCCTGAACGCCGCGCACAAGCTGGGCATCATTCATCGTGACCTCAAACCCGATAACATCTTCCTGACGTATCCCGACGACGTAGGGGCAGGCCTCGTGCCTGCCCTCCCCGGCGGCATTGCCAACATCGGGCGACCACAGGAGCCGCCTAAACGGCCCTTGAACGCCTTCATGAAATGACATAATATGAAGATATGCCAATGACGTCTCTAAACATCTCTTTACCCGAAGTTCTCAAAGCCTACGTTGAAGGCCAGGTTGCATCCGGAGACTGGGGCACGCCGAGCGAATATGTCCGGGAGTTGATTCGCCAGGACAAAGAACGCCGCATGGCCAACCTGGAACAGGAACTGCTGGCCGCTGCCCGAGGTCCCAAGATTGAGGTGTCGATTGCCGAGATTCGCAAGAAAGGCTTGATCACGGCACTCCGCGAGCGGGTACGGACCCGGTGAAAGCGCCTCAGATCACCCTCAGTGAGGCGGCCGTTGCGGATATCCTGGAGCAATCCGAGTGTGGCATTTTCTGGCGCTCGTGTTAAAATCCCCTCATGCAGAATTGGAAGGAACGCATCAGCGTGAATCCGGCGGTCTGTCATGGCAAAGCCTGTATCCGGGGAACTCGGATCATGGTTTCCGTGATCATTGATAACATCGCCGTCGGTGTCGCACGCGATGAAATTCGAGCGAGTTATCCGGCCCTGACCCCTGCGGATATCGACGCCGCCCTTGCCTACGCCGCCGAGCTGACCCGTGAGGGAACGGTGGACTTGCCCCTGGAAATAAACGTGTGAAATTCAAGATCGATCAAAATCTCCCGGCGGAATACGCAATCCTTCTCCGCGAAGCGGGCTTCGAAGCTGACTCTGTGGACGACGAGGGGCTTGCTAGCGCCGATGACGGGTTCGTTTCCAACCGCGCCCGGGCGGAAGGGCGCGCTTTGTTGAGTCTAGACTTGGGTTTCGCGGATATTCGGGCTTACCCGCCCCAAGAATACTTGGGCATCATCGTTGTTCGATCCAAGGCTCAGGACAAGATCACGCTGCTCTCAATGCTGCGGCGCCTCATCCCGGTGCTGCGGGAGCGGTCGCCGGAAGGACAGCTATGGATTGTCGAATCCGACCGCATCCGATTCCGTGAAGGTTGATACCCTCTTGAACATGCATGTAGCGAAGCTCGATCAGCGTCGCTACAATAGCGGGCTGAGAACTTGCCGCTGTGACTGAGATCGACGCCCATCTCGTTGCGAGTCTTTCGCGCCGTTTCCGGCTTATCCGCCAACTGGGAGCGGGCGCCATGGGTGCGGTGTTCCTCGCCGAGCAGATCGCGGTCGGCAACCGTCTGGTAGCGCTCAAAGTCCTGAACCGCAAGCTGCTGGATGACCCCGAGTTCCTTCTGCGCTTTCAGAACGAGGCGGCTTCCACGGGGCGCATTCATCACCCAAACGTCGTCACCATTTACGAATCCGGCCAGGCCGATGACGGCACGCCCTACATTGCCATGGAGTTTCTGGAAGGTGAATCTCTCCGCCAGGCCCTCCAGCGGCGGGGCGCGCTTCCCGTGCCTGAGGTTACGGAAATTCTCCAGCAAACGGCGCGGGGGCTGAACGCCGCGCACAAGCTGGGCATCATTCATCGTGACCTCAAACCCGATAACATTTTCCTGACGTATCCCGACGACGTAGGGGCAACCCTCGTGGTTGCCCTTGGGCGGGCACAAGGCCCGCCCCTACCGCCCGTTGTGGTGAAACTCGTCGATTTCGGCATTGCCAAGCTGCGCGAGTCCGCCACCCACACGCAGACCGGCATGGTGCTCGGCACGCCCGCGTATATGTCGTTCGAGCAGGCTTCCGGCATGAGGAGCGATGAACTCGATGCGCGCTCTGACATTTATTCGCTGGGCGTAGTGGTGTACGAAATGCTCACCGGCCGCACGCCTTTTTGGTTTGGTAGCGCGAATTGCTCTTCAACCACGAGGCTTGTATACTCAGGGACCGTCGAACAGCCGCAGAGTCTGAAGAAACAACTCTGCATTGCGATACAGTAAATGAACATTATTTTGTTCGAGCCGGGAGCAGGTAACGCTTCGGTTGCCTGAATCGTTGCCCATGGATGAGATTGAAAAGCTGATTCAAATTACGAATAAAGAGCATGACAGAGACAAAAAGCCAGCAAAGTTATTCATGTCGTTGCTCTGGATTTCGTTGATTTTAACGCTGGGCATATTGCTCCTCGCCGTGGTGGCTTGGCTTCTGAGCAGCGTCCATTAATCTGCCTCGAATGAGACGGCGGCATTACCATCCGGCGAGTCGCAACAACCTTCATTGGCCGAGCCGCTGTATGCGCCAACCAGCCTTGCCATCCGGCCATCGTCGCCCATTGACATGCGAATATTCAAGAACTATTGTGCCGCAATCATGACCTTGCCTCCAAAGGGAAGACACCATGACTGAACCATACGAACAGCTTGGGGCGAACTTAACGCCGCAACAAAAGCTCTTCTTTCACCAGGAGTATGCGAAGCAGAATAGAAGCCCCTCAACAGCATTGGTATTGGCGTTGCTGCTGGGCGGGTTCGGCGCTCACCGCTTTTACCTGCGCCAGTGGGGTTGGGGCATAGCTTATGTGTTGTTCAGTTGGACCTTTGTTCCGATTGTGGCGTCGCTAGTGGAATGCTTTCTTATCAGGAAGCGCACGGAGAATTACAACAAGGAAGTCGCACGGCAGATAATACAGAAGATGAAGATCATTTTCTCCGAGCCGGGAGCAGGTAGCGCTCCGGGTGGGGTTGAGTCCCTTCCCCACGACGGCTCCCGCCTTGCCCCCGACTTCCGTGACGAGCGGGAATGCCCTTATTGTGCCGAGAAGATTCTGAAGAAGGCACGTGTGTGCAAGCACTGCGGTCGTGATGTCGAGCCGCTGGTCAAGGCCGACACTTCCGCCCAAGTCCCGCCGCCTGCAACGCCGGAACCGACAAAGGCGGACGGCGGAATATTGGCAGCGGCTCGCCGAGTTGCCGAGCACGGAGCAGGTGAGGACGAGACTGGGAGGGAAATCATTTACTGCGGAGGGTGTGGTACTAGGAACCCAGGTGGCGAGCGCTTTTGTAGTTCGTGTTTGTTAGAAGCGGCTCGTCGACTTTCCGAGTACACAGAAGAAGGTAAGGGCATGATACGTGCCGAACTCTGTCGTCGTGGCCTCGATGAACCCCCGCCTGCACATGAGCAAGAGAGCAAGCCCGCAGCGGCGGCAAGCCGCCCGCTCGTGATAGCCAGAGCACCGCAATTCCGGATGATTTCGGAGGCACCTGGCAAGATGAAGTTCGTCGCCGTTGCGGGGGCTGCGCTCATTTTAGTCGTCGCCGGGGTCTGGTACCTTTCGCAGCAGGGGGCGCTTCGGTTTCTCCCTGGCCGCTCCAGGCCGTTCCCTGTTCTTGAGAACTTCAAATGCGGCTACATTGATAAGACCGGAAAGTACGTCATCAAACCACAATTTGACGAAGCAGGATCCTTTGCCGAGGGTGTCGCTCTTGTTTACTCGGGCCAGAAGTGGGGCTACATTGACACAACCGGAAAGTATGTCATCAAGCCCGAATTCGATTACGGATGGGCATTCTCAGAGGGACTCGCTCAGGTGAACCTTGGAGGAAAGACCGGATTCATCGACCGAACTGGTAGAACGGTCATTGCCCCGCAGCAATTCGAGCGTAGTGGCGACTTTAGTGAGGGGCTTGCCGGGGTTAAAGTTGCTGGAAAATGGGGGTTTATTGACAAGACCGGCAAATATGTAATCGAGCGGCAGTTTGAATCCGTTGGTGACTTTCACACCGGCCTGGCCGTTGCGGAAAAGGGAGGCAAATCGGGTTACATCGGGAGGGACGGCCACTTCGTTATCCCGCCACAATTCGATTGGGCTTGGGAATTCTCAAGCAATGGGCTCGCCCCGGTCAGGGTCGGCGAAAAGTGGGGTTATATAAATAGGGCCGGAAACTTTGTGGCTGCCCCGCAGTTCACGAACGCTCGGCCGTTTGCGGACGGGTTTGCACGGGTACTAGTTGGCAACAAGTGTGGGTATGTGGATGGCAGCGCCAAGCTTGTCCTGAAACCGGAATACGAAAATTGTTTAGCCTTCTCGGAGGGTTTGGCTCCCGTCATGAAGGACGGCCGGTGGGGATATATCGACAAGACCGGAGCGTTCGCCATCGAACCGCATTTTAGTAGAGCCGAAAAGTTTTCCTTGGGAATGGCATACGTGGATTATGGGACTTCTGTGATTTCAGCGAACGGAACGACGGTTTGGAGCGCAAGCCCAACAAGCTTTGAAGGCACCTTCAACAGATATGTACAGCCGCTCCTTCAGCCATACTATGACCACCTTTCGGATGAGAATCATTTGGATGGGAAATGGGGCGTATGTTCGGGCGGTACACTTCAAACCAAGAATTCTGCATGTTTCGTCGTATCCAGCGGCAAACCTGAAGAAATCGCCGGTGCCATCTACCACGACGCCACAATTGCCACAAAGCTGGCGAGCCTTGGTTTCGACGGCCTTCTTTTTGAAAAACACGAGGCAGATGCCGAAGCGCACACATTTCATGTATTGTTCGGCATGAAACCCACGCCGAACGGCTGGGAACATTTCCTCGCTCTTGGCTTGCCTTCATTCTTGGAGACCCCGGATTATTACTATCAACGAGGGGTTGACTTGCAGTCTTCTGGTGACATGGGCGACGCCAAGACTTGGTTCGAGGCAGTAGTTGCCAAGTTTCCCACGAGCAATCTCGTGGGGAGTGCCCAGGAGCGGCTCGTAGCCGTAGCGAAGGCAGAAGCCGACAGGGCGGCGGAGATGCAAAGGCAGCAGGAGGAACGGGAGAGACTGGCTGACGAGCCTACGCCCGCTGAGTTGGATTGTGTCTGTCGAGATATACGCAACTCGGGTGCGCGGTGTGATGACCCACACGATGCTTATGATGTCGCTCGGGTCGCCAAGCACGCCGCCCGGGTGACCGGTCTCCCTTTATGCTCTGAACGCTAGGCGTACCGCCGCTTCAACGCGATCAGCACTGGCCGCAGCAGTTCGTAATCGGGCGAGCGAGCAATGAGAGCAGCGTCGGCAACCATGCAGACAAACATCGGTGTGCTGCCGCTCTCGGATACCCAGCGGAGCCACTGCCTGAGTTTGGGGCTGGTGTGGGCGGAGTCCACCCTCGGCAATATACGCCGGGGGTCAAGCTGCCTCCGGCCAATTGGTGGCCTACGCCTCATGAATCCCCGCTGGCCCCGTGGAAGTAGCGACACCTGAGGTAGGCGACATAATCGGTGCCCTCCCCCCCGGTCGGACGCATTTTGGGAGTTCCGATGCCGGGCAATCCTAACAGCGGTGACTTAAGGCGATATATGCGGGAACGGGGGTGCACTTTTTGAATCGCCCTATCTCTTATCCCGCAGACACGTTGAGTTGCAGCAGAAGGTGGTTCCTGCTGCCTTAACACGTAACAAGGTTGAGAGCCGTTTTCAAGAAGATTTAGCAAAATGAAATTAGGACACTACCGAAATTCCGGTTTAATTGAGGGGAACCCCTATGGCATACGAGGCTGACGCCGTACGATACATAGCCGAATGGCTGGAATTGAATGCCCAGCACGTTGCTGATGTCGTAGTGGGTCCAAAACGCGAGGAGTGGTTCAACGCAGAGTCGATCGCCGCGCTCTGGCGACACAGCAGCATTGATACGTTCGTTGTGTATGGTGAACAGAAATATCGAGAGGCTCTCAAAGAGACTCCGTTTGGAGACGCGCTAGATCCCGTGCACAATCTAAGGATTCCTGACATCGTTGCATACACGCCGAGCAATGACAAGTACGACGTGCCCTTCATCGTCGAGGCAAAAGTCCTCTACCGCACTGAATCAGAGAGCGACCGCAAGGCATCCTTGACGGAGCTGCGAGACCAGATCTTGCGAGCAAAGGAAGTATGCCCGAGCGCAGGAGCTATCGGGCTCGTGTACCTTGTGTCTGTGGTTGGTCGCAGAGTGCACCCGCGGCGGTTCTTCGACGAGGTTCGCGGCCAGGTCAAGGACGTGTTCACAGATAAGAATGTGACATGGTTGCGTGAACCGTCCGTCCTTAAAGGGCTCCAGCTCTGCCGGACATCGTTCGCCTATCCTGCGACCACTGTGTCGGTGGGGCTTGCCGCGTTCTCCCTCTAAATGCAGGTGGGCATCAGAGTAGTCCCGCTGGACGCGGGATTACTCTGCATTGCAAACCAGTAATCTCTTTTTTCTTAGCAAGGAGTTTTGGGCGTAGGGCTTTTCCCTTTGCTTTTTGCCTTTTGATTTTCTTTTGCAACTGTGCCGCGCTGTACTGCCCGCAATCTAATTCTCTCAACTCGCGTATCCACCCTTGCAGGCAAATCCGCACATCGGTCTCCCTGCGATCTTGCATGCGCTTTCGGACAACCGCCCTCAACTCCCCTGCAGTGAGACCCCGGCCTTGCTGCTTTTCCAGTAGCGGCTTAACCTGCTTGAAGAGTCGTGTCACCTCCGCCCGAACTTCAGCCTCGTCCTGCCAGTTCGGGCGCTCTGGGTATTCTTCAAGCCACCTATCCAAAAAGCCTTGGTCTAAAACAATCTGTGGATTGTTATCATCGGTTGTCATACACATCCTTTCCTTACGCAACGCAAACGTTTCCCCCAACGATAGTATTCTACCTTTCCTCAACGTGCCTATGAACCGGAATTCGCCGGTGGCGCATCCATTGCCTTTTATGTATGCGCCCCACGAACACGGGCAACATCGCTGTCACCGCGTCCTATCCGTGGCCTGTTCTGGCTTCAGTAGCACAGGCACTCTTGCCTGTGCCACTATGCATGGAATGCATCAGCCCTGGACACAGGCAGGAGTGCCTGTGCCACACAGCTTTTCAGCTTACCCGCCTCGACCTGGGGCGAGTACTTCTTGCCAGGTATCGCTGATCGAGCGCTTGCCGAATGAGGGTCTTGATCACTGCCTGCCGGCTGATGTTCAACTCTTGCGCGGTGCCATCCAGCTCTTTCAGCATGGAAGGGGCAAAGTCCACGTTCACCCTGCGGATGGGTTCCATCATCCGTCCCGAATTGGTGAAAAAACGCGAAACATCCTCACCGTGATCGGCGCGCCGGGCAATCTCCTCGGCGGAGGTAAGCTTAAGGGTTTTACTGGTTTGCTTCATAAAGCTGTTGCTCCGCTTGGGTCGCTTTCCACAAGGTCACAAGACGGTAATACTCGCCTTCCCGGTCTCCCCTTACCTCGAAGATGACGCTGTAGAGGCGATCTTCCACCTAGCCGATGGCTCGGTACTGTTCCGGAACATCCGAGCGCTGGTCGAGGTAATAAGGGTGCGAAAAGATTTCCTGTGCCTCCTCAAAGCCGATTCCACGATGGGGATTCGCTCTCAACCGCCGGCTTTTTCGCGCGTCGAAGTGGAATCGCATAAGGTATAACAGTTATACCATGGTTCGAGCGGAAATTCCATAGGGGCGCAGCAGCAGGCAGGACAGTGGGGCGCGGGTGGCGCCCCGCATCGGGGCGCCACCCTCGGTGAGTGCTTAGCGATAGGCCTCTTTGCGATGATCGGCGGCGGTCATGAAAACGATGCGCTGTTTCTCATCGATCTCGTAAAAGAAGCGCCAGTCGCCCACTCGGTAGCGCCAAGTCGGCGGGTCCCAATTTTTCAGTCTCTTGATATTCGAACCGGAATAGGGGGTTTGGCGAAGAATCGGGTAAACATAATCACGAAGCTTGGCTTCGAGCCGCCTCTGTGAGACGACTCCCAAGCCGGCGAGATCGGTAAGGAAGCCCCGCGTCTCGAATATCCTATACGGCTGGAACGAACCTGCCTCTTCGCCTTTGGGCATCCCGAGAACCCGCTTTGAGACGCTTCACGAGCCCAGACCGTGAGAGGATTTCCGCCATCTCCGCGTCATCCACGAAGCGGCTCTCCTGGATTTGCCGCAGCGCCGCCGTTTCAACCAGGTTGGCAAGCGACCGCCGTTCGGCTTGGGCGGCTCGGACAAACGTTTCGTAGGTTTCATCGTCCAGCCGCATGGTAAGTGTTTTAGCCATGATCGTGCTCCGTCATTTGTATTCATTACGAATATAAACGAATGTGCGCCTACGGTCAAGCGGCACGGCCAGCGCCGTCCTAACCGTGGGCTTTTCTCATGCCTGATGCTCCTCGCATCTCACCACTTGTTCATGAGGGCTTTTTCCACTGCTTCCGGGTTTCTATCAATCACCGTCAAGTAGGCGCGCACCGCGCTTTGTGGACCCCTGCGCCCTTGCTCCCATTCCTGGAGGGAGCGCGCGCTAACGGCGTAGCACGTTGAGAATTCCGCTTGCGACAAGCCCAGCTTGGACCGGATCGCTGTCACCCCGACACACGTATTCGCGGATGGCGCAGCCCTGCGATCTGGCAGTTTGCCCTTCCCGTTGTGGATGGCGGGTTACTCCGGTACAATCAGGTGGAGGTGAAAGGCATGGCGACGGAGACGATCACAATTCCTGTAGACCGCGAAGCGGCAAGAGCCTACAAGGCCGCGCCGGCTGCCGATCAGAGGAAGATGGGGGCGCTCCTCAGCCTTTGGTTGAAGGACGTGGCCATGGCGGAACCCGCAGCTTTAAAACAAATGATGACCGATCTCAGCAAAAAGGCCCGCGAGCGTGGCCTCACGCCGGAGATACTGGAAAACCTTGAAAGAAGTGTAGCTTGCGCTTCGTCTTTGACACCAACGTCCTAATCAGCGCAGCCCTTTCCGACGAATCGACGTCGCGGCGCGCCTTCGACCATGCCTTGAACCGCGGCACAATCCTACCCTCTTTACCTGTCGTGGCAGAACTTAACGAAGTGCTGACCCGGGACAAATTCCGTCCCTACGTCACCGAAGATGAAGCGAGGCAATTTCTCGCCGTGCTTGCCGGAGCATCCCAATGGGTCGAGATTGATGTTCGAATCAGCGACTGCCGCGACCCCAGCGATAACAAGTTCCTTGAGCTCGCGGTGAGTGGCCGGGCGACACACATTATCACCGGAGACGGCGATCTCCTGGCGCTCAACCCCTTTAAGGGAAAGCCGGTGTTAACTCCTGGTGAATTTCTTCGGCAAGTTCGATGAGACATGCGGCGGCTTGTTCATGAGCGCCTTTTCTACCGCTTCCGGGTTTCTATCCATCACCGTCAAGTAGGCGCGCACGGCGCTTTCTGGACGCCTGCGCCCTTGCTCCCATTCCTGGAGCGAGCGCGGCCTCAAGGCATAGCGCCGTGAGAGTCCCGCTTGCCTGGACTTGTCTCGCGAGACTATTCTGCCGGGGAAGTGCCGACCGCCGCTACGACGGACTGATTCACGATGGTTGCCCCTTGCTATTCTTTTCGGCGGGGGCATAATAGAGGCATGCGCAAACGGAAGAAACTGCTTTCCTATCAAATCAGCCTGATACCCGAAAAGTCTGGGGGTTACACGGTCCTTGTCGCGACGCTTCCGGGTTGCGTTTCTTACGGAAGCACCCTAGAAGAGGCCACGCAGAATGCCCGAGAGGCGATCGAACTTCATCTCGAAAACCTTGCCGCCCATAAGGAACCCATCCCCGAAGATAACGAGACCGTGCCGGTATTCACAACCCTCGTTCAGGTGACGCCGACGTATGTCTAAGGAACTTCCCGCTTTGCGCGCACGGGAAGTTGTGCGCGCCTTGGGAAAAGCGGGTTTTTCCCGCTGGCGACAGAAGGGCAGTCACCTCACGATGTTCCGAGAAGCAGACCGGCGTGCGTTGACGATCCCCATCCACTTTTCCAAGACGGTTCCGAAAGGTACACTTCGAGCCATCATCAAACAGGCTGGCCTATCCCCAGAGGAATTCCTACGCAACCTGTAGCGCGCGCCCAATTACAAATTAGCGGTTAGCAATCGCGGGTGCCGCATACATTGGTTTGTATGTATGCGCCGATTGATCCCGCGTACGCGGGACTGCGCCCTGGACACCGGGGAGGCCCTTGAGCGGGCCAGGTGGCGCCGACATGAAAGGCAATGTCGGCGCCACCCGCGACCGCGAGACGGCGAGACATTCTAACTTGTAACTTCTAACTTCTCCCATCTAACTTCCAGCTTCTGTTTTATGGCTTCGGAGGCTGCTGCCCGGCGCTCGGCAGCGGCGTTGCCGGGTTCACAGGATTGGCGGGCGGAAGCGCCGGCTCAGCTTTCTTCTCCGCTCCGCTTTCCGGTTGCGGCGGCTGGAATTCTTCGGGCCGAATCGGTTTTCGCGGTATCATCTCGTCGCGCATGGCGGCATTGTAAACGAAGCAGGCCATAATCACCGCAGCCTGCTTCAGATCCTCGGCGCGGATGTGCTCGTAGACGTCCAGGTTCGAGTGATGGGTAATAGTGCCGTAATCCATCGGGTCCTGGATGAACTGGAATCCCGGGATGCCCACGGCGTCGAACGAGATGTGGTCCGTGCTTCCGGTGTTGCGCATGGTCAGCGTGGTCATGCCAAGATCGCGGAACGGTTCTATCCATTTCTGAAAGATGGGCGCGACCAGCGCATTACCCTGCAGGAACACGCCGCGAACCTTGCCGGTGCCGTTGTCCAGGTTGAAGTACGTCGAGACCAGCTTCTGTTCCGGCTTCAACTGCAAGGGGCCAGCGGGCGGGCGCATGAACGCCGGCACGTTCTGGTCCCTCGGAGTGGGGGGTTCCGGCCGCCCTCCGAAGTGGTTCTTCACGTATCCGCGCGAGCCCAGCAGTCCCTCTTCTTCACCCGACCACAGCGCCACGCGAATGGTCCGCCGCGGCTGGACGCCGAGCTTCTTCAGCAGACGCACGGCCTCCATCGCCACCACTACCCCCGCGCCGTTATCGGTGGCGCCTTCGCCGGCGTGCCACGAATCCATGTGCCCGCCGAGCATCACCAGTTGGTCTTTGAGCTTGGGATCGGCGCCGGGGATTTCGGCAACGGTGTCGTAGGCCTTGTCGTCATCGTCGTAGAACTGCGCTTCCACGTTCACTTCCACTTCTACCGGCACTTTCTTGGCCAGCAGGCGCGCCATGCGGCCGTAGTGCTCCACCGAGAGCGTGATGCGCGGAAAAGCGATGGTCTTGCCCTTTTCGTAGCTTCCGCCGGACTGAACGAAGATGGTGCCGTCCTCGCCGGGCAGCCGGGTGATATCCAGCACGGCCGCCACGTGCTCATCGGTGAGGAACTTTTCCAAATCCCGCTGAAACTGGAAGCGCTGCGCGAACTGCTGCCGATTGGGGGGGCCGCCGGGGCCGCCGGGACCGCCGGGACCGCCAGGGCCGCCGGCGGGAATCTGGTATTCCGCGGTCTTCGTCAGGTCAGCGTCGTCGTCGCGTCGGAAAAGCGGCTTATCGCTGGGGTCGGGGACGCGCGCGTCGCCGATCAGCACGATCTTGCCCGCCAGTTTGCCCTTGTACTTCTCGAGGTCTGCGGACGTTGAGGCCACCAGTTGCGTCACCTCGCCCCGGATCGGGCCATTCGTCCCCGGTGTCTAGGCCTCTGGAAGCGCCAGGAATTGCATGATGTCGGGCGAGAGCATGCGAACTTCGCAAAGTTGGTACGCCCAACCTCGACCGAAAGTGCCCCAGGCCTCCAAGTGTGCATTGACGAGACCCCACTTGGTGAACTGGTCGCGCGTCCACTCGTTCGCCTTCTTCATGTTGGGCGAACCCGTCAGGCGAGGGCCGATGTCGTCAGTGAGGTGGCTCATAATGTCCATCACCTCGCCGTGGCCGAATTCCTCCTCCCGCAAGCGCGTGATGAACTCGAGGTCCGGGATGTCCGGCTTCGGAACAGTGGGCGCCGCGGCCTCGGCAGGCGGGGTCTCTTTTGGTTTCTTCGCGCCAATGAGATTGTCGGCGAAGAGCAAAATTGTAGTCGCTGCAAGTGCTGCGGCCATTAGACTATAGATTCGAAATCGAGTTTTCATGGGATTCGGTTGCGCCTCCACGCGATAAAAGTCGCCCCTGAGAGTACCCAACCGCGCCAAAAGATGCAAGCACGAACACAGTCGAGCGAGTCGAGGAGTCGAGAAGTCGAGAGTCGAGAGGTCAAGAGTCGAGGAGATGCGAAGGTCGGGTTCGTAGAGAACTGTCACTCTTCGACTTTTAACTCTCGACTCTTGACTCTCGACTTCCCGACTCCCTCCGACACATTTTTCTGCTTGCGGGCCTAACCGTGGACGAAAATCCCAGTCTAAAGGTGCGAATGGACGAAAGTGACGCAGCGGCTGTTGCGCGAGCATGCGCCGGGGACACAGACGCTTTTCGTGTCCTCGTCGACCGCTACAGCCGCAAGGTCTTCCGCCTGGCGTATCGTATGACGCGGAACGAGCGCGATGCCGAGGATGTGGTGCAGGAAACCTTCCTGCGTGCTTACCGGCGGCTGAAGCAATTTGAATCGCGCGCCAGCTTCGGCACCTGGATTTTCCGCATCGCCGTGAACGCATCCCTGGACCTGACGCGCAAGCTGGGCCGGTACGAGCGGGTGGAGCAACAGATGCCGGAGCCCGAAGGCGGCGCACGCCCACTCTTTCAACTGCCCGCGCCCGAACCTGCGCCTGATCGGCTCCTCTTGAGTAGCGAATTGAAGCATAAGGTGGAGAGCGTGCTCGCCAGCTTGAGCCCCCAAGTGCGGACAGCGTTTGTCCTGCGCCACTACGAAGGGATGTCGATTGAAGAAATCGGAAGCGTGTTGGGTCTCAAGGGGAGTGCCGCCAAAAACAGTATCAACCGGGCCGTGCAGAAGCTGCGGAAGGAGTTGGAGCCGCTGGTCGTGGCGCAGAGCGGCAAGGCCCCACCAGCGCGTGGCCATTAGGAAGCCCCAGAAGCAAAGGTCGTTCCCATGAAAGATGTGAGGAAAGTGAAACATCCCAGTGAAGAAGAATTGCTCCTCTACCACTATGCCGAGGCGGGAGGACCGCCGCGTGCCGCGGTAACGGAACATATGGCGGTCTGCGAGCCCTGCCGCACCCGCTACCGAATTCTGCAAGCGGTTCTGGCCGCCGCGGATGTGGTCGAGGCGCCCGCGCGCAGCGAAGACTTCGAGGATGAGGTCTGGCGGCGTCTTGTTCCGCGCCTCGAAGCTGGGGAATCGCTCTGGCAGCGCTTCTTTGCCGGGTCCGGGGCTCGACGGCTTTGGGCGCCCGTGGGGGCGGTGGTGGCGGTCGCAGTTCTGGTGGTGGGGGCATTTCTGGCCGGACGCTTCTGGCCGGGCCGACCCCAGCCCCAGCGTGAGGCTCAGGTCCAGCCGGTCTCCGCCCAGTCGCGGGAGCGCATCCTGTTAGTGGCCGTGGGCGACCATCTCGAGCGCTCGCAGATGGTGCTGGTGGAACTGGTCAACACCAAACCAGAGCGAACGGTGGACATCTCCGCCGAGCGGCAGCGCGCTGAGGACCTCGTGCCCGCCAACCGCCTCTACCGCCTCACGGCGGAGCGCTCCGGCGAGACGGGCGTGGCGAACATGCTCGACGAACTCGAGCGCACGCTGATCGAGATCGCCCACAGCCCTTCTAGACTATCGTCGCCGGAATTTGAGGATCTCCGCCGCCGCGTTGAAGCTCAGGGAATTCTCTTTAAGGTCCGGGTAGTCGATTCGCAAGTGCACGAGAGGGAAAAGAAAGCGATTGAAGATCTGTCGCGGAAAAGTTCTTAGATCGGGAGGGGGTACTGGTGGCATTTGCGACACACGGGCGTCGCAGGCCGCAGTCATTCCCGCGAAAGCGGGAATCCACTCCGCAAACCTTCTGAAATGCGCAATCTACGGAGTGGATTCCCGCTTTCGCGGGAATGACCGGTGCTTCAAGAGGGGGTGCAATCCCAAATGACACCGACACCCGGGAGGGAAAGATGAATAGAGCTTGCAGAAATATTTTGATATGGGCAGTCAGTGTGGCAACCGCGATTCCAGCCACGGCGCTGGAAGGGCGGGCGGGGCTGAAGCCGCGCCCGACGGTCGGCGTTAGGCTTGCGCCATTGCAGGAATCAGTAGCGCCGGCGCCACCTGCGGGGTTATCCACCCCGGCTCCGAATCCTCCTGATACGGAGGTGTCCAGTTTCGAGGACCAGGCGGAGAAAAGCGAGCCGGAAGCGGAAAAGCGTGATCGCGAGCAGGAGAAGCGCGACCGCGGTCAAGAAACGCGCGACCGTGCTCAGGAGCAGATCGAGCGCAGGCTTTACGACGCCGGCACGGAGGCGATCGACGAGGGTAAATTGCAACAGGCGATCGACAAGTTCAGCCAGGTCGTCGATGGACACGGCGCTCACGCCGAGGGAGCACTATACTGGAAGGCCTACGCCCAGAACAGGCTCGGCCAACGCCCCGAAGCTCTCCTCACCCTCGAGACCCTGCGCCGCACTTATCCCAAGAGCGGCTGGCTCGACGATGCCCAGGCACTCGAAGTTGAGGTGCGCCAGTCGTCCGGGCAGAGCGTCTCACCCGAGACGGAGAGCAATGAAGACTTGAAGCTGATGGCCATCAACAGCTTGCTTGGCACCGACCCCGAGCTGGCATTGCCGATGCTCGACAAGTTTCTCAACGGGGCCCAGTCGCTCAAGCTCAAGGAGCGGGCGCTGTTCGTGCTCAGCCAGAGTGGCTCGCCCAAGGCGCGCGAGATTGTGGTCCGGATCGCGCGCGGCAACCGCAACCCCGTGCTGCAAATGAAGGCGATCCGAGACCTGGGCCTTTTCGGCGGCAAGGAAAGCCACGCCACCCTGGAAGAGATTTACAAATCGTCTCCCGATATGGAAGTCAAGCGCGGCATCTTGCGCAGCTTCATGATTAGCGGGGAGCGCCAGCGCGTGCTGGAAGTGGCGAAGAGTGAGCAGTCGGCCGAGCTGCGCGCCGAAGCTGTGAAGGAACTCGGCGTGATGGGAGCACGTTCGGAGCTCTATCAGCTCTACCAGAACGAGACCTCCATCGACGTCAAGAAGAACATTCTCGAGGCGATGTTCGCAGGTGGCGATGTCGAGCATACGCTGGGGCTGGCGCGCGCTGAAAAATACTCGGAGCTCCGTTGCCAGGCCGTCCGTAATCTCGGCCTCATGGGTAAAGACAAGACCGCCGACGCTCTGGCCTCCATCTACAGCAGCGACAAGGATCTCGAGGTCAAGCGCGCCGTCATCCAAGCCTACTTCCTGCAGGGCGATACCAAGTCGCTGATCCAGATTGCGCGGCAGGAGAAAGATATGTCTCTGAAGAGAGACGCCGTGAAGAGGCTGTCACTGATGCACAGCAAGGAATCGACCGACTTCATGATGGAGCTGCTTAACAAGTAGTCGAGGAGTCAAGGAGTCGAGGAGTTGAAGAGTCGAGGAGTTGAAAAGTCGATTGATTTCAACTTCTCGACTTCTCGAGTCCTCGACTCCCTGGGGGTCAACATGAGTGTGTCAAAGCTCCTTCCATTTGCAAAACGCGCCAGTTGGCGATCCTTCCCTGTTTTCTGTTTACTGGCTACCTCTTGCGGCTTGGGTAGCGCGGCCCAGGCGCCGCACGTGGTGAACGCCAGGATGCGCACGCTATCCGCGGCTGCGGGCCTTGCGAGCACCTTCCACTCGATCGAATCCGGCGAAACCGGCCCTGCCTGGATCGGCTACGCGGTGCCCGTGGTCCCGGGAAAGCACGCGATGTGCTGCAATGGCTCTATTGGTGACTTCTCAGAAGGCGGGTGCGGCCGGTGTCGGCTCGAGAGCGACCACGGAGAGGAAGGCGGCCGCACCGTCAATTCTGGCGACGCAAGGCGCGTCAAGCTGGAATCTTCGCCCTACTTTCTGGTGCTTTACCGCACCGCGGGAGGAAAGGTCCTGAAGATTCGCTCTTTCTCTCCTGAATGCGAACTCGACGCCGCGGGCCTGCCCTTGGTGTGGCTGGCAGACGTGCGCCCGGCTGACAGTGTCGCGTGGCTCAACTCCTTCGTGAAGGCCGCCGGAGCGCGCGCCGAAGCTGAAGGAGACGACGACGGACCGGGCGAAGACGGCGGCCTCAGCAATTCGGCATTGACGGCCATCGCTTTCCATGCTGATGCCTCCGCCCAGTGCGCGCTCGAAGGTTTCGTCGCGGCCGGCCAGCCGGAACGCTTGCGCGAGCACGCCGCTTTCTGGCTGGGGGTGGCGCGAGGCCGGCAGGGCTACGAAGCGCTCAGTCGCTTGTTGCGGGACGATCCGAGCGAGCGCTTCCGCGGGAAAGCCGTGTTTGCGCTCTACGTCAGCGAGGAACCCGAGGCCGTGGATGCGATTATCGGCGTAGCTCACCACGACCCCAGCGCCCAGGTGCGAGGGCAAGCGCTGTTTTGGCTGGCGCAAAAGGCGGGGAAGAGAGCTGCCGCTGCCATTACCGAAGCCATCGAGAACGACCCGGAGACCGACGTCAAGAAACACGCTGTCTTCGCACTCAGCCAACTTCCCAGGGATGAGGGCGTGCCTTTGCTCATCCAGGTAGCGCGCACTAACCGCAATGCTGCTGTGCGCAAGCAGGCCATGTTCTGGCTCGGCCAGTCGCAGGACCCTCGCGCCCTGGCGTTCTTCGAGCAGATCTTGTCGCATTAGGTCAGCGCTCCGCGCGCCAGTGGCGGAACTTCAGTCGAGGCGGACGTGGCGTTGAGGCGCGGAAGGGTGTGGATGAAACGTGTGCTGTTCCCCCACCTGCCATAAGAGTCAACAGTCGATTGTTGGCTGCGGCTGTCCCCCCACCTACTACCTACCACATACCACCTACTGCTTGGGACCTGAAACCTGACACCTGACACCTGACACCTGCCCTTCCCCCACCTACCGCCTACCACATACTGCCTGCCACCTATGACATACCATCTACCTCCTTTGTTTTCAGTAGAGTCGAGGGTGGGCGCGGTAGCGACTCGGACGTCGTCCCGTTTCCCAACCCCCGCTCATCGAACCGGACGTGCGGATTTCCCGCATCCGGCTCTCCGACAGGGTTCACCGCC
>JBEKME010000140.1:0-15134 GCA_050008675.1 Terriglobia bacterium
TACGGGAGGAGATCAACCAGCGCACCTTCCGGGAGCGCCAGTACGCCGTATTGGAATCTTTTTACAGAGGGATGATGGGGTGGCGGCCGGGGCTGATTTTCAGTCTGCTGCACCGTTTCAGTGACCCTCTGCACCTGCGCGAGCAACAAGAGGAGGACGAGGAATACCGGCAGTTCCTGCTCAAAGAAGGCGCCGACTGCGTGCCGCCGGGCGAGCCCGAGCGCCAGGAACTTCTCCGTTTGCTCGAGGAGGAAATCGCCAGCCTGCGGGAAGAATTCGCCTATGCGGAAAAGGCGAATGAGGAGAGAGCGGCGATAGAACGGGACGCCTGCCTTGCCCCGGAAGGGGAGACGTGGAGCATGATGCTGCGCCAGGAAGCCGCCCTGGACCACTCCATTGACCGCAAAGTAAGGATACTGCTGAGGCTGCGGAAGGAATCTATCGACCACCCGATGGCTCCTGCTGGCCAGGACGATGGCGGGAGGATGGAGAACATCGAGGACGTCCCCGAAAGCGACATTGTGTCCGCGCACTCGCAGGGTGTGGAAACAGTCGAGAGCTTAAAAATGAACGAACGACGCGGGAATGTTGTTGAAAACAAAGGATCTCGTGTGGAGAATCGGCCACTAAACTGGAATGTCCATGAAAATAAAGGTAGTTATCTGTCTAAAGCCGGGATGTTATTGAAAAGAAATGGTGTTATCGGAAACGAAGGCGGCGAGGAGTTGTTATTAGCATGAGGGGCCCGAGGCTTTCGTGTGAACCCGACGCACCACGGATGGCCATTCTACCAAGGCCCCCGGCTACTCCGGCGCCGATGGCCACAAGACAGGCTGAATCTGATCGAGCGATAGTGTCCACGAGATAGGGTTGGCTGCCCAGAGGATAATATGTTCGTATCCGATTGGCAGACCGGGCACCCACCAGTGCTTCATATAGGGATGATCGCCGTCGGTAATGTGGATCGAACGCCAGCCCCGAACTTTTCCTTCGTCGCGATAGTCGAAATACTGCTATCGATTCAGGGCGTGAAGGTCCCAGATCATCGACGCATTCTCTCCGTTGATTTCGAAGGTGTACAGAGCCTTGTGCCCGCGTGCGTAGCGGGTGGCTTCGAAGGTGCCCAGTGAACCGTTGGCGAAGCGAGCCAAAAACGCACTGGCGTCGTCGATTCCGACCTTCTCGACTTTGCCCGTGAGGTTATGCTTGCGCTCTTGGATGAACGTTTGGGTGACGGCGGCGACCGAATCTATGGAACCGTTCAGCCAAAGAGCGGTGTCGATGCAGTGAGCAAGCAGGTCTCCAGTGACGCCGCTCCCCGCAACCTGAACATCGAGACGCCACAGCCCTTCGCCGCCTTGGGGCAGATCCTTCGAAATCGTCCAATCCTGAAGGAATTTGGCGCGATAGTGAAACACACGCCCCAGCCTGCCCTCGCTGACCAATCTCTTTGGCAAGCGTTACCGCGGGCACGCGACGAAAGTTGTACCAGGCCATGTTCGGAACGCCGGCTTTCTCGACAGCCTCGACCATGGCCCTTGACGGGGCGGCGTTCCGGCCCAGCGGCTTTTCGCAGAGGATTGCCTTGCCCGCCTGGGCAGCGCGATGGCCAACTCGGCATGAGTGTCGTTGGGGCTGGCGATGTCGAGGACGTCGATGTCCTTCCGCTCGATGAGCCTTCGCCAGTCCGTCTCCACGGATTCATAACCCCAGGTTTGCTGGAATGCCTCCGCGCGCGCGATTGCGCCCGCAGACTGCCTTCAGAACCGCTTCCCTTACCGACCACCCCAGGCCACGTGGAATTGTGCAGAGCCGGTTTACGGTGATTTATCTTCATATCCTGTCCTGAAAATCAGCCAGCACCCTTTAAGTTATAGGGTTAGCGGCTGACCGGTGCGGCCGTAGTCATCGTCGAAGCGATACTGGTCCTCGGCCTTCCACTCCCCGAAGGAAATCACCAGCATCCGAAACGAATTCTCATCCGCCCAGAAGCGGTGCTTCACTCCGGGGCACATGAGGAATTCCTCATGGGCTTTGGGGCGAAAGATCTGGCCATCCATCTCCAGGTAGGCGCCCTCATCGATGAAATGGAACAGTTCATAGCGCACCTGGTGCGCGTGGAGGCTGGCGCGCATTCCTGGATTTACATGGGTCAGGTCAACCGAGCAGGGCTGATTGCGCACCACAATATGGATGTCGCCCCAGGGGCGGACCGAAGGGATGGTTGTCGCGCCATGCCGCGGATCATTGATCTCATTCATGGTTCCATTCTCCTCTACAGCCGAACCGCCTGGCGATGGCTGGATAAGTTAGCTTACCAGTTCATAGGAGGTGGAGATGGCGATGGCCGGAATCAGCGAGCGCGCCACGGGACAGCGTGATACATGCATGCCGTGAACGCGCTCGATCACTTCCCGCTGCTCCTCCCGGGCACGCAGGCGGTAATGGGCGTGAATCCGTTTCAGGACGAGCACACTCCCGTCGAGTTCCACCTCCCCCGTGATTTCCGAAGTAAGATTCAAGTTACTGGCATCGATTTGGCGCGCTTCCAGCGCGCCCCCAAAGGTTCCCGTCAGTCAGCCGCCCGCTGCCGCCACCACATAGTCAATGGTGGTGGCGCGAGCCGGGAACTTGCCGGGGGGAACTTTGTAGTGTTCCGCAATGGCCGAATGGACGCCAAACGTGACGGGTTCCTGCTCGGCGGGCAAATAAGCCCGGCGAACAGGCCCGACCTCGCGTTCAATGCGCACCTTCGAAGTGTAAACAACCTTGCCGGAATCGGACATGGTTGCCTCCAAGGAGTCAGAAGTCAGGAGTCTTCTCACGCTTCCGGGTTAATCACCCGCCGCGTTCCTTGCAGTCCCAATTCCTCCCTGAGCACCTGAACGGTGGCGTCAAACGCCGCCTGGCGCGCGGCGGCTGGAGATTCTTTCATTCCTACCTCAAAGGGCTGGCGGATGGACGTGGCGACGTTGATCTTGGCGATTCCCCTTCGAACAGCTTCGCGGATGTACTCCTTCTTAATGCCGCTTCCGCCATGCAGAACCAGGGGGATGTTGACATTGCTGTAGATACAGTCAAGGTGCTTCAGGTCCAGCCTCGCCTCAACTTTCTTAGCGTTTCTCAAAGCATCCGAAATGGCCCCGTGCACGTTGCCGATGGCCACCGAGAGCCAGTCAACGTGGGTTTCCTCGACCAAGCGCTTGGCGTCACCCGGTGCGGTGAAGCCTTTCCCACTCGCAAACAGTTCCTCGTAGGGGGGAGGAGGCCCGGCTTCGTGTCCGAAGACGGCGCCCAATTCGCCCTCGACGGCAACCCCCGCGGCATGGGCGACCTCGGCGACCTTGCGAGTTGCCCGAGTGTTCTCCTCCAGCGAAAGGCGTGAACCGTCGACCATCACGGACTGATAGCCGAGTTCGATCGCCTCCCGGATTATACCTTCATAGTCTACACTTAAGTTATCCTCATCCACCACCGGAACATGATCCAGGTGCAACCGGGTGAACCGTTCGTCTTTGAGCCGTTGATATTCTTTACATTTGGCGACCTTCGTCAGAATGCGTTCGACCGAGGCACTCCAGACGAAGATGCGCGGGTTTTGGTCATGACCGCTGATGTAATCGCCAATCGCCTGGATCAGCTCCTTGACGTTGTGGAACGAGCCGCGACGCAAGCGCTGCTCGGTTAGGTTTTGAAACCAACGTTCGACCAAATTGAGCCAAGAACAGGACGTAGGAGTAAAGTGCAGGTGAAAGCGCGGATGGCGACGCAACCAACGCTCGACACGGGGATGCTTGTGGGTGGCATAGTTGTCCACGATCAGGTGCAAGTCCAGTTCGCTGGGCGTGTGCTGGTCGATGCGCTTCAGGAAGCGGATGAATTCCTGATGCCGGTGCTGCGGCATGCAGTCACCGAGGAGGGTGCCATCGAGCGTACTCAGAGCCGCAAACAAGGTGGTCGTTCCGTGGCGCTTGTAATCGTGCGTCATCGTGCCACAGCGGCCCGGTTTCAAGGGCAAACCCGGCTGGGTTCGGTCGAGGGCCTGAATCTGGCTCTTCTCATCGACGCAGAGCACCATTGCAGGCGATCCCCGGGCCGGCGTAAAGAGCCAAGGCCTCGCTACGTAATAACCGTTCCGCGTCGGTCGTAACCCCCTCACCCCGGCCCTCTCCCCCAAGGGGGAGAGGGAGGAGTCAATTTGTGTTTACAACCCTCTGTTGCTGCGGCGGCGCAGAGTCCCTGAAAAACGAGACTGTACGCTACGTGTTCAGCACCTTCGACTGTGGACGGCTTGAGAAGTTTCTCGGTCGCCGTCAGTGACGTGCAGATTGCCTTGCACGACGGCGAGTACGGTGGTAAGTTAAAGCTAACCGCGAGCACCACCAGAAGGCCTGGGTCGCTGTCGAGGGGACCATGTATCAAGGGCTCCAGAAGCGCCTTCCCCGCACGCTCGGAGGACTTGTCCTGCTGATTGCGCTGGAATTCCTCAGTCCCCGATCCGCGCAGGCGCAGACGGCGATTCCGGTGTCGGGACAAGTAGTGACCGAAGAAGACGCAGTCATTTCTTCCGGCGTAACGATTGCTATCGAAACTCGCGACGCCTCTCGCTTGGCCGAGCTACACGCTGATTCGCAGGGGCGGTTCGAAATTACGACTCTCTTCCGGGGCACCTATTTAATGACGGTCAGCGCCGAGGGGTTCTATCCCGATCAAAGCTACTTAGACCTCAAGGACGGCGGCGGCGGACCGCGCACGGTACGAATTGTGCTGACGCGCGCGCCGCGGCAGAAGACCACCTCACCGTTGCCGGCGTTGACTGATATGAGCGCCCCGAAAGAGGCCCAAAAGGCGTATAAAAGGGCGGTCCAGGCCCTTCACGCCAACCGCCTGGACGACGCGCGCAAGGAATTCGAGAAGGCCGTCGCTGAGTATCCTTGTTACGCCCGCGCGCTGACGGGGCTGGCTGCAGTTCAAACCGCAGCCCGTGATTCTGACGCGGCGGCAGCCAACTTACGTCATGCCACTCAATGCGATCCGGGGTTTCCCGACGCGTTCGCATCGCTGGGCAGACTTCTAAACAGCCAGAAGAGGTTTGTCGAGAGTGAAGAGATCCTTAAACAGGGATTGCGAGTGTCGCCCCGAGCATGGCAGTTGTATGACCAGCTCGCCACGGCGCATTACAGCGAGGGGCAATACGGCAAGGCCAAAGAAGAATGGTTGCGCGTTCTTTCCATTAATTCGGCGCCGCCGGCAGAGCTGCGCGCGAAACTGGCAGCCGTTTACCTTCAGGGGGGCGCCCGCGACAAAGCTTACTCCGAGATGCAGGCCTACCTTCATGCTGATCCGAACGGCCGCTTCGCTTCCAAGATCAGAGCGATGATGCAGGACCTGGGGCCGTCCGGAGCCAACGCAGTCATCCCTCCTCAGCCCGGACAGCCCGTGTCTCCTAACCCTTGATTTAGGGGTTCGTCTTGGCGGGTGCATCCTGGGTGAAGACGAATTGTTGGATCTCGTGCCAGCGCTTTTCAGTTTCGTTAACTTGTTGCTTGTGGAGCTTGTCGTAAAGCTGAAGTTCTTCCTGGCCGCGTTCCTTGTCCCCGGTGCGGGCGTAGGCCTGCGCCAAACGGTAATGGGCGTCGGGGTCGTCAGGTTTGAATCGGATAGCTGCCTGAAACTCCGGGACAGCTTCTTGATCGCGGTGCTGGTCGTGAAGAAGGACCCCGAGCTGAAGATGCGCGTCCGCCAGCCGCGGGTCCAGTGAGATCGACTTGCGGAGCAGGGCCTCAATCTCCGCCAGGTCCACCCCCTGACCACTCCCACGCGCGCCTTTCCAGGAACTGAGGGCATCATAGTAATAAGCGAGCGCGTTGTCGGGGCTCGTTTCCATGAACCTCTTCATTCGCTTCGCGACCTCGTCGGCCTTCCCCATCGAAACGTTGTACATCTTGCCGAGAAACAGGTAGGGCCGCGGGTCCGAGGGATTCAGGTCCGAAGCGTGGCAGAGCGCCTCGATCGCTCCGTCGTAAAGGCTGCGGGAATAATAGGCGATGCCCAAGCCGATGTACATCCGCTGGGAGTTGGGATAAAGCGCGACGCCGCGCTTGAAAACTTCAATGGCAGGTTCGATGGTTTCGTGCAGGAGCAGTTCGTTCCCCCAGTCAAAGATGTTCTTCTCGTTGGGGTCCATGTGCGCGGCAAGCTGGTATTCCTTGAGCGCAGAGATCGGATCGCCCAGGGCCTCGTCGACCTGCCCGAGCAGGTTGTGGAGTTCGGCGGCGTCTTTGCGCCGGAGCATGTCCTGCAATAAAGGTCGCGCCGGGCCAGGGTTTTTTGTCTCGAGGTAGGCGACAGCAAGATCGAATCCATTGGCGTAGTCTTCGGGCTTCAACTTTTGCGCTTTTTCAAGATAGGGGATATCCGTTTTCAAATCACCCACGGAAAGATAAAACTCCCCAAGTTGATGATTGGCCTCGAAACTGTCGGGATGGGCCCGGAGGGCCGTTTGGAGCTCGCGTTCTACCTCCGCGGCGTTGGGGCTTCCCTGCTCTCGGGCCGGGGTCTTGAGCGCGTTGCCGGTAAGGCTCGGGCCCTCACTCATCAAACGTTGCGGGCTCTGCGCTTGTGAGGAGTACCCGGCGGCGTCGATCGTGGTTTTGACCGCGCTGGCCTTCAAGGGGGTGTCGTCGTAATAGCCGGGCTGTGGTGAGACGGGGGGCGCCTGGCCTGGACCCGGCGGAACCGTCGCTACGAGAAGCAAGTCCACGGTGATGGAGGTTCCGCCCGTAACCCGCACGGCGGTTCGCGTCGCAGCCTGATAGCCTGCAGCTTCGGCGTAAAGGGAGTAAGTTCCGGGTTCCACCGAGGGAAACGAATAATGCCCATTCTGATCCGTGGCGACGGATTGCCGGCTCCCATCCGCAGCCGCCAGCGTCACTTTTGAACCGGGAATCGGGGCTTGGGAAGGACCCGCCACGATTCCCGTCACAGTGCCTTTCTCGCCTGCTAAGAGGCAGCCCGCTCCCACCAGGGACGCCAGCAGCCAGCCCAGAAGGGCAGCCCTGATGAGCGCGCCGTCAGTTGAAGGTCGGGGTTTGCGCTGACCCTCGGCAGCGCGCGAAGAAGCGAACTCGTGTGGAGAGCCTTCCGCCGCGAAATGGTTTATCCCAGCCATAGACGTTCCTGACTCGGCGCCGCGTGAGAAGACAATTGTAGCATTACGCTTCAGGCACAACCAAGACACGAACGAGCCGGTAGTGGGTCAATTTGATGTAGAGGCGGCTTTACGCCGCCATTTGGCGAGATAAACTCGCCGCTACAGCATCAAATTGACCCATGACCCACGGGCCTTGCGTTGAAAACGCCTGGTACAGGGAATATAATTGGCGAAGCCTCGATTCAGCGGGCCCGAACGAGGCTGGATTCAGAGTGAAGTCACTCTCGAGAGGTTTATACATGGAGAACAGACTTCGCCTGGACACCCAGGTTGAAAGCAAGCTTGCCAGCGATTTTGAGTCGCTTGCGGACCCTTCCAAGCGGACGTTCCTGCGCGCGGCGGGATTGCTCATCGCTGGCCTTATGGCGCCGCAGGGACGCGCCCACCAGAGCCTGCATGGCGCTGCCGACCCCGGCCAAAAGGTTGTGGTCGTCATTCCTGGTGGTGTGCGCCACGCCGAGACTTTTTCGCCCGAGGGGTTGGTGAATATCCCACACTTGGCGGGAGACCTGCTCCCCAAGGCCCTGTTCTACCCTCGCGTGCGCAACGAAGGCGTGACCGCGCACTTCAACGCGATTTCGAGCATCCTCACCGGCAACTGGCAGCGTGTGGACGACTGGGGAAAGCTTGCCCCGACCACTCCGACCGTGTTCGAGCAATTTCGCAAGCGGCTCCGCGTCGATCGGAGTGAGACCTGGGTTGTGGCCAGCAATAAGGCGCTCACCAGCCTGATCGGCGCGAGCTCGGCTTCCGATTATGGCCCGGCGTATGGCGCCAACGTGGTGTTTCCCAAGCAACTGATGCTTACGGCTGTCGCCGACGCTCTCCGCCGGGGACGAACCGCCAACCTGGCTGATCGGGCCAAGGTTGAGGGCGAGCTGGAGAGCGCTTTGGAAGGGAGCAACTACGAAGGGCTGGGCTGGACGGTGTTCGACGCCGCCGACCGGCTGGATCCCCGCGCGCAGAGCAGTATCGAGAACGCCATCGCCAGTTTCGTGCGGGGCGGCGGCCCGACCTCCGGCGACGAGCTCACCTTCTTGGTCAGCCGTGAGGTCATGCGTAAGTTTTCACCTCGCCTGTTAGTGGTCGATTTTTCGGACGTGGAAGTGGCGCACTTCGGCTCTTATGCGCTCCACCTGTCGGGCATCCGAACGGCAGACCGGCTTGCCTACCAACTGTGGCAGGAGGTGGAAGCGAACCCCGAATACCGGGGGAGGACCACGCTGGTGATTCTCCCCGAGTTCGGACGGGATCCTGATGGCTCAACCACGAACGGATTCTTCAATCACCGTGCTAACGAAGAGTCAACCCGGACCACTTGGATGATGGCTCTGGGGGCGGGCGTCGACAAGCCTCAAATCATCGATCGTCCCGTTCGCCACATTGATCTTTGTCCGACACTCGCGAGCCTGCTGGGTTGCCCGCCTCTGGATTCGCAGGGCGCCATGCTGAGGGAGTTTCGAGGTTAGCAGGAAGGTATCATGCGGGTCGAGGAGAAGTTGCCGGAGGAAGTTCAGGACGCCTTGAGGAAAGGCCTGCTGAAACGCCTACCGCTGACCTTCCTTCCCTTCGTCAATCAACAACTCCGCGAGTGGGATTACCTCTTCCCCAACGAACGGCAGTCGGTTCTGAGGCTTCTCCTTTACTTGGCAGGCCTGAATCCGGAGCAGTGTTCCGACCTGTTCCGGGATGTCGTGCAGCTCGAAGAGAAGATGGGGGTACGCCACGGGCAGTTCTCGACCACCGAACAGACGATCCAGAACTCCTCTCTGCTCGCCCGCTCGCCGTACTTTCAGGAATGGCGGCGGGCCGTGCAGGTGGTCTTCGATGCGGCGGAGCAGCATGCGCTGAGGACGAACGGCGCTGCGGTCAAGTCAGGAAATCGACTGGTTCTGCTCGTCATGCCCCGGCCTCTCCCCGTCGATGCGGCGAGCGTTTGGCGCCGGTGGCAGGGAATCGGCCGGCCTCTGAAGCTCGATCTCGCCCTATCCGGCGAGTCCCACAGCCCTTCGGAAACCCTTCTCGCCGGCATACCCAGCGCGGCCGGTGGGCGTTCCGGAGGATTGCTGGATGTCGCCCTGGGTCGCCCGGACACGCCGCCTGCGGACACTTGGGTTGTGGATGCCGGAAGCAGCCTGGTCGATCACGTACTGAAGCGGGAGCCTTCCGGCAACACCGTGGCCCCGGCTATCTTGCTGAGCTACGGGAGGCTGGCCCTCTACCGGGAGAGCTTCTCGCACGAAATGAACACCATGCGCAAGGACCTTGCCGACGCGGACGCGGTGTATGATCGTCTGCGCAAGGTGGAGGTGACGCGGTGGTGTCCTCCGGAAGTCGCAGCGCAACCGGCGATTCGGGAATTTCTGCGCTCGCTGTTTCTCACCGGTAACGGCGCCGTGATCTTTGGCAACTCCTTCGTGGAGTGGGCGGCCTCGGAAGCGTTTCGTCGCGCCCGGCCTTCCTTCGTGGCGGCGCAATTCGGGGTGCGCAGCAAGCCCAAACCTTTCACCGGCGTGGCCGTGTTCGACAACCCGGATCAGGTCAACCCCC
Organism: Terriglobia bacterium; assembly: GCA_050008675.1. GTDB lineage: Bacteria > Acidobacteriota > Terriglobia > UBA7540 > UBA7540 > CAVROP01. Next base: position 9,764 of record JBEKME010000140.1, read on the forward strand.
TCCCTGCCGTCGACGACTTGCCGGGTAGCTCCGTGGACGCGCAAATGCTGGCGCTCTACGTGTGGTTGGCAGCCAGCCGACTCCAGGAGTATCAACGCCAGACGGCGTGCCTCTGTCTGGCCGAGAGCCTCTCCGAAGCCTACGTTGTCGCCCCTCCGGAATTCTCGCTTTGGCACGAAGCGCAACCGGTTGCACTCGACCGGCTCGGCGCCGCACTTCGCACCTGGATCGCCTAATAGCATTGGTGATTTGTGATTGGTGATCTGTGATTGATGATTGGTAATTGAGGATCAGCTATGGGCGATTGAACCAAAGTGTTTGAGGTGAAATTCTCCAACCCTCAATCGCCAATCACAAATCACCAATCACAAATCGTCAATGCCTCAGGGTTCGCCCTTCATCGAATAGACAAACTGCCGAATTTCCGAGCGCCGCTTGTCATCCTCGGCCAAATGCTGCGCGTAGAATTGCTGGTGGAGCTGGAATTCCTTCTGCGCCAGATCCTTCTTCCCCAGGTGAACGTAGGCCTGCCCCAGCCGGAAGTGGGCGTCAGGGATATTCGGGGAGAGCCGGAGCGCTTGCTGGTACTCCGGCACAGCCTCGGCGAACTGGCGACGTTGGGAGTAAAGGTTGGCAAGCTGGAGATGGGCCTCAGGGAACGAAGGATTGAGCGCGATGGCCTTTTTCAATAAAGACTCAACTTGATCGAGGTACGCCTGAGAAGTCTCCGGCCGTTTTCCTTTCCAAAGACTCAGGGCGTAGTAAAAGAGGGCCTGCGCATCACCAGGCCTTAGTTCAGCAAAACGGCGAAAGCGCTCCACCACCTCATCGGCTTGGCCCGGGGCCCGGTCGTAGGCTTTGCTCAAGACATAGTAGGCCCGCGGGTCAGAAGGGTCCAGGTCGGCGCCCCGCAAAAGGGCCTTCACGGCCTCGTCGTAGCTGCCGCGCAAGTAAAGGGCAAGCCCCAGTCCGACCGCGAGCCGGGGGGAATTGGGATAACGTTTCAGCCCCTGCGAGAAAACCTCGATGGCGGGATTGGTGGTTTGATGGAGGAGGAGTTCGCCGCCCCAATCGAAGAGATTCGATTCGCTCGGATCCATGTGTGCCGCCTTCTCGTATTCGTTGACCGCGGTCACATAATTTCCGGCCTTCTCTTCAACCTCGGCGAGCAGGTTGTGCAACTCGGCAGTGTCTTTCTGCTTCAACAGTTCCTGAATCTGCCCTCGGGCCTCCGGCAAACGGCCTCTTTCCTGGTACGCCAGAGCCAGATCGTAGCCATTGTCATAGGCGGCAGGATTCCGGCTCTGAGCTTTTTCCAGGTAGGGGATGGCCGCTGCGATTCTTTCCGTCCGCAAGTAGAACGCGCCGAGATTATGGTTGGCGTCGAAGCTCTCGGGTTCGAGTTCGACGACCTTCTTGAATTCCTTCTCGGCCAACGACGTCTTTCCCCGGCGCACGAGGTTCGTGGCCAGGTTGTTCCGAGCGGGGCCGGACTCCGGGCGGAGCCGGACGGCCTGTTGGAAGGGCGCCGTAGCCTTCTCCTCCTGGCCTTCGGACGAGTAAACGAGCCCCAGAAGTTCCTGAACGTCAAAACTATGGGGCAAAGCCCGGGCGAGCGCTTCCAGCTCTTGCTGGGCGGCGGCATACTGCCCGGAATTGAAATGAGCAAGTGCGGATTGGAACTTGCGGTCGTGCGCCTCGGCGCCTGTCTGGTTTGCCGACGCGCACAGTACGGCGGGAAGGAGCAAAGCTGCCACTGGCCAGGAGAACCGAAGCATGGCCCCTTTATCTTAGCATTGTCGATTGATGATTGGCCAAGAACCGAAACTCGAAATTCGAAACTCGACACCGAGACGCTAAGACGAATTTCCGGTCTCGATTTCCGTCTTTTTCCAATCCGCAATCGGCAATCGTCAATCGCAGATCGGCACTCCGAACCTTGGCGAGCCAGTGAGGTTCGAAGGGATTGTCCGCAAGGCACGAAGATTTTCGCAAATCGCCGTGCAGAGCTCCGCAGAGAAGAACGCGCCGGGCGAAAATGGCAAGGGCGCCCCGGTACATGGGGCGCCCTTGTTGGCTGTGCTTTGGTCTGTCTAGAACAAGAGCCTCAAAGCGAATTGGATCTGACGCGAATCCTGGCCTGGGAAGCGTGTTGCCCCAATGTCCCCAAAATTCACGTTATTGTAGGTAGTCGAGCCTGGGACTGCGGTTACGCCATTTCCGCTTAACCCCGGAGGCATGAACGTGGGGTGGTTGAGTATATTGAAGAATTCACTCCGGAATTGGAGGCGCATTCTCTCGCTCAACTGGAACTCCTTGAACAGCGAGAAGTCGATCCGAGATATGCCCGGGCCGGAAACCTGGGTAGGCGCCCCGCCTAACAAGGCCATACTACCAGTTGGGACCGGGACGCAACCCGAAGGGGTACTCGTCCCAGGCTCGCAAGGCTGGACGAAGGCGGCAGCGTTCAGGAATGCGCCAGTTCCGTTGCGTGAAGTAAAGGGGTCGGTCATGCTTCCGTGCCGGTTAACCCCCGGAATGATGAACGCGTTGCACCCTAAACCGTTACTGGTTCCGGACGGGCAGCCAATTGTTATAGGTTGACCGCCCTCCACGGTAGCGTTCCATTGCAGGGACCAGCCGCCGATGATATGTTTCTCCGCTCCCGTGGCGTCCGTAGCGAAATGTCTCCCCGGACCGAAGGGAAGCTCGTATATACCGCTGAGGTGAAAGACGTTTCGCATATCGAAGTTGGCATCCCGGTAATCACCCTGAATGCCGAATCCGTTCATGGTGGGGGCTCGATATCCTTCCCCGACCCCTCCATTGAGGAGGTCTCCGGCATCACTCCGGGACCTTCCATACGTGTACGTCGCCAGGAAAGTCAGACCTTGCGAATAGCGCTTTTCGAACGAGGTCTGGAGACTGTTGTAGTAACTGGATCCTTCCGTGGCAGCGTAGCTCTGCCCTATGTCGAAGTCTGGGTAGCTAACGTACAGGTACTTGTTAGCGGATGGCAACAGGATTTGGTTCACGTTATTCGAGCCAGGAAACACCTCGATGTGGTGAGTGTTGTTCCCCACGTACGCCATCGTTATCGTGGTGTCGCGCGCCAATTCGTACTGGAATGTCATGTTCCAACCCTGCGTGTAAGGCGTTTTGTAGTTGTACTGGATACCATGCATGGTCATACCCGACGCGCCAACCACGCTCGAGACGAGAGGGTTACAACTAAAACCAGCCTCAAAGGGCATGTAATTGGCGCAGCCAGTGTTGACGTAAGTCGCATTCGTGGCGGAGTTAATCGGCGTAGTGTCGTTGGCGGCGCCGGGGGTAAAGCCGAACTGGAAAGGATAGTTCTCGCCGATGTTGGGTCCATAGCCGCGGTTTTCAAACCCGTCGTAGAACATGCCGTATCCCCCGCGCACAACCAACTTCGGTGACCATTGGTAGGCGAACCCAATACGCGGCCCAAAATTGTCTCTTTGCGAGGTCCCCAAGCCGCGTTTGCGAGTATACACGATGTCAATGCCGTCCTTGGCCGTCAAGGATTGGAAGCTCGAAGCGAAGCCCGAAGACAGGACTTCGTTCTCCCGCTGAATGGGAATCAGATACTCGGCAGGGGAGCCATTATAACCTGGAACGAAGTTGGCTTGGGCGCCGAAGCGTTCAAACGTCTGGCCGAAGAAGTCCCAGCGCAGTCCCAGGTTTAAGGTCAGCTTGCTACTCGCTTTAAAGTCGTCTTCGAAGAAAGATCCCCAATAATTCTTTCCGTCATCGGTCCTGGCGATATTGGAGATATCGGCGCTGTCCGCTCCGCCGTCATAGGGGACTGCGTAAGTATCGCTCGCCGGCAGGGTAGTTGCGCCGGGCAGCAGGAGCATCTGTGCTATACCGGTAGAGTAGCTGTTCCCCTCTGGAATCCTGGTGTAATCCCCATCGTAATTCCACTGGCCGTGCGAGAAGGGTGGCTGAAGGGTGGAGTACCGGACGCGCTGGTATTCTATGCCCATCTTGAAGGTGTGCTTGCCGTAAGTCTTGGTGAAGTTGTCCGCTACCTGGGTTGTTTCACTCACCTCCTCCGAAGGCAGGAAGTTGTTGCTCCCCAGGGTATTCAGGCCGTTGATTCCGAAGGCGGGGATGCCACCGTTGCTCTCGCCCTGGGGTATGTCCGCGATTCCATACTGGGCCGGAAGTCCAGTTTGGCTGGAGACGGGCCCCATGCGGGAAGTACCGAGGCGGCTGTATCCGAGCCGCGCCTCGTTAACACTGGTGGGTGAAAAGGTATGCGTCCAACTGGCAACCGGCGCAACGGAATTCGCAGTCTGAACGCCTTGCTGGAAAGCCCCGCCATCGGCGACTCCCCCGAATGGACCCGGAATGTACTGAGGATCGTCAACATAGCTAAACCGCGCGAATATCTGGTCCTTGTCACCCTTGTTGAAGTCTATCCGCACGTCAAACGCGTTGCGGTGTTCGTCCCCCACCGGTGAGTCTGCGAAGTTGCTGGAGAGGGCCGAACTGGTCGGCGAAGGGTAAAGGTTCAGGAGCTTAATCGTGTTGGGATCGATCCGACCGGCAGGAAGTTGGTTGAGTAGGCCCGCCCAGGCGGCGGTGTTAAAGTTGGTGACGCCCGTCAAGGTCTGCGCGGTGGCAAAAACGGGATCGCGGGTGTAACAGGTCGGCACACCGGCCGAGGAGAGCGCGCAACCTTTAGGCCCGACGATGCCTGAAACAGGATCCGTTTGGCCAGTGACGATCCCTCGGGTGGTCTGGGGATCAAAAACGGTTCCGACCGGGAACACCCGACCGAGGACATCGGATTGAGTTCCTGACTGGTCGGCAATAATCTCCGCCAAATCGCTGTAGCCACTGTTGCGCTCATTCGCGGTCGGGACGCTGGAGGTGAAAACTGTCCCCTGCCGCTTGCGCAGGCCTTCGTAGTCGCCGAAGATGAACACCTTGTTTTTGATGATCGGACCACCGATGGTGGCGCCGAACTGGTTCTGCCGATATTCACCCTTATGGATATTACCGGCGTCTTCAAACCAGTCCGCAGCGTCGAGTGCATCGTTGCGGACATATTCCCAGGCGGTGCCGTGGAAGCTGTTCGTCCCGGATTTGATCGTGGCGTTCAGGATCGCTCCGCCGGCGCGGCCAAACTGCGCGCTGTAATCCGAGGTCTGCACCTTGAACTCCTGAATGGCATCCAGGGGCGGAAGAGTCACGAAATTGGTGCCGTTCAGAAAGTCTACGGTGTTCGAATTGTTGTCAATCCCATCCAGCAAGTAGTTGTTTTGAGCGGGTCGCAGGCCGTTGGCCGAGAAGGCGCCCGATTGGGCATTGCCTCGAGTGTCGGCTTCCGGCGTGT
>JBEKME010000141.1:0-15100 GCA_050008675.1 Terriglobia bacterium
GCCTGAACGTTTTCCCCATCATGATTCCACCCCTCCGCGAACGCAGCGAAGATATCCCCTTGCTGGTGCGCTATTTCGTGCAGAAATACGCGCGCCTGATGGACCGCCGTATTGAAACCATCTCGGCGGAGGAAATGGACGCCCTTACACGCTACCACTGGCCGGGTAACGTGCGGGAACTCGAAAACCTGATCGAGCGAGCCGTGATTCTCTCTCCCGGGCCCGAACTCCGCGTGCCCGTGGCGGAACTAAAACAGCATTCCGAAGCTCCCTCAAACCTTACCTTGCAAGCGGCGGAGCGCGAGCATATCATTCGAGTTCTGCGTGAGACAAACTGGGTGGTTGGCGGCCCTCGTGGCGCTGCGACTCGACTCGCTATGAAGCGAACCACGCTTCAATCCAAAATGCGGAAACTGGGCATATCGCTGCGAGATCTTTAGAGGTTGCTGAGAGAATTTATCGGCATGTCATTCTGAGCCTTGCATCATGAACCTATAAAGAGCCCTGCCGCCTCGCGGCAGCGACTTCAGGGAGCCAAATATGCGGAAACCAAAGGGCATCGTAATCAATGGTGTTCGATTCAGGCATGGAGAGGTGGATTGGGAAGACGCGCACGGCGCCAGTCGCGATAAGCTGCCAGACTTCGCTGCCATGCGTCAAGGCGGTCAGTACATTGGTTCGAAGATTACTTCCACCGGCCTCATCGCCCAAATTGGAAAATACCTTCTGGTGATTACCGAGAAAGATGAAGCCCTGACGGAATTTGATTACACGTTGATTCCCCTACGCGCCAAGGTCCAGATTCGCTACAACTGACCCACTCAATCAATACAGGAAGCTTAGCGCCGTATCATAGAAGCGGTGTTGAAACCCGGCAAAATGGCCAAAATAGGGCGAGGTGACGTTGTTATAAACGTCGCGGGGGTTCTGGTGGTTCGTGACGTTGTAGACCCGCAAGATGCCGCGAAGCGTATGGTTCCGTACCCAGGGAAGGAAGGGGATACGGAATTCCTTGTACATCTCGAGGTCGAGAGAAGCGAAGACAGGGAAACGCAACGAGTCCGGGGGGCCAACGTAGTTCTGCCGCTCATCAAGGGCAGAATAGGGGAAACCGGTGTGGATATCCAGCACTGGGCTGGCAACGATCTTCCAGGGGAGGTTGAACCGTCCCCAGGTCACGAACCTTTCCGGAGTGTTGGAAGGCAGCCTAGCGAAGAAAGTCGGGCGGATGACAGGTTCCTCGAAGGGCACGTAGACGTCCGCAAGACTATTGAGGTCGCCGCGCGACAGGCTGTGCACGTAAGAGATGTTGATGTCCGTGTTCGCACGCGCCCGAATGCGCAAGGTGGATTCGAACTCGTGATAGCGCGAGGCCCCCATGTTGGAGAGTTCGAGCAGGGGGACGCCATACTGGTCAATCAAGGGATTGGTGATAAACACTTTGTGGGTCCCGCTGGAAAGATAGCTCAGACGAAGGGTGACGTGGGGATGGATCTCACGGTCGGCTTCAACATTCCAGGTCACGTTATAGGGCGTACTATCCAGATCATGCGCGGCCGGGATGATTTGAGTTATCCTTCGTTCGGTCCTAGCATAAACGTTCTGGAAAACCAGGGGCGGGCCAAGCGGGTTGCCCTGGGTGTCATAATAGGTCACCGCCCGTGTAGGGTTGTCCGTGAAGTCGCTGGCCAACAACGGCAAGCGATCGTAGAAAACTCCTAGACCACCGCGCAGGATGGTTTTGCCGCCCATGCCGGGCGAATAAACTGCGCCAATCCGCGGTGCAAAAGCTGTGGGGTCTCCAGTGGTCTGGCCGGAGTAGCGCAAACCAAGGTCAATTGCCAGCCGGTCCTGGATGGCCCAGTGGTCCTGAACGAACGCTGCCACCTCGGTATCCCTTGCCGAAAGCAGACCCTTTCCCTGGAAGTCGATCTCCTCGGCAAGCGTTCCGTCCTGTCGCAGGACTTGCACGGGGCGCGAAACGCTGCTTCCGGAAAAGCTGCGGTGGACAAGGTCCCCGCCCACCGTGAACTCGTGCTGGCCTCGCCATTCCTTTCGAGGAGACTGAAAGGTCTGGGAAGCCTCCTGCTGGGAGCCATCGCGGGCCCATGTATTGAAGAAATTCCCCCCCCAGCCGTTGGGAGTCACAAGCATATCCAAAGGCCCCTGGCCGTGCGCGTAGCTGGAGAAATTGGTGAACTGGAGAAAGGAGGTTAGAATTCCGCCGGCTGGAAAGAGATAGCGGTCGTTGACTCCGCCGGAGAAACCGTGCTGTCCGTAGTTGGACGATGCCGATTGCGGAACTAACGAGTTGATGTCAGCAAACTCAAGCCGCTCAGGGAAGGCCTTGAGATTTCCCGTCAGCAGGTGCCGGGTGGAAATGATGTACTGGAGAGAAGTGAAGGAGTCAATGCCCTCCTTCTTGATCTCGTTTTTCGGCCAGGCAAGCCCGCGGACGGGTTGTTTGTGAAGGTCGTAGTTGAACGACTCGAAAATGTCCAGCTTGCCGGGCAAAAGGGGGCCGGTGACGTCAATGCGTGGCGACTCCTCCGAAATGCCCACAACGTGGCCGCTCTTGCCGCGTATATTGGGAGTTAAATCGTTCAATTCAAAATGGAATTGGTCTGACGGCGCCTTGGTTTGCACGCTGGTCAGTCCCCCGGCAAAGCGGCCGTACTCTGCACGGTAAGCCGTTTTGAAAACGTCCACCGAACCTACTGCATCGATGGGCACCTCGATCGCAAACGCTCCGGTCACTGGGTCGACAGTCTCCGCACCGTCAACCAGCATCATCCCCTGGCTTTCGGCCGCACCTTTAATGCTTATTTTTCCATCGGGAGTTCGCACCACGCCCGGGACGAGCGGCAAAACCGCTTTGAATCGCTGTTCGGTCAAGGGTAGCGTCATTAACTGGGTCGAAGTGATTTTTGCCGGGGCAGAGACGTTCTCAGGAGATATAGCGGGGGCCTTCTCTCGAACCTCCACCTTTTGCCTGACTACAATTTCGGGGGGAAGGACCATCTGCACGAACGGCGGCGGGGTCTCACCAATCTGGAGGTCCTGCTTCATAACAGGTTCGTGATCCGCCGCGGCGCAGGTCAACCGATAAGTGGAAGGCAACAAGCCTGTAAAGCTAAACTCGCCTTTTTCTCTCGTGGCGACGGAAAGGCCAGTGTCGGGCAGAGGGCCCCCGGTGAGTGTGCAGACGGCCCCCACAAGAGGTTTACCCGCTTCGTTCAACACTTCGCCTTTCAGTTCCTGGGCCTGCGGAGTGCCCGCAAGAGCAGACGCGGCGAAGGCGCCCCAAAGGAACAAAGCAAACGTAATCCGCGATTTCCTGGCAACTCGTACCATCTATTCCAAGTTGATTAAGTTTACGCCAGCCTTGCACTCATGTCATCTTTTTTCGAATCTTCGCGCAAGCTCTATGGACCAGAACAACTTCCAGCCGGGGCCTTTTCAGCCTCTGGCGGGTGTAAGCTCGAACCAGGGCCGAAGAGGTGCCTGTTCTGGCAGCAGGGCGGCTCTTCGCCCAGGGGGGTCCGAGCATTATTTGGGATTACAAAACTTAACAATCGTGCTAATTTATTGCAACGGGCGTGTGCGCCCGTGGCATCCAACAACGGTGCAGGTAAGTGGTTGTCTGCCTAAAAAATAATTGAGGAGCAGAATTATGCTATTTAGACGTCTGGTGCTCGCCCTTGCCCTAGCCTGCGTGGTGGCATGGCCGGCGATCGCCGTTGGGCCTACGGGGACAATAGTTGGGACTGTCGCTGACCCCAGTGAGGCTGTTATTCCGAAAGCCCAAGTCACGGTTCGCAACCAGGAGACGAACGCCACGCGCAAAGTGTTGACCAACGATGACGGAGATTTCAGCGTCCCCCTGTTGCCTCCGGGAGTGTACGAGGTCTCGGCTGAAGAAGCCGGTTTCCGGCGCAGTGTCCATAGCAATGTCAACCTAAACGTTGACCAGACCGTGCGCGTTGATTTTGTGCTGCAAGTGGGCCAGCCGAGCGAACATGTGGTGGTCACCGAGTCTGTCCCCCTCGTGCAGACCGACACCTCAACTCTCGGCCAAGTCATCGAGCGCAAGCAAGTGAGCGAGTTGCCTTTAAACGAGCGCAATTTCTTGACTTTTGCGCTTCTCGTCCCGGGTGGGCAATTGCCTGTCCAGGGCTCGCAGAACTCCACCCAGGGCGGAGCCATCAGCGTCAACGGAGCGCGCGAGCAATCTAACGATTTTCTGCTCGACGGCGTGGACAACAACGACCTGTACATCAATCAATACAGCGTGCTTCCATCGGTTGACGCCATTCAGGAATTCAAGGTGCAATCCAGCTCCTACTCGGCCGAATTCGGCCGCAGCAGCGGCGCCCAAGTCAATGTGGTGCTGAAGAGCGGCACGAATCAGTTCCACGGAAGCGGGTTTGAGTTCGTGCGTAACCGCCAGATGGACGCCAAGAATTTCTTCGATGAGCCCGATTGCACGCCCGATTCCATTCAGGGAACCTGTGCGCCCATCCCGCGCCTCGACCGGAACCAGTTCGGTGGGACGTTGGGTGGGCCCATCCAAAAGGACAAAACCTTCTTCTTTGCCTCTTACGAAGGGCTGCGCCTGCGCCAGGCAACGACGCGGGAAGCCAACGTACCTTCGCAAGTGGAACTCGCGGAGGCGAACGGCTTGTTGCAGGGTCTCGGTTTCCCTCAGAACCCCGCGGGCATGGCCGCGCTCAACCTCATTCCGGCGGCCAACGTCGCCATGCCGGACTTGCCTGATTCTACTACCTACGTCGCCTCCCCGGTGATTCAGGACACTAACGACTTGCTGACAATCAAGCTAGACCGCCAGACCGGTTCCAACAACACCTTTTCAGGCCACTACTCGCTGTTCAATGAGAATCGCTTTAATCCTTATGATCCCGTCAATGCCTTCACAAGCTTGCCTGGCTACGGTAGCTCCACTATCAACCGAGGGCAGAACGCCGGCTTCACCTGGACGCATGTCTTCAATTCCCATTGGATCAACGAAGCACGCTTGGGCTTTAACCGTTTGCGTGCCGCCGATTTTCAACAGGACTCTGGTATCAACGTCACGCAGCAACTGGGATTTCCGACCCCGTCCACTAATCCTGTGGACTGGGGATACCCCAACGTGAACCTCTATAGCTTCGACGGCATCGGCGCGCCTGTGAACTACCCGACAGACCGCCACGACAACACCTATGAATTCGCGGATAACCTTGCTTGGAATAAAGGACGCCATCAATTCAAGTTCGGAACGGACATCCGCCGTTTTCAGTTGAATTCCTACCTCGACTTCCTTTCACGCGGTGACTGGTTTTTCGATGGCGGCCAGCAGAATGGTGTCTGCCTCGGCGGCGCCGCCCCCTGCCCAGTCGCGGCCGTTGCTCTCCTCATGGCCGGCGTTCCGGACTATGTGGTGACGGAAACGGGTAATACGAACAACGGACTGCGCACCACCGGCCTGGGAGCCTATGTGCAAGACGATATTCGCGTTCTGCCGCGATTCACCTTGAATGTCGGCCTGAGATGGGAGTTCAATAGCCCCGCCATCGAAATCCACAACCGTTTCAGCGTTCCCGACCTGAGCGCCAATTCTCTAACCTGCTCGCCTCAACCCGACTGCGAGTTCATCCAGGCGGGCACTGCCGGGATTCCGAGGGCCACCTACAGCAAGAATTTTCACGATTTCGCCCCACGGATCGGAATCGCGTGGCGGCCCTTGAAGACTGAGCGCTTCGTGGTCCGGTCGGCCTACGGCATCTTCTATGACGAGAACATTCTTAACCTCAACATTCTGCCGCGTTTCAACCCACCTTTTGTCGACATTTCCGCCTTAGTCAACTTCACGGGAACCAGTGTCATTCAGGACATCTTGAGCCAGCAGGGATTGCCGGAGCCCCAGGCCAATTTTGTTTCCCGAAACTTTCGCGACGCCTACATGCAGGACTGGAACGTTGACCTCCAGTACGAGGTGCAACCTAACTGGATGATTGACTTGGCTTACGTGGGTACCAAGGGCACGCATCTTCCCGCCACCCGCGACATGAACGAAGTGAATCCTTCCACCCAGGCTACTCCATACTCCCAGTTCAACTCGATTCTGGTGGTGGAGCCCCGTGCCAATAGCATCTACAACGCCTTGCAGTTCCGTTCCGAGAAGCGCGTAAGCCAGGGCTTGGCTTTCCTGGCGGCTTACACTTGGTCGAGATCGATCGACGACGATTCAGCCGTCTTCAGCGGGAGCGTCAGTTCGGGCGTGCCGCAGAATTCATATGATTTTCGCGCTGACCGGGGCCTTTCCGACTTCCAGGTCGAGCAGCGCCTTGTCTTCAGCTATCTATATGACCTACCACTAGGGGCTGGCCGGAAGTGGCTCAATAATCCCGGGATAATCAACCGCATATTAGGTTCCTGGCAAACCGCCGGAATTGCGACCATGCTGACCGGTAGTCCCTTTACGATCAGCATGCCGGCCTCACAGAGTGGAACGTCTATCACCTCTTTTGGAGTCCCGTACCGACCGGACCTGGTGGGCGACCCAAACAAGGCTGGACCCGTAGCGGCAAACCCGGGGTGCTCGGCCCCAGCTCAGATTCACACGCCGGATAGCTGGTTCAATACTTGCGCCTTTGCTTCTCCCCAAAATCCCCTTTTGGGAACTGACGGTCGGAACAACGTGATTGGGCCGGGACTGAACAATCTTGACTTTTCACTCCTCAAAGATATCCCGTTCCGCCACGAAGGCCGCCGGCTTCAGTTGCGGTTTGAGTTCTTTAACGTATTCAATATTCCGCATTTCGATATTCCCGGGGGAGCATTCTCAGGGTCTGGGTTTGGAGTAGTGCAGTCGGCAAATAAATACGGCAGTAAGCCACCCCGGCAGATTCAGTTGGGGCTGAAGTACATCTTTTAAGAAGTCGACAGTTAACAGTCGACAGTTCACAGTCAGAACGTCACAGGGGGCGCATATCCGCCGCGGCGGACTTTTCATGTATGCACCCTTTGGCTACATCTCGCGCCGTAGGGGGAGTCTAGCGGAATGGACCGTCTTGAAGCCTGGAATATTCTCTGTGAGTACACCAAGAATGAGAACCTGCGCAAGCATGCGCTGGCCGTGGAGGCGTGTGTTCGCGCTTATGCGCGGAAGTTCGGCGAGGACGAGGAGAAGTGGAGCGTAGTAGGCCTGATCCACGACTTCGATTACGAGGTGTATCCGAACGCGCCCGACCACCCGCTGAAAGGAAGCGAAATCCTGAAAGAGAAGGGCGTTTCAGAGGAAATCCGCCACGCCATTCTCGGCCACGCCGACTACACCGGTGTACCGCGCGATACGCTGCTCGCCAAGGTCCTTTTCGCGTGTGACGAGCTTGCGGGATTCATCACCGCCTGCTCCCTGGTGCGGCCTGACAGGATTGCCACCCTCGAGGCAAAATCCGTTCGCAAGAGGATGAAAGACAAAGCCTTCGCCCGCTCCGTAAGCCGTGAGGATATCATCAAAAGCGCTGAGGAACTGGGCGTCCCCCTGGATGAGCACATCAGCTTCTGCGTCGAAGCCATGCGCGGGATTGGGGCTCAATTGGGCCTTGCGGCGGCGGGAACCTCCCTCAGCCCAAGCGGTTCCACCTGATCATCCCTCATTGCGATGTCAGGGAACGGCGCCCCGGCTAAGTCAAGGTCGGGAATACAGAAACCCGGAGCCTCGCACAACCCATCGGCACGAGAGTGACATCCAGTTCCGGCTGATCCGAGTTTGTGGGGCTGGTTGGAGGCGGGCCAGCACAGTTCTCGAAAAGCGTCCAGTCAGGAAGGAGGCGGCCCTTCGCACTCAGTTCCACAGGCGCAGAGTCCAGGGCGAAGGGCTGATCGGCTACCTTTGATTTCTTCCCAACCTGGAAGGACGCCGAGGGATTTGTGCGGTTCACTTCCAGGCCGACGTTCCACGCTGAGGTGGGATAAACGGCCAGATCCGGCCACTCCTCCGTGCCGCTCACCTTCTCCCACTTCTCTCCGATCTTCAGCGAATGCGTGAGGGGACCTATCTGGAATTTAGAGTTGAACTTTCTGAAGATACGAAGCGACGGACACATCCCATTGCAGTTCTTGGGCGACCTTCTGGCGGAGCGATTCGGCAGCTTTGGGTTCCCCGTGGACCAGGAACGTCTTTCCGGGAACTTTCTGGAACTTGTGCAGCCAGCCCAGAATTTCCCCGTAATCCGCGTGGCCGCTCAGGTGCTCGAGAGTTTCGATGCGCGCCCGAATGTGAATGTACTGACCGTACATCTTGACAGGTTGACCTGCCTGGATGAGTCTGCCGCGCGTACCTGCCGCCTGAAAACCCACAAAGAGGATGGTGTTGCGATGGTCCGGGAGACAGCGTTCCAGGTGATGAACGACGCGCCCGCCGGTAGCCATGCCACTCGCCGAGATAATGACCATCGGATAACGCGCATCGTTCAAGGCTTTGGAGTCTTCCACGCTTCTGTCAAAGTGCACGTCGGGGGGAGAGAAAGGTTTGATGCCCTGCGCTTCCATCGCTCCCGTCCGGAGGTCATGGTCTTCCTCGTGGCGCCGGTAAAGGTCGGTCACATCGATGGCCATGGGGCTGTCCACGTGGATGGGAAGAGAATGCATCTTCCGCAAGTCGATGAGCTCGCGGAAAAGGTAAAGCAGTTCCTGCGTCCGCCCCACCGCAAAAGAAGGAATCACCACGGTGCCGCCACGCTGAGCCGTCCCTTCCACTATGGATGTAAGGCGCGCGCCGACATCATCCCGCGGGTGCAGGCGGTCGCCGTAAGTGGACTCGAGCAGCATGTAATCGAATTCATCCTCCGGAACAACGGGTCCCCGCAGAATGAGCTGCGGGAAACGGCCGAGGTCGCCGGAAAAGAGCATTCTCTTCACGCTCCCGTTCTCACGCACGGTGACCTCGATCATCCGCGCTCCGAGGATGTGCCCGGCGGAGAAGCAACGCAGCGTAAAGTGCGAAGAAAGCTCGAGCGGCTTTGATTCGTCGATGGCCCTGAATGACTCTAGCGATTTTACGGCTTCATTGCAAGTGTAGAGAGGCAGCGCGGGATCGTGTTTGCTGAAACCCTTCTTGTTGGCGTAGGCCGCGTCTTCTTCCTGGAGGTGGCCCGAGTCCGGCAGCATGAGCTTCGACAAATCCACGGTGGCAGCCGAAGCATAAATCTGCCCTTGGAATCCGTCTTTCACCAGACGAGGAATATAGCCCGTGTGGTCAAGATGCGCGTGCGTCAGGACCAGCCATTGGATGCTGGAAGGGGGAATGGGCAGCGGGTTCCAGTTGCGTAGGCGAAGCTCTTTTAGGCCCTGAAAGAGCCCGCAATCGATCATCAGGCGCTCGCCGCCGGCTTCCAGCAAATACTTGGAGCCAGTTACCGTGCCGGTGGCGCCGAGAAAAGTTAGTGTGGCCATGATGGTCAGACTCCTGGGTGAATGCTGTCATGCTGAGCCCGTTCGCTGCGCTCAGGGTAAACTCCGCGAAGCATCCCTGCAGTTCGTCGTCGGACTCCAAGGACAAAAGGCAACTGCAGAGATCCTTCGCCCGCCCAAGAGCAGGGCGTGCTCAGGATGACAGTCAGCTCCAAAAAATGATGGGCGCCGATCGCGGAAGTGTCCAGCAGAATAATCATCCGCGCTTCGGCCGCATACGGCGCCTCGATGCCTTTTCGGCCTCGTGTCGCAACTTTCTCACCCAAGCGGCAGCGCCGCCGGCCTCCTCGATATCCGGATGATCGGCAGGATCCCACACTGGGGCATCCCGGTTGAGGACCTCCAGCAAACGGTGACGGCGCACCTCCCGCGCGGCCACTTCCGAAAGGAGAGCGCTCCTCTTTCTCTCACCGACCAGGGCATCAATTTCGGCCGGATGCGTTTGGAGCAGAGCGACGTGGGTTTTCTTATTTGCCATGTTAGGACGCAGCCGCCGTGGGATTCAATATAGCCACTCGTAGCTTGACCTGTCAAACCAACGTAAGAGCCACCGCCTCCGTGCCCTCCGTGCCCGGAAGAGCCGCAACACAGAGGTCACAGAGACGCTCCGTGTGCTCTGTGTTAAAGTTCGAGGGGCACAGAGGACCAGAGAGTGTTGTTTTGGTCGCGGGCGCCCGGGAGCCGTGCCGAGAAGCTTCAGTTCGCCACGGTTAGCGTTTGAAAACGAAAGCTGTTTTCTCTCCTTGAAAGTCCTCACTCCCGGCTGGGGCCAGCTCAACGTTAAAGTCAAACGGAGTTTGCGGGTAACGGTTCAGCATTTCCCACTCAGCGTTATAGACGGGCGAACGGTTTCTCCAGTTGGCGGAATCAACGAACGTCCAGATGTGAACAACGGGGCTGTCAGCCCTCACATAAACTGCCCACACCTTGGGAATGCCCTCGACCAGTTTGACGAAGTCCTCGAAGATAGCCTTGGTTAACCGTGCAGAAGCGGTCGACGCCTTATCGCACAAAAGAGATGCGGGATGCTTGCTCGTAACCATAAAGAAAGCATAACAGAACACCGGCTAGGGCCAAACTACAACTGCCTCCTGGGCTAAGGCTCACGCAATCGGTAGATTTCCTCTAGCAATTCATCAATGTCCTCATCCTCGGGAAAACCCCCGGCAAACACAGAGATGTCCTTCACTGGACCCACACCCTGCGCCTGCGCCAGTTCTTGAAGCGTCTTTGCCTCAAAAAAGCTTCGACCTCCGAGCAGTGCCATACGGTCACACTTGCGCTTGCGGGATCCGGTGTGTTTTGTCATCGGTCATACCTCGCGGTCACAAGCTAAATCACCACCGACTCCTGATACTCCCCGAACACCCTGCGCATGACGTCTGAAATCTCACCGACCGTGGCGTAGGCTTTGACAGCCTCGAGAATGGCGGGCATCAGGTTTTGTTCAGAGCGCGCGGTCTCTTCCACCTGGCGCAGCGCCGCCTGAAGGCGCGAGGCGTCGCGGCGGGCGCGAAGTTTCCCCAGGCGCTCCACCTGCGTGCGTTCCGTTTCCGGATCAATGCGAAGGAGTGGCAAGGGCGCGCCTCGCTCGTCCTGGTAGCGGTTCACGCCCACAACCACTCGTTCCCCACTCTCGATGGACTTCTGATAGTCGTAGGCAGCCTGCTGGATTTCCCGCTGGATGTAACCATTTTCAATGGCGCGCAGCGTGCCGCCCATCGCATCAATCTTTCGCATGTAGTCCTTGGCGGCCTCTTCGACCTGGGAAGTGAGCTTCTCGATGGCGTAAGAGCCGGCCAGCGGATCAATGGTATTCGTCGTACCACTCTCTGCGGCGATGATCTGTTGGCTGCGAAGGGCGATGAGCGCTGAGCTCTCCGTAGGCAAGCCAAGGGCTTCATCGCGGGCGTTGGTGTGGAGGGATTGCGTCCCACCCAGTACCGCCGCCAGCGCCTGGAGCGTCACGCGCACGATGTTTACGTCCGGCTGCTGGGCGGTCAAGGTGGAGCCTGCGGTTTGGGTGTGGAAACGGAACATCCATGACCGAGGATTCCGAGCTCTGAAGCGCTCCCGCATCAGGCGCGCCCAGAGGCGGCGCGCGGCGCGGAATTTCGCCACCTCCTCCAGCCAATCGTTGTGCGCATTCAAGAAAAAAGAAAGCCGGGGGGCAAAGTCATCCACCGCCAGCCCACGCGCGACGGCCGCCTCAACGTAGGCGGTGGCGTTGGCCAGCGTAAACGCCACTTCCTGAACCGCCGTGGAGCCTGCCTCCCGGATGTGATAACCGCTGATGGAGATGGTATTCCATTCCGGAGCACAATCATGGCAGAAGGCGAAGACATCCGTTACCAACCGCAGGGCGGGGCGGAGGGGATAGATGTACGTCCCACGCGCGATATATTCCTTCAGGATATCGTTCTGGACTGTCCCCGAAAGCTTGCCGAGGTCCACGCCCTGCTTTTCCGCCACCGCGAGGTAGAGCGCCAGGAGGATGGCCGCGGTGGCGTTAATGGTCATAGAGGTGGAGACACGTTCCAGCGGGATGTCCTTGAAAAGGGCTTCCATATCCTCCAGCGAATCAATGGCCACGCCCACGCGGCCCACTTCGCCACGGGAAAGAGGATGGTCCGAGTCCAAACCAATCTGGGTGGGAAGATCGAAAGCCACCGAAAGGCCTGTCTGTCCCCGCTCCAAGAGATAACGAAACCGCGCATTAGACTCCGCCGCCGCCCCAAAGCCTGCGTACTGGCGCATCGTCCAGAGCCGGCTGCGGTAGAGGCTTGAATAGATTCCGCGCGTGTAAGGATACTGGCCTGGGTAGCCGGCCTCACGGTCATAGTCCCAATCGGCGAGGTCTTCGGACGTGTAAGTGCTCTTCAGCTCCAGCCCGGAAGCGGTCGTGAACTTCCTCTTCAGTTCATTGTCTTGGCTAGAACCCATTGCGGCTCCGCGTCGAAATTCGAAAATCGAAATTCGAAACTCGAAAATCGCTGGCCCCACCTCCGAATTTCGATTTTCGAATTTCGGGTTCGAATTTCGCTTTTCGAGTTTCGAATTTCGAACCCGGCTACCGGATGCTCCGAGCCTTCACAAAGGAGTAGAGGCAGAAAATAATCAAGAGCACCGTGAAGCTTGCGAAGAGAATGAAACGGACCAAACCCGCCGAGGGAGATCTGAGGTAGAATTGCCACTCCGAGAAGGAAGCGGCCGCCCCGGCCACGGCGAGCACCAGAAACGTCAGTCCCACCACCATGTGAAACAGACGCTGCACATTGCGAAGGCTCTGCGAAATTAGGTTTCCAAGCTTACTCAATGCCCCATCCTGCCGCCTTAAGAGGCGGCACCACTTGGTATCGTAAAGAGAATAGCGAGCGTAGTCAATTCTTGCGAAGCCTTGGTGCTGGTGTCATTGGGAATGGGGATCCACTCGAGCCGCCGGTCATTCCCGCGAAAGCGGGAATCCAGCCCGACGACAGTAAATTTCCATAGGTTTGCGGAGTAGATTCCTCCCGCCACGGCGGGACGGGAATGACTGCGGCTTGCAACGCCCATGTCTCGCAAATGGCACCAATGCCGTAACCTTGGCAGTGGGCTGGTTTGACGTAGAGGCGCCTTCCCGAGACGCGCGAGCCCGGTTACGCCTCAACGTGAGTGGTAATTTGGGCAGCACAGCGCCAAACTGGCCCGATTAGAACTTTTGTACCTTGACACAGTTTTGCAGCGAATCATACAATGAGGTGAGCGTGAGGCATGGTGACTCTTGGAGCTGGACGATAACTTCAAACGTCTAATCAAAGAACTGGGCGACGCCATCAACGAGTCGTTATCTGAATCGGATAAGATTTCGGACGTCCTGGCCCGCATTCGCGCTTCTGGATACGATCTTTTCCTCGTCCTGGAAGTGACTATCGGGTTCAACAAGAGGGGTGAAGCTAATCTCATCCACCGCCAAAAGCTCAATTCCGACCTGCACCAGGAACCCGTTTTCAAGCTGACGACGCAAGATGCTCAGTTTCTCAGGGCTCTCAGAATCAGCATCGAAGATGAGGGTTCCTGAACGCTTTAGACGAGCTTACCTGGGTTTTCCCGAAGGGCGTTTTCCCAACCGCTTTTTTCCGGTCCCCCTGCAAAGCGGCAGCGGGGCTTTCCCACCCGGCGGCACTCGTGTCATTCGAGAGACATGGGCGTTGCAACTCGCAGTCATTCCCGTCCCGCCATGGCGGGAGGAATCCATCCCGGAAACCTTCGGAGACGCGCTGTCGACGGACTGGATTCCCGCTTTCGCGGGAATGACTGCCTTGACAGGCCCGCACGAAAAACCAACTTCCCGCAAATGACACCAGTACCCAGGCAGCAACTCACTTGACATCGACCGAAATCGGGGGATAGGATTCATCCATGCCATCCCCCGACATACGACCGCCTGCGGTTGCGGGCCGATTTTATCCTGGCCGGCCGGAGTCCCTGGCGCGTCAGCTCGATCAGTACCTCGGTAACGAACAGGCGAAGATTGAAGGCGCTTTGGGATGTGTGGTCCCTCACGCGGGCTACGTGTACTCGGGGCACGTGGCCGGGGCGGTTTTCGCCAGGCTGCCCAAGCGGCCCACTTACATCATCCTCTGCCCGAACCATACCGGCCGCGGCGCGCCACTGGCGATCATGTCCAGCGGAGAGTGGTTAACCCCTTTAGGAAGGGTGCCGGTCGATTCCGCCTGGGCACGCCTGCTGCGTCGCTCCTGCCACTTACTCATGGAGGATGCCGAGGCGCATGAAGAGGAGCACTCCGTGGAAGTCCAACTTCCCTTCCTTCAGCGTAGCGTGGGAGAGTTCAAATTCGTTCCCATTGCCATCGGGGTCGGCGGCTATTCCGGGCTGGAATCTCTCGGCCACAGCATCGCCCAGGCCGTGGGACCCACCGGCGCTGTAATGATTATCGCTTCCAGCGATATGAACCATTATGAACCGGACAGCTTAACCCGCCAGAAGGACCGCAAGGCGATTGACAAGATCTTGGCGCTCGACCCGCCGGGCCTTTACGAGGTGCTGCGCCACGAGGACATCTCGATGTGCGGCTACGGTCCCACCATCGCCATGTTGACGGCGGCGAAAGATCTTGGCGCCCAACGCGCGGAACTCATCAAGTACGCCACTTCTGCCGATACCAGCGGCGACCGGGATGCTGTCGTTGGATACGCGGGTATCATCGTCTCGTTGTGATCCTGGCGGATTCAGCCATGCTCCCCTATCTTCCCGAAATGAATTTCAACAGCGAAAGTTGATTAAAGGAAAAGGACCAACCCGAATGACCGGACCGCTGGCTAATGACTACCGACAATGGTTCCGCTTGGCGCCTATGCTGTCCGCACCTTCACTCCTGCCAATTCCTCCAGGAATGTAATGACAGCCGCATAGTCGAGGTCGCCTTTTCCCTGAGCCTTGGCGGCGCTGTACACTTCTTTCACTGCCGCCAGGGCGGGCATGGGCACGTTGAGCGCGAACCCGGCTTCCATGGCCAGCTCGAGGTCCTTGTGCATCAGCTTGAGCGGGAAGTAGGGAGTGAAGTCGCCCTTGAAAATAAATGGCGCCTTAAAATCCGTGAGTCCGGCGCGGGCCAGGCTGG
>JBEKME010000142.1:0-15075 GCA_050008675.1 Terriglobia bacterium
GCATCAGGATGGAGGTAGCTTATCATAATAGGCTAAGATGTCAAGAACTTTTTTAACTTTTTTTACCTTTTAGGGTATTTTGTCAGACATTTTCCTTGATTCTTGATTTTTTCACAGCTTCTCTCCCGAGGGGAGAGGGTGGACCGCGACCGGCGCTTTTACCAGCCGGCGCGGGCCGGGTGAGGGGTCACTCGCTCATCTCGGCCCCACCTGAGCCATCATCACCCCCATGGCTTCCCGCACTTTGCGCACGAACTCATCGGGATCCTCCAACACCAACCCGTTTGGAATCCGCATCAAGCCTATGCCGAGACTTCTCAAATAATCCTCTTTCGCAGCCTCTTTCCGCATTGGGCTGGGCTGCGAGTGGACACCGCCATCAAGCTCCATCGCCCGTCGATGTTCGAAGCAGTAGAAATCGACAACCCAGTTTTCGCTGCGGCATGGGCGGCGAAATTTCGCGCCCAGCCTTCGCTCGCGCAACCGATACCACGCCGCTTTTTCAGAATCAGTTGGGGTGCGCCGCAGTTCGCGCACGCGTTGCGTGGGGACGCGCACGGCCAAAGTATAACAGCACTGCGAACGGCTGCGAAGACTTGGGCGGCGTCGTCGAAGTAACCCCTCACCCGGCCCGCTCCGGCTGATGAAAACGCCGGCAGCGGGCCACCCTCTCCCCAAGGGAGAGGGCTAAGTTTCTGACTTCTGCCCCCTGTGTCCAGCCGAAGATATGGGTAAAGACCAGATGCCGTACCGGGGTGCGTGGGAGAGAGGGTGAAAGAAGTCGTGATCCTTCAAATGGACGGGAGCAGGATCGGACGTACGTGCTCGCGTAAACCGACCGTCGTTGACGCTGACGGCTCCACGTCGCCACGGATGAGGGCGTCAACGAGATCACCGCTTACATGGAGCTCGTCGAGTGGACGCACGATGGTGGGCTCGAGATGGCTCTTCCTGTGGAGAACAAGCGCATTCTCTTCAGAAAAGCGGCTGATCGCCTCGGGGTTGTGCGAGGTCGCGATGAATTGTCCGCCAGATTGGAAAGCTGTCCGAAGGGCCAACACAAAATGCCCAACTTCGGACAGCGCCAGATAGTTGTCCGGTTCATCCCAGAAACAAAGCAGCGGGCCATAAGCATCGTTCGCGGCAAGCACCACCGCGCAAATCATGAAACACTTTTCGCCATCAGACAGGTCCTCAAAGGAAAGGCATACAGACCCCGGCCCCGGATCGCTAGTAAACTGAACCTCCAGCCTTCGAGAGTCCCCGCCGGCCAGCGGATTCCTAATCTCCTCCAGGTCAGGCATTATTTGCTTGAGATACTCGTCGATCTTTGTGTAAGCAGATGGCGCGTTTGCCAGGAGACCTGCAAACCACGCGCCAAAGTTGGTGACCTGAGGATTCGGCTCCAGCGTCTCGTCTTCGGAGTTGCCCGAAATCAAGGGCGGGATCGGCCGAAGGATGAGCATACGCGCGAGCCACTGCTTAAAAACGAACAAAGGGTCTTTCGCCGACTGCTGCTGGATTATGGGCAGAGCCACGAGGTGCCAATCAATAGAGAACTTTGCCTTCTCGTCGTGACCACGTCTTACAAGATGTACCTCAGCTAATTCCCGGGTGTAGACGGGGTTGGCGTCAACCGAGAACTTCTCATCGAGGACGCGAAGCTCTCTGAACCCTTCTGGAAATCCAAATGCGACAGAGTACGCGTAGGTCCTGCCATCCAACTCAACCTCGATCTCAAATCGCATGGGCACGCCTTTGCGTCCGAGCAAGTCTTTAGGCTTGACTAAATCCCCCACACGATTCGTACCTCTTCCGACCCTCTGTAGAACCTCCAGCGCAAGCCCAACCGTTGTCTTGCCCGAGCCGTTGTTCCCAATCAGCAGGGCGGACGACTTGCCCGCGATTGGCAGCTCGAAGTTCTCCAGGCACCGGAAATTATGGACGTAAAGCCGACTTATCATAGAAGGATGATACGCGATTGTGGGGCGCACGGAGCGGGAATGTTACAATTTCACGCCGTTGGAAGCAGAACCTGCCGTATGTTTCACCAGCAATATGATTTTCCCTGTTGACATACCACAGGAAGTGCTGTCATACTCCTGTGTGCAAGCCACAGGAGGCAGGATGACGAAAGATCGATCGGAGATTCTTCAAGGCACGCTCGATTTGATGGTGCTCAAGACCCTTGACGCCATGGGACCGCTGCACGGCTACGGCATTGCCCGCCGCATTGAACAGATCAGCGAGGAGGTGCTGCAGCTCAACCAGGGAACGGTTTACGCGTCGCTGGTTCGTCTCCTCCAAAAGGGCTGGATATCGGGGGCCTGGGGCGCCTCCGAGAATAACCGCAAGGCGAAGTTTTACTCCATCACCAGGCGCGGCCGCAAAGAGCTCTCCGCCGAGACCGAGAACTGGGAGCGCATCGCAGGGGTGATGGGCCGCGTGCTACAACTGGCGGAGCGGAGGTAAAGCGATGTTCGATTGTTTGCGGGTCATAGCGTCCCGAATTCGCGGATATTTCACCCTCCGGCGACTCGATGACGACTTCCAGCAGGAACTTGATTCCCACCTGGCGCTGCTCACCGAGGAGAATATTCGCGGTGGCCTGACGCCGGAGGAGGCCCGCCGCGCCGCTCGGGTGCGCTTGGGAGGCCTTGCCCAACTGCGCGAAACCCACCGCGAACTCCATGGGCTGCCCTGGCTCGAGGCGTTGGCCCAAGACCTTCGTCATGCGCTGCGAGTGCTGCGCAAGAACCCGGGCTTCACGGCCGTCGTGGTGTTGACCATCGCTCTCGGCATCGGAGTTTCAACGGCAGCTTTCAGCGTGGTTGATCCTCTTCTGTTTCGCCGCTTGCCTTATCCACAGGATGATCAGCTTGTTTCCGTGGGGTATCTGGGGCCTGTGGATGAAAACGAGTTTAACGTCGTCAGCAGTTATTTCGATTGGCGCCAAGGGCAGACGCCGTTCCAGTTCCTCACCGCGATGAGACCCGGTGGGGAATGTGATGTATTGATCGGCGATACGCCGCAGCAGGTCAGATGCTACGCGGTGGCGGCTGACTTTCTGAAAACCTTCAGAATTGGGCCTGTCATCGGCCGGGATTTCAGTCCTGAAGATGACCAGCCGCGGGCCCCCACGGTCGTTCTGCTTTCCTACGGATTCTGGCAAAGGGCTTTTGGCGGAGACGTGAAGGTCCCGGGCAAAACCCTCATCCTGAACGAAGAGCCTGCGCGGGTGATCGGCGTCCTTCCCAAGGAATTTGAAATGCCACAACTGGGTAACATCGACGTGATGCTGCCGGCGCACCTGGATGCCGGTCTGCCTCGTTCTGCAAATTCCAGCTCGTTCCTGCGCACCTTCGCACGGCTTCGAGAGGGCGTGTCGATCGAACAAGCGCGCGACCAGTTGCGGCCGGTTTTCGAAGAAAGTACGCGGAAGGATGTGCCCGTCGAGTTGCGTTCGGAGGTCCGCCTGGTGGTTCGCTCGCTGCGGGACCGGCAGATACACGATGTGAAACGCGCCTCCTGGTTATTGTTGGGCTCCGTACTCGCCCTCTTCCTGGTGGCGTGCATAAACGTCGCGAACCTTATGTTGGCGCGGGCGGTAGCACGTCGCCGGGAACTGGCGATGCGAGCCGCGCTGGGCGGCGGACGCGGCAGGTTGATGCGTCAGACCCTCACCGAGTCGCTGATGTTCGGGTTGGCGGGAGGCGCGGTGGGTTGTGGAGCCGCGTGGATGCTCCTGCGGCTTTTCGTTGACCTGGCGTTCGATCAAATGCCACGCCTGGATCAGGCCAGGATCGATCTGCGCGTCCTGTTGTTCGCGTTGGCTGCATCCATCGCAGCCGCTGTGTTGTTTGGTGTGACGCCCGCACTGGAACGAGCGCAGGCAGAAACTCTGTTCGCGGGGCGCATGGCAGGGACGGCTCGAACCAGGTTCCGAAAAGCGCTGGTCGCGGCACAGGTGGCGATTTCCCTGGTATTGCTGACGGGGGCCTCGCTCTTAATTCGGAGCCTGGCGAAGCTGGAAAACCAAGCGCTGGGTTTTCAACCCGAGCACGTCCTCGCGGCCTCCTTCACCTTGCGACATCACCGCTACCTGCCCGCGGCGGCACAAATCACTTTTTATGACGAGTTGGAGGCAAGATTGAAGCGGATCCCGGCAGGCGGGTCCTTTGCCCTCAGCGATTCCATTCCTCCCCGAGGGTCGATGGGACGCCCTTACTCCAACATGCGCATTTACGGTCATCCACCCCTGGCATCCAATGGTGGGATGGTAGAGTTTCGATGGGTGACCCCCGGATACTTCCGGACCTTAGGCATTGCAATCTTATCGGGGCACGCGTTTGAAGAAGGTGAGCGTGCTTCCGGTGAATCGCCCGTCATCCTGAGCGCCACTTTGGCCCGTCGTATGTTTGGCAACGAGAACCCCGTGGGACAGCAAGTTGAACTGGACGGCAACGGCCATTGGTCACCCATCGTGGGAGTAGCCGCAGACACAAAGAACAATGGGTTAACCGAGCCTCCGGATCCCGAATATTACCGCCTGCGCATGAAGGGTTCCGATCGACTTGGCGCGAGTGGGGTCGCCCTTTTCCGGACATCACTCGGCCCGGCGGCCCTAACGCAGTGGATTAGAAGAGAGTTTGCGGCACTTGATCCCTCTCTGCCGGTGAGCGTCGAGATGATGGAGGGACGCGTGGAAAGATTCAGGGAGCGCCCCCGTTTTGTCGCGATGCTCGTGGGGCTCTTTGCGGCGCTCGGATTATTGTTGGCCGCGGTGGGGCTCTACGGAGTGCTGTCTTTCCTTGTGGCCCAGCAGACACGGGAAATTGGCGTGCGCATGGCCCTGGGTGCCCGGCCCCGGGATATTGCCTTACAGGTTCAAAAGTACGTTGGAATCTGGTTCGGAATTGGCGTGGCCACAGGACTTGCCGGGTCCTTTGCTCTCGCCCGTGCTATTCGCGGGCTGCTGTTCGAGGTTTCACCCACCGATCCGGTTTCGCTCACCGCCGCTGTCACCGTGCTGGTTGTGACCGCGGCGCTCGCAGGGTGGATTCCGTCTTACCGGGCAGCGCGGGTAGACCCGGTCATCGCCTTACGTAGCGAATGAGTTCCTCAAGCATCGTTCTCCAAGCGCAAGTCATTCGTGATTGGCGAGGAGTGGTGTGCGATTTCAATTGCCAATCACCAATCACCAATCACAAATCGCAAATCATTGGTGATTGGCGATTGGTGATTGGCGATTCGATAGGGGCAGGCCGGTACTCGCGTACTATTACCAACCGTGGAACTTCCCTTTAAGCTGGAGATGATGCTGAAGGCTGGAACGGCATCAGCCCCGACCGAAATGGCTCCGGGCGCGACCGTGGTTCCGCCAGAAGTGAAAACTTGAGTGAGGTGAACGATGGTCCTATCTGCCCTAATCCTGATCCTCTCTACCGCGTTTTTCTTCGTCTATCTGCAGGCCACTTGCCAACGCATCCTGCGCCGGCAATTCGAGCGAGCGTACTTCCTGGCCATTGTCAATGCCACCCGCCTGGAGTTCCCTGCGGTGCGCCGGACGTTGGGAGAATTCAACGCGCCCGTCGACTACCCCCGGCTGCGGATGATGCTCAAGTGCGATTTCCGGGCACTTACTTACCTGCTCAAGAATGCCGTCAACCTGAGCCAGCGCTATTCGGGTGAAGAGCGCTTATTGATGTTCTACTTCCGCCTGGTTTTCGCTTCCCTTATCACCCGGCATTGGCTCCGAGTGCGTGAAGAACCCGCCATCCTGAAGCTGACGACGATTCTCCAGTACTTCGCCAACGTGGTGGGCCAGCGCGTGAACACCGTCCGCTTCGCCAACCTGACCGCCGCCGAGTCCCTCCTGGAACTTTAATCCCTGATGATGTCCGGGTGCGCCGTGATCCTTCTATTGCACGAAGAAGGGCACCGGCTCAACCACGGCGCGCGCCTCAGGATTGTAATAGTCATACAGCACTGAGGGAGTGGTGAGGGCTTTCAGGCCGTAGCGGGGCTTGAAAGCAAACGAAAACTTCACTCCGCCAGCGTGGGGCCACAGGTAAAAGACCACCCGGTCGGGAAGCATATCGTATTGACTGATCCCCCAGTCCGAAGCCTTCATGGCTCGTTCCAGCGACGCGCGATCCACCTCCGCACCCGGTGGCAGACCAATCTCCGCCAGCATCATTCCATATCCGTGATATCCGATTCTCTCTGCGAGTACGTCGCATTGGACGCTCTCGCCAGGCTTGACGGAGTCTTTGTCGAAACGAACGGCCAGCCGGAGCGCCTCCGAAGCTCCTGAGTCCTGATGGAGATCGCTGCGTTTCCCTCCGCGCATCCAGGGCACGTAGTAGTCTGCGACGAGTTGTGCTGAGGCGATCGAGGAGCCCGGTTTTCGTCGAATCTCGACTCGATGGGCTCCGGAAGACAGATAGCTGGAAAGGTCAGTGACCAGGGGGGCACTCAACTTATTGCCCGGCGGCAGGTCAACGGACAAAACTTGCCTGCCATCAATGAAGATCTCGGCTTTCAAGACCGCCGGTGCGCCCTCAGCGCGCGCCGCCTTGCTCTTTTCTGACGACATGAGCGAGGCCATGGCGTCCAGGACATTCACCGTTGCTTGAGTCGAATACCAGACGCCATACCGGTCCTGATTGTGAAGCAGGAATAGCAAACCACGCGAAATCAGTTCCTCGGATTGCGGAGTGTGCTCGCCTCCGGGGCTGCCCTTTTGGAGTGCCTGCAACGCAAGCGCTGTGGTTTCGACGCGGCCTGCCAAACCCCAACCGTAAAACGGCGTATTCATCTCGAGCGACCAATAGCTGGAGTCACCTTGGTGATGTTCCAATTTACGCAGTCTTTCCAGGCTTTCGGTGGCGCGGGATTTCTCTCCTGCATCGATCGCCGCCAGAGCGTAAGCGGCAATCAAATAAGGCTCGTCCATCGAGAGCACTTGTGGCGCGACATAATTCAGGGCACTCTTCACCGCGTCGGCGGCCTTACTGGCGAGGAGCGCAGAATCGCCAGAATCCCCGCCGGTCGTCAGCCCTGACGCTGCCATCATCCGAGCGATGTAGGCGGTCACGAGGGCGCTACGGCGCGAGTCTTCTTTTCCATCCCAATTGCGCGCCACCCATCGGCCATCGGGCTGGGCCTGGTGGAGCAGCCACGAAACTGCTTCGCGCACCACCGACCCATCGACTGCGACGAACTCGCTGGCGTCGGCAAGGAACTTGACCGCATAAGCGGTGAGCGCCAGGTCGGCATCCCCTCGGCCCCAGTACGAAAACCCTCCGTCCGGGGCGCGATAAGAAAGCAGGCGTTCGTATCCGAGCTGCACATACTTCTGAGCTCTTGGGGAAGCCTCGGATGCTTTCTGCTCAGCATCCTTCGCGTACCTCAAGTACAGAATGCTCGGATAGGTGGATGAAATAATCTGTTCCGCGCAGCCATGCGGACGTTCCAGAATTCCCTCGATGCTCTCCAGAACATGAGCACTAAGGTTGGGATATATCTTCAGGGCGACATCGAGTGAGCCTGGGACTGCGTTTTCGGGTATTGGCATATCGAGGGTAGCCTTCTCGCGGAACACCTGGCTGAGCGTTGCGATCTTTTCTTCGCCGTTGGGGCGCACCGTGACGGTTTTTTCGATCGCATCGCCGGCCTCGGCGCTGCGCGCTGTGACCCTTTGCTTGCCCTGCTTCACCGGCGTGACGGCTGTGAATCGGAAGACTTCGCGGGCGGATTCGCGCGCAGCAATCTCCACCACCTTAGCCGCCGGGTTCGCCAGTGTGAACCAACTCTCCTTCTGCATTTCAACGTTCGCTTGCAGTTTGTGGTCAAGGTAGTTGCGCAGCACCACAGGCAAATCGATCTCGTCGCCCGTGGTGAGGAAGCGCGGGGGATCGTGCTCGATGAAGAAAGGTTGGAAGGCCCGAATCTCCTTTTCGGCCGTGCCAATTTCACCGTTTACGGTGGAAGCAACGGCGGCAAGCTGCCAAGTGGTGATATTGCCGGCGAGAGGAAATTTCAGATGCGCGTGCCCCTTGCCATCGGTCACGAGTTCTGGCTGCCAGAGCAGCGTTTCGGGAAAATACTCCCGCAGGCGAGGAGTGGAAAGGTTCGGACGCAAAGACGCCGAGGCTATACCGGATTTGGTGACGGCGAGGGCGGTTGCGGAACTTGTTTGAAGTACGGGGGAAGCAGCCATTACCGTGACAGTTTGTGTGACCGAACCGACCTGGAGCACAACATCGATCTGAGTGATACTCGACGACCGCACCGGCACGTCGGTGATCGCGTAGGTGTTGAAACCCGGCATCAAGACTTCAACATAGTAGAAACCGGCGGGCAGATTGCGCAGGAGATACTTTCCATCGGGCCCTGCCGTCGCCGTGTAAAGCTGATCTGTCGCGAGATTTTTGGCGCTAGCCTTTGCCCCCGCAACTGTCGCGCCGGAGGCATCCATGACCGTGCCGGAAACAGCGCCGCTCGCGCCGGCGAGAATGGCCTGATCGCGCGCGGCCACGGGAACCCTGTCGTGACTGGTCTGTTCCAAGATGGCTCGCGAAAACACCGCGACGGTGAAGTCGTCCGCGGTGCCCTCAATTCCATCCTGCCCGGCGCAGCGGATATAAACCCAGTTCATCTGCCTCGTCACGGGGAGAATTTGGGTATGCTGCGGATGGGGTTGCGCGCGGTCCGCGTAGCTCTCCACCGTCAGCCTGTCGGCGTACATCGCGTCTTGCCGGAAGGTCGCGTAATAGCGATGGCCCCAGGGGTCCTTCAAGCTGTTCCATGCGATTCCCGAGTTCTGGAGCGCCTTTTGGAATTCTTCCCCATTCTGCGGGAATCTGCGACTTTCCTCCACATACCGCGTGAGGGCTCTGTCGAGCTGGTTCTGCATCTCCAAGGTGTAGTCGATCCCCACCGTGGCGAGGACGAAATCATCGTCGGAGGGTTCAGCCTTGGTGCTGAAACGCCCGTCCGGACCGGCGCTGGTGACGGTCACGGTGTACTCCGTCGTGGCCACGCCCAAGGTATAGCGGTACCCATGGTCCCACGGGTCTTTCCACGAATCGAGGTCCGACCCTTCCCGCGCCAATTCACTTTTGAGGGTCTGCACGTCGCGGATATAACCGCCCGCGCGGGCATGAAACGTATTAAGAGCCCGCTCGAGGGCGTCGGCGTGGGGCTTGAAGTAGGGCCACGTCATTCGGGTCACGCGAAAATCGTCCCCCGTGCCGAACCTCTTATCCGGCCCGGCGCTCGTGATCGTGAGTACATCGGATTCGCGCGCCACGCTGAATTCCGCTTTGTAAGGTTGCCCCCAAGGGTCGCGCAGTTTATCGAACTGAATCCCCGCGCTGGCAAGGTAACTCCTCAACGCCGCCATTGTCTTGGGATATTCTCCCGTTTGCTGGTAGCGGAGATCCAACACCTTGCCCAGGGGTTGGATCTGCGGGTCGATCTCCAATGTAAACACCTGGCGCAGACCCTCACCGCCCGCATCACTCTCAAAGGAATTTGGAAACATGCCTCGGCCTCCCAGCAGAACTTCTGCCACGAGTTCCAGCCCCTCGGGCAGAGGGTGGGAGAGGTCGAGTTTATTCAAATCGCTTCGTCGAATTCCTTTGCACTCCTCATCACCGCCCCCGTATCCCCGGAATCCGTAGAATCCCCTGGCCCGCCCAAATTCTTCATCCGCCCGCTGGCGCTCTTCCAAGGCTTTGTCGACCACGACCAATCCCAAGGCGCTCTGCAAGGGTTCGCCCTCGGGACCGGCAACCCGGAAATCTACCGTGGCCTCATCGCCCGGGCGGTACGTTGACTTTGCCGGCCGCACGTCGAGTTGCAAGTCGTGTTTTTTGGGGAAAAGGACGGTGTGGGAGCCGCCGAACGCGGATCTGTAATCGTTGGCGGAAGCAGTTCCAAACCCGTATGCGAAGATCGTAACGTCATCCTGGAATTTGTCGCTGGGTGGGAAAACCAAGCTTGCACGCCCTCCTCGCACCCGCAGCATTTGGGAAGCGAGAACCCGATCGTCATGAATCGCTTCGACGAAAACCGTGAGATCGGGCTGGTTGGACGCGAGCGTTACCTCGATCGGCTCTTCCGGCCGGTAGAGTGTCTTGTCCGTGGCCACGCGGATATCTGGGCGGTCGGAGTACCGCAATCCTTCCGTGTGGTGACCGGCTGCGCCCTTGCGGTCGGTGGCGCGCAAGCTCAGGTAAGCATCACCGGAATCGGGATCACCGGGTACCTTAAGGCCGCTCACCCTGGCGAGACCATAGCGGCTCGTGTGGACTCGGCGGAGTGGCTGTTCCCAGGTGGCGTGCGAGCCCGCCCCGTCTTTCGATGGCCTGGCTACCCAACTGACCTGGACATCGCACTGCGCCGGCGTGCCATCGGCATAATCCGTGGAAACGTAAAAGTCCAGGGGCAGGCCGTTGACCTCCAGTCCATTTCCTTCGATGACGTACACGTGAATGGGCTCTTTGGTAATTCGAATGTCAAAACGGCGTTGCTCGGTTCTTTTGGTGGAAGAATCGGTGAAGTAAGCCGCAAGCTGGAGGTCGCGAAAGCGCTCGTAGTCCTCCCCACCCAGCTCGTCATGGTCCCGCGTCAAGTCGAGATGCGCCACGTAGCGGCCCTGGTCATCGGTGTCGCCTTCGTAAGTTTCGGCTTCCTTGATGTCCCACCTTTGCTCACGGTAATTCCATTTCCGGTCGGTCTCTCGCACCACCCGGACGTGGCCGTGCCGGACCGGCTCCCCAAAAAGATAATCGGCCCGAATTTCCAGCGCGGCGTTCTGCCCGGGGAGATAGTAGGTGTGGTCCGGCTTGGCCGTTACCGTAAAGGTGGGAAGTTCATATCGACTGATCTTCACTGGCGCGGTGGCTTTTGCGTGTTCATACCGGTGGTCGTCAAAGCTCGCCTGGATTTGATAGGTTCCCAGGCGAAGGTTCTCGGGAATCTGCCAGTCCGCCGCGGCAATCCCGAAGCGGGAAGTCCGAACATCCGTTCCGTACTGAACGGTGTCTTCGGGGTCCTCGATCTCGATCGTGACGGGTTGATTCGCCAAGGCCTTCTTGTCGTCACCAAACGCCATCAAGCGCATGTGCAGCGTTTGCCCTGGCTGGTAGAGAGGCTTGTCAGTGCTGAGCGATGCGAAAGAGAAACGCCCAACGTACAACCTGCCGTCTGCTTCCGCGGAAAAACCGCCCAACGTTCCCGTCACCTTCACATCGATCTCATCGTCGTCAGGACCAATGTCGCCAGGAAGAGTGAATTCGAGCGTCGCGAATCCATCCCGGCCGGTCACGGCCTTTCGTGTGAGCAGAGGCTTGCCGTTATGGGTGTCGAGGTCCAGGGAAGCCTGGACCGTGACCCTTGCCACGGGCCTTGCTGTCACAGGATGGATTGCGCGCACGCGCAGGGTGGAGTGTCCACCCGCCCTGATCACGGCCGGGCCGACGGCCTGCAATTCGAAAAGTTGTGGTGTGATCTCGCCCACTGACACGATGCCTTCTACGGGTTTGGCGGACAAGGGCCTCGCAGGCCATGGAGCGATGGAGTATCGCAACCTGTACAACCTGTACCAGGGCAGCCAATCATTGCCGGTATGTAATCTCCGCGCAGGTAACGGGGGTAGCGGGATTTTCAGCGTGGAGGAGGACGGGCGCAGCGAAATATCCCGCTCAGCGTGGGTTTGAACCATGCCGTGCGGGTCGACCAACTCAACCATCACGCGCTCGGGCATCGTCTGGGGATAGAGATTCTCCACGGGCAACTCGACCACCAAATCGATGACGGCGGACTCAGATTGAATCTGAATTCGCGCGGCTGCCTCGTTGACGCGGATGCCAAGTTGCCCGGAGGCTATGCGAGCAAGAACCAGGATGATTGTAACGGTCCAGATGACGCGGCGTGAACTGTGGTACATCATGTCCCACCTCGATATTGTGGGTGCGATACTACCACGGGTTGTTTGTTAAGGTGCTATGGCCAAAGGAAAAGTTGCCAACGCACTGGCTAAATCACCCGTGATACGCAATGTCCGTCATTCATAGAGGATAACCCCACTGTCTGTCATTCTGAGCATGTGTAGCCAAAGACCGTTATCCGTGATGTCAGAAACGCAGCGCATGGCAAAGTGGGTCCGCCCTCTCCCAAGGGGAGAGGGTGGACCGCGACGCCGCTTTCTTCAGGCGTCGCGGGCCGGGTGAGGGGTTAGTTGCAGGGCGAGGACGGCTCAGACAGGCCCGGCCCAAGCTGCTCAATGGAAACGAGTAATGCGTCGAGTTTCTGGAGAGCTGCCTGTGGGAGAGCAACAGGGTTAGAGAAAAGTTGCGCGAGCTTCGGGTTCACGTGCACTGGCCTGTCCAGCGCCTCGAGGAATGCCTGCCATTGTTTTGGAGAAGCGATAACCTCTCGCTTGTCTGCAAGGGCCTGCTCTGCCGCCAGGCAGGCGCTCTCAAGCATGAAGTCTGTGACGCTAACGCCTCTTGTTTCCGCCCCCGTGCGAATTAGTCTTTCCTGACCCTCTGTCGCACGGACATTGAGCCTCCTCGTCCGCTTCTTCTTGTTTAGGGGTGCAGTCTTCATATCCAATCCTCATCTGATTTGTACGTACAGTGTTTGACATCCTCAACAAGCTGTCAAGGGGGCTCAATTCCAGGTGCCGGTGTCATTTGGAATGGGGATCCACTCGAGCCGCCGGTCATTCCCGCGAAAGCGGGAATCCACTCGGCAAACCTTCGGAAATACGCTGTCGACAGACTGGATTCCCGCTTTCGCGGGAATGACCGGCGGCTCGCGGGTGGCGCCGACATCGCTGTTTATGTCGGCGACCCCTGCCGGCGCATACATACAAACCAATGTATGCGCCACCCGCCCATTGATCCATTGAATCATTGATTCATTGAAAAAAACGAGGCAAGTGCTCTTCAATGATTCAATGACCCAATGAATCAATGAGTCAATTGAAGAACTCCTGGGCTACACCTGTAAATATTTCTCTTGACAACGCCCCGCCCCTGTGATAGCCTATTAATGTGTATAGCCTGACGCGCGGGGAAGTCCTTTCCCCGCTATCCCAACATCCCGTCCCAGGAGGAACTATGTCCTTACGCAAATCACCACAACTTACGCCCGAGCTGCTCGCCGCCGCACGCAACAATGCCCAGCATTCCACCGGACCGCGCAGCGCCGCCGCCAAGCAGAATTCCAAGCTCAACGCTTTGAAGCACGGCGCATACGTCGTGGACGAAAACCGCCACGAAGCCATGGTGGCGCTGGGCGAAGACCCGGAACAATTCCAAACCCTCACCGAGGAACTCATGAGCGCTTTCGGCCCCGGCGATGCGCTCTGGGAGAAGCAGGTCGAGGACTTGACCTGGCTCTACTCGCGCCGCGAAAGGCTCGAGCGGGTGCAAGCGGGCGTGAGGCGGCGCGCCTTGCAGGCCATCGACGACTGGCAACACCGCCGCCAGCAGGAGATGGCCCGTGTCACCTTCGACGCCTCCCAGCACGAGATCCTTGATGTCGATCTGCCGGAGTCTACAGATCGAGGGGTGGCGCTGAGAAAGACTCTTTGTTATCTTGAACTCGTACGGGAGGAGATCAACCAGCGCACCTTCCGGGAGCGCCAGTACGCCGTATTGGAATCCCTTTACAGAGGTATGATGGGGTGGCGGCCGGGGCTGATTTTCAGTCTGCTGCACCGTTTCAGTGACCCTATGCACCTGCGCGAGCAACAAGAGGAGGACGAGGAATACCGGCAGTTCCTGCTCAAAGAAGGCGCCGACTGCGTGCCGCCGGGCGAGCCCGAGCGCCAGGAACTTCTCCGTTTGCTCGAGGAGGAAATCGCCAGCGTCGGGGAAGAATTCGATTATGCCGAAAAGGCGAATGAGGAGAGAGCGGCGATAGAACGGGACGCCTGCCTTGCACCGGAGGGGGAGACGTGGAGCATGATGCTGCGCCAAGAAGCCGCCCTGGACCACTCCATTGACCGCAAAGTGAGGATACTGCTGAGGCTGCGGAAGGAACTGACCAACCTCCCGACCGCTCCTCCTGGTCAGGACGATGGCCCGAGAGTGGGGAACATGGAGGAGATCGTCAACAGCGACAATTCGCCCGACAACTCGCAGAGCGTGGGAACGGTGGGAGACTTAAAATTGAGCGAACGATGCGCGAATGTTGTTGAAAACAAAGGATCGCATTTGGAGAACCGGAAGCGAAGCGGGAACCCCGCAGAAAAGAAAGGTAGTTACGCGTTCAAAGCGGGAATGTCGTTGAAAACGATGGCGGTAGGTGGTGTGCAGCGATGCTAGCCGACGTTTTTGCGCGGCTGGCGCCGACATCCCGCCTTGCGGGACCGCTAAGAGGCCAGGACAGGCCACGGATAGGACGCCGTGACAGGGAAGTTGCGCGTGTTCGCGGGGCGCATATATGAAAGACAATATGTGACCCACCCGCGAAGACCGTTATCCGTGATGTCAGAAACGCAGCGCATGGCAAAGTGGGTTCGCCCTCTCCCAAGGGGAGAGGGTGGACCGCGACGCTGCTTTCTTCAGGCGTCGCGGGCCGGGTGAGGGGTTAGTTGCGGGGCGAGGACGGCTCAGGCAGGCTCGGCCCAAGCTGCTCAATGGAAACGAGTAATGCGTCGAGTTTCTGGAGAGTATTCATGGGCCTGGGGCCCACCTGAGGAGATGAAAACCGCCGGTGTTGTCACCCCCGCGTAAGCGGGGGTCCAGGTAAGTCCACATCGAGCTGGATTCCCGCTTTCGCGGGAATGACCGGCCTCGGGTGATTTTCAGGAGAGCGGAGCGCAGCGTAGCGAAGAATCTGCTTTTGGTTGCCGCCAAGGACCGCGCTGCTCCAACTATGCGGGGCAATTCTTCCCCGCTGAAGGTGTGAAAAAATCGATTGCATTAACCCAACTTCCGCGCCCTAGAATGAATTTTGAGTCGTTTGGGAAAGCAGGACCTTTGTTTTCAACATAGGCTTATCCCAAGGTCGAAATAGTGACGAATAAGTTAAATATTGTTCTTGACATAG
>JBEKME010000143.1:0-14696 GCA_050008675.1 Terriglobia bacterium
ATCGAAGCCATAGGCTTTCGGGTCCTTCGCGATCATCAGGGTGGCCATGAAAATCGGCACGTAGTCTTCCGTCTCAGTCGGAAGGGCGTGTAGCCTTCGCAAGGTCCAATAATCAGCGTAGCCCGTCCTCTCCACGGCTCCCTGCACTGTCAAGGGGCCGCTGTCGTATGCCGCCATGGCAAGGGACCAGTCTCCGAACATCTGATACAGATCCTTAAGATGGCGGGCCGCAGCCTGCGTGGACTTCACCGGATCTTCACGCTCGTCCACCCAGCGGTCCTTCTTCAACCCATAGAGCATGCCCGTTCCGAGCATGAACTGCCAGATGCCTTTTGCGCCTTCGCGCGACAAGGCGTAAGGATTAAACGCGCTCTCCAGGGCGGCAAGGTAGATAAGGTCCTGAGGAATCCCCTCCTTGCGCAGCGTGCCGGAGATGATCGGCTGATATATTCCCAGTCGCTTCAGAGCTGTAGTGATGTAGCCCCGGCCCCGGTTCTGGAAATAAGTCAAAACACCGTCAACATAATCGTTGGAAACCAGCGGCAGGTCAGACCGAACCGCTTTCACTTCCTGCTGGGCTTGCTGCTTGATTCTTGGATCAACGGGGAAGGTTAGCCCGGAGAATGATTCGAGCGGCGAAGGGACATAATTATGTGGACTCAAGGTGTCGCCACGTTCCAGAGCCGCTGCCTCGGCAGCGTAGACGTCCTCTACCAATTTGTCAAACTCGCCACTAAGGCGATCGTCCCCCTGAACGTCGAGTTTCGACTCCAGCAACTTCTCCACCGCTTGATCAAATTGTTCCTTCGCTCCCTCCAGGTTTCCGGAGCCATAATCGGCCATGCCGGCTTTGTAGAGCGCTTCAACTTGTGAAACGAGGACATCGGCAGCGTCGGGGCCCGGCGCGGGCGGATAATCAGGCAGCGCTACAGGAGGCTTGAGCGGTAAAGGCCGAACGGCCGGAGTGACCGCTGGCACTTGAGCAACCGTGGATCGCTTTTCAGCTCCGCAACTTAAAAAAAGGGCAACGGCGCTCAAGCTCCACAAGAGCTTTGCCTTTTCCGAAAATCTCTCCCCCATCCTAGATTCGATAAGTCAGTCCGTCCTCTCCCTCCGGCATGACCCGAATTTTAACGGCAAGGGCTTACCAGGGTCAACCTCAAAGTCAATCAACCCTCGTGAACCCTTCTATTTCTTATAATACTGGGCGTTAGTCTCGGTAAACCCCTTCCATTTCTCCGGCAGGTCATCTAGAGGGAAGATGGCGGAAACAGGACAAACCGGCACGCAAGCCCCGCAATCGATACACTCGACTGGGTCGATGTAAAGCATGGGAACGTCGGCGAAGTTGGCTTCGTCCTTTCGGGGGTGGATACAATCAACCGGGCAGACGTCCACGCACGCGGTGTCCTTGGTATTGATGCAGGGTTCAGCAATCACATAGGCCATACGAGATTCCTCCTGAGGGCATTGCTGTTTGCGTATCTTTGCGCCCCCATCTTGCTATAGATTATCTTGGCGCCCCTGGGCGAGCGATGACTTAAGTCGTGCCCAAGTACAAAGTGTCTGGTAAGCTGTTGGACAGGTTTGCAGGGCTGCCGGGGGTGGATGGACACTTGGCTTTGGCGTGAGAGGGTGTGGGCATTTGAGGAAACCACCATGGGCCATACGGCTGTTCGATAAGTTATACTCCGGAAAAGTCGGCGTTTTCGAGTCATTTCACAGCTTTTGCTGGCTGGGAATTCTTCCATGACGGTTCTCGATCCAGTTGAGACTCTGCGTCGCGTGGCGTTCTTCGCCGTTTTGCCCGCCGATGAACTCAGGGTCTTGGCCTGCCATTGTGCAGCCCGGCGCCTGGGTAAGGATGAAATGCTGGTCGCGGAGGGTGATCCATGCGACGGCCTCTTCGTCGTGCAATCAGGAGCGATCAAGATCTTCAAGATGGCCGAGAACGGGCGCGAGCAAGTCCTGGTGATTGAGCGCGCCGGATCCACCGTCGGCGAGCTTTCTATCTTCGACGGTGGTAATTTTCCTGCCTCGGCTACCGCTGTAGAAGACTCCACACTCCTTTTCCTTCCCAAGAAGGAATTCTTGGATTTGTGCCGCCGCAATTCGGAAGTGGCCCTTGCCGTTATCCGCACTCTGGCGTGGAGGTTCCGGTACCTTGCTGACCTGGTCGAGGAATTATCGCTCAAAGAGGTCAGCCACCGCCTGGCGCGGTTCCTGCGTGAGCGGGCTCTGAGGTTGGGCGTCCGTACCCGACGCGGCCTCGAGTTTCCCCTGGAAGAAACCAACCAGCAGATCGGCGCGGAGATTGGCACAGTCCGTGATCTGGTTTCCCGCAACCTCCGGCGCTTTGTTGATCGAGGCATCATTCGTTTGGAACGCCGCAAAGTCATCGTCCTGGACATGGCCGAGCTCGAAGCACAGGTCGCGGGCGCAAAAAGGGCTTCGGGGTAGGATGGAGCCATGAGCCATTGGCATTTTGCGGTTAGGTTCGCCTCCGAATGCAGAATCTCACTCCCTAATGGCTGGCAACTGACTATGGCCGCTGGCTACTCAAGGAGGTCGCCAGTCGAAAAACTCGGGATCAAGCTCGACCGAGACCAAAAGCCAGTCGGGGTCAGCATTCTGACTCCTGACTCCTGAATCCTGAATCCTGAATCCTATCCTTCACTTCCCGGCATTTCCCGGCCCACCCACAGGGTAAAGCTTGGGCAGGCGCTGCTCAACTGTCGGCAGCATGGGGAATGGCGCATGCGGCTCGGTTTGGTACCAATAGGCCACCGAGAAGTAATTATCGGAGCGGTGGTTGGCGTGGCCGTGCTCGATGGTGGCGCGAAGCGACTTGGTAAAGGTGATGGGGGAATCGAGGTGAAACCGGTAAACCGACGATCGGCTTCCCGCCAGCTCCACGCCCTTCACCGGAGCGCCGAACATCAAGTAAGAAAACGGCTGGTCGCCAAAATCCCAGGCGCCCTGAAAATAGTCTTCGGAACCCGTGCCGTTGATGGAGGGCAACTTCTCCCCGTCAATGAAAAACATATCGTCGCCCTCGCCCCACCACTCGTCCTGGTTTTGCAACACCGACATGGTCACGCCCACGTAGTGGCCGCGGCCAACGGCTTCCATCCACACGTAGTTTCCCTCCCCGTCGAGGTTGGGTTTCGTATCCACAAGCTTGTCGCCATTGGAACTCCATTGGTTGGTCCAGCCCTGGCAGGGAGTGCACTGGCGATACTGGGCGTGAAAGTAGAGGGACTCCGCAGGCAGCGGGTTCTTGTAAGCTCTGTAATCGATGTTGTAGTAGAGGGAATTCACCGGCAACTTCCCCTCATTCGTTATGGTGATCTTGCCCATCTTCTGAAACGGCATGGGAAAGTAGGAATTCAGCGCCTGGATCGAGCCCACGGCCAGCGGGAATGACTGGAAGGTGAAATACTCACCCAACCCCAGGCCAAAGAAATCACCGATGGGAGCTTCCACACTGGGAGTGGATTCGTTGTCCCAATACATGCGCAGGACGAGTTTTTTCAGGTGGAATTTTTCCGGACTCGAAATCGTAAACCAGAGATGAGTGATGACGCCCGGCCCGGCTTCTTCAAACACCGTCAGTGTCTCGCCGGCTTCCATCCTCCTGAAATCGTCGTTGGCGCCAGTTCGGTCGTAGCTGGAGACGCGCTTCAGCACATAGTTCTGCTGCTGAGTAATATCCGGGAACAATCCACTTAGATTCTGGGCGACAGTGGATGCGGGCAACGTCAGAATGGCTAAAAGAAAACCCAGCTTGCGCATTTTCGACCTCCAAAGACTTCGGAATGTAATAGGCCTCACAGGATGCTGAACAATGCCTGGAACCCGCCCTTTGGCCTTGCCACCACGTTGGTCACGTTTTGTAGCGGCGGTCCCGCCTTTCGCAAAACCAGCGCCGCCACGTATAGGGCGCCTCCACGGGCATCTTTCAGCGTCCTGCTAAAAGCGGCGCAATTCTATCACGAGTCGCAAGCATTGCTTCACACCGCCCGATGAAATCCGGTAGTGGTGTCATTTGCGAGAGCTGGGCACCGGAAGTCGCAGTCATTCCCGCGAAAGCGGGAATCCACTCCGCAAACCTTCGGAGATGCGCTGTCTACGAACTGGATTCCCGCTTTCGCGGGAATGACTGGTGTTTCGAAATGGATCCCACACCAAATGACACCGCTACCTGAAATCCAAGGGCCTCGACTTCGATCCCAAACCGGGTTAAGCTTTCGGCGCAGGGGACTGGATTTTCAAATCCGCCACGAATATGGTTCAAGCGAGAAAACGCCGGATCAGTAGTCCTACCAACTCGATATTGAAGGTCTACCGGCGGGCTTTGGCACAAGGGACAACGCGCGCGGGGTGGCTTGCTGTCGAAGGTCCATTTCTTGTGGAGGAAGCCCTCGGAGCCGCTCCGGCAGTTCGCGTACATAGTGTGCTCGCGGCCGAAAGCGGTCTAGCGAAATTTGCGCGGCTTATGGAACAGTTGCCCGCTGAAGCAGAAGCCGTGCAGGTTCCTGACCGCCTGTTCGAGCAGGTGGCGCAGACGCAGAACCCCCAGGGAATTGCCGCGCTCGTCGAACTGCCGCCTCACAACTTGGATACCATCCTGCTGGAGGGCCAGAATTTGCTGCTGCTGGTGGCCTGCGGGGTGCAGGACCCCGGCAATCTGGGCACCATCATGCGCAGCGCGGCGGCCTTTGGGGCTTCGGCCCTCTTCACGCTCCAGGAAACCGTCTGCCCTTTCAATCCCAAGGCCGTGCGCTCTTCAGCGGGCGCGATCTTCTGCCTTCCGGTCCTGGCGGGCTTCGCAGCCAATGAACTCCTGGATCGCCTGCGCGCGGCTCGAGTTCGCATCATCGCCGCCGACCGCCACAGCCCCTCTCCGCTTCACGAAGCGGACCTGAGAGGCTCGCTCGCCATCATGGTGGGAAGAGAGGCTTCCGGCCTGCCACCGGAGATTGCCCGTGAGGCCTCCCTGCTCCTGAGTATTCCTATTCGCCCGGGGATGGATTCGGTTAATGTGGCGACCGCTGCCAGCGTTTTTCTTTACGAAGCAGCTCGGCAACGCGGCTTTAGGTATTAACGGATCGGACCATGAGGAGATTGAGTCATCGCGCGGTTTGTGGGGTGAGTGATGGATTCATTCGATTTCCTCCCCAGCGCTCGCCTCCTTGGATACTGGTGTCATTTCCGAGACGTGGGCGCTCGAAGGCGCAGGGTATCTTATTCCAAATGACACCGAGACGCCATCCAGGTCTCGATTGAACTCTGGAGCGGTTAGGCGTTAAATGAATCAATGAATCAATGATTCAATGAGCCAATTATCATGGGCCTATTCGAACCGCCACAAGACGATGTATCCCGCCCTCGAAAGCCGGAAGGTCAGCCTGTATCGTCGCCCCTTGCCGACCGCATGCGTCCGGAAACAATCGAGGAATTCGTCGGCCAGGTTCACATCCTGGGGCCTGGCAAGCCGCTGCGCAAGCAGATTGAGCGCGACGAGGTTGCCTCGATGATCCTTTGGGGGCCGCCGGGCTCAGGCAAGACCACCTTGGCAACGATTATCGCGCGCAAAACGCGCAGCGAATTCGTCCGCTTCAGCGCGGTCCTTTCCGGCATAAAAGAAATCAAGCAAGTGATGGCCACGGCGGAGAAAGTGCGGCAGTACGGGCGGAGAACTGTCCTTTTCATTGACGAGATT
The DNA here is from genome assembly GCA_050008675.1 of Terriglobia bacterium. GTDB lineage: Bacteria > Acidobacteriota > Terriglobia > UBA7540 > UBA7540 > CAVROP01. Next base: position 5,726 of record JBEKME010000143.1, read on the forward strand.
CATCGCTTCAACAAGGCGCAGCAGGACGCCTTTCTCCCCTACGTCGAGCGTGGCGACGTGGTGCTGATTGGCGCCACCACTGAGAACCCTTCCTTCGAAGTCATTTCCGCGCTCCTCTCCCGCGCCAAAGTCTACATGCTTTCAGCGCTCTCCACCGACGAGGTCTTGACGCTGCTGGAGCGCGCCTTGAAAGACGAGAAACGCGGCTTGGGCAGGAAAAGAGTGGAAATCTCGCAAGAGATGCTACGCCAGATCGCTGTGTTTTCCAACGGCGACGCGCGCGCTGCTTACAACACCCTGGAGGTAGCCGTCGCCGCCGCCCAACACGAGGGCGAAGGTGAAGAACATCGAGCCGTCGTTACCGAGGCCATCCTCGAAGACGCCATCCAGCGCAAGATGCTCCTCTACGACAAAGCCGGCGAGGAGCACTACAACCTGATTTCAGCCCTCCACAAGTCCGTGCGCAATTCTGACCCCGACGCCACTCTCTACTGGCTGGGCCGCATGCTCGAGGCCGGCGAAGATCCACTCTACATCGCGCGGCGAATGATTCGTATGGCGTCAGAGGATATCGGCCTTGCTGATCCCAACGCCCTCGCCGTAACGGTCGCCACCATGCAAGCCGCGCATTTCCTGGGCATGCCGGAAGGTAATCTGGCGCTGGCTGAGGCCGCTGTCTACCTTTCACTCGCTCCCAAGTCGAATGCGCTCTACGTTGGCTATGGCGAAGTCGCGCAAGACGCGCAAAAGACCATTGCGGAACCCGTGCCACTCCACCTGCGCAACCCCGTAACCGGCTTGATGGCCAACCAGGGGTACGGCAAGGGCTACCAATACGCCCACAACGCTCCCGAGCGCCTCACCGACATGCAATGCCTACCTGATAACCTCAAAGAGCGCCGCTACTATCGCCCCACCGACCAGGGATTCGAAAAAAGACTGAAGGAGAAGCTCGCGGTGATTCTGGAATGGAAAAAGAAATACATGCAACGGTAACAGTGTACGCTCCCTGTCTGAGCGGTTAGTCGAGCACATGACATTTCAAATTTGAAATTTGAAATTGAACAAGAAAGAAACAAGCCAATAAATCACGAGCTTGCCGGGTAAGATGAGAGGACCAGACATTTGTGGGGGCTAATTGGAATTCAGGTTGGCCAACAAGCAATCCGACCAGCAGCCTGCAAGCGAATTGGGTAAGATGAGAGAACTAGACATTTGTGGGGGCTAATTGGAATTCAGGTTGGCCAACAAGCAATCCGACCAGCAGCCTGCAAGCGAATTGGGTAAGATGAGAGAACTAGACATTTGTGGGGGCTAATTGGAATTCAGGTTGGCCAACAAGCAATCCGACCAGCAAAGTAAAACCGAATTGGGTAAGGTGAGAGGGCCAATCATTTAGGAGGGTCGAATGACGTACGACCGCTTCGAGGACTTGCCCGTCTGGAAAGCATCTATTGACTTTACGATTCGGATGTACGACCTGACCGGAGGGCCAGCTTTCAAAGGCCGCTTCAGCCTCCGAGACCAGATCGAGCGCGCCGCTGTATCGATATCCAACAACATCGCCGAAGGATTTGAACGTGGAACGACACAGGAACTTCTCACGTTCCTGTACATCGCTCGCGGCTCGGCTGGCGAAGTCCGGTCTATGCTTTGCCTGCTTGAACGTCTCCCTACCTTCTCGGATTTGAAATCTGACATTTTAGATTTGAAATCAACCGCGGAAGGTATCTCGCGTCAACTGCGCGCCTGGGCGGATTCACTGCAGAACTCCGAAATCAAAGGCCAGCGTTACCTGACGGCAAAGACAAGACACCTTGAAAAGGCAGCTCGCGAACGCAAAGAGTTCCTCGAACGACTTCGGCAGATCAGAGAACAGAACAAGCCCGGCTCGGCGACCAGCGAAAAACAAGCTGTCGACTAGCGGCATTTCCCGGGGATTCCCTTCTGAGATCTCAAATCTGTAATTCCTATAGACGTGGGCTACCAAGTTGCCATGGGGGAGCTGTGCTCCCCGCTCCCCCTGGTTCGGGAACTCGAGTTCAAATCCTCTCCGTCACAAACCGCTTGGCGTGTTCTTTCAGGATGCAGCGGTCCTGAACCACAAACAGCCCGGCGGCGCGGGCGCCGGCGGCGGCCTCTTCGTGGATGACCCCTTCCTGCATCCAGACCACTGTGGCGTGCTTGCGGATGGCAGCCTCGACAACTTCGGGCACGAATTCTGAGCGGCGGAAGATCACCACGACTTCGAAAGCATCGGGGACGTCATCGAGGGTCGGGTAAGCCTTCTCTCCGAAGACGGATTGCTCGTTGAGATTCACAGGGATAATGCGGTAGCCGTAGGCCTTCATATAGGCGGCCACGCCGTAGCTTGGCCGCGAGGGCTTGGAAGAAAGACCGACCACGGCGAGGGTCTTATATTTTTCGAGGATATCGCGGATGGGATCTGCCATACCGAACCGCAGATTGCTGAAGTGTCTTCCAGGAAAGGTCGAAGAGGGAGGCTGGTGAGTGGCCATGGTTATAACCTCGCTGCCTTGAGGGAAGAGGCAGCCACGCGTTGCAAGGCTTCGAGGAACTGCTGGTTTTCTTCGTGCCTTCCCACCGTGATGCGCAGGGAGGTAGGAAAGCCGTAAAGCTTCATCGGCCGCACGATCACGCCCTCGTGGAGAAGCCGGATGAAATCTTCTTCGCAGTCGCGGCCCGTGTCCATAAGCAGGAAGTTTCCAACCGAAGGCGTGTAGCGCACGCCCATCAGAGTCAGTTCCTGCGTCAAGAATTTCATCTCCTGGCGGTTCATTTCCACCGAGTGCGCCACGTGCTCGTGGTCGTCGAGCGCCGCCCCTCCCGCCACCTGCGCCACGCTGGAAGCATTAAAAGGCGAGCGGATGCGGTTCAGGCATTCGATCAGCTCGCGGTGGCCCATGCCGTAGCCCAATCGTATTCCCGCCAGGCCGTGTACCTTGGAGAAGGTGCGAAGAACCAGGAGATTTCGGCCCGCGCGGACATAGTCCACCGAGTGGGAATAATCCGCGCGCTGCACGTAGTCGTAATAGGCCTCATCCAGCACAACCAGAATCCGCGAAGGTATAGCGTCCAGGAAGTGGTCCAGCTCTTCGGCGGTGAACATCGTCCCGGTGGGATTGTTGGGATTCCCGAGGTAGACCACCTTGGTCCTTTGGGTGATGGCATGGGCCATGGCGGCGAGATCGAAAGTCATGTCGCGCATGGGCGTCATGACCAGTCCTGCGCCCATGTCCTCAATCGCCAGCCGGTACATATAAAACGCTGACTCAGAAGTGATGGCCTCGTCGCCACCGCCCAGAAAAGTCTTCCCTACCAACTCAATCAGGTCCGTGGAGCCGGCGCCCAGGATGATCTCGTCCATATTCAGCCCGTGGATTTCCGCCAGCTTCTTGCGCAAGTAGAAGCCGCTGCCATCGGGATAGAAATGCAGGTGGTCAAGATAATTACGGATGGCGTCCTGGGCCTTGGGGGAAGGGCCGAGCGGGTTTTCGTTGGAGGCCAGCTTGATGGCCGTCCGGCCCAGTTCGCGCTCGACCTCTTCCACGGGCTTGCCGGGCGGGTAGGGTCGGATGCGGCTCGACCAGGGTGGGAGTATTTCGTAAATGATGGATCGCGGCATGGCTAAAGGGTAAAGGGTAAAGGTTAAAGGGTAAAGGGTAAAGGGTAAAGGATAATTGCCAATCGCTGCTGAGTTAGGGCAACTTACCCTTTACCCTTTATCCTTTACCCTTTCTTTCCCTCCCTTCCATTTTCTTAACCGTTCAACTTCCGCTGCCGTCAACTGGCGAAACCGGCCCAGCGCAAGGCCCTGGTCCGTCAGAAAGGCAATGCCGACGCGTTTTAACTTTACCACCGCTTGCCCAATGCGCTCAAACATCCGCCGAACCTGGTGGTATCGTCCCTCCACGAGGGTAATTTCATACCAGGGTTTTTCTCGGTAGGCAAGAGGGCGGATTTGGCAAGGGGCCGTCCGGCGACCATCCAGCACAATCCCCTCTTCCAATTTCTTAAGAGCTTCTGCTCCCGGCTGACCTTCCAACTTGACGTGATACGTCCTGGGTACGCCTGATTTCGGTGACATCAGGAAATTGGCCATTTCCCCGTCGTTCGTAAGCAGCATCAGCCCAGAGGAGTGATAGTCGAGTCGCCCGACCGGATAAACCCTCTCCTTGATGTCACGCACGAGCGAGATCACGGTGGGGCGGTGCTGCGGATCGCTCAGGGTGGAAACATAGCCAGGGGGCTTGTTGAGCAGCAGGTACAGCCGCCGGCCGGTGCGCCTCAACGGCCTGCCGTCCACGAGTATTTGGTCGCGCGCGGGGTCAGCTTTGGAGCCTAATTCGGCCACCACCTGGCCATTCACCGAGACGCGGCCCTGCACGATCAACTCCTCGGCCTTGCGACGGGAGGTTATGCCGGCCTCGGCGATTATCTTTTGCAGTCGTTCCTGCATGGTCAATAGGAAAACAGGAGTCAGAAGTCAGAAGCCAGAAGAAAGAAGGGAGTCGGTAGGAGGGAGTAGGAGGTGTTTTGCCCCCACCTACCGCCTACCACATACCACATACCGATCATGCCGCAGTACTCCCGCCAGCTTTCCGTTATTCTTGCTCCTCTCCTTCAGGTAGCGCGGACGGAGTTTCGGTTTCGCCGACTTCACTGGGCGCGGCCGATGACGTCTCTTCAGCCTTGTCAGAATCCCCCTGCGGCGCGGTCTCGAAGCTGGCTGGGCCGCTGGGGGTTTCTGTCTCACCGGCTACGGGCAATTCACGCGATGCCGCCGGTTGGGTTTCTCGAGCCAAAGCGCGAGTTCCCTCCGGCATGGATTCAGCGCTGCCCGCATCGTTCTGCGGGGACGGTTCAGGGGCAGCAGGAATTTCTCGCGGGGGAGGCGCTGCCTCTGCAACCGTCCACTCCGAGCCCAAGGCGCGTTTTGCCAATTCTTCAAATTCTTTCAGGCTGGGAAGCTCGTTTACATCCTTCAGTCCAAAATGCACCAGGAAATCGCGCGAGGTTCGATAAAGGATTGGCCGCCCCACCACGTTCTTGCGGCCGGCCGTGACGACGAGTTTCTTCTCCATCAGTGTGTGAATGACGCCCCCGCAGTCCACGCCACGAATGTCATCGATCTCCGGCAAGGTGACTGGTTGCCGGTAGGCAATCACCGCCAGCGTCTCCAGCGCCGGCTTGGAGAGCCGGATGGGCGGCTTCAGACTCTTCACAAACTTCCGCAGCACTTCGTGATGCTCAGCTTTCGAGGAGAATTTGTAGCCCGCGGCCACTTGTCGGACTTGAATTCCATGCTGCGCCTGCTGAAAGTCCGCGATCAGCTCCTCGAGTTTGGCCTTCACTCGCTCGCGCTCTTCTCCCTCGAGCATCTTCAGCATGGCGTCGAGCGAAACAGGCTCAGGAGCCACGTAGATTATCGCCTCAATTAAGGCCTTTAGGGTTTCGTCATTAAGCATACATTCTATCTATCGTCCGTGGTCCGTTGTCCGTGGTTAGTGGTTAGTGGTTAGTGGCTAGTTGTCCCGTTCGACCGATGGCGGCCACACACACACACACAACAGACAACTGACGACGGACGACCGACCGCGCACAACCAACAACGGACCACGAACAACGGGCAACTGACTACGGACAACGGACGACTAATCAAAACTCTCCTCCATTCCGGTCTGAAACGCAGCGGCGTTCGTCGCGGAAAGGGTCTCTTCAAACCGCTTGCTTTTCGAGACGGTGATGGGACCAAACAGCTCCTTTTGCCGCAGCAGAATGGCCCGCATTCTTACCAACTCGAGCAGGGCCAGGAAGAGCGCAATTAGGGCTTGTCTCCACAGATAGCCGGCGATGAGTTCCTCCAGGGAAACGGGGCCGGAACGGGCGTGGAGCACCTGCTTGATGTGCTCGACCATCTGCGCCACCGTCATTTCTTCACGCCGAATCTCAATCTGGGGCCGCTTCTTGGCCCGCTCGAGTATCTCGCGGAAGGTTGAAATCAGATCAAAGACTGAAACAGCGAGGCCGGGCTCATCTTCGGCTTCCACGAACTCAGTGATTCCCGGCTGAGACCACATAGCCTCCTCGACCATCCGCTTGGACTGGAGCATCTGCGCCGCATTCTTGAACTGCTCATGCTCGAGCAGCCGGTGCACAAGTTCTTCGCGTGGGTCTACCTCTTCCTCGGGTGGCGCGTTCGGATCAGGAGGCAAAAGCATCCTCGATTTGATATGGATCAGGGTCGCCGCCATGAAAATGAACTCACCCGCCACGTCGATGTTCAGCTCCTCCATCAGATGCAGATAGTCAAGATATTGCCGGGTAATCCTGGCAATGGGAATGTCGTAAATGTCGATCTGTTGCTTGCGAATGAGGTCGAGGAGCAAGTCCAGCGGCCCTTCGTACATCGCCAGCTTGACCGGGGGTGGCGGTGTTCCTCCGTGCGTGAGACGCTTGGGAGCAGGCAGCGGAGGCGGCCCTTCCTCCGCCTCGGCTGACCCCTCGCCTGGGGCCGGCACAGGAGGTCCTGCGCTTAGCTCATCCTCGGGCGGATTCACCACCGGTTCCTCGGAGCGGGTTTTTGGGTCGCGGGGATCGTCACCCATCGAACAACGCCTCTGGAGTGCGGCCCGTCAACTGACGGGCTACCGCTTTTCTCCCGCGAGCTTGCTCGCGCGTCACCTTTCCAAGTAGTACGCTCCAGTGCACGGCCAGCAAGCTGGCCTGAGCAAGAGCGGTCCCGCAAGGCGGGACCGCACTCCAAAGCGCGCTCACGTGGTGCTAAGTCAACTTCACCGCCGCTCGCACTTCCCTCATCGTAGCCTGGGCCACGGCGCGGGCTTTTGCCGTTCCTTCCTCGAGCACGTCCCACACTTCCTGGGGGTTCTGCTCATAAGGTTTGCGGCGTTCCTGAATGGGCGCGAGGGAAGCATTCAGATGCCCGGCCGCAAGCTTCTTGCAATCCACACAACCGATCTCCGCCGTGCGGCACTCGCGGTTCACACGATCGATTGTTCCCTGAGCGGAGAAAATCTTGTGCAGGTCATACACCGGGCAGACGTCTGGATTGCCGGGGTCGCTGCGGCGCTTGCGAGCCGGATCGGTCACCATCGTGGCGAGCTTTTTCGAAACCACATCTGGTGCATCGGTCAGGAAAATCGCGTTGCCGTAACTCTTCGACATCTTGCGGCCGTCCGTACCCGGCAGTCGCGGGGCGGAAGTGAGCAGCGCTTCAGGCTCGGGGAAGATCGGGATAACATGTCCCAGCCCGTCATTCAGCCAAGCGGCACGGTTATCGAGCGAGCCTGCTCTGAATAGCTGCGTGATCTTAGCTGACGCAGCAGCTTGGTCATCAGAGGAGTCCCTCGTCATCCTTAGCCGGACCGCACCAGGTGTTGGTTCAAGTTCCCCAAATGCCAGATTAAACCGTCGAGCGACTTCGCGAGTAAACTCGACGTGCGGCACTTGGTCTTCACCCACAGGCACGGCGTTCGCCTTATACATCAGGATGTCGGCCGCCTGCAGCAGCGGATAACCCAGGAAGCCATAGGTGTTGATGTCATGGTCCCGTATGTTTTCGAGTTGCTCTTTGTACGTGGGCACGCGCTCCAGCCAACTGAGTGGTGTCACCATTGAAAAGAGCAGGTGCAGTTCCGCATGTTCCGGCAGACGCGACTGGACGAAGAACGTGGCCTTGTTGGGATCCAGCCCGCAGGCCAGCCAGTCGCTAACCATTTCCCAGGTGTCCTGGCGCAGGTCGAGGGTATTCTCGTAGCCGGTGGTCAGCATGTGCCAGTCAGCCACGAAATAGTAGCTCTCATATTCATCTTGCAATTTCACCCAATTCTGAAGCGCGCCCACCAGGTTGCCTAAGTGTAGTTTGCCTGTGGGGCGCATGCCGCTCAAAATCCGAGGACATCGGTTGCTTGCCTGGCTCAATGGATTTGCCCTTTTATTCCCCCATGAAGATAGCGCGCTGCGCGCACACCCATCCCGCGCAATCTGCGCACTTCGCCATCCTAGCACAGGTGGAGCGAAACGCGAAGTAAGCGCTATCGCGCCCCATCGCGGGTGCTGGTGTCATTTGCGAGATATGGGCGCTCGAAGCCGCAGTCATTCCCGCGAAAGCGGGAATCCACTCGGCAAACCTTCGGAAATGCGCTGTCTACGGACTGGATTCCCGCTTTCGCGGGAATGACCGGCGTTTCAAGGAATCCCATCCCAAACGACACCACCACCAAGCTGAGCTAACGTTCCAAAACAAGGCCGTGGGGTGTACACTCACAGTTCCCCGAGATTCCAAGATGGAAATCTCGGGTAATTTGCCGCGCCTCGGTCTGGATGGGCGGGTTGAAACAAAGCAAGGTCGGTCACAGGTTTCCCTCCGAGGTCGAAGCGCAAGGTGTCTCATGATGGGCGCACGCAGCAAAGCTTCACGTCGAAGGCTCCTCGCGGGCATAGGAGCCCTGGCAGGATCTGGAATCCTAGGGAAGGCAGAATCAACAACCGGTGTCGAGGCAATGCCCGCTGATCGCTCGAACCGGAGTGCCCCGCCCCGCGTCCTGGCCCTGGTTGGGGACCGCTACCACAATGCGGATTACATTCGCACGGCGTTGAACCGGCTCTTTCTCGAGCTCAACTTGTCCATCGTCTTCACCATCAACTTTCCCGAGATCGACGCCGCCCACCTCGAGGGTTATCAACTCCTGGTTGTCTTCCGCGACGGCCTTAATTGGCCGAAGGGTTATCTGGAGCCCGACGATTACTCTTATTCCTCCTCCTTGGAGAACTCCGAGGAGTGGCCGAAGGAGGAATACCAAGGCTGGATCAGCGAAGAGCAAGGCAAGGCGATCAAGGAGTTCGTACAGGCAGGGGGCGGCCTTTACGCCTATCACAACAGTAGCAATGTCTCGCTCTTTTCCAAGAACTTCCGGGAAGTGATGGGCGG
>JBEKME010000144.1:0-14685 GCA_050008675.1 Terriglobia bacterium
TCGAGTCGAAGGGCCGGAACTTCACCTTCGGATTCCCCTTCGCCAATACCTTGGTGATCGCCGAGGTCAACATCGTCTTGCCGTGATCGATGTGCCCAATCGTCCCAATGTTCATGTGCGGCTTCGATCTGTCGAATTTTTCCTTGGCCATAGGTACAGCCTCCCCAAAAACTGGAAAACCCTCGCACTATCCGGCTCTCGCCACGGTATGCATTGTCACGTATTGGAGCGCATTTTCATCCAGTGTACGTTCGGGATGGAGGATCGGGTCCCAGTAGCTCTCGCCACCCAAAGAGAGTTCCAAGCGCAGAAACGCGCTTACGATTTCGCCGAGAACTGTGTCCTTGTCCGTCCCAAAATCTCTTAGGCTACCCTCGTTGAATGCAGCCGGCACGCTTAGCAATGCAATGCCCGGCATGTCCACGGTCACCTCACACTGGCGGCTGCCGGAACGCAGTGTCGCGAGAAATCGCTGACCATTTGCGGGTCCCGGTGCTGGACCTGCCTTCCTGATTCCAACGACCTCCCATGTCGCACGGACGATGGCGTCGAGCTCGACACCCTGCTTTCTGAGCTCCTCCTCGATACTCTTGACCAGCCTTTGTACCTCGGACAGCTTCGATCCATCCTTCAAAACCACCTCTGCAAAGAACCCGTCTGGAAACTCGAGATACTGCTCCTTGGCGTCGTCAAGATACTGGGACAAGCCCGCAGCTTGTAAGCGATCCTTAATCACATTCCCCACGTCGAAGCTGGTCATTCCGATCCTCTAACCTTCTGCCTGAGAAATTAGGTTCTTGGCAGTCACCAGCACAAAATAACATTGCCTTCGGGCCTGCTTCAGCCGGTCGACGCAGACGTACAACGGAGGAACGGACGACGCTGGCTCGTAATCCGAGCTACGCCGCAGCTCATAGGCGTCTCGCAGAAACCGCCCGAAGGACTTACCCATGCGCCTTTCCATTTCGGCATGTAGAGTGCCATGTCTCTTTCCGATGACGTTGGCCTCCGCCACATTCCGAGCCCACAAATAGCCCCGACACGCGTGAAAGAGTGCGTAGTACGAACGAGAAAGAGCATTGCGAACGTCGTATTCCGAGGGGGCGTCACCAACGTTGGCCGTTTTCGTCAATCCCTCCGCCAACCTCAGGTGACTTCTCGCAGCACTGCTCCCCGACACTCCCAAGGCGGCTCCTTCAACTAAGAATCTCTGGAGCCGATGAGCGGAATTGAACCGCTGACCCCGTCCTTACCAAGGACGTGCTCTACCAACTGAGCTACATCGGCCCGCCGCGCGCGAAGCGCGCGGAGAAAAACGAAACTCGAAATTCGAAACTCGGCAGCAAAACTCTTCTTCGTGCGGGGCGATTTTCGAGTTTCCAATTTCGAGTTTCGAACTGGAGCGGGAGACGGGAATCGAACCCGCGACCAACAGCTTGGAAGGCTGTGACTCTACCATTGAGTTACTCCCGCCCCTAACTTCAGTGACGAGCGACGAGTGACGAGCAAGAACCCGAGAAGCATATTGTTTGGCTCGTCACTTGTCACTCGTCACTGTCTTTCTGGTGGACAGGGGAGGGTTCGAACCTCCGTAGACCGCATGGGTCGGCAGATTTACAGTCTGCTGCTTTTGACCGCTCAGCCACCTGTCCGTAACTCGTTCCCGCACGCGCTGGCAAGGACAGGCACGCCCTTTCGCTCCGTGTTCGGGTCTCGTTGGTTTGAGCCAAGTAGTTCGAGTCTGCGGTTGGACGCGGGCACACCGCCATTCCCGCGCAAGGCTGAGCACTTTTCAGATTTGATAAAACCCGCTCCCGAAACTTCGACCAGCGCCCGCCGGCAATTCTCGCGGCTGTGTGCGCTCGAGCTGGAGCTGGCGAAGGGATTCGAACCCCCGACCCTCTGATTACAAATCAGATGCTCTACCGGCTGAGCTACGCCAGCCACCGAAACCAAACAATTATAGCCAATCGGACTCCGAATTGCAAGGCATACAATACATTTTTTAACCGCCCACCAACCCCTTGCAGTCCGGGCCGCTCAGGACTTTTTCTCCCTGCCCTTGTTGCTTGATGGCCGTCGCGTCGGAGACCTCCGGGCAGCAGGATGGAAGCCCTTTTGCTCTGTCGGCTCGTAAACCAGCCGCTCGCGCGGGGAGGAGGCAATGAGTCGTCCCTCCTGCACCTGCGTATTAAACATCCGGCAAAAGCCGTCCAAGTGGCCGAGGATTTCCTTGCTTTGTTGCTGTCCCGCCAGGGTTGGTACCCCCGACGGGGAAATCGCCACGGGAACCAGACCCACCTCCACGAGGCGCTCCGAACCGAACTTTAGCTTCACTAGCACACATTCCTGAGAGGCGGGACGTTTGGATGCAAAGGCGAAGTTCCCAATGGAATACAGGACCGGAACGTGCCCGACGAATTCGATGCCCTGGAGGACGTGAGGGTGCATTCCCACGATGACGTCACTCCCCGCTTCCACGGCTGCTCGGGCTAGTTGGCGCTGGCGGGGTATGATGAGGTGGCTGCCCTGGCCACCCCAGTGCATCATCAGAACGACGAAGTCCGCCCGGCGGCGTGCCCTCCGGATGGCGTCGACCAAGTCCAACTCGTCTTTGGCAGAAGCGATCCCCAAGTGAGTTTCCGTGGCGCCGGAGTTGCGCGGGACCACATCCGAGAAGGCCAGGAGCGCCACGCTGCGGCCGTGCTTTTGAAGAATGAAGGGCCGCTCAGCATCGAGCTTGAACCCCGCGCCCACCACGGGGAGTTCGGCTTGGCGATAGGCATGCAAGGTGTCGCGCAGGCCGGCGAGGGCGTAATCCATCATATGATTGTTGGCCAGCCCCACCAGGCCGACTCCTGCTTGCTTCAACGCCCTCGGAATCTCGGGGTTTCGCGCCTTGAGGATGTAATCGCGTTTCGCCGCCACCTCCGACTGACTTTTGAAGGGCGTCACTTGGGTGGAACTCGTGATCGGCTCTTCGAGATTAACGAATACCAAGTCAGTCTGGACAAACTGCGCCCGCATACCGTCGAGGAAGTGAGAGATGTCCTGGGAGCCTTCCCAGGAGGATTCCGGCAAGACATCACCCCCCACGGCGATGACCACGCGATCCTCGGTAGCTCGCTCCTGAGGCTGGGCGGGTGGCATTTGCCCTGCGCGTAGGCCCGGGACGGCAAGCGTGGCGACAAGAGCCAGCCAAAGCTGGAACCAAAGCGACATCTTGGGCGGCTGGAAAATGATGCGGCTTCCTGAGCTAGGTTAGCCGTGCAGGTACTTCGTTGGGTTCACGGGCGTATCGTGAATGTGCACTTCGTAGTGGAGGTGCGGCCCTGTAGTCTTCCCGGTCATGCCCACGGCGCCAATGACTTGCCCGCGTTTTAGCTCCTGGCCGACCACTACGAAAATCCTGCTCAGGTGCCCATACTTGGTAGTCAACCCGTAGCCGTGGTCGATCAGGATTTCGTTGCCATAACCGGATTCGGGACCGGCTTCGAGGACTATTCCGTCAGCAGCGGCCTCGACCTTGGTGCCGAAGGGAACAGAGATGTCCACGCCAGGGTGAAATGCGCCCTCGCCACTGAAAGGATCCATTCGTTGCCCGAAGCCTGCGGTAATTTGCCCACGCACAGGCCAGAGTGACGGCACGGTTGTTCGATCTATTTGGGGATTCGAAAACATACCACGCCCCGAGGCACTCCCCACCGGTTCCAGGGAAGCCCTGCGGATCAGGTTAAACGCGTATAATGAGGCGCGGAAACTGGAGTCCACGGTTGCATTAGTCTGGGTCGCGAGGGCAAGCACAGCCTCGGGGAAGCGTGGCCGCCGCGCGTCTCCAAACCCGTAGGTCAGCGCCACTTCCGCAGCCAGCGACTGCAAGGAGTCCAGCTTGGCATTGGTACTGGTTACAGTGCTTTCCAAAGTCCGGTATTGCGTCTTCAGGGCTTCGCGCTCACTTCTAAGACTATTGTAATTTGAAACCTTCAGAAGCATTCTGGCATAACTGTTGGCCAAAGCTGCTACAGTCATGATTCCAACCACGCTCAAAGCTAAAACTAGATGGATGATGTAAAATGGCAATTGAATCTTGTGCAGCCTGCCATGGGCGCCAGGGAAAAAAAGAAAGGCATAAAACTTCTTCTCCATTTATTAGTTCTCCCGTCGAGAGATTATTTCTTGCTATGAATTCCCTATCGGTTAGCCGCTAGGGGCGTCGGGAACGGACCTTAAGAAACTCTTAATTAGGTATACGGCTTAGAATCCTATTTAATGAGGAGGCGTTTGTCAAGCATCAAATACAGCAAAACGAGTAGGCAACTCTAGAACAAATGCATGAGGTCAATATGTCCAGTTTTTCGAAGGGGAGTAAAATGACTTTACTTAGTCTAACTAGACTAACATTATCCCCATCTGCTTCCTTCGCGTAATCCTGTAACATGTGTAAGGTGCCCTTGAAGTTCGCGGGACTTTTGTGCAAGAACCAGATTCGGACTGTGCCCGAGCAGCGCTATTCTATCTCCTGACTTAGCAAGTACCTTATGCGTAAAGGCTTGTTTCGGACTGAAAACGAATTCGTACAGTGGCTCCAGGCACTGGCGGCCCACGCACACGGGCAGGAAAGGGTGCGGCCTTTAGGGCTTGAAAAAGGGGTGAAACTCGGTATTGGCGACGATGCCGCGCTGGTGGCGGTCAAGCGTGGGCATGAACTTATCCTGACCACCGACATGTCGGTCGAGGATGTCCATTTCACCCGCCGGTTGCACCCGCCGGGGGCCGTGGGTCACCGGGCACTTGCCCGCTCTCTGAGCGACGTGGCAGCGATGGGTGGCGTCCCCCGCTACGTGTTGGTATCGTTGGCCATTTCGAAAGAGGTAACGCGCGACTGGGTTTCCGGGTTCTACCGTGGAATGCTGGCGCTGGGGCGTCGTTTCGGCGTTCGACTGGTCGGAGGGGATACTGCCTTGGTTCCCGGAAGGACTTTCGTTGACGTGCTGGTAGCAGGGGAGGTTCCCAGAGGCAAAGCATTGCGGCGGTCAGGTGCCCGCACCGGAGACCAGATCTTTGTGAGCGGCCGGTTGGGGCTTTCAGCGCTCGGCCTTCGCCTGCTTCAGAGCGGAGTGGCACAGGCACTCTTGCCTGTGCCACTCCGCGGGCCAGCCAGGGAGGCCGTGCATGCTCACCTCTATCCAGAACCACAATGTGCGCTCGGGAGATTTCTTTGCGAGCGCCGCATGGCTTCGGCGCTGATGGATTTGAGTGACGGACTTTCCACAGACCTCTCCCGACTCTGCGCTGCCAGCGGCGTGGGGGCACGGTTGTGGGCCGCGAAGATCCCCGGCCCCAGCCTGCCTGAGGCTGCGGATTCCCTTCAATTGGCGCTCCACGGGGGCGAAGATTATCAACTGCTCTTCACCGTCCCGCAGCGGAAGGCTTCGCGTCTTCCCTTGAAGTTCCAGGGACGGCCTCTTTATCACGTCGGAGAAATCGAAGCCTCAAAAGCCATAAAGCTGGCTATGCCCGAAGGCAACGTCCGCACGCTCGAGCCGGCAGGTTGGGACTGCTTCCGAGGAAGAAATAATTGAAGCAGCTAAACAGCCCGGTGCGGCCCCCTCCGACGCACTCCGCCATCTCGCATTCAGCGCACCTCTCCGCACCCGGCGGGAGCGGGTCGCGCGCCTGTGGCGAGAGAATGAAGCGTACTCTTGGCAAAGATTCGACGCATGCTCTGCGCACAAAACGCGGGTGTCATCGCCGCTCAAGGCGGCGCAGGATTAGGACTGGGCGCCCCACTCGGAGGAGGATTTGGTGTGGCTTTGGCACCGGCAGGGGAGGAAGAGGGTTTCGTTTTTATCGGAGGGGGCACGGCTTCGGGCTTCGCCTTTGCGGACGCAGCCGCACTTCCGGTGGCCGTAGAGGACACTGGTGTTACCGCGAGGCCAGGAGCTGATGAGGTTGAACCTGCCGGAGGTGGCGGAGCGGCGGGTTTTGGCTCCGGTTGGCCAGCGGCATGTCCCGCCGGCTCTGACGTAGGCTGGGCGCCGGCTTTGGTCACGCTTGGCGGGCTCCCACCCAGCAATAGCTCAGGCCCGGCGCTGGCGAGGATTTCCTTCACCTGGCCGGGGTTCGTCAGGAGCGGTGAGTGCGGGAAGTCCTCGACGGGACGGTCCTTCAGGACCTCGCTCATAAACTGCATCCAGACGGGCAGCGCCACACGCGCTCCTTCTTCCTTATCGCCGAGCGTTTGGTGGTCATCAAAGCCCACGTATACGCTGCAGGTGAGGGACGGCGTAAAACCGAGAAACCACGCGTCGGTGAAATCGTTGGTTGTGCCCGTCTTGCCAGCCATTGGGTATTTCTGGGCCAGCGACCTAGCCCGCACGGCCGTGCCGGAGTTGAAGACCTCCCGCAACATCGAAACCATGAGGCGTGCGACAGAAGCTGGAAGAACGTCCGTGACTTCCGGCTGGAAATCGTCGATCACTCGCCCGTCGTAATTGGTCACACGGTAGACCATGCGCGGCGCGATGTGGACACCGTCGTTCGGGAAAGTGGTGAAAGCGGAGGTATGCTCGAGCAGGGTGAGATCCGAGGCGCCAAGCGCCAGCGGCAGGTTGGGAACCAGCCGTGACGCGATGCCAAATTTGCGGCACAGTCTTATGACGCTATCAACCCCGACTTTCGCCAGCAGGCGAACGGCTGGAACATTGCGCGACTCGGCCAGCGCGTGTAGCAGGGTGATGGTCCCTTCGTACTTTTCATCGTAGTTGTGCGGCGCCCAGAGGCCGGAGGAAGTGTGGTAACTGACCGGCACATCCACAATCGTGTCAAAGGGTGACATGCCGTCGAGCATCGCCTGCGAGTAGACGTATACCTTGAAGGAAGAGCCCACTTGCCGTTCCGCCTGGGTGGCCCGGTTATATTTGCTGTCGTTCCAGTCGTATCCCCCGATCATCACCTTGATGGCGCCCGTGGGATTGTCAATCACCAGCATCGCCCCTTGAACGCTGGGATCCTGGTCGAGGGCCACATGAAGCTTCGACCCTTTGATTTCCTTTAATTGAAACAAGTCCAGGTCGCCGGGAGCAAAGAGGTCGCTCGCCTGGGTCTGCTTGGTCCAGGCAAAATCCGGAGGGGTGACGCGCACCGTGGAGTCGCCAAACCGGACGATGGCATGGTCGGCGCTCACTTGCATCACTAATCCGTGCACCAAATCACCCGGCTGGAAGGCTAGCTTCCAGTCGCTGTCCGTGTAGGTTTCCAGGGTCACGGGTTCACCGTCGGCGAGGGTGAGGGGGTTTTTCAGGATGTTCTTCTCGGGGCCGCGCCAGCCCCGGTGTTTGTCATCGTCGCGCAGGCCCTGCCGAAGGGCTTCCTGAGCCATCTTTCCCATGTTGATGTTGAGCGTCGTGTAAACGCGGAGACCCTGTTCGTGGACCGCCGCCGGCCCGTACTTCTTCTCGAGGAATTGGCGGAGCTCTTCCACAAAGTAGGGCGCCACGGTGTAATTCCATTTCTGGATATTCAAGCTGAGGGGGACATTGGCTGCCCCTCGGTATTTTTCCTGCGAGATCTTTCCATTCTCGAGCATGGCGAGCAGCACCTGATTGCGGCGCCGGCGCGAGGCTTCGGGGTGCAGGATGGGCGAATAGGCCGTGGGTGACTTGGGGATTCCCGCCAGCAGCGCCGCTTCCGGGAGCGTTAACTGGCCCACGTGCTTGCCAAAAAAGAATTGCGCGGCGGCCTCGTAACCAAAATTCCCATGCCCAAGATCCACTTGGTTCGCGTACATGGTAAAGATTTGGGACTTGGTGAAGTGCCGCTCAATTTGAATGGCCATCAAGGCTTCCTGGATTTTACGCCGGAAGTTTTTCTCCGGCGTCAGGAACAGCTTCTTGCTAAGCTGCTGGGTGAGGGTGCTGGCCCCCTGAGCTCTCCGCCACTCCATCAGGTCCGTAACCGCTGCGCGCACGATGCGCAGCACATCAATGCCCCAGTGGTTTTCGAAGTGGCGATCTTCTATGGAGATGACCGCGTCTCTCAAGACTGGGGGAATCTGGTTGTAGGTCACGATGACGCGCCGCTCCAGCGCAAAGCTTCCGATGATGGTGCCGTCGTCCGCGTAAAGGTCCGTCATCACGTCCGGCCGATAATCTTCCAACTCGCGAATCTGCGGCAGGTCAGACGAATACACAAAGACCAGCCCGGCCAGCGCGCCCATTCCGACAGAAAGAAGCAAGAGAATCAGAAATACAAACTGGCCGAAGACCCTGCGGCTGCTGACCCTGGACGGAGAGGGCCGGCGAGGCGGAGGCGGCGTGGTTATGGAAAGTAACATGTCAGGCATGGTCCATCGCCTTAAGCCATTGTAGGTTGGTCGGAGCTCGCAGTCAAACATCGGTTGGTCCCATGAATCAATGGCTCAATGAATCAATGCTTTAATTCCTACGGGGTGAGGATTTTGCGGCAGAGGCGGATAAGGCGAGTGTGGGGAATCGTCTGCTCAGCGTTCAGCATGACCAATTCACCCTCCCGGAAGCTGCTGTAGAACCAGCGCGCCAACAGGCTCAAGTGTTCCCAGGGCGGAACCGCAGGAACGAATTCGGCACCATACGTCCCCGAGTAAATAGGCGTGGCCGTGGAAGTGAGCGGGGGGGCGGGACTCTGCCCCCTCGGATCGACAGTCGTGACCGCAGCGGGCGGATGGGGCGACGGCAGCAAAGGGGTTTTGGTGGGAATTGCAGGCGGCGAGTCGCCCGCGAGGGAATCCAGCAAGCTATGGAGTTGCTGGTCAAGGGGGACAGGCGAGGGTACGTTCTCGTCCAGGGAAAGCAACGCAGGTCCGCGGAATTCGCCTCGCCACACGCGGAAGAAGAGCACGCTCTTCTCTTCCGCGCCCTTCTGCATTACCAGCGCGTGAAGCTCACGCAGGTTGCGCGCCAGTTCGGATTTCTGGCGCAACACTCCGTTGACTTTCTCGATCTTTGCATGGATCTTCGCCGCCTGTTCGAATTCGAGCGCTTGCGACGCCCGGGTGCGCTCCTCCGCCAGCGAACGGAGCAGCGACTGGCCCTGCGCATCCAGGAATTCCACAACACGCCCCACTTCACTCTGGTATTCGTCAGCCGTGCAACCGGCAAAGCAGGGCGCAAGACACATCTTCATCTGCGAGTATATACAACCGGGGTGGGAAGGATTGGGGTCCAGCTCTTCGACACAGCGGCGGATCTTGAAGAAGTCGAGGAATTCCGCCGCAAAACGCTCGGCGGCAGCCGACGAAGGAAAAGGGCCGTAGTAGTAAGACCCATCTTTCAGCAGGCGCCGAGTGGGATAACAGCGCGGGAAGCGGTTACGCAAGTTCAGCTTGAGAAGGGCGGGAGGTTTAAGGCGTAGCCGGAAACGGTATTGCCTAGGGTAATACTGTTTGTTCAGAAGATAATTCAGCCATTGAGCCTCAAAAGCAGACCCAACAACCTGCCACTCAACCCGGCGGGTGAACCCCCGCAGGTTGAACATGCGCGAGTTTTCCCGCTTGGGGGACAACAGCCGGCTCAAGCGTCGGCGAAGGTCCCGCGTGCGGGTGAGGTATGGCGGGGAAGCAACTGTGGAGTCGGATGGGAAAAGGGCAAAAACCGCGGGGCGCGAGGGGAAAGACTCAAGAAAAGACTCCGGTTCGTCGTTCGGGTCGAATGGCGCGGAAAATCGAAGTCTCATGTCCCCCACCGGCTAACGACATCAAACTGGCAGTTCATGTAGCCCCCTTCTACTCGCCTGCCCGGCGGCGCCTTTCGACTCGCGAATTTGACTTCGATTCCACGCAAAAGGCGGTTTTTTGGCCCCATTTTGGGGTTCGTTTTGAGTTCGTCGGCATCAAAAACCAGTTCGTTTTGAGCACCTTAAATCATCTAAGTCCTTTTTTTGCACTGGATCGGTAGGTTCGTTTCGTCAAAATAACATCTTTTTACCATTTCCCCGCCTTTTTCCCCCTTGCCAGGTCCCTTTGGCCTTGCGTTGCCGCGCCCGCTTGCCCGCGCTCTCTTGCGACAACCAGAATAGGCTACCATAGGTCGAAGCGCTTGTCAAGCGCAAAGTTGCGTGTCTGATTCTGGTCTCGGGGATGTTTTGGGGGACGGCGTCGCAGGGGGTAGCGCAGAGGTATCCGCCAGCCGGCGGATTCCTCTGCGGCTTTTCGTCCTCAACAACCACGCGAGAGTAATTTCCGTATTCGTGAACAACCGCTCGGAGAGTGCTGCATCGACTATGGAAAGGGTGTGTTAGCGGCTGCCAGTGGCAGTTCTGTGGTTTGGGTAGGTGGAGGTGACTCAAAAGGAAGCGATTTTAAAGGCGAAATCCGAGCGGAGGCTCATACGGCCAGGAACAGATGATAGATGGTAAACGCACCTTGCGAGCGCAAATGGGCAGATTCGCTGACCCTGGAATCGCCCTTCAGGACAGACGATGGCCCAAAGCGAGGCAATGCACAACATCTTAGTTGTTTATGGTTGGCCTCAATGGAGGCGCCAATGGAGCGTCGCGCCCTTTCGACTTCGCGGTCGAAGACATAACCGAGCATGCCACCGCTCGCGAGGCCCCTTGAGTATCGCCCCACAACAAAGCACATGATGCCTTGATCCCCAGTAACATACTCAGGGATGAGCGATTGCCAGCCCGACGGGAAAGTAACGTGCAGACGTTTCGACTCTAACACGAAGTAAGGCCAGGGCTTCCTCACGCCGGTCGAATACAAAAACATTATGTCAGTTCGGCCCAACTGCTTTTGCCGGGCCCGCATCCGGTCGAATAGTGGCACTTCGCGAAACACTTCGACGGGGCGATCCCGCAAACCTGGATCGCGATCGAGTTGGTCACGCAGACGATCACTGAGATCATTCTCCAATTCGGTAGCATGCAACTTCCTTAGCCGCGCCCCGCTCCTGAGAACCGCCGCGAGGATGTAGGGTACTTCCTCCTCAGGGAACAACGGGATCCATTGGTTGGAATCGGGTCTCATACTGCTTCGGCCTGTCTTCGAGCATCGGCGATGCGCGCACTGATTTCGACGGCATCGTTGAGCGCGGCGGTCCGCGTCCACTGGCCGAGCAGAGCGGGTTTGACGAGATAGATGCGGTCGCCGTCGAAAACCAACCCGCTACGCAGAAACTGAAAGTGCCCCCATTGCTCAATATTTGCCGCTTGCAGCCAGTTGAAAGCCGTGGCAAGTACTTTAGAGATGTTCCGGGTGACAAAATGCTGCGGAGTGAGAGCTTGGCTGAGTTCGACAAGCCCCACGCCTAATTCGGAGTCCACGCCTCCATGAGCTCGCACGCGCAAGCTGCCGCTCGCCCAGCTATTTAGCGTTTCCGTCAAGATCGTGGCATAAGGTTCAAGTCCGGTATCGGCGATAGGTTGGAGCGTGGGGATGTTTCGCGCAGCATCGAGCGAACTCGGCGTGCCGCTCCGGTCAAAGACCTCGCAGGTATCTTCCACCAGAGCCTGTTCCTGTTTGCTGAGTCCATAGTACATATAGACGAGCGGTTCAAGTTCAGCCTGAAGTTTACGGGCCTTCTTGCGCTGGCTACTCAGCCAGTTCTTGAGCTCCCGAGTTGCTGAGCCTGCGTCGAAGGTGTCGCGGAAGAGCAAACCGGGCTTCGATCTCCCTAGTCCACTGAGCAGGTTATTAGCGTCTTCCTGCATCTCTTCTTTTAGTTGGAGTATCTTGGAAGTAGCCTCGCTGACAATTGAAGCGCCATTTGCTTGAGCTGCTTCATCATCGGGGAGAAAGAAAGGTAGACGCAGTACTTCCGCCAAGTGAACTTTGTCGCGCTCCGTGCCAAGATTGGCAGCCGTGTGGAAAACAAAGTAGCGAGCGAACTTCGAACGCAATACGACCATGAGCCAAAGCAAAATGTCAGCGTCTGCCGTTGTCCCGCCGATCGATTGAAGTGAATCCTGAAAGCGAACTCGATATTCAAAAAATGCTGCGGTGCTAAAACCCTGGTTGAGGAGGACAAGTGGACCCTCGAAGATCCGCTCATCGCGTGCACGGTGCACTTTGTCAAGCCGGTAGCCGTGAACTTTGAGATAAGTTCCCAGCTCGTGGGCCATCTTAGATGGTAAGGCGAACAAATCCTTAATCAATCCTGGAGTGACGAAGGGGTCAGAAAGGGGCCACTCCGCCGTCTTGGGATTCTTCGTCGCACTGCTGACAAGGAGTGGCTGGAAGCCCTGGCCTTTGTACCAGCGCTTCTTGCCCTGCTTGAATTCTTGTACGCTTCCTGCCAGATCCCCGAGCCGAGGGAAGCTAAACAGAAAATCCAGGAGCTTCATGTCGCGTGGGGTTCCCCAAAGACGACTCTTCCACGCCACACTCGAGGCCTCTTGTTCGGCCGCTGCGAGCACGAACCGCAGCGGAATCCATTTCCGGTCTTGTGGAGAGACCTGGATTACGCCATCCCGGAGATCAGCGCGCGAAACTTTAGGGGCTATGTATTCGATCTCATCCGTGGCCTCGTCAGGCTTACGGGGCGTGAAAAGCGCAATATTGCAGGGACAAAGAGCTTCCTTGAATAGAATGAAGCTATAATCCGCAAGTTGGATGACTTTTTCCAGTGTGACCTCGCGAAGCCAACGGGACTGAAAGACGTCGGTCTGGTTCAAAAAGACCTTTGACGGAAGAATGAGGCAGGCACGGCCATCTTCTTTGAGTAGACCGGGCGCCTTTTCCATGAACTGATGAGCGATTTGCTTTGTTCCACGGCCAGACCAAGGAGGATTGCCAATTAATACGTCAAACTGGCCTTGCCATCTTGGTGCGATTTCGAAGAAATCTGATTCGTGCACCACAGGATATTGTGGCGCGTGTCTAGCTCCCCGAAGATGTAAGAGGTTGGGAAGTTTCTTGCCTGTGTGGAGCTTATAGGCACGCACGTCGGGAGGATCGAATTCGTCGAGAAATGCTAGATAGAGACTAAAGCAGGTAATACGGCATGCCGTGGCGTTCTTGTCCACCCCGCGCAACGCGTCAAGTCGCTCCAGCAACGCTTCGGCTGTTGCTTGAGGCGTTGGTTCGCTCTGTTGCGCGGCACGCCACTCGGCAGCAAGGCGGCTGAAGAGCATTACCAAAAAAATTCCGGAGCCGCACGCGGGGTCGATAAATCGGCGGTTATTCCCAAAGAGCGGGTGGATTCCTTCCACGGCGATGTCGAGCGCCATCTCAGCAAGGAAACGTGGAGTGTAAAAAGCACCCGCGGAGCGTTTATCTTCGCTTTCCTCATTTTCGAGAAAGTTTTCGTAGATTGCGCTGATGGTTTCAATCGGAATGAACTTGAAATTGTAAGCCCAAAAGCCCAGTGAGCGCTGGCCCACGGCCTTTGCTAAGTCGTCTCCCCGCAGGAAGCGCCGAATGACCTCAAAGTGTGGCATCTGGATGAGGTCTTGTTCTACGCTGAGATCGTCATTATACATGCTGCCGTTGAACTCGCTCTTCAGCGCGGGGAATAGAGTCCCATACAGCGCCGGTCCGGGATCGTCGGAGCCATCAAGCAGTTCATAAAAATGCCGCCATGGTTTGCCTTTGAAGTAGTCCGGCAGCTTAATGATCTCGCGGTCGCAAAGGTAGCAGGTGAAAAGCAGTCGTCCCAGAAAAGCGTGGGCGAACTGCGGCTTGAGTCCTAGTTCGACGACGAGCAAGTCCCGGACAGCAGCGAGATTGTTGAGCAGATACGCATCGACGGTCTCCTTCGGCTCGAACTTCATCTCGCGGTTAGCCGCGTAGTAATGTCCAGTGCCAAGTTGAGTGTAGAAACGGGCCGCCCAGCTCGCTTGCGTTGCGAGGTCGATCTTCTCCACCAATTGCTCTTCCATTCCGGCATCGGTTGCTTTGTTTGGATCGGCTGGCCTTGTCATCGATGAGAAGACTCGCACGTATTGGGGGTCACGCAGCAGCAGGACCGTTGCAATGCCTTGATTCCAAAATTGCAGGTGCGCCTCGGCGGCCTCCCTTGCACTGACTCGTCTCGGCTCGTCCCGAAGATAAACGGTCGGAATGCCATTAAGTGTAAGAACGCCCGATAGATGCATTTCATCCCAAGCTCGAAGGAGCATGTGCTGGTAGGCAAAGATCTCCCGCGTGCGGAGGATGTCCTCTCGCGAGTGGTAGTAGCGGAATCCCTTCGGAGGATCAGGGAGTGGTTGCAGCAGTGCAGCGCTCATTTTTTCAAGAACCGGATGACGGCACGAACGACACCCTGGACTTGTAGATCCATCGCGGGTATCAGTTCGGGGTAAAGGGGATTTTCAGCCCGAAGCCACACTTTCCCCTCTTTATGGACGAAAGTTTTAAGGGTAGATTCGTTGTCGATCAGCGCGGCCACGATGTCGCCATCCCGCGGGGTAGCCTCGTGTTCTAGTAGCACAACATCGCCCTCAAATATTTGGCGACCTATCATGGAATCGCCTGTTACACACAATGCGAAGGCTCGGGAGCGATCAGTAATGCCGTAAGATGTCGGGTTCAGATTAAGGTTTTCGCCGGTTGTTGTCAAGGCTTCGCTCGGCAGCCCCAGCAACTCCGCAGCAGGGGGTATTCGATTGCGCCGCACTCTGGAAGAGCGAAGCCGAATATAGGCTGCACGGACACCTGGGTTTAGCCTGCCGGCGTCCGAATCACGATGGCCAAATTTGAGCGGT
>JBEKME010000145.1:0-14573 GCA_050008675.1 Terriglobia bacterium
GCGGGAGAGCGGATCCTCGCCCCCGATAATTTTTTCACAGCTTCTTTTTGTCGGGATGTATGCGCCCCTCGGTGTGTCGATCATAGCATTTTGTCCATGCCCAAGATCGAAGCGTCATTCCAGAAATAGAACCTCCAACTCGACCATGGCCAGTCGCCCGGGTGCTTGACCAGCCCCCGTTTCACTGGATTGTTGCGCATGTAATTCAATCCTTGGCATGATCTGCGAGGGGTTCGCCTCCGCCGCCGGCCAGATGAGCGCGTGGAAGTGTTCCCGCATGAGAACATATCCCAGGATTCGGAATCTCAGTTCCCCCCGCAACTCGCCGAAAGTCGCAACCCATTGCTTCCTAAAACGCTCGGAGTCAAATCCGTCAACTGACGGACGCGCGTCGATATGTGCTCTTGGTCAAATAATGCAGATGATTAAGGCCGTAATAGTGCTTTAGCTCAGACACCCCAACATTATATCGTCCCTGGGGCGCATACATCCCGACAAAAACCGTCGGGATCCCGCCACGCGGGACGCCACCCGCGATCCAATGATCCAATGACCCAATGAATCAATGAGTCAATTGAAGAAGTCCTGGGCTAGACATCTGATACGATTTCTCTTGACAACGCCTCCCTCCTGTGGTAGCCTATTACCGTGAAAAGCCTGACCCGCGGGGGAGTCCTTTCCTCGCTATCCTAACAACTCGTCCCAGGAGGAACTATGTCCTTACGCAAATCACCCGAACTTACACCCGCGTTGCTCGCCGCCGCGCGCCAGAATGCCCAGCATTCCACCGGACCGCGCAGCGCCGACGCCAAGCACAACTCGAAGCTCAACGCTTTGAAGCACGGCGCATACGTCCCGGACGAAAATCGCCGCCAGTCCATGCTGGCGCTGGGCGAAGACCCTGAACAATTCCAAACCCTCACCGAGGAACTCATGAGCGCCTTCGGTCCCGGCGACGCGCTCTGGGAGAAGCAGGTCGATGACCTCGCCTGGCTCTACTCGCGCCGCGAAAGGCTCGAGCGGGCGCAAGACGGCCTCAGGCGGCGCGCCTTGCAGGCCATCGAGGACTGGCAACACCGCCGCCAGCAGGAGATGGCTCGTGTCACCTTCGACGCCTCCCAGCACGAGATCCTTGAGGTCGATCTGCCGGAGTCTACAGATCGAGGGGTGGCGCTGAGAAAGACTCTTTCTTATCTCGAACTCGTACGGGAGGAGATCAAGCAGCGCACCTTCCGGGAGCGCCAGTACGCCGTACTGGAATCTTTTTACAGAGGGATGATGGGGTGGCGGCCGGGGCTGATTTTCAGTCTGCTGCACCGTTTCAGTGACCCTATGCACCTGCGCGAGCAACAAGAGGAGGACGAGGAATACCGGCAGTTCCTGCTCAAAGAAGGCGCCGACTGCGTGCCGCCGGGCGAGCCCGAGCGCCAGGAACTTCTCCGTTTGCTCGAGGAGGAAATCGCCAGCGTGCGGGAAGAGTTCGCCTATGCGGAAAAGGCGAATGAGGAGAGGGCGGCGATCGAACGGGACGCCTGCCTTGCCCCGGAAGGGGAGACGTGGGGCATGATGCTGCGCCAGGAAGCCGCCCTGGACCGCTCCATTGATCCCGCAGGCGCGGGATGAGGATACTGCTGAGGCTGCGGAAGGAATCGACCAACCTCCCGGTCACTCCTGCTGGTCAGGACAACGGTGCGGGGATGGAGAACATCGAGGAGGGCCACGACAGCGACAATCCGCCCGACAACTCACAGAGCGTGGAAGTGGTGCAAGACTTAAAAATGAAAGAACGATGCGGGAATGTTATTGAAAACAAAGGATCGGGTTTGGAGAATGGGAAGCAAAGCGGGAATCCTACGCAAAACAGAGATAGTTACGCATTGATAGCGGGAATGCTGTTGAAAAGGAAGGTGGTAGGTGGTATGCAGCGATGCTAGCCGACGCTTTTGCACGCGTGGCGCCGGCATCCCGCCTTGCGGGACCGTTAAGAAGCCAGGACAGGCCACGGATTAACGTCCCCCGGACAGGGTTCTGCCTTAAGTTAGCGCTTATGGGGCAACGCCCCCGGAAAAAAGGCAGGTCAAAACTACGGTTCTCGTGTTACAGCGCGGCTGGTGGCCGCAACCAAAACGAGGCTCTCTGGGTCCTCCGTGCCTTTCAAGCTTTAACACAGAGCACACTGAGCGTCTCAGTGACCTCCGTGTTGAAGCTCTTCTGACAACGGAGGACGCGGAGACACTACACACAGCAGAAGAAACCTTCGCGGCGCAAGAAGAAGCTGACTGCTTGTGCTACAGGGGAGAGCGTTTTACCTTGACAGGCCATGAACCGCTGCGGTATAAAAGGTATATTTATGCATTGAATGCATAAATATTCTATTTCCTGAGTGTGGGGTTCGGAAGACGTTGGGCACGACGACAAAAGCTGAAATTACCGGCCGGTCATTGCCGGCGGCGAAGGGAAAAGCCGCAGACGTAAAAAGCAGGTCTGCGCTACTTGTGCGGGCCGCGGTGCTGGGCGCCAGCGGTTACGTAGGGCGCGAGCTGCTGACGCTCCTGGCGCGGCATCCTAACGCCAGCGTGGTGCGGCTGATCTCATCGCATCTCGACGGGAAAAGGCCCTTCCCCATCGAGCAGGCCCACCCCACGCTGCGCGGACGGTTCTCAGTTCCCTGCCTGCCCCTTAACCTGGAGGGTTTGGCTGGCTCGGAGTTGCTGGAGACCGTGGCTGCCTCGGAGGTGGACGTCATCTTTCTCGCCACGCCGCACGAGACTTCGCACGAAATCGTCCCGAGGCTGCTGGACTCCAGGTTGCGCGTCATCGACTTAAGCGGGGCTTTCCGGCTCAAGGATACTGGCGCGTACCCGCGCTGGTACGGTTTTGAGCACCGCGCCTCGCAGGCTCTTGCCGAGGCGGTCTATGGCCTGCCGGAGCTTGACCACGGGGCGATTGCGCACTCCAAATTGGTCTCCAATCCCGGCTGTTACGCGACCTCCGTGATTCTCGCCCTGGCCCCCCTCCTCCGCTCCGGGTGGGTGGATGTCTCTGCCGGCATCATTTCTGATTCGAAATCAGGCGCCAGTGGCGCCGGCCGGACGCCCAGCGGGAAACTTCACTTCCCGGAGGTCAACGAGAATTGCCGCGCTTACGGCGTTTTCAGTCATCGGCACGTCCCGGAAATGCTTCAGGCGCTGGACCTCGGGGAGAGGGATTTCATCTTCACCCCCCACTTGTTGCCTATCACGCGCGGCATTCTCAGCACGGTTTACGTCCGCCTCAACGGGCAGCGCACCCTCGATCAGGTGGTTTCCCTTTTCAGGCAGTTTTACGAGCCTTCTCCTCTGGTCCGCGTTTATGAAGGTGGATCGCTGCCTGAAATCCTGGCGGTGGCCAATACGCAATATGTGGACCTTGGTTTCGCGCTCGACGAGGCCACCCGACGCCTGATTGTTGTCTCCGCCTTGGACAACCTCGGCAAGGGCGCGGCGGGCCAGGCGGTCCAGAATATGAATCTCATGTTCGGATTCCCGCAGGAACTGGGGCTGGTATGAAGCTGGTGGTAAAAATCGGTGGACGGGTGGCTGAGGAGCCAAAGGGACGGAGGAGGCTGGCCCGGCAGATTGTGAAACTGCGGCGCGCCGGCCACGCCGTGGTGGTGGTGCACGGCGGCGGTCGAGCGCTCACCCGGACCCTGGACCGTCTGGGCATCCCCACGGAATTCCACCAGGGTCTGCGCGTGACGGACGCTGCCACGCGCGATGTTGCCCTGATGGTTCTCGCGGGCATCGTGAATAAGCAGTGGGTGGCAGAATTCGCAGCGCTCGGCCAGCCGGCGCTGGGCATCTGTGGCGGCGACGCGGGGCTGGTCTACGCAAAGAGAATATCTTTGGGGTCCAACGGCCAGAAGAGAGACCTGGGTTACGTCGGGCGGCCCCACAAGATCCGGACCAGCGTCCTTGAGATGGCTTTGCGGGAAGACCTTGTCCCAGTGGTTGCCAGCCTGGGGCTCGGGTCGCGGGGAGAATTCCTCAACATCAACGCCGATGACCTGGCGGCGGCCCTCGCCGTAGCTCTCCAGGCGGACCGGCTCCTCTACCTCACCGAATCGGGTGGAGTCTGGGACGCGGAGCGGCGCTTGCTGCCGCTGGTGAAGTTGGGTGAGATACCCAGCCTGATCAGGAAAGGCATCGTGCGTGACGGGATGATTCCAAAACTCCTTTCGTGCTTACGCCTGCTCCGCAAGCAGGTTGGAGAAGTTGACATCCTCTCCGCGGACGGGCCAAATGCTCTGCTCCGAGCCCTTGAGAATGGGCGGCATGGTGGGACCAGGATTGTGAAAAACGCATGAAATTCGACGAGATTGCACAGCTCGAGAAACAGTTCTTGATCCCTACGTACGACCGTTTGCCGATCTTGGCGGTGCGGGGCGAGGGCTGCTATCTCTACGACGATCGAGGCAGGAAGTATCTCGATTTCCTGGGCGGCCTGGCCGTGAATGACCTTGGCTATGCGCACCCGGAAGTCCTCGCCGTTCTCCGGGACGAAGCCGAGACGCTTCTGCATGTTTCCAATTTGCTTTACCACCCTTATCAAGCACCACTCGCGAAGAAACTCACTTCCCTGGCGGGGCTCGATCGGGCCTTTTTCGCCAACTCCGGCACAGAAGCCATTGAAGGAGCGCTTAAGCTGGTTCGCGCCTACGCTCGCCAGCATCAGGAACCCTTCCTGCGGGACGAAATCCTGGCGCTTGAAAACTCTTTCCATGGAAGAACGTTTGGGGCGCTCTCCGTGACCTGGCCTGAAAAGTACCGCAAGCCATTTGCGCCCCTGGTTCCGGGCTTCCGATTCGTACGGCTGAATGACACCGGCCACTTACGGGAAAGCTTCACACCGCGAGTGGCGGCGTTGCTGCTGGAGGTGATCCAGGGTGAGGGCGGCGTCGTGGAGCTCAGCGAGGAATTCCTCAAGACGGCTGAAGAGCTCTGCCGAACGCACCATGCCCTGTTGATTTGTGACGAAATCCAGTGCGGGCTGGGACGCACGGGGCGATTCTTTGCCTTCACGAAGTTCGGACTTGATCCGGATATTGTGGTGGTTGCCAAGCCCTTGGCCGCGGGTCTGCCCCTGGCCGCCATCCTGGCTCGTGAAGAAGTAGCGCAGGCTTTCTCTCCCGGCATGCATGGCACGACGTTTGGCGGCGGGCCACTCCAATGCCGCCTGGCCCTGAAAGTTCTCGAGATTCTCGAGCGCCCCGGGTTTCTCGAGCACGTTCGCGAAGTCGGCGCTTACTTCCGGGCCCAACTCGAGGAACTCCGCGACGAATTCGCAGTGATTCAGGAAGTCCGCGGCGACGGCTTGATGCTGGCGGCCGAACTCCTCGTTCCAGGCAGGGGTGTGGTCCGGCAGGCGCTCGAGGCGGGAGCGATTTTGAACTGCACCCAGGAGAAGGTGCTGCGCTTCCTTCCGCCGCTGATCATCGAGCGACGCCACGTGGATGAATTTATTAAGGTCTTAAGGCCGATTCTGGCAGCCCTTACGCCAGCGGCGGCTAGCAAAGGGGTGAACGCATGACGCCGGGCCTGAGTGTCGTCGAAAAACAAGAGAAGCTGAGTGTGAGCGATCTGCTTGCCGATCGTGACCTCACGCCTCGCGACCTGCGCCTCATCTTCGAGCTCACGGAACGCGTCAAGGCTTCGCCCAGGGCCTATGCGCAGGCACTCGTAGGCAAGCAACTGGCGCTCATCTTTGAGAAGCCATCCCTGCGCACCCGCGTCACTTTTGAAGTTGGGATGACGAGCATGGGAGGTTTTGGTGTTTACCTGGACCACGAAAAGCCGCGGCTGGGTGAACGCGAAGCCGTCAAGGACATTGCCCGCAATCTCGAGCGCTGGGTCGATGGGATTGTGGCGCGAACCTTCTCGCACGAGTCGGTGTTGGAGTTGGCGAACAACGCTTCGATTCCGGTCGTGAACGCGCTCACCGACCTCTTTCATCCCTGCCAGGCTCTGGCCGATCTCTACACGCTGCGGGAGAAATTTGGTACGCTTGCAGGGTTGAAACTGGCCTTCGTGGGTGACGGATACAATGTGTGCCATTCCCTGATGATTACCGGCGCGAAGCTTGGCGTCTCGCTGCGCGTGGCGACGCCTCCGGGCTATGAGCCCAAACCTGAAATCCTCGCCGAGGCGAAGGCACTGGCGGCGGCGATGGGGGCGACAGTGGACCTTTTCAACAACCCGCTCGAGGCCGTGGCGGGCGCTCAGGCGGTATACACGGATGTCTGGGCCAGTATGGGGCAGGAGCACGCCGTGCACCTGCGCTCGCAGGTCTTTGCCTCTTATCGCGTCACGGAAGACTTGATGGCGGTGGCTGACCCTGCGGCGGTGTTTATGCATTGCCTGCCAGCGCATCGAGGTCATGAGGTTACCAACGAGGTCATTGATTCCCCACGCTCGGTGGTTTTCGATCAGGCGGAAAACCGGCTGCACGTCCAAAAGGCCCTGTTGATTCTACTTTTGCAGAACACCCGCGCCTAACGAGGGGGAGACCTCAGGATGACATCAGCAAGGCCTCGGCCTGTCATTCTGAGCGAGGATAGCCGAAGACCGCTATCCGTGATGTCGGAAACGGAACGTAGGCTCGAGACCCCCTCACCCGGCCCGCGACGGCGCTTTCACCAGCCGTCGCGGGCCGGGTGAGGGGTTAGTTGCGGGGCAAGGACGGCCCAGGCAGGCTCGGCCCAAGCTGCTCGGTGGAGGGAAATGAAACGTTGAACATCCGAAAAGCGGAGTTGCGGGACGTGCCTGCACTCTTCAAACTGATTAGCCGTTACGCGGTCGAAGAGATCCTGCTTCCGCGGTCTCTAACGAATCTCTACGAAGACGTTTGGGAATTTACTGTCGCGGAAGAAGATGGAAAGCTTCTCGGGTGTGGGGCACTCAAGTTCTACAACCAGGAGCTCGCTGAGATCCGTTCCCTGTGCGTTGATGAACAGCTCAAGTCAAAGGGTGTCGGGAGGATGCTCACGGAGGCGCTGTTGGATGAAGCCGAAGGCTACGGGCTGAAAACGGTATTCGCCCTGACCGTGGTCCCGGCCTTCTTTGAAAAGCTGGGCTTCCAAATGGTGCCGCGCGAGAGATTTCCGGTCAAGGTCTATGAGGACTGCCTGGGCTGTCCCAAATACTCATGTTGTGATGAGGTTGCGGTAAGCTACGAATTGGCCTGGCGGCGCACGGAAGAGGTTGAGGTCCCCGTAGAAGCTATCGACGCATTGAGCTGACGCGGTGAGGTGTGTATGCGTTTGAAGAACCTTGCAATCGCAATATCGCTCGTCATGATTTGCGCGCTGGACGTACGGGCCGGAAGCCCGCCGACCATGCGCCTGGATTATTTCCATACTGGCAACGCCACCCAGGAGTTGTTCAGCGTCGACCGCGTGGTTATCGAACCTCTACCCTGGCCGGGGAATCCCTCGAAACCCATCGACACCACGAACCGCGGCGTGTACTACTTCGAAGTGAAAGACCTCAGCAGCCAGCGCGTGTTGTACTCACGTGGTTTCTCATCCATCTACGGCGAATGGGTAACTACGGAAGAAGCGAAAAAGGCGAACCGCACTTTCCACGAGTCCCTTCGCTTCCCCGCTCCGGACGGTCCGGTTCAACTCGTCGTCAAGAAGCGCGACGCGCAGAATACTTTCCGTGAGGTCTGGTCAACCAACATCGATCCCCATGATAAGTACATCGACACGTCAAAGCCTGCCTCTCCTGGGCGCGTGCTGGCCATAGAAAAAAACGGCGATCCCGCGCTGAAGCTGGATTTGCTGTTTCTGGGTGAGGGCTATACGGCGGCCGAGCTGGATAAATGTGAGAAAGATGTGCGCCGGCTCGCCGAAGGTGTTTTCACCTATTCGCCCTTCAAAGAGCGCCGCAAGGATTTCAACGTCTGGGCGATCTGCTCCCCTTCTCCTGACTCGGGTGTATCGCATCCGTCTGCGGGCGTCCACCGCAACACCCTTTTCGGTTCGCAGTTTGATGTTTTCGGCACCGAGCGTTACGCCCTGGCGTTCGATAATCGTGCCATTCGCAGCGTGGCTTCGTTTGCCCCCTATGACGTGATGGGGATTGTGATGAACTCCAAGGAGTATGGGAACGGAGGCATCTTTGGGCTCTACGCCACGGTCAGCATTGATTTTCCGACCGCCATTCGCGTGTTCGTTCATGAATTCGGACACCACTTCGCGGACCTTGGGGATGAGTACTACTTCAACGCGAACGTCGCTTATGCGCCTGCCAGCGCCCGGCTCGAGCCGTGGGAGCCCAATATTACTGCCCTCCTGGACCCGCAGCATCTGAAGTGGAAGGCTCTCGTGGCTCCCGACACGCCGATTCCCACTCCCTGGCCGAAGGATTGTTACGAGAACAGTATTCGAGATCCGCAAAGCCGCATCCAGCAGATGCGCTCAGAAGGCCGTCCCGCTGCCGAGATCGACGAATTCCGGCGCCAAGGGCGCGAAACACAAGAGCACTGCCTGTCCGATGGGCCCTACGCGAATAAGGTGGGCGCGTTCGAAGGCGCGATGTATGAAACCAAAGGCTACTATAGGCCTCAGCAGCGCTGCATCATGCTTTCAGGAACGGAGTTCTGCGCCGTTTGCCAACACGCCATCGAGGAGATCATCGACCTCTACTCCCGCCCCTGAGGTCAAATGCAGTTGGCTGGTTCCTCAAGCGGGGGGCAGCCTGTCCCGACGTAGAGAGAAGACTCGCCGCAGCTTCTTGCCGGCCCGCCCAGCGTGGGCGGTTCCGCGACCGCGGAAGCGGCCGGAAACACTAAGCCCGAATTCGGAAGTTAGCGTGGGTGCGATCCGCATCTCGTAGGGGCACAGCGTCCGCCGCTGCGGATGCCCCTGCGCCCGGCCACGCACCCTTTTGTTCCTCCGGTATCTCCGTCCAACGGGCATCGAATCAAGTGATTCGGCTCGAATGGCGGCTGCCAACTTTCGAATTCGGGCTGAAGCCCTGAAGTGGCGGACGGGGGTAAGGAGTGGGAAGCAGGAAATGGGCAGCAGGGACACAACGTTCTGGAAACTAGCCGCAGCCGCTGTTAACCCGCCCTTCTTCGTAGGGTTGACTGTCAACTGTCGACTGTCGACTGTTAACTGTTCTGTTGACCGTGAACTGCCTTTCAAGGTATATGATGAGCAAGGGCGCGCGGGCCGGGGCCAAGTCTGGGTCTGAGCCGCAGTCGCCCTGAGGCGATTGGACACGTCAGTGCGAGTACTGGCAATCGACTTTGGCATGAGGCGGATGGGTATGGCGGTTTCGGATGCTTTGGGCATCACCGCCCAGGGGCTTCCGACTCTTCAGCGCACACGCCTGGAGGATGACCTGCAGAAGATCCGGGAACTGACGGAAGAGTATTCAACCGAGCGCGTAATCGTGGGAAATCCCCTCGGGCATGGCGGAGGCGAGACAACGATGTCTCGACACGCCGCGCAGTTCGCCGAAAAGCTGCGCCGGCGAGTGAATTGCCCCGTCGATCTCTGGGACGAACGATTGACAAGTGTGGAAGCTAACCGCGCTCTTCGCGAAACGGGTTTGAGCCTTGCCAAACGCCAACGAGCGGTGGATCGCGTGGCGGCGACTCTTCTCTTGCAAAGCTACCTGGACTTCCTTTGCAACGAGCGAAGCCGTAACGCCGGGGCGGCGCCATGAGATGGCGGCTTCTCCTCCTGGCCTTTGGGGCAGCGGCGGTGGGGCTGCTCTGGTTAGCTTTCGATTTGCTTTCGCCTTATCGTGGTTACTCCGGGAACATGTTGCTCGTCATTGAACCCGGCTCGCGGGCCTCCCAAGTCGCGGATTTGCTGGTTGCTCGCGGAGTGCTGAGGGATCGCCTGCCGTTTCTGGTCCGTTACTGGGCGGGTCGCCCCCGTCACGCATTGCGAGCCGGTGAATACCTCTTTGACCACCCCCTTCGTCCCATCGATGTTTTGCGAAGACTGGTCCAGGGTGATGTT
Organism: Terriglobia bacterium; assembly: GCA_050008675.1. Taxonomy (GTDB): domain Bacteria; phylum Acidobacteriota; class Terriglobia; order UBA7540; family UBA7540; genus CAVROP01. The sequence continues at coordinate 10,016 of JBEKME010000145.1, forward strand.
TTCCTTCATCCCGTAGTCATCCCCGAGGGCTCGGACCGCTTTGACATCGCGCGGATTCTCAACCTGCGGCTGGGCATCGATCCCGTGCAGTTCTTCAGAGTGACTCAGCAGGCTGTGGCGATACGCGATCTCGATCCCAGGGCACCCTCGCTGGAGGGCTATCTCTTCCCTGACACGTACCGGTTCCCTCGCGGTGTCAGTGCCGCAACCGTTGTCATCACGATGCTGGAGCGTTTCCGCCACATCGTGGGCACGAGGTTTGCGAATCAACGGCCTTCGTCGTCGGCCGGCTGGCATGAGGTTATGACCCTAGCCTCGCTCGTCGAAAAAGAGACACCTGAGGCGTCGGAACGCCCCCTCATCGCAGGGGTCTTCGAGAGGAGGCTTGAAAGGGGCATGCCCTTGCAGTCCGATCCCACGGTGGTCTATGCGGCGCGACTGGACTTTCGCCCGGTTGGCCCTATTACCCAAAGCGACCTCGGATTCGATTCACCCTACAACACTTACCGCCACTCCGGACTTCCACCCGGGCCCATTGCGAACCCGGGGGAAGCCTCCATCCGGGCGGTATTTCACCCGGCAGACGGGGACGCGCTCTATTTCGTCGCCAACAATCACGGCGGGCACGTCTTCGCCCGGACTTTTGCCGAACATCAACGCAACGTGTCACGATATCGCAGGGAAATGGCGGCGCTGCTTCGCAACCAGCCGAAGACGGTGAGCGGAGATTCGAAGTCACCCGCCCGCGAAGCAAGCAAGCGCGCCGCCCAGGCGCAGAAACGTGCCAGGAACACCCAGCAAGAAGCAAATCATCCTTGAATACTGTCGGGCGAAGGGGCTCGAACGAATCGGCGCCGAGGAAATCCGCGCCCTCGAGAATGAGTTGCGCGGCCGGCTGGGATCAAACCTCAGGACTTCGCCCTCTTACATTGCCAGCGTTCTACGCGAGGCGGGGAAAAACGTAGAGTACCACGACCGCTTCACCGCTCCATCTATGGAGGAGCCTTATGCAAGCCGTCTTCGCAACCTACTTCAATTCCACGACTTCGAAAGCGCGGAGGCTTCGCTCAGAAAACTTGACGAGGTCTATCGGGAATACCGCGAGGCCTCGAACCGGATCGGGACAGGCCTGGTCCGCTCTCTGCTTCAGAAGGGAAAGTTGCGCGCCGGGAGTTTGGCAGCGAACCCGCGAGTGAGTCCGGATAAGCGAGCGGAAAAACAGGAGATCGCAACATGGTTCCGTATTTGGCTGGAAACGCCGGATCTGTTTTTCGACTGGTTGGAGCTGAGAAAGGCCTCAGAAGAGTTTCGGCGATTGTTTAGGGAAATGAATGCGAAGGGTTAGCAGGTTGCCAAAGAAGCGAACGAGATACTTCGTCGCCTGGGGCGCAGGATGAAAGTGTGCTGGCCCCTGGCAGTGCTCGCTGAAGTTGTCTGAGAAGAAAACAAGGCCCGCTTGGGGAAGCGGGCCTGGGAAAGGAAGAAACCTGGAGATGTTCGGTTGTTACCTCTTCTTCTTTGGAGCCTTCTTCTTTGCTGGCATGTTTTTCCCCTCCTGTTTGGGTGTCGGTTAGATTTGCCGTGGACGGCCAAGAATTGTGGCCAACCAGGCCGACACCCCAATATGTAGTAGCATGCGGTCCGTTTGTCAAGAGAAATCTGCACTTTTTTTTGCTCCGGCAAAACCCCAACCGGAACTTTATACGCAATGTCCGTCATTCGTAGAGGATAACCCCATTGTCTGTCATTCTGAGCGAAGCGAAGAATCCCGGCATTTTTTTCGCACTGATTAAGCTTTCAAATGCGGGGATTCTTCGCTTCGCTCAGAATGACAGGCGGTGGCCTTTTCTTCTACAAATGACGAACAACCCGTATTAGGCCGGAGGGGGCGGGCGGACTCGTGCTTAGCTTTTCGTAAAGCCGGGCCGACTTGGAAAACCGGGGCGAAAGGTGTAGTGGTAACGTCCTAACGCACAGTGCTACCAGCTCGAGAAGTATTCCGGGGCGTTTCCGCGCTTCCACTTGATATTGCAACCTAAGCTTGGCCTCTGATTGCTGGGCACCGGGCGTCCTGCTATGACCGCGTCGAGGGCCGCGCGGAGGTCAGCACCGGTGACTGAGCGTCCGTTGCCAGGCCGGCTGTCATCAAACTGCCCCCGATAGACGAGGCGGCGATCCCGATCGAAGAGGTAGAAGTCGGGCGTGCAGGCGGCTCGATACGCTTTGGCCACTTCCTGGCTCTCATCGCACAGATACGGGAAGGTATAGCCGACCTGCTTGATCTCTTCGGCCATTTTCTCCGGCCCGTCATCCGGGTAGCTCTCGATGTCGTTGGAGTTGATCCCGACGACACCTACCCCTTGCGCCTGGTACTCCTTGGCGAGTTCGGCGAAGCGGGACCGGATGTGCTTTACATAAGGGCAGTGGTTGCACATGAACACTACCAGAAAGGCTGGCGCATCGTTGAAGTCGTCCAGCGAAACCCATTTGCCATGGGGGTCAGGGAGGCGAAAGGGCGGGGCCTTCGTGCCGAGTGTAAGCATTGTAGAGGGCATCTCAGCCATGCATATCCTTCTTTCCCGAGCCAAGTATTCGTAAATACCAGTCTAACACTTAAAGGACTCGAGGAGCGGACAAGACTCCGCCGAACTGGGCGGCGCTGTTGGCGCTCAAATTGGATTCCTCTTATGCCGGGACTTCCACGTAGGTGGAGTAGGAGTGGGGTTTGGGCACGTGAAGACCTTCGAGGCGCATTCCTTCCAGGTGGAACTCGATCGCCTCTTGCATGTTCTTCTCGACTTCCACGCGCGTCCGGCCGGCGGAGATGCAACCTGCCAGGTCGGGAGAGAAAGCCGAAAATCCGGTGCTCGTTTCTTCGATGACCACGAGGTATCTTTTCATCGCCTCAAACCTGCCTGCTTCAGAATACTGTTCAATGTCCCCGGTGCAAGTTCAAGGTTGCGATCTATGCCCTAAACATGCTTACAGCACGGAGATCATGCCGTGGCTACGAGCTACAGCGGGGCCCGGACTTTGCGCCACCCGCTCACAAAGGTCCGTCACACGTCCAGGCCGATTGACCGCATCAGATTGAGGGCGTTGCTGGTCTCGACGACTCCCGGTTGCAGCCGGTAATCAAATAGCAGTTTTCCATCCTCGAGGCGATCCTCAAAATGGGCGTTGGCGGCGCGCGGGCCGAGCCCCTCCGCGATCTGCGCCAGCGCCAGGTCGTGTGTCGTCACCAGTCCAATCGCCCCGCGTTCAACCAGGTTGCGCACCATCGCCTCCGCGCCAAGACGCCGGTCGTGGGAGTTCGTTCCTTGCAGGAACTCGTCGAGCAGAAAAAGCACCGCCAACGGCCCCCGGGTGAGGTCGGTGATTTGTTTCAGACGCCTGATTTCAGCATAAAACCGCGAGACACCGCCCTGGAGCGAATCGAGCACGCAGATGGATGCGCCCACCGCGAGTGGTGAGAGGCGCAGCCGCCGGGCGCGCACGGGAGCGCCACATTGAGCAAGAACCGCATTAATTCCGACCGACCGCACCAAGGTGCTTTTCCCCGCCATGTTCGGCCCGCTGATGATGAGTACCCGCAAGTCACCTCCCAAGCACAAGTCGTTCCGCACGGCGTGGCGGTCTGACAGCAGGGGATGGGCAAGGCCTTGGGCTTCAAAACATGGTGAAGTCTCGGCGAATTCCGGGAAGACATCCGCGGGATGCTCGTAAGCATAGCCGGCCAGCGACGAGAGGGCCTCGAACTCGCCCACGGTGGCGAGCCAACGGCGGACAGCCGGGCCGGTCAGCCTTCGCCATGCTTCAACCGCGCAGGCGCACTGCAACGTCCAAAGCACGAAGAGGTCGATCGATATGACAATCATGTTCCGTCGGGAATCCAGGAACTCCATCAGCCGGTTCAATCGCCTGATCCAGCGTGAAGGCGGCCACCCCTGCGACTGGAGAGCCGCCCGGAGCTCAACGAGCCTGGGCGCCACGATCTGTTGACCCTCCAGCCGAGCCAGTACGCCGGCCAGCAGCCCCAGGTCGCGCGCAGCGCTTTCGACGGCGCTGACGGCTTTTCCCATACGCCGGCGATAACTGAGGTTCAAGCTCACGTTGATCGCGCTGACCACCAAAGCCGGATACCCCAGCCCCCATACCATCCAGGCAGCCAAACTCACCAGCCACAAACCCGCGAGCATCGCGCTCCCAACTCGCAAGAGCCTCGAGGCCAGCAGCGGTTCACCTTCGCCCCAGGCAGCCAGGAGTTCCGCCGGCGCAAGCGAGCGAGCTTCCTCAGCCAGGACCGCGAGGTCCTCTCGAAGGTCTAGTCGGTGTCGCAACTCCGCGACGGCGGCTTGACGACTGCGGACCAGCCCGGGCGAGCTGGGCGCAAGCAGCCAATTGGCGAGTGTCTCTTGACCTGCGCGGGTGCGCGCCGTGCAGAGCAGTTGGAATAAGGATCCCTCACCAAACAAGTCGAGATCACGAGAATAAGGGTGCGATGCGTTCTGGAACCTCTCGCCCGTTTCCCCGGTTCCCATCCAGCGATTGTCAATTC
>JBEKME010000146.1:0-14352 GCA_050008675.1 Terriglobia bacterium
CGTGAGTCTGGCGGTGAATCCTGTCGGAGAGCCGGATGCGGGAAATCCGCACGTCCGGTTCGATGAGCGGGGATGGGAAACGGGACGACGCTCGAGTCGCTACCGCGCCCATCCTCGACTCTACTGATAATAAAGGAGATTCGCGTTGAAAGCCGCAAAGTTATTGAAAACACAGTGCTTATACGAAAAGCGGAAGGCAGAAGATTCTTACGGCTGGAATTTCCCTAATTTGTCCCACCCATTTCCAGTTGGTCTACTTTTGACCTTCGACCTTTGACTTGTCGGGCAGCACTGATACGGGCTGTTCGTCATTCGTAGAAGAATAAGGCCACCGCCTGTCATTCTGAGCGAAGCGAAGAATCCCCGCATTTAAAAGCTCAATCAGTGCGAAAAAATGCCGGGATTCTTCGCTTCGCTCAGAATGACAGGCAATGGGGTTATCCTCTACGAATGACGGACATTGCGTATGAGAGTTTCAAACATGCTTTGCCAGCAAGAATCGGGTTGCGCCGATCTTCCATCCTGCCCATCATGGATTAGGATGGCAAGGAGGGAAGATGCAAATGCAAACCAAATTTGAAGACTACCAGCGCATCGAGAAAGCCATACAGTTTCTCGCGGAGAACTATCACCACCAGCCGAGTTTGGACGAAGTGGCGCGGAACGTCAACCTGAGCGAATATCACTTCCAGCGGCTCTTTCGGCGCTGGGCAGGCATCAGCCCCAAGCGCTTGGTGCAGTTTCTGACACTGGAACATGCCAAGAAGGTCCTCGAGGAATCCCGGAGCGTGCTGGACGCCGCCTATGATGCCGGGTTGTCCAGCCCAAGCCGCCTGCACGACCTTTTCGTGAACGTCGAGGCAATGACTCCCGGAGAGTTCAAGGCGAAAGGGGCGGGCCTCAAGATCAATTTCGGATTTCACCCCAGTCCCTTCGGTGAGTGTCTTCTCGCGGTTACCGAGCGCGGGATTTGCGGATTGGGTTTCATGGGGGAAGGAGGTCGCGCCCAGGCTCTGGAGGACTTCAAGCGAAGATGGCCGGCGGCAGAGTTCCAGGAGAATTCCCAAAAGACACGCTCCTATATCGACACAATCTTCAGTCCCAAGAAAAGAAAAGGCAGTAATTCTGTGAAGCTGTTGTTGATGGGCACGAACTTCCAAGTCAAAGTCTGGGAAGCCCTGCTCAGGATTCCGCCGGGTTCAATGGTGTGCTACGAAGACCTGGCGCGCCAACTTGGGAAGCCGTCGGCCGCACGGGCGGTCGGCAGCGCAGTGGGCCGGAACCCCATATCCTTCCTCATTCCTTGCCACAGGGCTATCCGCAAGATGGGGATTACAGGTGATTATCATTGGGGAGCGGCTCGAAAGAAGGCTATCCTTGCGTGGGAAGCGGCGCGCAAGAATGGAGAATCGGAATAACACATGGCTGCCCCGCCTTTGATGCTTGATGCTGAGACTCGCGCCAGACTTTGGCGGCAGTTGGTGAACGCTATTGAAACCTACGCCACAAAGCTGGAGACCGGCCGAGTCACCCCTCCGCTCGAACCCGTGAAGCTCCGCGCTCTGCTCGCGCGCTTCGATTTCTCCGCGCCGGTGGATGCTTTCGAGGCCCTCGATTTTCTTGTCGAGGGTCTGTGGAAGTTTCAAACCCACACCCCGCATCCCCGCTATTACGGACTGTTCAACCCCGCGCCCACTACCATGGGCATCGCTGGGGACGCCCTGGTGGCGGCCTTTAACCCCCAACTCGCCGCCTGGAGCCACAGCCCGCTGGCCATCGAGGTTGAACAGCATCTGGTGCGCGCCTTCGGCGCTCGATTTGGTTACGACCCCGCGCAGACCGATGGAACTTTTGCTTCAGGTGGCATGGAAGCCAACCATACGGCGGTCCTCACCGCTTTGGTGCAGACGTTTCCGGAATTCTCCTGCCGTGGCGTGCGGGCGCTTCCCGCCCAGCCCGTTCTCTACGTTTCCGCAGAGGCGCATCATTCCATTCTGAAGGCGGCTCGATTGTGCGGGCTGGGGACGGATGCCGTTCACGAGATTCCGGTCGAGAACAGCCTTCGCATGAATCCGGAAGTCCTTGCGTCGAGAATCGCCCAGGACCGTGCCCAGGGCTTCGCGCCTTTCATGGTGGTTGCAACTGCGGGAACCACCAACGCGGGGGCGATTGATCCCCTTGCCGCCCTCGCCGAGGTGGCCGCGCGCGAAAAACTATGGCTTCACGTGGACGCGGCGTGGGGTGGGGCGGCAGCGTTGGTCCCCGAACTGCGTCCTCTATTGGAGGGCATCGAGCGCGCTGATTCCATTACCTTCGACGCGCACAAGTGGCTTTCTGTGCCCATGGGGGCGGGAATCTATATCACCCGGCACACCGATATCCTCGATCGAACATTCCGCACCGCCGTAACGTATATGCCGCGTGAGGCAGCGGAATTGGACGTGGTCGATCCCTGCATGCACTCGATCCAGTGGTCTCGCCGGGCCATAGGTCTGAAGGTGTTTCTCTCGCTGGCCGTAGCTGGTTGGGAGGGATACGCCACGGCCATCCGCCACATGGTGGCCATGGGCGCGCTGCTGCGGGAGCAACTCGAAGCCTCGGGCTTCGAGGTCGTTAACGAAACGCCATTGCCCCTCTGTTGCTTCATTGACCAGCGGCATGCGGAGGGCCGCTCCGCTGCCTACCTGCACGCGGTGGCCATGAAAGTTGTCGGCTCTGGAAAAGCCTGGATTTCAACTACCCGCCTGGCCAACTCAGTGCCCGTGCTTCGGGCCTGCATCACCAACTACCGGACAAGCGGCGACGATATTGCAGCCTTAATTGGGGCCCTCGAGGAGGCTCGAGTACAACTCGTCCAACCGATTGAGCAGACCGAAGGAGCCCTTCCAGCAGGTGGATCGCAGTGAGAGGAAGACTTAAGATTCTGTCCACGGTTCTGGCTATTCACCTTGGAGCGATGCTGTCCTTTCCACTTTCGCTGTCATTCTGAGCGAAGCGAAGAATCTCTGCAGTTCGTCGCACCCCAGAGCCCAAAAGCAACTGCAGAGATTCTTCGCTTCGCTCAGAATGACAGTCCCCAAGCACCGAAAACCGCTTGCTCGTTCGCGGCGAATCTGCGAACATTTGCACTTCAGCACTGCGTCAGGTTTGATTTCGCAGGCTGATTACCCTGGAGGCAAGAATGCCACTTGATCCAAAGCACTGTAGTCGCGTCATCACCAACGGGCGAGACCGGGCGGGCGCTCGGGCCATGCTCAAGGCAATTGGTTTTACCGATGCCGACTTGGCGAAGCCGATAGTTGGAATCGCGAATACTTGGATTGAAACCATGCCTTGCAATTTCCATCTCCGCGAGCTGGCCGCCAAAGTGAAAGAAGGCGTGCGCGCGGCGGGTGGAACGCCCATGGAGTTCAACACCATTGCAATTTCCGACGGCGTGACCATGGGCACGGAAGGCATGAAGGCTTCGCTGGTGAGCCGCGAAGTCATCGCCGATTCGATCGAGTTGCTGGGCCGCGGCCACATGTTTGACGCCATGGTGGCGCTGGTCGGATGCGACAAGACAATCCCCGGAGGCGCGATGGCCCTGATTCGCCTAAACGTGCCGGGCATTGTCCTGTACGGCGGGTCGATTGCCCCAGGACGCTTCCAGGGCCACGACGTTGCGATTGGGGACGTGTACGAAGCGGTGGGCGCGCACGCGGCGGGGAAGATGACCGACGCCGAACTCAAGGACCTCGAGGACCATGCCTGTCCCGGGGCGGGCGCCTGCGGCGGCCAATACACGGCCAATACCATGTCCACAGTGATGGAATTCATCGGCCTTTCGCCCATGGGAGCGAACAGCGTGCCGGCCCTGCACCCCCTGAAAAATGAAGTTGCCTACCGCACCGGCGAGATGGTCATGGATTTGCTCCGGCGAGGCGTACGACCGCTTGACATCCTCACGAGGAAGGCATTTGAGAACGCCATTGCCAGTGTGGCGGCGACGGGTGGTTCAACCAACGCCGTGCTCCACCTGCTGGCCATGGCGCGCGAGGCCGGAGTTCCGCTTACCATCGACGACTTTGACGCCATCAGTTCGCGCACGCCCATCATTGCTGATCTGAAGCCGGGTGGGCGGTACCTTGCCGTGGACGTCCATCGTGCAGGCGGAATCCCCTTGATTGCCAAGAAGCTCCTGGAGGCGGGACTCATCGACGGGTCTCAAATGACTCCCAGCGGGCGAACCGTTGCTGAGGAAGCCCGGCTTGCCATCGAGACGCCGGGCCAGGACGTGATCAGGCCTGTCTCCAATCCGATTAAAAGAACCGGAGGGTTGGTTATCCTGAAAGGAAACCTCGCACCGGAAGGCTGCGTCGTCAAGGTGGCGGGGTACGAAAGGACTTACCATCGTGGGCCCGCCCGGGTGTTTGACTGTGAAGAAGACGCCATGCGTGCTGTGATGAGCAAGAGCATCCAGGTGGGAGACGTGCTCGTGATCCGTTACGAAGGCCCGCGGGGCGGCCCGGGCATGCGCGAGATGCTGGGCGTGACGGGAGCGCTGGTGGGGGAGGGATTGGGCGACTCGGTCGGGTTGCTCACCGACGGCCGGTTCAGCGGCGCGACGCATGGACTGATGGTGGGTCACGTGGCTCCCGAGGCCGCCCGCGGCGGTCCCATTGCGGCGGTCGCCGATGGCGATGTTGTAGTGTTCGATATCGAGAAGCGACGCCTCGATGTTGAACTGGCCGAGGAGGAGATCAAGAATAGATTGGCCAACTGGCGTGAGCCCGAGCCGCGGTACAAGACAGGTGTGTTTGCCAAATATGCCGCGCTGGTCTCCTCCGCATCGGAAGGCGCCATTACGCAGGCGCCATGATTGCCGATTGTCGATTGGTGATTGCCGATTGTCGCCGCTGATTGCCGATTGAAAAAGTGGTATGGCAGCTTCTTCCGCTGTCAATCAGCAATCACCAATCACCAATCGCAAATCGCCAATTCCCACCATCCATATGAAAAAGCGGCTGTTGTCCTCGCTACTCCTCATCCTCGAAATGATAGTCTTATTTGCAGGTTCGGCCTTGGGGCAGAACGTGAAACCTTACCGCGTCTTGCTGGTTATCTCTGACCAGTGGAAGGATCCAAGTAGCTACTTGGTCGCTGACGGAGGGGAATTTCAGACCATCGTGACACTCTTCAAGTCCTGGGGTATCCCGTTTGATATCCTTCGGCTTGATCAACAGGTGATGGACCCGAATCAGTTCGCTGGCAGGCACGGCAAACCTCGTTACGGAGCCATTCTATGGGACGCCGACACGACGGGCCACATTCTTCCACAGGACTTTGGCGTGCTGGCCGAGGCGGTGGAAAAAAATGGTATCTCCTTCATTGCGATTGGGGATCGGATTGAAGAGAACTCGGTGCAGCAACTCTTGGGAATTCGCTATCGAGGCGAGCACCCGCACAGCTCCCATGTCAGAGTTACTGCGGAAAGTTCCTTTCTGCTGCGGGGCCTGAACCCGGACCTGGAGATGGGCGGTCCGCTGTTGCCTTTCAAGGAACGCGTCCAGGTAATCCCGGAACGCGCACAGGTGCTGGCTACACAGGGAGGTATGGCTGCCATAACAGAACGAGAGCTAAGCCAGGACACCCGAACCATTTGGATTGGGGGGGATGTTCAGCAGATGTTTTACTACCCGGCCTTAAGGACCGTGCTGCGTCGCGCGATCACGGAGGCTATTGGCTACGCCTTCGTTAAGACTTGGACAGACCACATCATCCTTACCATGGATGACATGGGCAACGCACAGAACAGTTGGTTGGAACACTGGCACTATCCTGAGTTGACCCAAGAACAGATTCGCAGCCACTTGATTGAGCCCTTGCGGAACCACCATGCAGTCCTTTCTCTGAACATCGTGCCCGGCTTCGTCGATGACGCACAGCGCCGTATAGTGCCGAGCTGGGAGCAGCACTTCGTTGATGCTTTTGGAACGAAGCAGGATTACATCTCCACAAAGCGCGGGATAGATGAAGGTGTAGCGGCGGGGGTCTTCGAGATCGAGAGCCATGGATGGACGCATATGCAACCCGATTTGACCTCAGCTCCCGGACCCTGGTGGGGAACCGATGTGAACGGGGAGCGCGCCGAAGTGGGCTGGTACCGCGAGTTTTATGACACCCGGCGCAACCGCGAAATACCCGCTGCCGAGCAGAAGTTCCACCTGCTGGAGTCGAGGGATTGGATCAAAGACCAGTTTGGGCTCGAGCCCCTCGCCTTTGCTACGGGTGGAAATGCGGTCTCTCTTAGCCCAGCCAACAATACCTGGCACCTGGCAGCGGAGGCGGGATTCGGTTACTACGGAAGCTACCTGGGAGGAGACTTGGCAATACAAGGCCTGGCCAATGACACTGCGGAGTTCGGGGGGTCAGAAGACGTCCCACTCGTGCTACCTGCACCGCCGGACGGCCATGACCGAGGCATCACCCGCGACCCCGAGGCGTTTGCCAAGGTGTTCGATCTCTATCCTGGACATGTGTTCACCGGCCTTGATGAATACGTCGGCTACACGCACGCCGACATCCGGGTAGAAACTGGGCCAGGAGCGGACACTGAAAAGGCAGAGTCTCCAGACATTCGCCTCAATGTTTCCTTTGATCCGCACTACTGCCGCGCCTTGATCGCCAAGGGGTCGAGCTGGCACTTGCACCTTTCCGACTGGCTGCGAGGGCAGCTTCGGCCTGGGGAATTGAGAGTCAACGGAATCGAGACGGTGCGCGGGGTCGGGGAGTGGACAAGTGTAAGGTTCGAGCCCGGCAGGGCAAGGAATTCTGTCGAGGTTCAATAAGGCCTCGACCCTGCATTCCACGACGCTCGAGAGTAAAGCTGAACCGCGAGTAACTCGACATCTCAAACGCAATGTCCGTCAGTCGTAGAGGATAACCCCATTGTCTGTCATTCTGAGCGAAGCGAAGAATCCCGGCATTTTTTCGCACTGATTGAACTTTCAAATGCGGGGATTCTTCGCTTCGCTCGGAATGACAGGCGGTGGCTTTTTCCTCTATGAATGACGAACAATCAGTATCAAACGCCTCAAGGCCCACCCCTCGGTTACATTGAGCATGTCTCGATACCGCGATTGCCTTTTGAGTTTGAGTCGTCTATCCTGTTCGCGATACACCTACCCAACCTCATGAACGGGAATCACATCCTTTTAGGCATCGTGATGCTGGCGGCGACGCTCTGCACGCTGGGCTGGAGGTACTTCACTCACAGGAAAGCTCCCGTGCCGGCGTGGGGTTGGTCGGGACTTGCAATTATTCTGCTCGCAGAGTTGCTGCTGTTCTTGCGCGTTCGCTGGGTCGAAGTCTTCTTTACGCCCATCGTGTGGACAGGCTATTTGCTCTTTGCCGATTCGCTGGTGTGCAGCCTGAAGGGTTCGTCTCGCATCGCTAATTCACTGCGCAGTTTTTTGGGTCTGGCTTGTTGGTCTGTACCCCTGTGGTTAGTTTTTGAGGCTTACAACCTGCGCCTTAGAAACTGGACTTACGTAGGACTGCCTCAAAACCCGCTCCTTCGCGGACTGGGCTACACCTGGTCATTTGCCACCATCTGGCCCGCCATCTTCGAGACCGCGGACCTGATTTCGGCGCTGGGTTTGAGTCGAGATAAACGGGAAGCCGGATATGCCTTTCGCCCCTCCAGGCACATCACCCCTTTTCTCCTCGGCTTGGCATGCCTTACTCTTCCCCTGCTCGCGCCTCCACGCCTGGGAGGTTATCTGTTCGGGGCAGTTTGGGTAGGGTTCATCCTGGTACTCGACCCCATCAATTATTCCTGGGGAGGGCGCTCCTTGTTGCGTGACCTGGAACAGGGTGAAACAAGCCGGCTTAACGCCTACCTCTGTTCCGGACTTGTGTGTGGAATCCTCTGGGAGTTCTGGAACTACTGGGCCAGCGCCAAGTGGTTGTACGTCTTTCCGATGTGGCAAAATTGGAAGGTCTTTGAAATGCCCATACCGGGATTCCTTGGTTTTCCTCCGTTCGCGGTAGAATGCTTGGTGATGTACGAGTTTCTGCTCGGCCTTCGTGGCCGGGTCTTTGGACATGAGTGCAGCCTCAATGAGAAGAATTCAACTACCGAATCTGCTGGCACTGATCCTTTTGTGGGTCACCGTTAGTTGTGGAACTGTGAAGATCGCTTGGGGGGCCGGGAAGGCAGACGAAGTGGGAAACCAGGAGATTGCCGTCCGCGGGATGAATAAACTCATGGACGGCGACTTCGACCCTGCGATGGAAATCTTCCGCCAGATCCAGAAGTCCGATCCCGAGTCGCCTCTCGGCTACCTTCTTGAGGCCGATGCGAACTGGTGGAAGATTTACTTGACCGAAGCCAATCTGATTGACCCGGAAGTTTTCGAGGCTCTTTCCGAAGCTGCCACTCCTTATGACGGCGATTTCAGGCGATTGGATGAACTGGCCATCCGCAAAGCTGAAACGCGCCTCCACGCGCATCAGGATGAAGCGCGCAGTTACTTTTACGAGGGCCTGGCCTACGGACTGCGGGCGCAGTTGGAAGCTTTACGGGACCATGCCCTGGCAACTGCCCACGCCGGCAAGCGCTTGCGGAGTTCCTCTCTCGCCGCCCTGAGGCTCGATCCCAACCTCAATGATGCCTATTTTGGAGTCGGGCTCTACAACTACTTCGAGGACACGTTGCCAACCTATGTGAAGATGCTGCGCTTTTTGATTCTGCTTCCGGGCGGCGACCGCCTTGTGGGTCTCCGCCAAATGCAGGAAGCAATGGAAAAAGGGCAACTCGTGACCTCGGAGGCGAAATTCCACCTTGCCAAGAACTACTCCCGTTCGATCGATCGGCAGTTCGCGAGATCCCTGGAACTGTTTCGCCAGATGGAGCAGCAATATCCCCATAATCCACTTTGGAAATTGCTTACCGGGAGCACTGAGCTCCGCATGGGAGATGTCAAGCAGGGCGAGGCACTCTACCGGCAGGTGATCGACGAAACCGCCCACTCCCAATCGGAGATATGGAAACCTCTCCACCAACAAGCCGAGCGAGCTCTGGCGCGCCGGTCGGGGCACTAGCAGTCATTCCCGCGAAAGCGGGAATCCACTTCGGAAAAGCGCAATTGACGTACTGGATTCCCGCTTTCGCGGGAATGACACGAACAGGTCGATTGCCTTACTGATTCAGTTTTTGGGTTTGCTCGTGGGCGTGGTAGGAGCTGCGAACGAGAGGGCCGGACTCGACGTGACGGATCCCCAGGCGGAGACCTTCCTGCCGGAGAGTGGAAAACTCTTGGGGGGAACAAAAGCGCGCCACAGGCAACTGCTCACCGGAGGGGCGCAAATACTGGCCAATCGTGACGATATCGACCCCCACAACACTTAAATCGTTCAGCACCGCCAGCAGTTCTTCAAACGTTTCCCCAAGGCCCACCATGAGGCCGGACTTAGTTGGGATGGAAGGAGCGATTTCACGTGAGCGTGTGAGGAGGCGCAGGGACCGCTCGTACCGGGAACCACGCCGTGCCACCGGGTAAAGGCGCGGGACAGTTTCGGTGTTGTGGTTCAGGATGTCGGGTCGAGCACGCAGCACGGTTTCCAGAGCTTCGTCAGACCCGCGGAAGTCGGGGATCAGAACTTCCACCTGGCACCCGGCAACGTGCTGGCGAAGGGCCGCAATTGTGCGGGCGAATATCGTGGCCCCACCATCTTTCAAGTCGTCCCGGTCGACGGAAGTGACCACCACATACTTCAAACCCATCTTCGACGCCGCTTCCGCCACTCTTTCCGGTTCCTCCCAGTCAACTTCACCGTGCGGCAGGCCTTTCGGCACGGCGCAGAAGCCGCAGCGGCGGGTGCAGAGCTCGCCCAGGATCATGAAAGTGGCGGTTCGATGCGCCCAGCACTCGCCGACGTTCGGGCAACGCGCGCTTTCACACACGGTGTGCAACCCCAGCCCGCGCATCAAATGCTTCAGCTCAAAATAGTTCTCCCCGGCGGGAACGCGCACCTTCAGCCATTCGGGCTTGCGCACCTGGACGCGAGCTGAGGCAATCTGGACCAAATCACTCATTCCTCTGATTCTACTCTGTCTATGCCGGCCAGACAATCCGGGCGCGCTCGCGGAATTGATTCATTGATTCAGTGAATCATTGATTCATTGCACGAGTCGTGCGCGGGTTCTGGGCTGGATGCGTGGCTTCTCGGGTTGTGGGTCAGTTCGGGCAATCACTCCAGTCAACGTGTGTGTCTCTGAGCCCTCTCCTCTCAGACCCGTTCTACCCGCCCGGCGGCTAGGAGCTGCCGGTGGTTGACCCGCAATTCGCGCAGCGATACCAGTCGCCATTGCGCACCATGATGGCGCCGCAGTCGGAGCAGCTTGGCGCATCTTCACTATGTACCACTCCCGCCAGCCCCGGCAGGACTGCCGCGGAAGGTCCGGCCGCGGCATGGGTGAACTGGGTTGCCAATCCGGCGGCTTTTTCGATTTCCGTGCCGTTCAGGGAAGCGACGCTGGCGTCTTCCTGCGGCTGGGCATCCTTGGGCAGAAACTTGTATGCCAGCCAGCGGAAGATGTAATCCATGATAGATTTCGCAAAGTGGATCTTGGGATTATTGGTCCAGCCGCTGGGCTCAAAGCGCATGTGGCTGAACTTATCGCACAGCACCCTGAGCGGCACACCGTACTGCAAAGCCAACGATACGGCGGTAGCGAAGGAGTCCATCAAACCAGAAACCGTCGAACCTTCCTTGGCCATGGTGATGAAAATTTCGCCCGGCTGCCCTTCGTCGTAAAGGCCGACAGTCAGGTATCCTTCGTGCGCGCCCACGGAAAACTTATGGGTATTAGCATTGCGCTCGTCCGGCAGCTTGCGGCGGTAAGGTTTCGGCGTGGCACTAGGGACTAGGGTCTGGGGGCTAGGGGCTGGGGACTCGGGACCCGGGACTCGGGACTCGGGTTTGCGGTTTCGGGTCTCGGCGCCTGAATCCTGAATCCTGACTCCTGACTCCTGCTTTTCTGACTCCTGACTCCTGACTTCTGACTCCTTTTCTTTCGAGGTGTTTAGCGGCTGCACGCGCTTCGACCCATCGCGGTAAATAGCTATGGCTTTCAGTCCCAGGCGCCAGCCTTCGGTGTACACATTGGCGATCTCGTCCACCGTCGCCTCCTCCGGCATATTAACGGTCTTCGAGATAGCGCCGGAGAGGAACGGCTGCACGGCGGACATCATGCGCACGTGGCCCATGTAGTGAATGGAGCGCTTGCCGTTCGTAGGCTTCAAGGAGCAGTCGAACACCGGCAGGTGCTCCGGCTTCAGCCCGGGAGCGCCCTCAATCGTGCCGTGCTGGTCGATGTAGTTGACAATCTCCGCGGCCTGCTCCCCACTGTAGCCGAGCTTGAGCAGCGCCGTGGGCACCGCATTGTTGACGATCTTGATCAGCCCGCCGCCCACCAGCTTCTTGTATTTCACCAGCGCAAGGTCGGGCTCGACGCCCGTGGTGTCACAATCCATCATGAAGCCGATAGTGCCGGTCGGCGCGAGCACCGTGACCTGGGCGTTGCGGTAGCCATACTTCATGCCGCTGGCCAGGCAATCGTCCCAGGTTTTCTTCGCCGCGTCCCAGAGATTGGGCGGCACGTTGCGCGGGTTGATGTTCTCGAGCGACTGGCGGTGCATGGAAATCACGTCCAGGAAGGGATCGCGGTTGGCGGCGTAGCCGGCGAAGGTACCAATCTCCTCCGCGATGCGCGACGATTGGAGATACGCTTCGCCGTGCATGACAGCGGTAATGGCAGCGGCCACGTCGCGCCCCACGTCGGAATCATAGGGAAGACCGCTGGCCATCAGCACCGCACCGAGGTTGGCATAACCCAAGCCCAGCGGGCGGAAATCGTGGGAGTTGCGCGCGATCTTCGCCGTAGGATAACTCGCGTTGTCGACCAGGATTTCCTGCGCTGTTATCATGACGTCCACGGCGTGGCGGAACGCCTCGACGTCGAATCTGCCGTCCGGGGAAAAGAATTTCATCAGGTTCAGCGACGCCAGATTGCATGCCGAATCATCCAGGAACATGTACTCGCTGCAGGGGTTCGAGGCGTTGATGGGCGCGGTAGCTTTCGCGGTATGCCACTTGTTGACCGTGGTGTGGAATTGCATGCCCGGGTCACCGCACTGCCAGGCGGCTCCCGCGATCTTCTTCATCAGGTCGCGTGCGCGGTAGGACTTGACGGGCTCACCCGTGGTGATCCGGTGTGTCACCCAATCCTTATCCTCGATGACGGCCCTCATGAAATCGTCGGTAACGCGCACGCTGTTGTTGGCATTCTGGAAAAAGACGGACCGATAGGCCTCTCCGCCCAGCGACGGGTCATAGCCAGCATCCACCAGCGCCCAGGCCTTACGCTCTTCCTTGACCTTGCACTGGATGAACTCCTCGATGTCGGGGTGATCGATGTTGAGGATAACCATTTTGGCGGCACGTCGCGTTTTGCCGCCCGATCTGATCACCCCCGCAAACGCGTCGTAGCCTTTCATGAACGAAAGGGGACCGGAGGCCATGCCGCCACCCGACAGTGACTCGGTGGAGGAACGGAGTGGCGAGAAATTCGTGCCGCTGCCCGAGCCATACCGGAAGAGCATCCCCTCGGTTTTCGCCAGGTCGAGAATGCTTTCGAGGTTATCCTGGACGGAGTTGATAAAGCAGGCTGAGCACTGCGGATGCCGGTAGGCCTCGGTCTCCTTTTGGATGTCGCCCGTGGCGGGGTCCCAATAGAATGCTCCTCCCGCACCGGTGCGGCGGTACTTGTGCCACAACCCGCAATTAAACCAAACCGGAGAATTGAACGAAGCCTTCTGGCGAACCAGCAGGTGCGTCAGTTCTTCGTGAAAAGCCTTGGCGTCTTCCTCGCCGCGGAAATAGCCGCCCTCCACGCCCCACTGGGCGATGGTGTCGGCCACGCGGCTGATGAGCTGCTTGACGCTCGACTCGTGCTCGGCCGTTCCCAGCTTGCCGTGAAAATACTTGGAGGCGACGATGTTCGTAGCGGTCTGCGACCAGTCCCTCGGCGCTTCTACGTTGCGCTGCTCGAAGATTACCTGACCTTTTTCGTTCTGAATGGTGGTGGTCCGCAATTCCCACTCGATCTCGTCGAAGGGATGAAAACCGGGTTTGGTAAAAAGGCGTTTGATCCTCAAGCCGTGTTTACCCTGCGTCTGCGTATCGGAAGGGGCCGATTTTGATGCGGTGGAGGCGGCCTGCGCTTCAGACATTTTGATCCTCTTGGGGTCGGTCGCGCCCTTGGTTATTAGATTCCTGTGGTGAAACAAGAATTTGGCAACACCGCGTGGCGCGTCCTCTACTCCGGCCGACTTGCCCCCTCTAGGCAGGTCCGGCTCCGGAAAAGCTGTAGGAGAAGTTAACTCTGCGCTGGGCCTTTGTCAAGCCTTAAAGCACAACCTATAGGGGCATTCGGCAAGGAGGGCCCCACAGCTCGTATATCCGTTTGAAGCGAAGGGTACTTCATCTGAAAATATCGGGCTACCTCCTTTACGACCTGAAATCGGGTGCGACAACCAAAAGCACAGTTAGCCCGTAATACGTCCATGTGGATTGCCTCCGGGGACGCCGCGCTGATACCGTTGGATGGGTACGTGGTTGCGACCGGGGCACGCCGAGTCGGGGTGCGGTCCAGCAAGGCTGGATGTCCGCGCCACGCGTGCAAAAGCGTCGGCTAGCATCGCTGCATACCACATACCACCTTCCTTTTCAACAACATTCCCGCTATCAATGCGTAACTATCTCTGTTTTGCGCAGGATTCCCGCTTTGCTTCCCACTCTCCAAACCCGATCCTTTGTTTTCAGCAACATTCCCGCGTCGTTCGTTCATTTTTAAGCTCTCGACTGTTTCCACACCCTGTGAGTGCTCGGACACAATGGCGCTGTCGGTGACTTTCTCGATGTTCTCCATCCTCCCGCCATCGTCCTCCCCAGCAGGAGCGACCGGGGGGTTGGTAGATTCCTTCCGCAGCCTCAGCAGTATCCTCACTTTGCGGTCGATGGAGCGGTCCAGGGCGGCTTCCTGGCGTAGCATCATGCTCCACGTCTCCCCTTCCGGGGCAAGGCAGGCGTCCCGTTCTATCGCCGCCCTCTCCTCATTCGCCTTTTCCGCATACTCGAATTCTTCCCGCAGGCTGGCGATTTCCTCCTCGAGCAAACGGAGAAGTTCCTGGCGCTCGGGCTCGCCCGGCGGCACCAAGTCGGCGCCTTCTTTGAGCAGGAACTGCCGGTATTCCTCGTCCTCCTCTTGTTGCTCGCGCAGGTGCATAGGGTCACTGAAACGGT
>JBEKME010000147.1:0-14118 GCA_050008675.1 Terriglobia bacterium
GGTGAACCCTGTCGGAGAGCCGGATGCGGGAAATCCGCACGTCCGGTTCGATGAGCGGGGACGGGAAACGGGACGACGTCCGCGTCGCAACCGCGCCCAACCCCGACTCTACTGAAAACAAAGGACGACTGTGGAAGACTCTGCGCAGGAGCGGGAATGTATATGAAAACAAAGGAGATATTAGCATAAGGCGGGAATGTTGCTGAAAACAAAAAGGATGGGGTGTTCAGCTTTCTCGACTGGAGAGAACTGCTTTCTCTACTTCCGCTAGCTTGGCCAGCAACCGCTCCTGGCGGTCGGCCGGTGGGGTGCCTTTCATGGCCCAGCAGGCACGAAGCTTCTCCTCCGCTGAACGCGCGGCAGCGATAGGAGCAGGCTCTGAGGCAAGGTCCGCATCGTGCTCGATCTTCACCTTCAGTTCGGCGGGATTGGCGGCCAGCAACTTCTCCCTGAGATTGTCCTGCTGCTCGCGGCTCAGCAGGCGATCAGGTCCGTTGGGGACCGTCACCACGACTTTCAGCTGAGAGTCTTTCAAGGTAAGCAGGTCCAAGTTGTTGGGCAGCCGCAGCTCGCCATCTTCGTAAACGGCGTGAAGCTCAACCATTCGCCGGGTGGGTGACATCCTGAACTCAACGGTCAGGTCCGACAAGTCCGGGCAAAGCTCGGGAGCGTGTAGTGTCACCAGATGGTAGCCTTTGTCTTCGACCTCGCTGTAATCGCAGCGGGAGAGCGACCCGGCATACCAAATGCGCGGAGCGAGTTGCTGACGGAGATGAATGTGGCTGAGCCCCACATACTGGGCCTTCAGGCCACGCAGCGGATCAAGGGGATACTCCGCGCATCGCCCGACCAGTGGCTGACCACTACTCACCCTGGCGCCGGCCACCCCCAAATGCCCAAAGAAGAGCTTGTAGCATCCAGGCTGCTGCTCAAAGCGCTGGTTGAACTCATCGAGTTGCCGGGCGAAGGAATCATGCAGATTCTGCTCGTCACCAATCATTTCAGCTTTCCGGGGATACGGGAAGACCGCGACAGCTACATCACCCAGCTCAATGAACTTCGGCTCAGTGCAAAGGTATATCGGGTGCTTGCCACGAGCTCGACAAAACACATATAAATCGCCCTCAAGCTCTGCCCCATGATTTCCTGCGACCAGAATCACTGGAGCGTGGTTGGCCATTTCAACCAGCCTGTCGACCCAGAGGTTCCGTTCGTTAATCGTGGCCTTGTAGGTCGTGAGGTCGCCGTTGATCACAAAGAGGTCAACGCTCCCCTGGATGGCATCTGCGGCAAACCATTGCACACACTGAGCGGTGTCGGCGAAGTAGTGGTCTTCATCGAGGTGGAAATGACCGGCGTGACCGAATCGTAAGGGCATGTGGGACCTCCCTTCATCTCAAAACATCAATGCATTCTTCTGGTACGCGTCCAGTGAACCCGTGCCAGACGTTTTCCGGCAAGAGGGGTAATTACGCAGCCGAACGCGCGGATCAGACTGTTGTCCTTGCTAAGAGGTCAAACTGGATCAGAGTGGCCCGCCCCGGCTGGTTTCGGGGGCAGGCGAATAGCCATGAGTCAAGTTTACGCCCGGCTTGTTGAGGAGGTTCGCAAGGTGTATTCTCCCACAGGGGTGACATACATGGCTGATGCAAACGTGGACGCCGCGGACACACCGGTTGAGGAGATGTCCGTCCGACGGAGGATCATTCACTTCGCGATTGATGAATTACAGCAATCGAATAACGGCAAGCCAACCCAGGAGCAGATGGATAACTATCTCCGCGCCTCCGGCCTCTACACGCTGAATCGGGACGGTTCGTGGCCGGGGCCGGCAGTCCAGTGGTTTTGGGATTATTGGTGCGGGCTCTTCGCCCTGTACTGCTTACAGGAAGCGGGGGTCCCGGACCTGCGGTGGGACAAGAATCCGGATAACGGCGGCAAGTTTGGAATTCATGGGGGCCGGGCGAGGCTCGCTCTCTCCGACGGTAGGGGAGGGTTCAAGATCATCCGAGACCGGAGCGCGGTATTGCCTCGCGCGGGCGACATTGGGGTCGGCGGAGGCCGCGAGGGTCACGCCGGTAGCCACCACTTCATTCTTTGGATGCCCTACTCGGACGGCAATCGGTTGTGTGGTTTCAATTGCATCGATGGCAACGGGTTGGCGCAAGGTCGGCTGCCGGTCACGATCAACCCGAAGACCCTAAAGCCGCAAGCGCCGCCGTGTCAGATGCTCCGGAAGACATATAAGCCGCTGAATGGGTATATTCTGAAGACGAATCGCAAAATCGAAGAGATCGGCGCGATTTACAGCCTGGATCTGGACGGGCTTGTGTAAGCGTCGATCCATGCTGAGGCGCAATGGTTGCCGAAGAGCGGCTTGAAGCCGGCCGATCCCGTGATGTTTGTGACGGTCGCGCTGATACTGAGGCAGGCAGGCGTGGTGGGCTCCGCGATCCTGGCACGCCGGGCGATCAAACTCGATCCGCTAGTGGCACCGATGTGCGAGCTCTACGCTTGCTCGGGTGCTTCCCGGAGCCATTGTGTCAGATCCATTTGGTTCTCGCACACCCCACAGTATGTGAACCCAAGTACCTGCGGCAGTTCGACATAACCCTTTGCTAGAAACGTGACGACAACATTTCCGCACAGCACTTGTGACCGTGGTCGGAAACAGCCTTACGCGAAAACACCCGTCAACGGCCCCTGCCTGGACTTTCCTTACCCGCATTTCGCACAAGTCGGCCGCCGGCCGTTTGGAGCCCAATTAGCGGCTTCGAGACGATAGGGAATGGATGGTCGCACTCGGAAAGAAAGCTTCGAGTGGTCCTCCGGGAGGATTGTTGTCCAGAAGCGGTGTTCGAGGAAATAGCTCCTCGTTAGTTGCCCTGCATTTATCGACGATTCCGCAGGGGCAATCTCCGGTTCTGGCCGAATGACAGCGCACTTTAGCCAGCAAGAGACTGCTGCCGGGCGCGGCTCGCCTGACCCTTAGCTCTGGAACAATCCCAGTTGATCTGACGTCATGGCGGCACTCGATGGCCTGCGCGAGGCTTTACGCCTGGGTATGCTTTCAAGTATCCCACCGAACATCAGGAGTTGTGTCACCACTACGGGGATTGGTGCTGGTGGCGGAATGATGACTTCTGGTACACCCCTCTCCGGAGGTTCTGCCTCCATTTCCGATGGTGATGTCTCCACGGCCCGAACTCCGAATACTTCCGCCTGCTTCTCCACGAGCTTCTTCCAAACCGCATCCGCACTCTCCCCGATGCCCTTCTCCGTCACCAACTCGCGCGCCATCGCCATCAGAATGTCATCACCTTCGTCGATCGCTTGAAGACCGTCGCTCGCGAACTTCCCTTCCATCGCCAGTGAGACCAGCAGCTTCTTCCCCATGAGTCTCAAACACGCTTCCTGCATGGTGCCGGCATAGTAGAAGAACTTGACGTTGACGTTTGACCACTTTCCTAGCCTCCATGAGCGTCTGCTGGCCTGCCGCAGGGTGTAGATGGAATAGCCGGTCTCGTAGAAGAAGATGTCTGGGAAAGACCACAGGTCGAGTCCCGTCTGAACCAAACGCGGGTGCGCGATCACGACCTGAACGCCCGCCCGCAGTTGCCTCTCGTACCAGGACTCCCGCTGCTCCGGGGCTACCTCGGTGGTCAGCACCGCAACCCTGATCCCTTCTCTGGCCAAGATCCTCTCCAGGCACCGCGTCACATCCCGCTTCTGGGTATAGACCGCGTAGACCTGCACCTTCCTTCCGCGCTCAAGCGAGGCTTTGATTTCCTCCACCAGCGGCCGCTCCTTGGCATAGACAAAGTCCTCATCCAGGTCACGCGTAGCCACGATCAGGAACGGCTCCCGACGCTGAGTTTCGGGATTGAACTCACGCCCTATCAGGTCCCCGAAGCCGAAAGGCCGGTCGGGATAAGCGAGGAGAGCATTCAAGGCGACGCTCGCGACCGACTGGTTGCCTCGATGCTCGCGCAGGGCCTTCTTGATGCCCTGTTCCAGGTCCTCGTAAGCCTTCTGCAAAGGCTGATCCATCTCCACGCTGACCACTTCCTCCCGGTAGGGAGGGAGAGCAGCCGAGATATCCTCCAGCGACACGAATGCTCCAAGGCTCATCAGGAAGCGGCCGAAGAGCAGCGGTGAGGCTCCTGGCCGACGGCGGAGCCGGGTTGTAACCCGCGCCTCAGAACAGGCGTTGTCGGCGGGCTCAATCACCGTGATCTTCTCCAGTAACCCATAGGTTTCGGTAAAGGCCCGGACACCGGCTTCTCCGTATTCAAAGCCCTCTTCCAACATCCTCGAAGGCTCAAGGCGAAACAGAATGTTGAAGAGTTCATCCGCATAGCCCCCGAGCAGTGTGCCGGTGAGGACCGCAATGTGGCGGGCGGACGCAGCCAGTGTGCCCAGAGCATTGCCCTGGGCCGTATCCCCTCCCTTCAGCTCGTGAACTTCGTCAGCTATGGCGTAGTCGAAGAACCCATCCATGTACCGGCCGATGAAGTCAACCGGCGCAAAGCGTCGAATCTTCTTGCCATCTGCCTGCCAAAGCGCGCTGTAGAGCGGCCGGCGGGCATGATTGGTTCCATCACCTTGGCCCAGCGTTTCGCTGAGCTTTAGCTTCTTAAAGTCTATCGCCAGTAACCGCTCGCCTTCCTTACCGAGGTAGACCGGAGCCCCACTGTCAGGATTGACGACGCTGCCCTGATAACGCCCGCAGCGGGCGACTTGGTAAGCATGCCGCCAAAAGTATCCGAGCTTGGCGCGGTCCCGGCCGACAACGAACAGTGCCGGAGAAGGACAAAGCGAATCCCAGCGCTTACGAGCCGAAGGTGAGGCCCTGCGCAGGCGCAACTCGCTCAAGCTGGTCCGCAATCCCTCGCGCACGATGCGTTTGTTGCGCAGCTTGACTTCGTTCACGCCGTGGTGACTGTTGGAGTTGGCTGGCGTCCGCAGCCCGTCAATGATGAACACGCGAACACGCGGCAGCGTGAGGATTGCTTCTCGACACCACTTCTCGACCAATTGAGGTGGGACCATTGCGAGAGCCGTAAAGGGCCGGTCCTCAGCGTGGGTTTGAACGGCAGCCAGCGAGATCAGCGTCTTGCCCGTACCGCACTCGGCAATCACAGCACCCGCGCGGGCCTGCTGCCAGCGCCGGACCAGACCCATGATGGCGAGGGTCTGGGCTGGGTAGGGCTTCCGCAGGAGCTTGCTGATCAGAGGTGAGGGTGGGTCGTCGATAGCGTGAAGGGGCGGGTAGGATTCAAGGATTCTGTTGCCTAACTCCGCGGTATGTGCCCGCAAATATGTTGGGATGTCAGTTATGTTGTCGTGCTTCACGAGCACCTCGTTTAGAACAGGTTTCTTTGCTTTCGTTGCCACATAAAAAAGAGGGGGCGCCAACTGAAGTCGCCCCCTGAGAATCGACGAGAGCCACAGAAAACGGATGGCTCAGAGCTTGCGCAAGAACTCCATTAGGCTTGGATCATCTCGCCATTTTTTCTTGGTTCTGCGACACCCGCCTCCTGGATCGCAGGCGGCCAAAGCTTTTGCCTTAAGAGCTAGATCTGTTTCCGCATAGATATTTGTGGTATCGAGTGAAACATGGCCGAGCCACGCCCTAATCGTGTTGAGGTCAACACCGGCGCGAAGCAGGTGGGTTGCAGTCGTGTGGCGAACTGTGTTCGGACTAATGCGCTTGGTTTTTAGCGATGGAATCTTCTCCGCCGCAGTTTCAGCATGACGCGTCACAAGCGCATGGATTCCAAAGCGCGTCATCGCGTCGCCGTATCGATTGAGGAACAACGGATTATCGACATCTCGTCCACGTATGAGAGGTTGGAGTTCAGCCCTTGTCTTTTTCCAGAGCGGGCAAAAGCGAACCTTCCGGCCTTTTCCCCGGATCTTGACAGAACCAGTTCCTGTCGAGTCCCAAGTTAGGTCCTCAATCATGACTTGAGCGGCCTCGGTAGCGCGTGCCCCCGAGTTGTAGAGGAACAAGAGTAGCGCGTAATCTCGTCGGCCATGTTCACTCGTGCGATCTGGGGCCTGAAGAAGTCCATCGATTTCATCTTTCTCCATATAAGGGATTGACTGTTTCCACCCTCGTTTGAATGGAACGCGACGGATCTGGGCGCACCAATCCACATGCTCAGGGCTGCAGTTCCCCGTATACCGAGCGAAGGCGTGAAGCGCGGCAAGCCTCTGATTCCTCGTAGCAACCGAGCAACTTCGAGCCTGTTCCAAATGCGCCAGGAAATCTGAAACAATGCTGGGCGAAAGGTCGTCAATTACGAGCTTATCGACTGCTGTTTTGCGCTGCGCAGCGACGAACGGCAGGAACAAACAGAAGGTGTCGCGATAGCTCTGCTGCGTGTTTCGCGGTAGCCCGCGCTCATGCACCAGATGCTCCGATAAAAAACGACGAACCCAAAAACCAACCGAGGCGTGATCAGCCATTGTGCACCTCCGCGAAGGCATAGCGCTCAAAGCAGCGGTTGGCTTCTTGGAGCAGCTCCCGTGTCATCTGGAGGTACACGGAAGTTTCATCTACTCGGCAGTGCCCGAGGTATGTGGATAGCAAAGGGAGCATTCTCTGTACGTCTTTTCCCTCGCGATACCAGGTCAAGAGACGCGTCACGGCAAACGTGTGCCGAAAATCATGGAGCCTCGGCTGATAGCGGGCAGTGTCGAATCGCAGTACCCCGGCTTCCTTTCTCAGCCATTGGAATTGATGGTCAGCATGATCGTTGCGGATCATCATCCCTATCTTTGTGGCGAGAAGTGTCGGGGGGCGTTGGTACCCGACGCCCGGACGATGTCGCCATCGGTAAAGTCTCAAAATGCTCACAACATCTTTTCCAATCGGAACCAGCCGGGTCTTGCTGAACTTGGTTTCCCGAATGGTCAGTGCGGCGTTCCTGAAGTCCGCATCCTCATGCTTCAGGCGAGTCGCCTCACTCAATCGCAATCCGGTTCCGTAGAGCACCAGGATTAACGTAGGCATGGTGTCTGGCGACAGTGGGCATGCCCGCGGGCAGTGCGAATCAGGCACGGCCAGTAACCGGCGAACATCCTCGGCCGAATAGATGTAGGGAACGAAGCCTGGCGGTCGATCAGGCATCGAGGTCGGGAGTATTCGATGCTGCATGTAACCGCGGCTAGTTGCGAAACGGAAAAAACAGCCGAGGGTCCAATAGCGATGGAACCAAACGCTCGTAACCATCCCGCCCTGGACCGGCAGGAACGCGTCGCTGTGCTGGGTTGTGAGGGCATCAAGTTCGAGATTCCCTGTCTTTTTGAGGAAGGCCTTCAGGGTGCGGGCTGGCGTGGTATAGGAGTTGCCCAACGCCTGCTTGTATTGGATGAATTCCTCGATAGCGGGAGCAAGTTTCATTGGAGGCCTCCTAACCCGAAGTTGGAAACCTCTCGCAGTAAACTCAAGCGTTCCTTTGCCCAGTCTGACGTGAGCGGGTGCGTCTGCGTTCGCAGGTAGTCCGTCAAACTGGATAGTTTCACGCCGGCAACCTGCACCAATTTCCTGCGTTCGACCTTGGCATAGATTTGCGCCGACCTCGCTGAGCGGTGGCCGAGGTGATCACCGATCTCTTTGAGCGAGAACCCTTCGTCTAGGAGATGTGTGGCGCAGGCGTGAGGCAAACTGTGCGGGCCATAGTGTGGCAGGCGACAGCCAAGTGCTCGAACGCGACGTGCAATCGAAGAGGAAGCGCCCCTCGTCATTATCGGCCGATATGGTTTGCGCAGCGTGAGAAATAGGAAACGCGAAGAACCTCGAGGCCGTACGTTCTGGAGGTATTTCAGAATGGTATTTCCCACCTCTGCGGTTAGTGGAAATTCCTGGATTCGCTTGTTCTTCAGCCGTCGGACGCGGATCTTTTCATTGGCCCAGTCCAGGTCATCTAGAGTTAGCCCGCAAACCTCCCCTATGCGCAGACCGTATACCGCCAGAAGCAGAATGATTGCACGGTCGCGGTCATGGCTTGCACGCTCGGTGTCGAGATCGGCAATCAAACGCTGGATCTGTTCCCAACTTGGGCCTTCCGGAAGTCCGGCCATTGAATAAATGCGTGGACTCTGGATCGTCTCCGCCAATCCAGGCATGAACCAATTACGCCGACTTGCATAGCGAAAAAAAGCCCGCAGCGATTGACCATATGCTTTAACTGTTGATTTCTTCCAGCCACGTACCTTGTTCTGAACAAAATATGCCGCAAGGATCTCGGGAGACACTTCCTTCAGGGAGACGCCCTGTTTCCCAAGCCACTCGAAGAAGAGGTTCAGTGCCGACTCGCGAGTGGAAAGGGTTTGGTCTGTATATCCCCTTTCGTCGCGTAGCTCTTTAAGAAAACTGTCGAGTTCTGGCTTGAACTGAGGATTGCGGTCCGGATCGCGCCACTCGCCTAAGAAACGAAACCACTTCTTGGCCACAAAGATGAACCTTTTCGTTGCGGTTTCACGCGTCTCGGCCTTGGAGTTCGGCGCGCAAGACTTCGCGGCCCAGTCTTTGGCTGCCCGCACAATCTGCAGTTCCGTGATCGGCATTCGTTGCCGTACGTTCCCCCGCTCTGCAATAACAAGCAAGAATTTGTTGATCTGTCGGAGGGTGTGCAAACCATGGCCGCGTTCGTTCAAGTGACAAAGAAAAGTACGCCGGTCTTCGGCAAAGCGGCCCGTACTGTAGACCCATACCGCATTACTGCGCTTCACCAGTTGGTCAAACATTTGGCTGACTCCTTGGAGTGAATTTGAAATCAGCCAAGTATGCAAGTTATGTGGCCATCAGCACACGCAGGGATCCGAAGGAGGGGTGTTTCATGAAGCATGACAACATAACTGATATCCCAACATATTTGCGGGCCCATACCGCGGAGTTAGGTAACAGAATCCTCGAATCCTACCCGCCCCTGCACGCTATCGACGACCCACCCCTGCACGCTATCGACGACCCACCCCTGCACGCTATCGACGACCCACCCTCACCCTTAATCAGCAAGCTCCTGCGGAAGCCCTATCCCGCTCAGACGCTCGCCATCATGGGCCTAGTCCGACGCTGGCAGCAGGCCCGCGCAGGTGCAGTGATAGCAGAGTGTGGTACGGGCAAGACGCTGATCTCGCTGGCTGCCGTTCAAACCCACGCTGAGAACCGACCTTTTACGGCGCTCGCAATGGTCCCACCTCAATTAGTCGAGAAATGGTGTCGAGAAGCAATCCTCACCCTGCCGCGTGTGCGCGTTTTCATCATCGACGGGCTGCGGACGCCCACCAACTCCAACAGTCACCACGGGGTGAACGAAGTCAAGCTGCGAAACAAACGCATCGTCCGTGAGGGATTGCGGACCAGCTTGAGTGAGTTGCGCCTGCGCAGGACTTCATCCTCGGCTCGTAAGCGTTGGGACTCGCTTTGTCCTTCTCCGGCACTGTTCGTGGTCGGCCGCGATCGCGCCAAGCTCGGGTACTTCTGGAGGCACGCCTTCCAGGTCGCCCGTTGCGGGCGTTATCAGGGCAGCGTCGTCAATCCTGACAGTGGGGCTCCGGTCTACCTCGGTAAGGAAGGCGAGCGCCTGCTGGCGATGGACTTCAAAAAGGTGAAGCTCAGCGAAACGCTGGGCGAAGGTGATGGAACCAATCATGCCCGCCGGCTACTCTACAGCGCGCTTTGGCAGGCAGATGGGAAGAAGATCCGACGCTTTTGACCTGGATGAGGACTTTGTCTATGCCAAGGAGCGGCGGCTGGTTGAGGAAATCAAAGCCTCGCTTGAGCGCGGCAGGAAGGTGCAGGTCTACGCGGTCTATACGCAGAAGCGGGATGTGACGCGGCGCCTGGAGAGGATCCTGGCCAAAGAAGGGATCAGGGTTGCGGTGCTGACCACCGAGGTAGCCCCGGAGCAGCGGGAGTCCTGGTACGAGAGGCAACTGCGGGCGGGTGTTCAGGTCGTGATCGCGCACCCACGTTTGGTTCAGACGGGACTCGACCTGTGGTCTTTCCCGGACATCTTCTTCTATGAGACCGGCTATTCGATTTACACCCTGCGGCAGGCCAGCCGGCGGTCGTGGAGGCTAGGACAATGGTCGAACGTCAACGTCAAGTTCTTCTACTACGCCGGCACGATGCAGGAAGCATGTTTGAGGCTGATGGGGAAGAAGCTGCTGGTTTCGCTGGCGATGGAAGGCAAGTTTGCAACTGACGGCCTGCAAGCGATCGACGAAGGTGATGACATCCTGATGGCGAAGGCCAGAGAGCTGGTGACGGAGAAAGGGATCGGCGAATCAGCCGATGCGGTGTGGAAGAAGCTCGTGGAGAAGCAGGCGGAAGTGTTCGGAGTTCGGGCCGTGGACACATCACCATCGGAAATCGAGGCAGAACCTCCGGAGAGGGATGTACCAGAAGTCATTATTCCACCGCCAGCGCCGATCCCGGCAGTGGTGACACAACTCCTCATGTTCGGTGGGATACTTGAAAGCATACCCAGGCGTAAAGCCTCGCGCAGGCCATCGAGTGCCGCCACGACGTCAGATCGGATGGGATTGTTCCAGAGCTAAGGGTGGGACGGGCCTTGGGCGGCAGCAACCCCTTACTGGCTAAAGTGCGCTGTCATTCGCCCAGAACCGGGGATTGCCCTTGCGGCTTCGTTGATAAACACGAGGCGGCAAGGCAGGATCTACTACCTCGAACGCCGTTTCTGGATAGTTTCCGAGTTGCCGACGATATGCCCGGAATGTGCAGAGCTCGGACGGCACCTCGCCTTAGCGCGTCATACGACCTTTGTGGAAGTCGCGCAGCCGCACATCGTATTTTATCCACATCGAAGGCGTGATCGGTCGAAAGACCCCTTCAGACTGGCGACACGGTAAATTTCCACGTCGGCCAGCCCTCCTTCCGCCTCAAATGACATCGCTCCATGCAGGTTTTTGCCGGGGTGTTAAAGACAACCAAATGGTCGGAACGGAGGGTCAATTTATTTTGTCCAGGTGAGGAGAAGCATACGATGTGCGAGCCACAGGCCCAAATCGCTAATTCCAGCCTAATACGCACACGAGTAGCTGTGTTCCCTTTTGTACAGACACCTTATTCTCGACTCAATTACTCTAGTCGTGGATCCTGATTCTCCGTGATCTTGAGTTGCCTTGGAATCAAAATGGAGTTCCTGGCTGACTGGATGCTCGACGATCTGAACACCGGGGATTTGCACGTCCGGCGTGCAGTCCCTGCATCCGCGCGCCTGAATGGCGCGGGAATAAAAACCTCAGGAGGTGAACCAAAATGCGAACGACAAAGATGATTCGTGTGATTCTGCCGCTATTTTTCGTACTCGCAGTGTTCCTGGCGATACCGGTACCTTCTTCCGCGCAAGTCGCCGTGGGAGTGAGGGTCGGCATAGCTCCGCCGCCGCTGCCCGATTATGCGCAACCGATCTGCCCGGGGGACGGCTATATCTGGACGCCGGGATACTGGGATTGGGACGGCAGCGAGTACTATTGGGTACCGGGCACATGGATGGAGGCTCCGGAAGTCGGGTACCTCTGGACTCCGGGCTATTGGGGTTGGGGCGACGACGGATATTTTTTCAATGAAGGCTACTGGGGCCTGTCCGTAGGTTTCTATGGTGGGATCAACTATGGCTTCGGTTACTTCGGTAATGGTTATGAAGGCGGACGCTGGGACCACGGGCATTTTTTCTACAACACATCGTATAATAACGTGGACACCCACAACATCCACAACGTTTACAACACAAGGGTGAACGAGGGCGCGAGGAACCACGTCAGCTACAGCGGCGGTAACGGCGGAATCAACGCGCACGCCACCGCTCAAGAAGAGGCTTCTGCTCATGAGACACATGCCAGGCCGGTAGCCGCACAGACTCAACATACGTACGCTGCCCGCAATGACCCCCAGCAGAAGTTTTCTGCGAACCACGGCACACCGGCAGTTGCTGCGACTGCTCGCCCCAACGTTGCCGTCCATCCTAAGGAGTTGGCGCCCGTCGAACGCGCCACTGCTCCTAAGACGGGGAACGCGAAGGTGGACCAGAAATACCAGAAGCAACAGGATAAGCTAGTGGCAAAGCAGACCCAGGATCGGCAGAAACTCCAGCAGAAGCAGGACCAGGAGCATCAGCAGTTGACGAAACAGCATGCTGATCCCGGAAGAACGCAGCAGGTGGAACAGCGACACCAGCAACAGACGCAGAAATTGCAGCAAACACACACGCAGCAGACGCAGCAGATGCAGCAGATGCAGCAGAGACAGCAGTCATCTGGCGGCGGAGGATCTCGCGGCGGCGGGCGTCGTTAATCGAAGTTTCCTTATGTACCTATTGAGCGCTGCATAATATAGCCACAATGGGAAGAGTTCTGCCTGTTCCCAGAAGGCCATCACCAGGGTAGGCCGGCGGCGCATTCGGCGCAGCGCTTGGCGAGCCTGGTAAAGACCGGGCGGTGCAGCCTCTCTAGCCGGAGGACCGACTCATCCCCCAACCACTGACACCGGAACCAGCGAGAACGGGAGAAGAGTAATCCAGCGTGCGGGGATTAGCCGTGTTGTGAATGAGTGATGACGTATTCGGAAGTAATATTGCCAGTTGGACGCGCACGGCTCTTGACTGCAGCTCTGCGACGCGGTCCAGAAGTCCCCTTCGAGGAAGTTTCTTGTTGGTCAGACTGATCTCTCGCAGCCTTCATGGTGACCCAAAGGCTTTCCATTAGATTGACGATTCTCTTCCGCCTCACCATCCCCCACTAACAGAAGGATGCATTGATGTTTTGACATGAAGGGAGGCCGCGCATGCCCTTACGATTCGCTCACGCCGGTGATTTTCACCTCGATGAAGACCGCTACTTCGCTGACACCGCGCAGTGTCTGGAGTGGTTTGTCGCAGATGCCATCCGGGCGCGCGTTGATTTCTTTGTGATCAACGGCGACCTCACGACCTATAAGGCCACGATTAAGGAACGGAACCTCTGGGTCGACAGGCTGGTTGAAATGGCCAACCACGCGCCCGTAATACTGGTTGCAGGAAATCACGGCGCTGAACTTGAGGGAGATTTGTGTTTCGCCGAGCTAAGGGGAAGCACCCGATATACCTTTGCACTGAGCCGGAGTTCATTGAGCTGGGCGAGGCTGCTGTCGCGGTCTTCCCGTATCCCCGGAAAGCTGAAATGATTGGTGACGAGCAGAATCTGCATGATTCCTTCGCCCGGCAACTCGATGAGTTCAACCAGCGCTTTGAGCAGCAGCCTGGATGCTACAAGCTCTTCTTTGGGCATTTGGGGGTGGCCGGCGCCAGGGTGAGTAGTGGTCAGCCACTGGTCGGGCGATGCGCGGAGTATCCCCTTGATCCGCTGCGTGGCCTGAAGGCCCAGTGCGTGGGGCTCAGTCACATCCACCTGCGGCAGCAGCTCGCTCCCCGTATCTGGTACGCCGGGTCGCTGTCGCGCTGCGATTACAGCGAGGTCGAAGACAAAGGCTACCATCTGGTGACACTACACGCTCCCGAGCTTTGCCCGGACTTGTCGGACCTGGACGTTGAGTTCAGGCGGCCGCCCACCCGGCAGATGATTGAGCTCCACGCCGTTTACGAAGATGGCGAGCTGCGGCTGCCCAACAACTTGGACCTGCTTACCTTGAAAGACTCTCGGCTGAAAGTCGTGGTGACGGTCCCCAACGGACCTGACCACTTGCTCAGCCGCGAGCAGCAAGACAATCTCAGGGAGAAGTTGCTGGCTGCCAATCCCGCCGAACTGAAGGTGAAGATCGAGCACGATGCCGACCTTTCCTCAGAGCCTGCTCCTATCGCTGCCGCCCGTTCAGCGGAGGAGAAGCTTCGTGCCTGCTGGGCCATGAAAGGCACCCCACCGGTCGACCGCCAGGAACGGTTGCTTACCAAGCTGGCGGAAGTCGAAAAGGCAGTTCTCTCCAGTCGAGAAAGCTGAACACCCCCCATCATATATACGCAGCCTAACCCGACTTTCGCAGTTGGGAGCGATTTTCATCTGACTTTTGGCTTTCCTGCCGGATAAGTTCTTGGCGATGAATGCGCACTTGTTTCAGGTCGTTGTAGTGTAGACCTACCCCCTTCCCAA
>JBEKME010000148.1:0-13940 GCA_050008675.1 Terriglobia bacterium
CTCATCCTGGTCACTCGCCCCCCGTGTCCAGCCGAAGATATGGGTAATGATCAGCCCCTTGGGAGAGGGCAGACCCACTTTGCGGTGCGCTCCGTTTCTGATACCACGGATAGCGCTCTCCGGCTATGCTCGCTCAGAATGACAGCAGGGCACGGGGGTGCACGGATGTCACGCTGAGCAGCGCAACCGATCCGTTGAAAGCCGCAGTCATTCCCGCGAAGGCGGGAATCTACTCGGTAAACCTTCGGGAAAGCGCTGTCGACGGACTGGATTCCTCCCGCCACGGCGGGACGGGAATGACCGGCGTTTCGAAAGGGATCCCATCCCAAATGACACCAACACTCGGCCAGGCTATATGGGGTCTCTGGCCGCGTCAGACGAAGAAGTGGTGGAAAGCGACTTGAAAATTCCCCTCTTTGCCCAGCGCCGTGCAAACAGCCAAAAGGTGACGACGGCGACAGCCAGCCAAAAGATGCTGGAAGGCCAGTGGCGTCCGAACAGGTTCGCGGTGGCGGCGACGCTTGCGGTGCAGAACGAGATGCCGAGCGCACATTCCCAGATATCGGAACGCAACTCGTTCTTGATCCGCTGCCGTTCGGGAGTGGGAAGCGTCTCAGTGATCTTCCCCCAGAACCCCGGAGGCCTGCAAATCCGATAGAACTGCTCGAGGGTTTCAGCTTTCTCTGCCGGGGTCAGCAAGGTTACTGCGAGGATGATCACCCACCCTGCCCCGAAGAGCAGCAGGAATCCCTGCCAGAAGGGTTTGTGGGCGAAGTCGAGTGGGAACCAGATGATGTAGCCGAGGGGCAAGCCTCCCCCCAGCGCCGCGATTTCACCCCAGATGTTCAGGCGCCACCAGAAAAAACGCAGCCAAGCGAGAGGCAGGATGAAAGCAATCATCACGTTGTTGATAAACAGGAACCAAACCATCATCCCCTTCACCAAGAAGCCGCCCACCAGCAAGGCTAGCACCAACAGTAAGGAGGTCGCGAGACGGCCGGCCCAGACGTAGTGCCGCTGGCTCGCGTCTCTCTTGATCAGCCGTTTGTACAGGTCATTGATCAAATAGGAAGCACCCCAGTTCATTTCGGTGCTGACGGCAGATTGATAGGAGGCGAACTCCCCAGCCACCAGGATCCCGGTGAGCCCCGCAAACCCGAAGCGCTTGACGAGTTCGCCCCAGATGCGCTCCTCGGCGATGCCGTGGCGTGGAAAAACGCTGGCCGCGATTATGCCCAGAAAAAAGAACGGGATGACACGCACGACGAGCGAAAGCAGGGCGTTGAAGAGTTGGCCCACCTGGGCATGAAACTCGTTTTTGGCGGCCATGAACTTCTGCGCGGTAAAGCCTTCGCCGCCGGCAGGCGAGGCGGCGAAGAAAAGCCCCTGGAGGATTAGCGCGAGAATCGTGAGGTGAGTAAAATCCCCTCCGGGCGGAGTGGCGCGGAAGAAGCCGACGCCGCAGTTGCGCGTTGCATTCGCATAGACATGGCTCAGCCCGCCCAGACGGTGAATGATAAAGGGAATAAAGGTGACGTTCGCAACCACGAAGAAAGCGAACTGGAAGATTTCGGAGTAAACAGCTCCCAGCAGGCCGCCCAGCATGGTGTAAGCGAGGGTGAGGGTAGCAGCAAACAGAATGATGGAGCTATCACGCCAACCCAGAATGGGGCCAACGGCTTTGGTCAACCACCCCGTCACGTAGGCCATCAGCACCACCGCCCAGCCGAAGCTAAAATAGACTGCCGCCACGGAGCGGAAGACTCCCGCTGCCCTACCGCCATAGCGCACCTGGACGAACTCCGCCGTAGAAACAATCTTCAAGCGGCGCCAGAATTTCGACCAGATCACCGCCACCAGGGGCATCCAGATTATCCAGGGGATCCACCACCACCAGTTCCCCAGCAGGCCGCCGGAGAAGACGAGCATGGTGAAAGCCGAGGCCGACCCGGCCGAAGTGAATGTGGCGACGGTCGAAAAACCAATGGCCCACCAGGGGAGAGAGCGCCCGCCCACGAAGTAACTCTCGATTCCCCGGCTCGCGCGTCGCGTGAAATATGCCCCGATGGCGAGCGCCAACAGTGCGTAGAGGACCATCACACCCCAGTCCGCAGGTTTCATAACTCGCTCAACCTTACGTGGTAGTACTAAAGCTTCAGGGATACTGGGGACTTCTTGAAACCCCCGGTTAGCACGGCAAGGTAAATAATTCCGACGCCCAGCCAGATGAATCCTGCAACTTTGGCCTTAACCGTAAGACTCATCCAGACGTAGCTGCAGACCAAAGCTCCCAACATGGGGAAAACCAGATTCGTCAGGAAGCTCAGGCCGGAACGTCGCCTAAGTCGGAAATAATAGTGGCGGATTACGCTCAGGTTCACCAGGATGAAGCCAACGAAGGCCCCGAAGTTCAGGAGTTCGACCCCCAGTTGGTAATGCATGAAGAGTGACCCAATCAAGGTGAACGCGCCCATCACATAGATGCTGCGCGTGGGAGTAGAATAACGGGGGTCAACGTATCCGAAGACGGAACGTGAAATGACTCCATCCCGGCCCATGCCAAAGAGCAGGCGTGAGGCGCCGGCTTGCCCTGTCAGAGTAGCCGCCAGTGCCCCCACAAGCAAAACGAATGTAATCCAGCCCAGCATCCACGAGCCCCCGATCAAGCGGCCAATATCCATGATGGCCGTCTCCGTCTGCGGAAAGGAATTATAGTCAGGCCAGACAAGCGTGGCGAGATAAACAGTGATGAAACACAAGACGGTCTGGACTATGCATACGGAGACCGTGGCAATGGCGATGCTGCGCTCGGGGTGGTGGGTATCTTCGGCCAGGGTTGAAACGGCGTCGAAGCCGATGTAGGAAACGGTGGCAATTCCCGCCCCCAGCATCATGGGGCGCAACGAAAACGTCTTTGGATTGAACACCGCATGAGCCACGAAAAGCCCGCTCCATCCGTGTATCTCGAGCACTCTCATTACACAGAGTCCGGTGAAGAGAACCACAGAAAAAGTGAGGATTACCATCATCACCTTGCTGGCGCGAGCGGTCATTGAAATGCCGCGGACGTTGACCACCGTGATCGCGGCGGTAAACAGGACCGCCCACGTCCAGTAGGGAACCTGCGGAAGTAAGCGCGCAGCAGTCAAGGCCGCGTACACCACGTTGAGGAGTGGAATAAGGAAGTAGTCCAGCATCATCGCCCAACCGGCCATGAACCCCACATGCTCACTGAGGGCGCGCTGAGCATAGGTGTAAGTGGACCCGGCGGCGGGGAATGCCCCTGACATCTTTCCATAGCTCGCGGCGGTGAAGAGCATGCCCACCATCGCCACAAGGTAAGCGAGGGCAATGTGACCGTGAGATTCCTGCTGGATGATACCGTAGACAGGATACGGCGCGGTGGGACCAAGGATTACGAGGCCGTACAAGATCAGATCTTTGAGCGAGAGAACACGTTTGAACTGGGGTTTGTAGCCTAAAGTCTCGAGGGCGCTATCCGCGAACTGGTCAGCCATGATGCTTCGCTTCGCTCCGTCGAAAATCGCCGCGATCCTGTCATTCCCGCGAAAGCGGGAATCCACCTTCTTCTGGGCCGACGTGGACCCCCGCTTACGCGGGGGTGACAACAAGGGCGATTTTCATCTTCTTGGGTGGGCCGCAGGCCCATGTACACTCAGCATAACAGCACTCACGTTAAGCGCTTAGAGCAATCTGCTTCACCAGCGTATCAACGGCGGCAACGACGGTCACGAGTGACTCTCGCCGTGTTAAGGCGCGTTCCCCGGGCACGGGCTCTTATTCCGCTCCCGCGGTTGCCAGCATCCCTCCATTCACCTCGACGATCAATGCGCGCGCGCCCAGTAGGTGAAACCAGTAGTCCTCATAATATTTCTCCGCCAGCTTCGGATAAGGGCGTGAAGGCCGATCATGGAAAGGCAGCTTGCGCGTTCGCCAGGTTTGGTGCAAGGCGAGGGCCAATGCCCGTTCCTCCTCTGCCCAGCCGCCCTGGGAATACGCCGAGGGCGCAAACACTTCCGTCGGAAACATGAAGTTATGAAAGTCGACGACGCAATAGGGCCGGACCGACTCGAGGAGATTTTTCGTGGCGCGGGTTTCCATCCCCTGCGTATCGTCCCAATCGAACCACATGTCGAGTCCCTGGTCGGTGAGGCTGGAGCCGAGCACACGCCCGGTTGCTTCCCATTGCGCAATTTGGTCCGACGTAAACCGCATGGGGGGCTTCTTGACGTAGGCGCCGTAGAAGAGACGCGCGATCTCCTGCAATGCGCAGACGTGCGGATGCGCGTAAGCGAGGCGCCGAAAGCGCTCCAGGCCATCGCGGGCGCTAAAGAACCAGCAGCGTTCCTCCTCATTTGACCAGTTCAGAAACTCCCCCCGCGTGGAAAGAGGGGTCTGGGCGGATATCCTCATTGCCCCGGCGAGCAGCCCCCCAGCCGAAACCAGCCACTCCCGTCGCGTCATCGCAGCCGATGCCTCCATGAGTAAGCAGTTTCCCCACCCGGTCGCTCTTAGAAGAAATACCTCAGGCTTCCCGTTTCTTTCAATGCTTCCTTTGGTTTCGCGGTCATTTCGATGGCGTGACGTACAGTGTAACGCATCGACGGAGCAGCCGAAAGATGAGCGTGCTTTGGCGTGTAGTTCCTCGCCCCCGCCACGACTCGTCTCTCGACTTTCGCTGCTAGCGAACTCTTCGACCCCATCGCGAAGGTTAAACATCAGCCAAGCCCATCCGGCTTCGTTCACACACTGTCATCGTAGAGAGCGTCCATCATCGGATACGGGTAGAGTACTCAGCCACTTGCTCGTGGCCTGAAACGTAGCCACTGTTCTTCCCCCACCTACCGCCTACGACCTACCAGAACACTAACACCCTTTCTTTTCAATAACATTCCCGCATTTTGCGCGTAACTACATTTGTTTTCAACAATGTTCCGGCTCTGCTCCCGGTTCTCCAAACGCGATCCTTTGTTTTCAATAACATTCCCGCATAGTTCCTTCATTTTTGACTTTACTAGAGTTTCTTCTTTCCCCCGTCATGGTGACATCTTGTCGTAGACTCCGGTACTGGCCGAGAGTCCCGCCAACTCGAACTCCCCTCAAATTCAGTAGGCAGTCGGCAGTAAGCAGTAGGCAGTCGGCGCGGGTCAGAAGTAACAAGGCGACTCACAATCCATAATTCAAAATTCAGCCTTGCCCCGGCCCGAGCACCTAGCCCCTGCTCTTTCCCCACCTGCCACGAGAGTCAACAGTCGAAGGTGCTGCGGCTCTTCCCCTACATACCACCTACCACATACCACCTACCAGACCCTAACCACCTTTCTTTTCAGCAACATTCCCGCTTTCAACGCGTATCTCCTTTGCTATCAGCGACACTCCAGCTTCGTTCCCCGGCCTCCAAACCCGGTCCTTTGTTTTCAACAACATTCCCGCGTCGTTCCTTCATTTTTAAAGTTACCAGGGTTTCTTCTTTCCCCGCCATGGCGACATCTTGTCGTAGAATGCGGTACTGGCCGAGACTCGCGCCAAATCGAACTCCCCTCAAATTCAGTAGGCAGTCGGCAGTAACCAGAAGGCAGTCGGCAGTGGCGAGAAGTAAGAAGGCAACTCACAATCGATAATTCACAATTCAGACTTCAGGATTCAGCGATGCGCCTGGCACCTGAGACTTGGCCCCTGCTCTTCCCCCACCTACCTCCTACCTCCTACCTCCTACCACATACCGTCTCAAGGCATTGAGCTTGGAATTCTGCTTGGCGGCGGGGCTGCGCGGTCCGGTGGAATGCTGGGCATTCTGGCGCGCGGCGGCGAGCAACGCGGGCGTAAGTTCGGGTGATTTGCGTAAGGCCATGGTTCCTCCTGGGGCGGGGTGTAGGTTTAACGAGGAAAGGACTTCCCCGCGGGTCAGGCTATACACATTAATAGGCTATCACAGGGGCGGGGCGTTGTCAAGAGAAATATATTCACAGGCGTAGCCCAGGGGTTCTTCAATTGACTCATTGATTCATTGGGTCATTGAATCATCGAAGAGCGGCTGAAGCAATGTAGCGCAAGGCTCGCTCTCCAGTCTTGCGGCTTTTCCACTGCGCCGTGGCTTTGACGGCGCGGCCTGCACGTTCTCGGAAACCGTATTCGGCGCACGGCCAAGCCTAAAGCGGATTGTCCTGTTTGCGACGCGGCAAGAGCCCGCGTCGTTAGAAAAATGTAGCGCAAGGCTCGCTCTCCAGCCTTGCGGTTCTTCCACCGCGCCGTGGTCTTGACGGCGCGGCCTGGATGTTCTCGGGAACCGTATTCGGCGCGGGGCCAAGCCTAGAGCGGATTGTCCTGTTTGCGACGCGGCAAGAACCCGCGTCGCTGGAAGAGCCGCAGAGCCTGCCCTGAGCGCAGCGAAGGATCTGCTCTTCTTCGCGCCGCGCGATGAAGTTAGCCAATAGTGCTACAGATTCACCTCGGCCCAGTGAGGGCCGGCCTGGTCAAACGCGCCGAGGGGTGGCAGTGGTCGAGAGTGCACCTTGACGGGAGACCTGAGCGCAACCTTCAGGCCGAATCGCACTCTGGCCATCGATCGTGTGCTGCTGCCGGCGTTACACTCTTACTTACTCCCTGACCCTGCCCCGGACGGTCGGGCCTTTTTGTTCAGATCGCGCCCGAGAGCTGACTGCACCATATAGGCGGAGCGCGTCATCCCCGCCTCCCCGGCCCTGCGGTCAATGGCGTCGATCTGGCTTTCTCGCGCGGTGATGTTCACCCGCACCGTCTTCTCAAGATCGGCGCTCACCAGAAACGCTACAGCGCCCCTCATGGCGGGATCGGCCGCTACATCGTCAATCGTTGACGGCGGCGGAATTGCCTCGCCGTCCTCAGCCATCCCCCCGATATGCAATGCCAAAGCTTCCGCCGCCATGCGCCGCGCCTCTTCAAGCGTCTTCCCGGCCGTCACGCAGCCCGGAAAATCCGGGAAGCTCACGCCGAAATCGGATTTGCTGTCCTTATAAGGATTCGGCCAGTGAGCCGCAGGCTGAGTACGGTCCGCCCTTGGTTCGGCTCGCGGATGCGGGGAGTAACTCTCCTGCGTGCCAGGGAGTCGCGCGCGTCGCCACCCCATCATACCTCTGTAAAGAGATTCCAGTGCGGTATACTGGCGGGGCCGGAAGGTGCGCTGTTTTATCTCCTCCCGTACGAGTTCGAGAAAACAAAGGATCTTTCTCAGCGTCACCCCTCGATCTGTAGACTCCGGCAGATCGACATCAAGCATCTCGTGCTGGGAGGCGTCGAAGGTGACACGAGCCATCTCCTGCTGGCGGCGGTGTTGCCAGTCCTCGACCGCCTGCAAGGCGCGCCGCTTCAGGCCTTCTTGCGCCCGCTCGACCCTTTCGCGGCGGCAGTAGAGCCAGGCGAGGTCCTCGACCTGCTTCTCCCAGAGCGCATGCGCTATCCGGAGTTTGGACGCCAGCACCTGTTTGTGGGCTCGGGGGTGATCGAGGCGGGGTGCAAAACAGTGATCGCGTCGCAGCTCAAACGGTCCAGCATGTTCTGGAGCCTGCGAGGAGCCAATGCCATCGTGGCCCTCCGCTGCTGTCGGCTTGGCGGTCAGTTCGAGGATTACTGGGAGGTTAGTCGTGCGTGATTCTGACTTATATGTTGCGCACCCGTATGGCAAGCTTTGCTTGCTTTTCTCGCCCCGGCCAGATATTCTGTCTGATTATGCGATGGAAAAAAGCAAGCGTTGCGATCTGCCTGGGGCTGACATGGCTGAGCTTGGGACAAGTCTCTCGGGCCGCGGACGATCAACGGGCGCGGGAGATCGTGGACCGAGTGGCTCGGCTGTTTATCAGCCAATCGAGCACCGCCACGGTGGAAATGCAGATCACCAAGGAAGACCTGCAACGGAAGATCTCGATGCAGTTCTGGTCGCTCGACGAGTCGAACCTCCTCCTCCGCATTCGCAGTCCGCAGGAAGATGCGGGCACGGCTATCCTCAAAGTGGGCAACAAGATCTGGTACTATCTGCCGAAAGCGAACCGCACGGTGAAGATTCGGGCTTCGATGATGATGAGCTCATGGATGGGCAGTAACTTCACCCTCAATGACCTGGTGAAACAGAGTCGCCTCACCGACGATTATGTGATTGCGACCTCTTTTGAAGGACAGCGGGATGGGGTCGCGGTCTCTGAATATACCCTGACACCCAAGCCGGCGGCGGTGGTGGTGTGGGGGAAAATTACTTTGGAGATCCGCCAAGCCGACCGGATGCCCGTCTGGCAACGGTACTATGACGAGGATGGGAAGCTGGTCCGGGAACTAACCTTTTCCGAGTACAAAACCGTGAGCGGGCGGCTCATTCCGACGCGTCTGGTCATGCAATCCATGGACGAGGCCGGTAAGAAGGCGGTTGAACAGACGACGATCACGTACGAAAAGATCATCTTCGACGAGCCGATTAGCCCGGAGATTTTTTCCCTGAGGAAACTGAAGCAATGAGCGGACGGCTGCTGCGGCTCGCGTGGCGCAATCTCTGGCGTAATCCCCGGCGGACGCTGATCGCCATGACGGCGATCGGCTTGGGGTACGCCATGCTGCTGTTCGTTGCGTGCCTGATGGCCGGGCTGAGGCAGCAGATGATCGCGAGCGGCACGGGCCTTGTTCTCTCGGATGTTGAGGTGCACGCTCCGGGTTACTACCCGGATCGCCCCATTAACCAGACCTTGGGAGGGCGAAGCGGGACAGACGTCAGCGCGCTGGTTGCCGCCAGCGCCGCCGACCCCCGGGTTCAGGCTGCGAGTCCCCGGGTGTACGGCTACGGCTTGGTCAGCGCGACCCATCAATCCGCTGGGGCCCAACTCCTCGGCGTCGTCCCCGATCAGGAACAGAAGATTACGGTGCTGCAAACTCGGATGGTAAAAGGGAGCTACCTGACCGGACGGATGCCCAAAGGTATCGTGATAGGAGATAAACTCGCCACCACGATTGGCGTCGAGGTGGGGTCGGAAATCGTCCTATTGGCGCCGGCGGCCGATGGTTCGACGGGAAATGACCTGTACACGGTAGTCGGGATGTTTCACACGGGGCTTGACGCCATGGACCGGGGTCTGGTGCTCATGTCTCTCGCTTCTCTGCAGGAGCTGTTGCGCTTGTCACCGGGAAGGATCCATGAAGTTGGGATCAAGCTCCATGATGATGACCTCACCGCGGCCACGACGGCGGCGGCGGCACTTGAGGTGCAA
Organism: Terriglobia bacterium; assembly: GCA_050008675.1. Taxonomy (GTDB): domain Bacteria; phylum Acidobacteriota; class Terriglobia; order UBA7540; family UBA7540; genus CAVROP01. The sequence goes on from JBEKME010000148.1 coordinate 9,246, forward strand.
CTGAGTAAAACCTTTCCGGTTCGAGTGAGGGCTTGGCCGGAGCTGGCGCCGGAGCTGGGCGACTACGTGCAGTTCAATCGTCGTGTTACTTTTATTCTCTTTTTCATCTTTTTCCTATTGGCAGTCATGGGCATCGTCAATACCATGCTCATGGCGATCGTCGAGCGCACGCGTGAGCTCGGCATGCTGATGGCTGTGGGAATGCGTCCGGTTCAGGTGGTTGGTCTCATTGTGGCGGAGGCGGCAAGTTTGGCGGTAGCCAGTCTGGTTTTGGGAGGAGCGCTTGGGTCTCCACTCCTCTGGTATTTGCAGGTTCATGGTCTAAACCTGGCTGGCCATCGAGGCTCGGTGTCTCTGGCCGGAGTCGTGGTGGGCCCCGTCTGGTACGGTCGGCAGGATTTCACTGCCTACGCTCAGGCCGCTCTGGGGCTGGCCGTGACGGCTCTGGTGTCGGCCCTCTATCCCGCGTTGCGGGCGGCTCGCTTTCGGCCGGCGGAGGCGCTGCGAAAGGTTTAGCGATGATGGGTGTTCTCCTGCTGGTGAAAATCGGGTGGCGCAATCTCTGGCGCAATCCCCGCGGGACCCTGCTGACGGCGCTGGCCTTGGGTTTGGGTCTGACCTTGCTGCTGGTTTCTTTGGGCTTGCTGGATGGCAGCCAGGAGCAAATGGTTCGTAACGCGGTGAGATTCGGCACCGGGCACGTCGTCATCCAGGCACAGGGGTATCAAGACAGCGCCTCTGTGGAGCTGTTGCTGCCGGCCCGGGTCGTGTCCACGATCGGGGAGTTCTTCCATACCGAGTCCCTGAAGCATGTTCTGCGAGGCATGAGTCCCCGGCTGCTGGCCTCTGGACTGCTGAGTTCCGCAGCCAACGCCAGTGGCGTGAGCATGATGGGGGTCATCCCCAAAGAGGAGCGGACGGTATCCCTGATTCCCCAGCGGATCGTCGAGGGGAACTATCTCAATGACGACCAACAATCGGGCGTTGTCATTGGCTCGGAGTTGGCCCGCAAGCTCAAGGTGAAGATCGGGTCCAAAGTCGTGCTCATGATTCAGGCGGTGCAACCGCCCGACACGGAAGCGACGGAGGCCGGTGAAGGAGAAATGCAGAGCACTCTGCTGCGGGTGAGCGGGATCTTTAGCACGGGTATCCAAGCGATCGATGCCCGCATCATCCAGTTGCCGTTGCCCGAGGCCCAAGCACTGCTCGGAGTGCCCGACCGGGTCACTCAGGTCGCGGTCCTCCTGGAACGGGAGGGTGACTCGCTGATGGTGGCCCGGGGCTTGCGGAAGCAGTTGACGGGGGTTCCGGTTGAAATTCTCCCTTGGCGGGAATCCATGCCGACTGTGGCTCAGCTCTTCGTGTTGGACGAGGCCTTTAACTATGTCATGAACGGTGTGGTACTCGCGATGGTCGGGTTGGGAATACTCAACACGATTCTCATGCGAGTAATCGGGCGCCGTTATGAATTCGGTCTCTGTTCGGCTCTGGGCCTACGGCCTGTGCAGCTTGCCGTCATGGTCATTGGCGAGTCGTTGGCGCTCACAGCGATCAGCCTCGCTCTGGGTCTCGTGCTGGGGTTGAGCGCCCAGCATTATTTCGCCACCGCCGGGTTGGATCTGCGCTGGTTCTTCAAAAGCAGCCTCCCCACCGCTCTCGTTTTTGACCCGATCATCTACTCGCACTTGAGCCTGACGCGAATCGCTTCGTCCGTCGGCATTGTGTTTCTGACAGCGACCGTCATCTCCTTCTATCCGGCGCTCAAGGCGGCGCGAACCGAGCTGCCCGGCGCATTGAGGGTGTTTTAGCACGATTTGGTGGGCGATATGACTGAGTGGGCAGTGGAACTGAAGGACGTGAAGAGGACCTACCGCACGGGGCCAATCGAGGTTCCGGCACTGCGCGGGATCAGTCTGCGGGTAGCTCCCGGAGAATTTCTCGCGATTGCCGGCCCGTCCGGCTCCGGCAAGACCACGTTGCTTAACATCATCGGCGGACTCGACCGAGCCGATGCCGGAGAGGTGTTGGTGGAAGGGAAGAACCTTCAACTCTTATCCTCAGGGGAGCTGGCTCGTCTGCGGCTGCGCCGCCTCGGCTTCGTCTTCCAAGCGTACAACCTGCTGCCGGTCCTGACCGCACTGGAAAACGCTGAATTTACCTTGCTCCTGCAGGGCGTTCAGGTGGAGCAGCGTAAAGAAAGAGTGCAAAAGCTGTTCTCAGAAATCGGTCTTGCCAACCTTGAACATCGTCGTCCGGGAGAGTTGTCGGGCGGGCAACAGCAGCGGGTGGCGGTGGCGCGAGCCATGGTCACCGAGCCGGCGCTGATCCTGGCTGACGAGCCCACGGCGAATCTCGACTCGGTGACGGCGACCGCTCTCCTCGAAGTGATGGAACAACTCAATCGAGCTCATGGCACGACTTTCGTTTATGCCACCCATGATCCTCAAGTCATGGAGCGGGCGCGGCGGTTGATTCGCTTGCGTGACGGTCAGATCTCCAGTGATGTGGCGCATGCCGGCCACGCGCTCTGAGCCATGACCAGAATCAACCTGAAACAACGAGCCCGAGAGATTTGGCAAAAGCTGTCGCACCTCGATGCCCGACCGGACCAAATCGCGGCGGGCTTCTCCATCGGCATCTTTGCCAGTTTCCTGCCGCTGAATCCATCCCCAATAATCGTGGCGACCGTGGTGGCGTGGCTGCTGAAGAGGAACGTGATAGCCGCTGTCGCCGGGGCGACGGCGGCGATTCTCTATACCCCGCTATTGCCTTTCATGTGGCTGGCTGAATATCGATTGGGGAAGTTGATTCTCCCCGTGCAGCATCCGCTGATGTTGGATCAGGCACGACTGTGGCACGTTTTGCAAAAGGGTTGGGATGTTTACGCCGCCATGTGCGTTGGCTCGATCATCATGGCTACCCCCGTTACGTTGCTCACCTATTTGGTCGTCAAACGGCTCAGCGAGAGATGGGCTCGGCAAAAAAATGAGTCGCAACATTCAGACTGATTGTGGCCTCGGGTCCGGCCATTGCCAACAGGTAAGACGCCAGCCGTGTCCTTCCACGGCAAGAGCGGCTACATAGCCGGGGGCGGGGGTAAGTTCCTGAAGAGACCAACGGGAGGCTTCGGATGGATATCGTTGAGTGCCGAGTACTGCGGCCGGTTCCAGGGGAGCCAGCGACACGTCACACTGGTCCAAGGGCAGTGAAAGTCCTTCGCCCCGGGCCTTGATGTAGGCCTCCTTGCGCGTCCAACAGCGAAAGAACGCCTGACGCTGCACCTCGGTTGGGAGTGTCCGAAGCATCGCAACCTCCTGTCGTGAGAAAAACCGCTCGGCGATCTTCGCGACTGCCAGATCGAAACGGATGCGCTCGAGGTCGATGCCCACCTCCCGCCCACGAGTGACCGCGTAGAGGGCGACTCCATGGGAGTGGGCCACGTTAAAGCGGATCGCATCCCCGTCAGATTCTCCGGCAAGGGCAGGCTTTCCGTGAGAGCTGTAGCAAAAGGACAGGCATTCGGGCACTCGATTCAAGTAGCCGCCGAGGATGGCCCGGAGCACTCCACGAGCGACGATAAAGTGCTCGCGGTCTCTCTCAAAATAAAACCGCTCAGCCCTCGCCTGTTCATCCGCCGCAAGGTTGTGGAGGAAGCTCTGAATCTGTGACGGGGTCTGGTCCAAGGTCGCTCGCCAGACATGAACCTCATCGCAACCCAACACTAAAGTTTCTGGTGGAGAGCGCCAGGGAGGAACAGGAGAGGTGATGGGTGCGGCTTTCATGTGGTGGTTCTCACCCGTCTCCGCGCAGTTCTTGGGAGAGCACCTGAAGAAGGAGCGGCTGAGTTGTGTTCAAGAAGAAGTGGTCACCGGGAAACCTCCGCAGCGAGAAGGAAACACTCGTTTGATCACGCCAGGCTTCGAGATCGCCACGACTCACCCTATGATCCTGCAGGCCACCAAAGATGGAGATGGGGCAGTTGAGAGGAGGCTCGGATGAGTACACGTAAGTTTCGTAAACGGCGAGATCCGCCCGCAGGACGGGAAGCATGATCTGCATGAGGTCGGCCTCTTCCAACACTTTTCCGGGAATGCCATTCAGGCGACGCAATTCGCCTAGGAATTCCCTTTCGGGCAGGGCATGGATCGGCCGGTCTCGAGGAGGGATCTGCGGCGCGCGATCCGCCGAGACAAACAGGCGAACCGGCTGAACACCAGACTGTCTCCGTAGCTGACGGGCGAGTTCAAAGCCAACCAATGCCCCCAGGCTGTGACCGAAGAAGGCAAACGGCTTGTCCAGGAGTGGAAGCAGGGTTTGGGCGAGGGCCTGGACAAGCGGCGAGAGCTGAGTGAACGGAGTCTCCATCAGCCGAGTTCCCCGGCCGGGGAACTGAACCGGGCAGACCTCAACATCCGCTGGCAAGCTGTCCGACCAGGTGCGAAAAATCGAGGCACCGGTTCCTGCGTACGGGAAGCAGAACAGACGGAGGCGGGCCTGTGGGTTCGGTTTGCGGCAGGCAATCCAGGGGTCAAGGGCGATTGTGGTGGTCATTGATCGATCTTTCCTGTTGCGCCATTTTCTACCGCCTCCGCGGATTGCGCCTGGTTGAGGCAAGCCGTCAGTTCCTCAGCCAGGACTTCAACGTGAGGCTCGTACATCAGATTGGCGTGATTGCCCGGAACGACGTGGACCTCC
>JBEKME010000149.1:0-13331 GCA_050008675.1 Terriglobia bacterium
ACAAGGCTTCGGCCCGGTCCGGCCCGTCGCCGGCCTAAGCCGCTTGTCAGCTACCAGACTTACCGACGACTATCTGGGTGGGACTTCCACCCACTGGCGATCCGCGCCGTTGGGGCGCACACAACATCCCCGCTTTCAACGCGTAACTACCTTTGTTTTGTATAACATTCCCGCCTCACTCTGGGTTGTTGAAAGCCGGTCCTTTGTTTTCATAGACATTCCCGCGTCGGTCCGTCAATTTTTAGAGTTACTAGTTCTTTCTTTACCCATCGGCGGTGACATCTTGTCGCAGTCTGAGGTAGGGGCCTAGAGTTCTACCAGCTCGCCCTCGCCTCAAACGCAGTAGGCAATAGGCAGTAAGCAGAAGGCAGTCGGCGCTGGCCAGAAGTAAGGAGGCAACTGGCAATTCATAATTTACCATTCACCATTCACCATTCACCATTTTTCTTCCACAACCCCACTTACTAACCTAGCCTATCTTCTGCCGTTTGTCAAGAGACATCGAGTCCCTTTCGGCCCGCCAAGGGAAGCCTTCCCTCGTAGCATGGACGGCCTGCCCCCTCCGGGCAGGGTCCCGCTGGTGTGTTTTGGTACACGGCAAAGGTGGCACCACTTTGTGGCGTAAAGTGCCATCGAAAATGTAACGTTTTCGGCTCGCTTCTCCGAAAAGCCGACATGCATGTGGCTGCGCGCTGGATCTGAGACCCGACATGGCGATACCTTCCGAGCGCGCGGCGATCCACGAGCTGAGCGACTTCCCTCTACCCTATGGCGTCACACAGGGTCTATGTTGGCCGGCGGCCATTGTCCGTCGTGCCGACTTCTCAGGCCGAATCCCAAACGACGCCGGCACTACGCAGCAGCATGTGGCCGCGCTCCGCTTCTTCTATACCAAGACTGTGAAGCGACGTTATCTCCGCGAAGGTGCATGGCCATTTTGTCCCCGGACTTGTTGGGTTGCGTTCTGGCAACCGCTTGCTATAGAATGGCGTGTGAGGCTATAGAAGTGCGACGCGGTGTTTATCTCTTGCTTACGGTCTTCCTGGTGCAGTTTTCCGGGCTGAGGGGGCTCTGCGTGCCCAGCCACCACCAGACGCACGCGTGCTGCCCAACTAGCGCCAAGACAACGCTGCCGAGCTCACCCTCGCTGCCGGATTGCTGCGTGAATTCGATTTTGAATTACCAGGGGTCCATCATCGAGACACGAAGTTCTGACCGCCCGTCGGAGTTCACTGCTCAATCTGCGGCAGTGTCAGTTCGCTCAGTCGCGCCCCTGGTCGCAATCAGCGCCCCGGCGCCACGACTCGTGCTGCCTCCGCTTTCTCCTCCCCGAAGTCCTCTTTCACAATCCTGCCTGCTGCTGATCTGAACTTCTCCCTCCATCGCTAAACTCGAAGTGTCGATCCCTGCGCGTGCGGGGAACCCGGCAATCCTCCACATCTTCGTTAAGCGATAGTACGGCGGCCCGGTCAAGGTTCTTGGCCGGGAGGGAGAGTTGATTATGAAACGGAAGATATCTTTCCTGATTACGAGCTTCTTTTGCATCGCCGCGCCCGTGTGGCTTTTCTGCCAGTCAGCGCCTGCGGGCGACACGCAGGCCGCCCCTCCGCTGAGCCTCGCCAAGCTGGTTCAGGAAGCAACGGAGCGCAACCCGGAAATCCTGGCCGCGCGTCGCGCGGTCGAGGCCAAGCGCGCGCGGATTCCGCAGGCAGGCGCTTGGCCGGACCCCACGGTTTCCCTCAGCTATGGAGGCAACGCGTTGCCGCCGTTCACGGTGATGCGGGCCGATCCCTCTAGCGCCCGGCAGGTGATGGCTGAGCAGATAATCCCCTACCCGGGCAAGACGCGCCTGCGCACGGAAATTGCCTCTCGCGATGCTGACGCCGAGACGCTCGCCTACGAGGCGGTCGCGCGGCGCGTGGCGGCAGAGGTGAAACAGGTGTATTTCGACCTTGCCTATATTGACCGGAGCCTCGCGATTTTGCAGAAGGACCGGGAGGCGCTGGAGGGATTTGAAAAGGTCACGGAGATCCGCTATTCCGTCGGCAAGGCCGCGCAGCAGGATGTTTTGCGGGCGCAACTGGAAGTCACGCGGCTTTCCCAGCGCGCGACGATGCTCAACCAGCAGCGGCACACGCTGGAAGCGCAACTCAACAGCCTGCGCAACGTTCCTATCGACTTGCCGGTCGACGCGCCATGGGCGATCCAGCCCAGCGCGTTCGTCTACACCCAAGATCAACTACAAGAAGCCGCACAGGCGAACTACCCCGTGCTCAAGCAGCGCCGGACGATGGTGGACCAAAATCGACTGTCCGTGGACTTGGCGCGCAAGGAAGTGCGCCCCGATTTCAGCGTCGGCTACACCTACATGCAGCGCGATGGATTGCCGGATATGTATGGAATTACGCTTTCAACGTCTCTGCCGCTCTTTCGCCACCGCAAACAGGACATGGCCATCGCCGAGGCGGCAGCCAACCTGGAATCCGCCCGCCAAATGCAAGCCAACGAACTGACCGTGCTCCGCTACCAGGTGCAACAGGCCTTCCTGGAAGTTCAGGCCACGGAGCAACTCTTGAAACTCTACTCGCAGGGAATTGCGCCGCAATCATCTTTGACACTGGAATCCTCCATCACCAGCTATGAGACCGGTGGGGTGGATTTTCTAAACGTGCTCAGCAACTTCCAGGCGGTCATCGATGCTGAACTCGATTACCACCTGCAGGTTACGAATCATGAAAAGGCGCTGGCACGCCTGGAAGAAGTGACCGGATTGAATTTGATCCAGCAAGGAGATGTTCACCATGAGTAAACGCTTTGCCGTTTTCGCCGCTTTGATGGCATTCACTGCTGCCCCTTTGCTGGGCAGTGACCCCCACCATTCCTTGCATAACCGCGTCGCCACATTTCTTGCGCCCACGCAAAGGGCAAAGGCTGCGGACCAAGCGAATCCCGGCGAGGGGAAGATTCTCTATTACCAGGACCCCATGCACCCCTGGTATCACTCCGACAAGCCGGGGATTGCGCCGGACTGCGGCATGAAGCTGGTGCCGGTTTATGCCTCCGAGGCGCGGGCAGCGGCGCTCCCACCAGGGGGCGTCGAGATCAGTCCCGCGCGCCAGCAATTGATGGGAGTCACGACGGCGAAGGCCGAATACCGCGCGCTCGACCAAACCATTCACTCCGTCGGTCAGGTGGCGATGGACGAGACGCGCGTGGTACACGTCCACGTGAGAACCAGTGGTTGGATCCAAAAGGTCTTCGCCGACTACACCTGGCAGCAAGTGAAGCAAGGTGATCCGCTGTTCACGTTTTACAGCCCTGACCTGCTGGCCACGGAACAGGAATACCTGCTGGCGCTGCGGGCTCGCGAGTCATTGGCCCGAAGTTCTTTTCCGCAAGTTGCCGCGGCGGGCGCATCTCTCCTGGAAGCCGCGCGGCGGCGGTTGCAACTTTGGGATTTGACCGAGGGGCAGATTCACGAGCTTGAACTCACGGGCAAGCCGCCCCGCGACATCACCATTTACGCCCCTGCCAGCGGGTATGTTTTGGATCGCAAGGCGTTCCCCAATCAATACGTCACCCCCGAAACGGAAATCTACCAACTTGTGGACCTCAGCACGATCTGGGCAGAGGGAGAAATTTACGAATCGGATGCGCCCGCGGCTAGCCTGGGGCAGGAAGCCGTCCTCACCACGGAGGCGCTGCCGAACGCCGCCTTGCGCGGAAGGCTGACCTTCATTTCCCCCACCGTCAAGCCGGGCACACGAACCATAACCGTCCGCATGGAGTTTCCTAACCCGGACGTGAAGCTGAAGCCCGGGATGTTCGTAAACGTGGAACTGCATCGCGGCCTGGGGCGGCGTCTGACCGTGCCCGTCGACGCGGTGCTGGATTCGGGCGCGCGTCAACGCGTGTTCGTCGATCGCGGCAAGGGCGTCTTTGAACCGCGCACCGTAACGGTGGGCGTGCGCACAGGAGATTACGCTGTCATCCTCAGCGGGCTTCGCGCCGGCGAACAGGTGGTGACACGCGCCAACTTCCTGATCGACTCGGAAAGCAACCTCCGTGAGTCGGTGGAGGGAATGCAGCCGACAGAGGGCGCGAGCCACACGGCATCCCCGCAATCCGAGAAGATGAACATGCCTGGGATGGCTCATCAGCACTGAGGAGTTAAGAAAGACCTGAAGGTCAGTGCTACAGCAGAGGCAACGCGGACAGGAGCGGCACCCATGATTCCTCGCATCATCGATTTTTCGGCAAGAAACAAATTCGTGGTTTTCCTTTTGGTGGGAGTGGCAGTGGCTAGCGGATGGTGGTCGCTCCAGAACGTGCCGCTGGATGCGATCCCCGACCTCTCGGACACGCAGGTCATCATCTACTCGCGTTGGGATCGCAGCTCTGACATCATGGAAGATCAGGTCACCTACCCCATCATCACGGCGTTGCTGGGCGCGCCGCACGTCAAGGACATCCGCGGGTTCTCCGACTTTGGCTACTCCTACGTGTACATCATTTTCGACGAAGGCACTGACATCTACTGGGGCCGCTCACGGACGCTGGAGTATCTCTCCAAAATCACGCCGCGCCTTCCCTCCGGCGTGCAGACGGAGCTGGGGCCTGACGCCACTTCCATCGGCTGGGTCTTTCAATACGCGCTGGTGGACACCACCGGCCGGCAGAGCCTGGACTCGCTACGTTCGTATCAAGACTGGTACCTGCGCTATTACCTTGAAAGTGTTCCCGGAGTGGCGGAAGTGGCGCCCATCGGCGGGTTGGTTCGCCAGTACCAGATTCAAGTCGATCCCTACAAGCTGGCGGAATACAAAATTCCCTTGATGAAAGTTGTGGAGGCGGTGCGCCAGAGCAATAACGACGTGGGCGGACGCCTGGTGGAGTTCGCCAGCCGCGAATATATGGTGCGCGGGCGCGGCTATGCGCGCTCGCTTGACGACCTGCGGAGCATCGTGGTGGGTGGCGATGCGCGGTCGGGAGTGCCCATCACGGTGAAGGACATTGGCCAAGTCACGCTCGGCCCCGACGTTCGCCGCGGAGTTGCGGACCTGGACGGCAAGGGCGACGCAGTGAGCGGAGTAGTGATCATGCGTTCCGGCGAAAACGCCTTGCGCGTGATCGACCGGGTGAAAGCCAAACTGCATCAAATTCAGCCCTCGCTGCCTCCCGGTGTGAAGATTGTTTCCACCTACGACCGGTCCGAACTCATCCTGCGATCGATCGACACACTGAAGCGGACACTTTTCGAAGAAATCGCCATCGTCAGCCTGGTGATTTTGGTTTTCCTCTGGCACATACCCAGCGCTTTAATTCCGATTTTGACGATTCCGATCACGGTGCTGATTTTGTTTATTCCGATGAAAGCGATTGGAGTGACTTCCAACATCATGTCGCTGGGGGGAATTGCCATCGCCATCGGCGCCATGGTGGATGCGGCCATCGTGGTGGTGGAGCAAACGCACAAGAAGCTGGAGCTCTGGGAAGCGGGCGGGCGCAAGCGCGATTACCGCGAAGTGGTCATCGAGGCCATCAAGGAAGTCGCACCGGCCAGCTTCTTTTCCCTCCTGGTCATCGCGGTTTCGTTTATGCCCATCTTCGCCCTGGAAGCACAGGAAGGAAGACTGTTTAAACCGCTCGCCTTCACCAAGAGTTTTTCCATGGCCATCGCGGCCGTGCTGGCGATTACGCTTGACCCCGCCATGCGACTGCTTTTCACTCATGCCACTTCTTTTGACTTCCGCCCGCGTTTTTTGGCGCGGCTGGCGAACGCCGTCGTGGTGGGGAAAATCCACGCGGAAGAGAATCACCCCATCAGCCGCGTGCTGATCAAGTTATATCGCCCGGTTGTAGAAATGGCCGTGCGTCTGCGTTGGGTGGTGATCGGCGGGGCCGTGGCCGCCGTGGTGCTGACGGTTCCGGTCTTCCAGCGCTTGGGATCGGAATTCATGCCGCCGCTCAACGAAGGGATATTGCTCTACATGCCCACCACGCTGCCGGGAATCTCGCTGGCGGAAGCGCAACGGCTGCTGGAAATCCAGGATCGCGTACTGAAGACCTTTGCGGAAGTCGAGCGCGTATTCGGCAAAGCGGGGCGCGCGGAGACCTCCACGGACCCTGCGCCGCTTTCGATGGTGGAGACCACGGTCCTGCTGAAATCACAGGACCAATGGCGGAAGAAGCCGCAGTGGTACTCCGCTCGCGCCCCGGAGTGGTTGCAGAAAATTCTGCGCCACATCTGGCCCGACCGCATTTCGCAGGACGAGCTGGTGGATGAAATGGACCGCGCCCTGCGCATCCCCGGTACCACCAACGCCTGGACGATGCCCATCCGCAACCGCGTGGACATGCTCACCACCGGCGTCCGCACGCCCGTCGGAATAAAGGTGCTGGGCGCAGACCTCAACAAGATTCAGGAGATTGGCGAGGAGATTGAACACACCCTGGCGCACGTGGCGGGCACACGCAGCGTTTACGCCGAGCGCGTGAGCGGCGGTTATTTCCTGGATTTTGATCTGCGGCGCGACCAACTGGCACGCTACGGTCTGACCGTGGACGACGTTGAAGCTTACATCATGTCGGGCGTGGGCGGTGAGAACATCACCACCACTGTCGAGGGCCGCGAGCGCTACTCCGTCAACGTCCGTTATCTGCGCGATTATCGCAGCGATTTGGGCTCGCTGGAGCGAGTGCTGGTGGCCACGCCCTCCGGAGCGCAAATCCCCATAAGCCAGCTTGCTGATATCCGCCTGACGGAGGGGCCCAGCATGATCCGCGACGAGAACGGTTTGCTGAGCGGATACGTTTACGTGGACGTCGCGGGGCGCGACCTGGGGAGCTATGTGGAGGAAGCACAGCGCCTTGTCCACGCCCAGGTGGAACCACACCTGCCACCGGGCTACAGCCTGAGTTGGAGCGGTCAGTACGAATTCCTCCAGCGCGTGCGCGAGCGGCTGAAGCTGGTGGTGCCGATCACCATTTTCCTGGTTTTTATCCTCCTCTACCTCAACACGCGGTCAGTGGCGAAGACGCTCATCATCTTCGCGGCGGTGCCGTTTTCAGCGGTGGGCGCCTTCTGGCTGCTGCACTGGCTCGGTTACAACATGAGCATCGCCGTCTGGGTGGGCTTGATCGCCTTGATGGGCGTGGACGCGGAGACCGGCGTTTTCATGCTGCTCTACCTGGATCTCGCATACGAAAGTTGGAAGCAAGCGGGGTTGTTGAAGAACTATAAGGGTTTGCAGGACGCCATTGTGCACGGCGCGGCCATGCGCGTTCGCCCCAAAGTGATGACCGTGGGGTGTATGTTCATGGGCCTCTTCCCCATCATGTGGTCCACTGGCACGGGCGCGGACGTAATGAAGCGCATCGCGGCGCCCATGATTGGCGGCATCTTCACTTCCTTCATTCTGGAGTTGCTGGTTTACCCCGCCATTTATGCGGTGTGGAAGTGGAATTTTGAGGTGAAGGCGAGCCTGGGAAAGACGGAGGTCCGATAGGACGTGTTCAGAGGAGTTGTCAAAGATACTGTCCGTGGACCGTTGTCAGTTCTCCGTTGTGGGCGCGGCCGCGACCTTTTGCAACGGACCACTGACTACGGACGACGGACGGGGGTAAACTATAAAGGACGCTTGGCGCCCGGGAGAAAACCATGAAAGCGCGCGAAATCATCGTGACACTGGTCGCGTTGTTGGCAATCGTAGTGACAAGCTTTTGGGCCTACCGGTACGAGCAGCGGCGCGAGACCGCCGGCATGTGCCCCTTCTGCAACCGCATGGTGCATCCTGTTACTGCCTACCGGGTGAAGGATGGCAACCACGTGGTGGCAGCGTGCTGCCCGCGCTGCGGCATGCATGCCCAGGTGAGTCAGACGCAGGGAAATCCCGGCCTGGCCTGGGCCACCGACGTCAATACCGGGGAGAGTGTCGCGGCAGAATCCGCCACCTATGTCGAGGGCGGCAACGTGCAGTACTGCACGCACGGTGAGCAGCCCATGACACGCGCGCCCCACGGCGTTTCCATGCGCGAGTATGATCGCTGCCTGCCGACGCTGGTGGCATTCAAGACGACGCAAGAGGCGGAAACTTACCAACAGCACCATGGAGGGCGCGTTTTGAGCTACTCTCAGGCGCTCGCAAGTGTGCGGGAGCAATGATTCTGGGCGGCAAACGGGCAAACCTCACAGATGTAACTCAAGCTGAGCAGCGACGAGTGACGAGTGACAAGTGACGGGCAGAGACAACTGGCTCGCGCCATTCTTCATTAGCAGGTGCACTGACGTCCAACAGTCTGCGCATCCGCCCCCCAGTCACTCCTTCCGCTCAGCCGGCATGGGTCGAATGCGAATATTACGGAAGGCGACGGGCCCGTGATCGCCTTGCAAGCGAAGCGGCCCCATGGGTTTTTCCGGAAAGCCGCCACGGGTCTCGCCGTTGAGTTCCACACGCTCGTGGATCACTTTCCCGTTGTGCACGACTTTGACAAAGACGGCGTTGGCGATCTTCTCACCCTTGTCATTGAAGCGCGGGGCGCGGAAGATGACATCAAAGGTCTGCCACTGGCCCGGAGGCAATGAAGCATTGACATTGGGGGAATGGCCTTCGACGTCCTTTTCATCAATCCAGCGAGGGTAAAGGCCGCCGCATTCGATACCAGGGTAGAGGTCCTTCGCCACGCCGAAGCTGTCGTAGATTTGCAGTTCGTAAGATCCCATGAAATAGACGCCGGAGTTAGAGCGGCTGGAGATGATGAACTCGAGGTGCAGTTCGATGTCTCCGAACTCCTGTTTGCTCACGATGTCGGAGGTGCGACCGCCGTTGAACAGAATCCCGGCGCCAGGTTTCGAGCTCAGCGCCTTAGGATTGTCGGGCGACAAGAACACATCGCCGACGATCGACCACAGGTTGGTGGGCTGGCGCCAGACGCTCAGATCGTGGTCCTTAATCAGCACCACCACAGGGGCTTTCGGTTGGGCGCTCGCCGCAGCAGCAGCAAAGATGCATAGGATAATGGTGAGAGCAAAACGATTGCACTTCATGAGCTTGGCTCCAATCTGGTTTACGCCTTCAGTCCGGTTAAATCTACTTCCAGACGTTTGTTCTCCTTAATCAAATCGTCCATGGTCAGACGGATGCGGCGGCTGGCGGCTTCGCGGCCCAGGATGCACGTCAGAGCGCTGTCCACCGCCCGCCTCACGGTCGGGTTCTCAGAACGTCCATCGGTCACGTTCTTGTAGAATGTGGCGATATTACGAACGATGCCATCGTGGTAAAGGTTCTCCACTTGGCCGCTGTATTCCCCGGGGCCACCGAGTAGGAACGCCTTGCCCCAATAGCTGATAACGGCATTGGCGGTTGTGCCATACACGTGACAGTCGAGAGTGCCCTGCGTCTTGTCGGGCAACCCCAGACCGAAATGATTATGAACGGCGCCGTCGGCGTAGTCGTAGATGACCGAGCAGACGCCGTGCCCGTCCCCGTGTGCGTTGGGGCGAGCAACTTGCGATGAGCCGGCAGCGGCAACCGGCCGCTGCCCCATCACCCAAAGCGCCGCATCCACCGCGTGGATATCGAAATTGCCGATGTAATCGCACCCCAAGGCAATATCATTCACCCATATCAGCTTCTGTAGGCGGCTCTCCAGGTTGGCGGTCTTAGGTGGATCGCTAAAGCCGCTACACAATCCCGTGGTGGCCAACTGCGCGATCTTCCCCACGCCGCCCTCCTGGACGCGCTTGACGATCTCGATGTTGACGGGGTCGGTGGGGATCTGGTAGTCGACGAAGAAGCACTGCTTTTTCTCGCCGGCGAGTTTGGCCGCCGCTTCAATTTGCAGGCACCCGGGCACATCCGCCGCCACAGGCTTGGCCATGTAAACGTGGCAACCGGCTTTGACCGCCGCCGCAGCCTGAGCAGGCATAAAAGCAGGGATGTTCTCGAGGGCAACGACCTCGACACCGGCGTCTATCACTCTCTGGTAGCCCGAGAGGCCCGAGAAGCGTCGCGACTTATCAACGCCCAACGCATCGCCGACGCTATCCGCTACCGTCTGGAAGTAGTCTGCCACGGCGAAGAGTTCAAAGCCGCCGTGCTCCTTGAAAAGGCTGCCGATCAGGCTACCGCGCCCGCCACAGCCAACCAAGCCGAGTCTGATCGCACCTTGCCGGTTTGCGGAGGCAGTGGTCTGCCCGAGTGCGGAATTCGCCAACACCAAAGTTGCCGCCGCAGCCATGCTTCCCGTTACAAAGTGGCGTCGGGAAACGGCGCCGGGCGAGCGACTTGGCAGGAAGGAGAACTGGGTGTTCATGAACAACTCCATTCGTGCCCGATGCCCCTGATGCGCTCAGAAGTCTCGGGCCAGGACGTAGCGTGACTGGCGCGCATTATACACCGGAATGAGTGCAGGTTGTTAAAGACCGCAGAGCTGGGTGGTGGGCTAATTCCGTGTTGCTGATTCTATGGGCCAAGGTTCATCTACCGCATCTATTCTGCGGAAAACTCCTAAGGCCCTCTGCAATCTAGTGATAGAATCAGTCATGGAACGAGGAGTCTTCCATGGCGGTGGACAAACAAGAGAAGAAGCGAACAATTACTACGGCATGTGTGTTGTTGGGAGTTCTGGCCGTTCATGCACGGGCACAGAACATTGATACGGCTCGGCTCTTCAAGCAAGACTCTCCCGCCGTCGTGCTGATAATTAGCCAGAAGTCTGGTACGCCAATCGGCTACGGCACGGGGGCTCTCATCAGCAAGGATGGAACGATTCTTTCGGCGTTACACGTCGTGCAAGGCGGCGATAGCGCAGTGGTCAAGCTCAAGAGCGGGGACGTTTACGATAAAGTCTCCGTCATCGCCTTCGATGCCCGAAGAGATTTGGTGGTCCTGAAGATTTCGGGCTTCGACCTCCCGTTATTGCCTCTGGGAAACTCCAACGACGTAAAAGAGGGAGACCCAGTTGCCATGATAAGCAACCCGAAGGGGCTCGAAGGGTCGATCTCGCAGGGCATTGTAAGTGCAGTGAGGGACATTGGCGACTTAGGCTTCAAGGTCATTCAGACTACCGCCGCAGCCTCACCAGGAAGTAGCGGGGGAGCTATTCTGAACGCAAACGGCGAGCTAGTAGCAATGCTCTCATTCAAGATCGTTGGCGGAGAGAATCTCAATTTCGGAATTCCGGTAAACTACGCTCGCGGGATGCTTGACACTCACGAGTCTTTCCCGTTGAGCGACCTTGCAGGCCGCATCGGTGTGGGGTCCGTAAAGCCGCTGTCTCAGCTCGCGGAAGCAACGCCGACGGATGTTTCCGGCGAATGGAAGAGCCTCCTAAGCGGAAACACATTCAAAGTGCGGCTCGAAGAAGGGCACGCATACGTCGAACAAACTCTTACAGACAAACAGCGCGCTGCGGGGATCTTCCAGTTGTGTGACCTGAACATGGAGAATGGGCAGTATCGCGGAGTTTGCAGGACGCAATCCCCTGTCGGTTGGAAGAGATGGACAAAGCTCTCAGGTGTATATGAAAAGGAACACAAACTGTGCAGCTTCCAAGGACAAATGGAGATTACGAAGCAGAGTCCAACTCGCGTCGAGGGCCGGGTAGAAAATCGAACCACGCCAGTTGAAAAGTGGTCCTTCAACGACTACAAGGAATGCGGCAAACGATTCAAGCTTGAGTGGAAGGACTTCGTTTGGATCAGGCCCAACTGAGCGACGCTGTTTGGGAAGGGGGTGTGTCGTCACCATAAACCCCGGCGAAGAAACCACCGTCAAGATGGCTTCACCAACAGTGGCACGTGTGGAGACGGGTGATTGAGGTGGAAAAATGACTCTAAACCTTAACGTTTTGGCGGAGAAGGAGGGGGTCGAACCCCCTCACGCTGCGCATGCAGCACAGCTTAGAATTACGAGCCAACACACCCCGGTCCCTTGCTCCGCTTTCCCTTCGACTTAGATTTCGTCTTACCCTCCGCCTCCTCATTGAAAATCTCAATCTTGTCCCTCGGGATTCTCATGGCCGCCCGGGACGATGTGCCTTTTTTCTGGCGGGGTCTGTAACGCTGCTCGCAAGGCTTCATGCATGGCTAGGGGGGTAGAGTGAAATAAAGTTGGAGCGTTTTTTGGTCATTCTCCTCAATACTCCATATTGGCGGGTATACTGAACCTAACATAAAGACAAAAGCCCCATCTAATGACGGGGCTTTTGTCTTACGAAATCAAGGCGGCTGGGAGACTAGCTCAGGGTCAGTGTTGGACCGGCCCATACCAGTCGCCAATGGAAATATACCACTCTCAACGTTGCTGTGTCAATAGGGAAATGTACGCTCAGAGAAAACTCTTGCTTGCACACGTTGGGCCAATTTCTGAATGTTGACGTCTTGCTGACAGTCCCAGCGGTGCAGAGCGTATAAACACACATCACAAAACTGAATATGCGGGGATTCATCTGAACCCATAAAGTGAACGGTGTCTATGACACAGGACAAGTCCACTCTGTTACCAAAGGGAGGACCCATAGTTCGATAATCATCCAGAACCTTCTTTGATATTCTCTTGGAGAAATAACTACCCTCGTCAGCAACAAGAAGTGCGAGCGAACCTTGCCCGTTTGAGTATGTAGCTATCCTTTCCAAGCAAAGCCAAAATGCAATGAGTTGAGGGTGCTCTGGATAAGCATATCTTTTCTTTAGGAGTGCTTTGTTACAACAGCCAAGTACAAGCCGCAAGTCAAGTTCTTCAATCGCTGTTATGCAGTCCTCGTAAATCTGCATTCTGCTGTTGCGTAAAACACCCTTCCATTCCTTATTCCCATTGAACAAAGGTTGACCATGCAATTCAAATTGCTGTGCCGCGTATCCGTTGTTGCGTGCATATGTTTCTATTTCTTTTGCCTTGTTCCTGACGGCCTCCCAGCATTTCTCTGGGACCAAGAGTGCCCCCACCCAATGTTTGGGTTGAGATAAATCGTCAAGATTTGAGCCGGTGTTCCCTGAATCATCAATGTAGGCGCAAATCACCATGCGATACTATCACATAATCAAATTGGATTGTGCTTTTTACCAGTCCTCAGTCCATGGAGGGACGGCGGGACCATAGGGTCGAACGCCCGTTCATATATAGGACCCCGTAGCTGGGAAACCGAATAGTCAGGCTGGCTTCTTTTCCTGCTTTAAGGTGTACCCCATTGTCAGCCACAGTATCACAGCGCGGCCTAGTGGCCGCAACCAAAGACCGGGGTTTCATTGCCGATTGTCGATTGCCGATTGGCGATTGAAATCCCAAGGCGTTTCCCGATCTGCGTATCATTGTGAGTCTGCCAGGATCCAC
>JBEKME010000015.1:0-84258 GCA_050008675.1 Terriglobia bacterium
TTCTGCAGCCGAAACTTCGTTCGCCATGAGCCTGCTTGGGCGTAGCCGACAGGATGGACCCACCACCACAAATCATGTCAGGCAAACTTCACTGGTCGGAAAAACGCCAGTTTCTGGATGGATTCCTAGGGTCCTCCTCCGGCTCCCGCAGCGTAACGGTAATAATCCACGCCTTGGAGGAATCGCCAAGGTCAATGGTCTCATGTGCCTTGAGGAAGCCCTTCTTGGTAACCGTCAGGATTACGCTGAACTCCTTGACCGAGTCGGCATTTAACCCGTACTCGGTCTGAAATCTCCCTTGCAGGTCTGTTATGAGGCTTCGGAATCCACCCGGGCTAATGAGGGGTTCCACGTCGACCTTCGCGCCGCTGATCGGGTCACCCCGCAGCGTCGTCACCTTGCCGTCGAGGATCCAGTGGTTCTGCGTAAGGCGATTAAAGTCGAAATTGCTCATACCAGTCCCAGATAGCGCCCCCGTGTTCTGGGCCATCAATGGCGCAGGCGAGAGACACACCGCCGCTAAGAGCACGAGGATGCGCAGGTGGGCACTCATCATGACCATGTCCTCAAACCGGAATCTCCGGTCTCGACTCTATCTCTCCCGAGAATCCTACACCTAATGCCCCTTTGGCTCAAGCACACCTATCGAGTCTGTCACACCTATCGAGTCACGGCCGTTTTGGAACGTTGGGTTGGAGAAGTTAGCAAGCATTGAAGCAGTTGCTTGCCCTCGCGGAACGGTTTAACCTGTCTCTCGGCGGTGAGGATTGAGAGACTACCAGAATTCCCAGTCAAACTTGTTTTGAATTCGCAATGCTGCTCGACAGATCGAAGGCAAGTGATGTGGAGCTGTTCTGGAGGGCCGCGGTTCTTCCACCGATGGGCGTTAAAAGCCGCCCGAGCAGGTGGGGGCGACACTCAACCGGGGCCGCCAGTCTATGCTAGTATGATAAATTCGCGCGGCTGCAAGCTGTGCAATGTGTCGCACACATTTCCAGTTGGTCCACTTTTGACCTTCGACTTTCGACTCGTCGGGCGGCGCGGAGCATTTCAGATTTTACGCTGAGCATTCTGAGGCGACCTTGCTGAGAATTGGTATCGTTGGGCTGGCCCAAGTGGGCAGGACGACCTTGTTTCAAATTCTTACCCGAGCGCACGGGAGTGGGCACGGCGCAGGGCGGCCCGAAACGCATGTGGGTGTTGTTCGTGTGCCCGACGCGCGTCTTGACCGGTTGGTGGAGATGTTTCAGCGGCAGAAAACCATCCACGCCACCATCGAGTACGTCGATACCCCCGGCAGCATCATCGAGTTGGCGCGGACGGGTGTCCAATCCCAAAACTTGCGGGAGTTGAATGCTCTCATGCACGTCGTGCGGGCGTTTCAGGACGAAGCGATCCCTGCTGAAGGCGGAGCGGTCAATCCCCAGCACGACATTGAGAACGTGGAGCTGGAACTGATGCTCTCCGACTTGGCGATGGTGGAGAAACGCGTGGAGCGGCTTGAAAGGGATCTTAAAAAGCAGAAGAATCCCTCCCTCGAAAAGGAGCTCCAAGTCTTGAAGGTGTGCAAGGCCGTCCTTGAAAAGCAGACACCTCTGCGTGAGGCTTCCCTCGGGCCGGAAGAAGAGCGGCTGATCCGAGGTTTCACTTTCCTTAGTTTGAAACCCATGCTCTATGTTCTCAACCTGGGGGAGAAGGACGCGGCCCGTGCTAATGCTGCGGAACAGTTTGCGGTCGCAGCGGGGTTAAAACAAAGGCCCCACACCGCGGTCACGGCCATTTGCGGCAAAGTGGAAGCCGAGTTGGCTGAACTGAGCGATTCCGAGGCGGAAGAATTCCTGGCAAGTTACGGTCTGAAGGAGTCCGCCATCTCAAGGCTGATCCACGCCAGCTATCAGCTCTTGGGTTTGATTTCTTTTTTCACCGTCGGTGATGACGAATGCCGGGCTTGGACCATCCGTGCCGGGACGTCTGCTCTGGAGGCAGCAGGGGAAATCCATTCCGACATGCAGCGTGGGTTCATTCGCGCTGAAGTAGTGAAATACGAGGATCTTATGGCGGCTGGAGGCCTCGCCGAAGCGCGCGCACGCGCCCAGCTCAAGCTGGAAGGGAAAGACTATATCGTGCACGACGGCGAAGTCGTGCGCTTCAGGCATTCCGGATAAGAGCGGTGGCAAACAGGAGTCAGGAGTCAGAAGTCAGGAGTCAGAATACATAAGAGCCGGTGCGGCGTTTCAGATGTCAGGGGGAAGCAGGCCCGGGGCCTTCTAATTCTGACTTCTGACTCCTGTCTTCTGACTCCTGACTTCTGCTTGTCACTGGTCACTGTATGTCCTATCTCTGGATCAGCCTCGCATTGGGCATGGTCGCCGGGTTGGCGAATATTCTGGGTGGCGTCATTGTCACTGCCCGGCCCTGGCGGCGGAGTTTTCTTGCCTACTTCATCGCTTTCGGCTCCGGGTTTATGCTCGCGACGACGATAACAGTGATGATTCCCGAAAGTTTTGAGCGCATGCAGGCGGCTCGCGCAGCCCTCTGGATTCTGGTGGGCTACTTCATCGTGCATGTGTTCGAACACTCTTTGCCCGCACACTTCCACTTCGGCGAGGAGACCCATGCCGAGGAGTTTCTGCATGCCGGAGTCGCCTACGCGGCGCTGGGAGGGTTGCTGACCCATACGTTTTTCGACGGTGTATGCATCGCCTGCGGCTTCATGATCTCAAACTGGCTCGGAATTGTCATCTTTGGCGCGGTCATCCTGCATAACATCCCGGAGGGATTCACGATGGCCTCGGTCATGGCGGCGGCCAAGAAAAGCCGGGCCGCCGGGATGTGGGCAGTGGCCGGGCTGGGAATGTCGAGGATGGCGGGCATCCTGGCAATGGCGGTCGCGCACCGGTGGGTGAACTATGGCTTGGCGCTTTCTGCTGGGGTGACCCTATACGTGGCTGCCTCGGATCTTATCCCCGAGGTCAACAAGTTACCTGGACCTCGCGTAGCCCTGACGGTTGGGGCGGGCGTGGCGCTGGTCCTCTTGCTACGGTTCTGTTTCTTAGGGTCGGTTGCACCCTAAGGAGTGGGGGCTGGGGACTAGGGGCTGGGGGCTGGGGAAGAACAGTAGGCAGTGAGCAATTCATAATTCAGAATTCATAATTGAGAACTACCCCAGCCCCTAGTCCCTAGCCCCTAGCCCCTTTTTCCACGGACCACTGACAACTGACTTCGCTTGTACCGCCATGTATTCTGACCAAGTGCTGGACCACTTTCATCACCCGCACAACGTCGGCGAGATTGGGGACGCGACGATGGTGGTGGAGACCACAAACCCCGCCTGCGGCGACCTGATGAAATTGTGGGCAGTGGTCAAGGACGGCGTGGTTGTTGATGCCAGCTTCAAGGTGGCGGGGTGCGTTCCGGCGGTCGCCTGCGGGTCGTGGTTGACAGAAAGAATCAAAGGGAAGCCGGTCACGGAGCTGACCGGTCTAATGCCTGACCAGATCGATGCCGGCCTGGGCGGATTACCAGCCGCCTCGAAACACGCTGCGGTGCTTGCTTCCGATGCCCTGAAACAACTCCTCGCCCGATTGCCTTAAGCGCGAATCCCAGACAACAAGAACGACTCTGCGTTGGCGCCTAACCGCGTCAAGTGCAACGCTGTGGGAGGGGCCGGGGCCTTTTAATCTCTCAATCCGCGCTTATGATAATGAATCTGAATCAACATATAGCATAAACATTGGAAGAAGCGAAATTAGATAATAAAAATTAATATCTAAATTGACTTTCTTAATTGATTTTGGTACTTTGGCGTACGGATGTGAGATCGCCCATGGATATTTCCAAAGCTCGCTGTCCTGATTGTAATCAGCCCCTGAAGGTCACGCGGATGACCTGTCCGTCCTGCGACCTGGCGATGGAGAACGATTTTGAGATTTCTCCCCTCGCGCAGCTTTGCCTGGACGACCAAGCTTTCGTGATGGCCTTCGTGCGCCATCACGGTTCGATCAAGAAAATGGAATCGATTTTTGGAATCAGCTACCCAACGGTGAAGAACCGGTTGAACTCGATCAGCGCTTCGTTCGACAAGAGTTTCCAGGCACCTTCACCCAATCTCTTCGTCCTCGAGCAACTCTCCCGCGGTGAGATTACGGTGGAGGAGGCTCTGGAGAAGCTATCATGAGAAAGGGAGATAATTACCATGGCAGCAGAAACACGAAAAGTCCTGGAGATGCTGGCGGCGGGTCAGATCGGCGCCGCAGAAGCTGAAAAGCTTCTGGAAAAGTTGGATCGAGGCGCGAGTGCTGGCGCCGACCGGCCCACGGGTCATGATTCATCCTCTTCGCAACCGCAGAAACTCCGCTACCTGAGGGTTCTCGTCGAGAACCCGAAGAGCGAGCAGGTGAACGTTCGCATCCCCTTAGCTTTCTTGAGGAGTGGGATGAAGCTTTTGGCGGTGCTCCCTCCTCGAGTCAACGAAAAACTCGCCGAAAAGGGCATCGACCTGTCGGCCCTCGCCGAGCTCAAAGGCGAGGAGTTGGAGCAGGCGCTGCGGGACCTTCTGGTCAACGTGGATGGTCCCGAGGGGAATAAGGTGCAGGTGTTCTGCGAGTGACTTCTGTTGTACTCGTCATCGGGAGGTCGCGCCCGCCGGTAACGCCATCGCACAGTAAGGGCAGTAAATATCCCCCACCTGCACTGGGTGGTGGCACTGTGGGCACGCAGGCTGCAGGTTGAATTTGCACTTTGGGCAGAAATTGAAGGCCGGGTCCGCCAGGGCTCCGCACTTGGGGCATGCAATTCTCAAGGGGTGCCGCATCAGGAAATAGATGATAAACCCAATGGCATAGGGGACGAAGATCACCAGCACCGTCCACAGGGCTACGTTCATTTCCCGTCTTCTGGCATCACGGTTCACATAACCGACGAGCAGCACGAAGAAAGCGAGTGCCGCGCCAGCCATGAAGCCGAAAACGATCCGAAGGACTATGGGAGGCGCGTGTGGGTCGCGAGGGAACAGGACGGCGTGCATCAGCAATTGCAACCCCCCGAATAGAGCAATGGCAAGGCCGATAGCCCACCAGGGGACCACCTTGACTTCCTCAACGATGTTGGGCTTCACTTCGATCATAGTTGGTTTCCTCTTATCACGCTTGACCGGTTGCTGAAGAAAGGTATAGGCCTCTCGTTTTGAGCGCAGTCGTCAGTTATCAGTTCTCCCGCCCCGGCTGGTGAGCCTTCAGCTATCGGCCACCAGCTTTCAGGCTTCGTACGACTTGAGAGTTTGCCTTTCCACTGCCTACTGCTTACTGCCTACTGCCTAGCCAAAAATATTTGAAATTCATCAAGTCGACAGTCGACAGTTAAGAGTCGACAGTGGGCAGTCGAAATTGATTCCATCGGTCATCTGTCCGATCATCTTGTTTTCCCAAATCAAGCGAGCGGAGGGAGACGACCGATGGAAACTCTTGGCAAACTCTTCGGCTCTCTTCTGGTCTTTTTCTATCACTGTTTCGACCGCCTTGTCATCCACGGCTATCTGCGGGGATTACCTCGCCCCGGCAATGTGGTCTTTTACTTTCGGGATGTGCTCGGTCTCTCCCCCATCACCCCGGAGGTTTTGGCCCGCCCCACCCGCCAATATCAAGCCTGGGTAGAGGCCTATGCCCGCCAGCACCGTCTCCCTTTTCAATGGGCCCCGAAGGGGGTGCGCAAGGAAGACTTCGTCCGCCCTTGGCGGCTTCCCGTGGGTTTCACCCACGGCTAATGACCTTCGGCCCCTTCGGGGCCGGCCCGCCGACGGGACTTTGACGCGACCCTGGTCCTCCAGCTGCTTGCAGCCTGACCTATCTAAGAGGTAAATTCTCACATCCCCGGACGAAGTTATCTACTGCCTACTGCCTACTGCTTACTGCCTACTGCCTACTGCCCTCTGTCGGTCCCTTGCTCGTCACTCGTCAGCGCGGTTCCGCCACGCTCGAGCCACGCGCTTGCCGCCACGCGATAACCGCCGCCGCGACGGCGGCGGGCGCCACCCAGGAAAGCGCGAAGCCCGTCATCCACACGGCCCTTGATATCGCCAAGCGCTGTCCCATCCACTCGAAGCCACGCCACAGCAGAAGCGCGGAGAGCACTCCAAGGACCCACGACAAGGTGCAGGAAATCCACAGGGCTCGCATGCGCGCCGCGTTTTCGATGAGTTCGCGGGCTCGAATCCGAGCTCGCATTTGGGTGGTCAGCACCAGCGTGACGTCGAACCGCGGCGCCGCTGAACGCAGCGCACGCAGGGCGCGCTCGGTCTCGAGAGCCTGCTTCTGGCACTGGGCGCAGCTTTCCAAGTGCGCCACCAACCAGTTGCGCTCCTCGGCGGTGAGGCCTTCCACCTGCCTCTTGTCGATAAGCTGTAGGGCTCGCTCGTGGATATCATCCCTCATGCGTATATGTCCTTAAGCCATTCGCGGAGCATTGCCAGGCCTCTGTAGAGCCTCGATTTCACGGTTGAAAGAGGTGAATCGACCACCCGGGCAATCTCTTCAAGCTCCATGTCCTCGTGGAAACGCAGGGTCAGCACTTCGCGGTAGGAAGGAGGCAGATGCCTCAGCGCGGTGGCAACGCTGGCTGCTTCTTCACCCTGGAATGCCTGCTCAAATGCGGATGATGAAGTAGTGTCTTCAACTTCGAGGGGTCGGTTAGCTCCAGTCGGTTGCAGCAGGCCATCAAGGCTCTGCGGCTGCCGGCGGCGCATGAAGTCGATCGCCAGATGGCGAGCGATGGTAAAGAGCCAGGTTTCAAATTTCCAGCGCTGTTGGTACTGGTGGCCCTTTTCGAGTACCCGGATCCAGGTTTCCTGGAATAGATCTTCAGCCTCCTGGCGACTGCCGGTAAGCATGAGCAAATAACGGAACAGGCGGTACTGATACTGCTGGATGAGATAGTCAATCAGAGAGGGATCGCGCCGCCGCAGCCCCCGGGCCACCTCCCCGGCTTCCTGTTCAACCGTGTTCATAAACCAGCAAGTCGCGAGTCCCATTCTATCCCTGTATACGGAAAACCTCCTCGAAAAGACGCGCCAACGCCTTCGCGAGACAATATCTTTTTTGGCGAATCAAGGAGGGTGATTATAGGCGGATAGGCGTTACCTTGGCGTTCCGGCCTGGGCACAGCCGTTTGTGAACGTTAACCTTCGCCCGGGGATCAGTGTATCGGCACAGCAAAAGCGCACGGTCAGGGCTGGTCGCCGCGGCGACACCGTGGCTACCCGCTGGGTTGAAGCATTGAACGCGGAGGCGGTAAGGGGTACCTTATAGGTCGACTGGGAGGTCAAAACGGAAATCCAGTTCACTATTTTCAGGTGAAAGGCTGGCGGCGATGAAGCTGAGTAGGGCGGGTCCAACTTGTACGGCCCGCATGTTCATATTGCCAATTGCGTTGGCTGTGCTCGGGTTCGCCCATTTGCATTTGTTTGTAGCCAAGACTCAGATTATCGACACTAGCGGGCAGTCTTAGTACGTGAACGCCAGACCGCTGCTGGACTATCCTCTTCACGACCTTCTGAGGGCCGCGCCAGAACTTCAAGGAGTAAGTATCCCCCGGCAAAGCCGGGGGCTTTAGTTTGTGAGCCGCTCAAAGCGGCTAGGCGGGGTCGCTAACGCGGCCCCGCTGGGTTTGAGCCACCTTACGGTGGCTGTCTATCGCCACAGATTCATCTGGTCCAATCGCTTGTCTTCTTGCTCCTGCTTCCGGATGTACTCGCCAATCACGCTCTCGGCGCGGCCCACCGTGGATACATAGAACCCTGGTGCCCAAAAGTGCTGACCTACAAAATTCCGTTTCCGCTCTCCGTACACCCGCGCCAGATGAATCGCGCTCTTGCCTTTGATATATCCAATCACTTGCGATAGCGCATACTTTGGCGGAATAGCGATCATCATGTGCACATGATCCGACCGCAAATGCCCCTCTTCAATCTGACTCTCCTTCTGCTCTGCCAGCCGACGGAATACTTCCCCCAAATACCGCCGCAGTTCCTGGTACAAAGTCTTCCGGCGGCATTTCGGAATGAAAACTACATGCTATTTGCACTCCCACTTCGTATGCCTTAGGCTTTCCGGTTTGTCCATCATGGATCTCCTTTTCGTGTGCTTTGGCGGCTCACGTTAAGGAGTTTCCGCGATGGACTCCCGTATTTGTCAAACTTCTACTGCCTCCCCGGCAGAGCCGGGGGGTCTCCCAACGGACTAGAGGTCTCCATACCACGCGAAATTTCCACATGAATGCATTCCTGGCAAACCAACTTTGGGGGAAAACAGACCCCGTCTCTTATCGGCGAATTAAGGAGGATTCGCTGTAATTGCGCCTGATTGTGCGGGAGTCTACAATATTTTCTTGGAGGCCCAGCACATGAAGACAGTCATCTTCAGCCGGTTTCGAAAGAACGCCTCTGGGATCCTGGATCTGGTTGAGAAGAGCGAGAGCATTCGCATCCTCCGCCACGGCGAAGCGATCGCCAAGATACTTCCTGCAGAGTTGCACGAATCCAAACCTGCCTGGAAGCGCCGTGGCCTGCGTTTGGTGGCGGCGGGGGCGTCCCTCAGCAGAGCCGTGCTGAAGGAGAGGCGGTCGAAACTTTGAACATCTTCCTCGACTCGTCAGCCCTTGCCAAGTGGTACGTCCAAGAACCCGGTGGCGATGGCCTCGAGTCTGCGGATGCAAGGCAGTGCGCAGCGGCACGGGCCTATGGGCTTCAAGTGGAGGAGTTGCCTTTCTGAACCTGGCTCCGCCCTTTAGGGCGGCAGTGCAGGTCCCGCCACTCTGGAGCGGCGCCCCACCACAAATCCCGACGCTTCCTAGGGCTGCTATAGTTGAGTCAGGACTTTGCTCCAGGCGTATAATAAAAGGTTGTGGCAGGGCCTCCGGATCCAATCCTGAGTATTTCCAAGAGAGGGGCTGAGGCGGGCGTATGGGATGGATTGAGAATCGCTTTGAACAGAATTTCATTATCAGCACGGTGGACCAGATTTTCAATTGGGCGCGGAAGTCGTCCCTTTGGCCACTCACCTTCGGTCTGGCCTGTTGCGCCATCGAGATGATTGCTTCCACCACCTCGCGTTTTGACATGGCGCGATTCGGGGCCGAAGTGTTTCGCCCCAGCCCGCGCCAATCTGACCTGATGATTGTGTCCGGCACGGTGACGCTGAAGATGGCGCCCGCAATCAAGCGTATATGGGAGCAGATGCCGGACCCCAAATGGTGCATCTCCATGGGCGCATGCTCCAGCGTGGGTGGCCCGTTCAATACCTACGCAGTGCTTCAGGGTGTGGACAAGATCGTCCCCGTGGATGTCTACGTGGTGGGCTGCCCCCCGCGGCCGGAAAACCTCTTTTATGCCCTTCTGAAGCTGCAAGAGAAGATTGACGGCATGAGCCTGAGCAAGCGGCCTACCGAGGTCCGTCTTAACGAGAGCATGTTGGAGGAGTTCAAGAAATCCGTCCGCATTGGCAAGGCAGGAACACCGGAAATGGTCCAAATCGCTTAGGCATTTTTCCTTACGCGGGACTTCAAGACCACTCGGAATTACTGAAATAAGGCGCAGGCCCGGCCCTTCCACAGGAGGAGCGCACATGGCGGAGTTTGTCAAGTATGCATCCGGCGGGCGCGCAGAGATGAAGAACCTGCCGGCTGAGCTTGTTCAAGCGATTCACCAGGCCCGGCTTCGAATCGTGGACCTGACGCACGACCTGAATGAGGGGTCGCCGTTTTGGCCGGAGGGCACTGAGCCCTTTCCCTTTCACGCCAAAGCGGTCGCCACATTCGAGCGGGATGGCTGCTTTGCTCGTACCCTTCAAATTCCTGAGCACTTTGGGACTCACATGGACGCTCCGCTCCATTTCGATCCCAATGGCGCGAGCTTGGATCAAATTGCAGTGGAGAAGTTCGTAGTCCCTGCGGTGGTTGTGGACGTGACCGCCGCCGCAGCCTCCAGCCCTGACTATCGCGTTACGGTGGCCGACCTGGAGCAGTGGGTGAGCGCGCACGGCCCCATGCCCAGCGGCTGCGCGGTGTTAATTCACACCGGATGGGCGTCGCGCTGGCCCTCGCAGGAGCGCTACGTGAACCAGGATGCGCAGGGGGTGATGCATTTTCCCGGGCTGTCCATCGAGGCCGCGCGCTACCTTCTGGACCACGCCCATCCGGTGTCCATCGGGATTGACACGCCGAGCGTTGACTACGGGCCATCGGAGGATTTCAAGGTCCATCACTTCACCATGGCGGCAGGCCTCTATCACCTCGAAGACCTGGCGAATCTCGACCTGCTGCCTGCCACCGGCGCCTGCATTATCGCTCTCCCCATGAAACTCCGGGGCGGCTCCGGGAGCCCGACGCGCGTTCTGGCCCTCGTTGTTAAACAGAGCGACATAACTTGTAGCGGCGCTCTATGAGCGCCGCCGGCGGTCATAGACCGCCGCTACAGGGCAATGCGCAAAAACTCATGTCGCTCTGTATAGATTGCCCAATGCCTGAACTCCCCGAAGTCGAAACCGTTTCCCAGGGCCTCCAGAGGCATGCTCTGGGACGCCGCATCCTTGCCGTTGAGGTCCGCCATCCGGGCGTCATTGTTGGGCCGCCGGAGCAATTCGCAGCCGAGATTGAGGGGCGCGCCATCGTTTCAGTCGAGCGCAAGGGCAAGGCGCTCGCCCTCGAGCTCAGCGCCGAAAACCAGCCGCCGCGTTATCTGCTGGTGCGCCTCGGCATGACCGGGCAATTCACCGTCTCCGCGCACCGGGCGCCACTCGAGCCGCACACACACGTGCTGCTGGCGCTCGGCGAGCGCGAGGAGTTGCGGTTTCGCGATGTGCGCCGGTTCGGCAGGTTGCGCTCCTGCACGCCTGAGGAGCTGGAAGCCGTGTTCGGCCGCCTCGGGCCGGACGCGCAGCAGGTGACCGAGGAGCAGTTCCTGAGCGCCATGCGCGCCCGCCGCGGCGCCATCAAGAGTTGGCTGATGAACCAGCGGTTGCTGGCGGGGCTCGGCAACATCTATGCGGATGAGTCGCTCTTTGTGGCCCGCATCCATCCCCTGGCGCAGCCCGGCCGGGTTTCCGCCCGGAAAGCCCGCCGCCTTTTCAGGGCGGTCAGGAAAGTCCTGGAGCACGCCGTGAAGCTCCAGGGCACCAGCTTCCGCGACTACGTGGACATCGAGGGCCGCCCCGGCAATTACGCCCAGCGCCTGCGCGTTTACCAGCGCACCGGCAAACCCTGCCGTCGTTGTGGCCGGCCAATCCGGCGCATCGTGATCGCAGGGCGCAGCAGCCACTTCTGCCCTTGTTGCCAGCCACGTCCCCGCCAGATCGCCAAGACGCGCGGCTCGCGCCTCTAGCGCCTCAC
Organism: Terriglobia bacterium; assembly: GCA_050008675.1. Classification (GTDB taxonomy): domain Bacteria; phylum Acidobacteriota; class Terriglobia; order UBA7540; family UBA7540; genus CAVROP01. The sequence continues at coordinate 11,377 of JBEKME010000015.1, forward strand.
CCGAAGCCCATAGGCAGGGAACTCACTGCGGGCCTCGTGCACATTCGGACATTAAGTCCACATTGAGATGACGATTGCTGTGATCTTTGGTTGGACTGTTTGCCTGAAAGTTGGATCTGGTTGTATCTCGACTGAGAACATTAACCTGCCTGTTTTCACATACATCCCAGCCTTGAACGGATAAGTACCTTTATTTTCATAGACATTCCAGGTTCCACCCCACTTTTCCACAGGGCCCCTTTGTTTTCATAGACATTCCCGCGTCGTTCCTGCAAAAAAAAATTTTTTCGCTGTGCATCTGCCAGAGCCAAGTCCAGCCCCCCCTTCTTTCTTTTGCCCTCGCAAATTGCGATGTCAGAGATTTCTCCTCCTCTCAAGCCCCGCCCCGTCGGGGTATATGAATGTACGTCGTGGCTGATCTCGGCTGAAAACATTAACCTGCTTGTTTTCATATACATCCCCGCTTTGAGCGGATAACTACCTTTATTTTCATAAACATTCCCGCCTCGTCCCCACTTTTCCACAGGTCGCGGTAGGGATGCCGGTTGCCCGGCACCCCCCGCACGGATCCGTACGTGCGCTCATTAGCGCATACGGCTCTTATCGCGGATGAATAGCGGCGAAGCCGCACACCCGCCAACCCCTGGAACACGCGTGCCCCGCTCTGTGTCGGGTGCGTGCTAGGCTGAGGGATGTTCTCCTTGACCAGCGGCCTTCCCTCCTCACTCTCCGCCGACGACTTGCCGTCTTGGTTCGAGTGATTCATCGGTACTACGCCACTGTCCGACCCCTCGGAGACGTGCATACGGGCCGTACGGCCTAAGCCTTCGCCCGTCGGCCTGCTGTCCTCGTTCCCAACAGGCGTCCCCGAGGTCTCCCGGTTCTCGTGCAGAAAGTGTCTAGGCGTGTCTGGGGTCCCGCCCTGCGGGACTACGCAGGACTGCCCGGGGGCTCGCGCTAGCGCCCCTGACCATGTTGCCTTCCGCCGGATCGATGGCGTCGGCGTCCCGATTGCACATTTTCGAAGCTCAATACCCAGCCCACCTACTCCCCTGTTTACGCTTCACTGTGCACCTCACGATGCCCAGCGCAAAACTCGGGGCCGAGTGGATCGCTACTCCTTCCTCGTGAGAATCTTCCATTCTCTGCTTCCTGCCGGTTTATCCCGGCGCTTTCCGGTCCTTTGTTTTCATAGACATTCCCGCGTCGTTCCTCCAAAAAAAAGTTTTTTCGCGGTGCTTCTGCCAGAGCTAGGTCCAGCCCCCCCTTCCTTCTTTTGACCTCGCAAATTACGATGTCAAAGATCCCGCCTCCTCTCAAGCACCGCCGCGTCGGGGGATATATATGTATGTTGTGGCTGATCTCGACTGAGAACATTATCTTGCGTGTTTTCATATACATCCCAGCTTTGAACGGATAACTACCCTTATTTTCATGAACATTCCCGCCTCGCCCCCACTTTTCCACAGTAGTCCTTTTTTTCATAGACATTCCCGCATCGTTCCTGCAAAAAAAGAATCTTCTTTCGCGATGCATTCGCCAGGGGGCGGTCAACCCGCCGCGGCGGGACAGTTGACAGTGAAAGCCTGCATAAGGACTCGTTCCCGGCTCGCGCGGACTTATCGTCAGCGGGGCGCGTCCAGCCGCCCAACCGGCTCTCGTCCGTGAGAAAGCTCGTACCTTGCCATACGCTACCAGTGTAGCCGATTGGGTGGAGTTTGTCAAGTCCAAACTGTTAAGGCCATTCTTTCTCTCACCCCGGAGCCGCGAAGGTATGGCGCGGGCATGCGCAGGTCACGATGCCGCTTGCACGGGCAAAATGTGCAACAGGTGGTACGGCCAGGGGGAGGCATTTGTTTTGCCTGATCGTGGCCGTGGCCTTATACTGAGGGGTATGTCGAGTTCGCCGTCAACAACGGAAGTCAAACTTCAGCGGCGCGAAAGGTTCCGCGCCTACATGCAGACCTTCAATCCCACTGCCCCTCCTCAGGACGCGATCGAAGCCGGACTGGTGTGCGAGGAATTGCACGGCTCCCTGTTTCGGAAACTAGCCGGGCGAGCCGACCTCGAGCGGGGAAGCCAACAGCTTTTGGTTGGGGGTGTCGGATCGGGCAAGACAACAGAGCTAATCCTCGCCGCGCGATCGCTGGAGCAGGAAGGCCATGTTCTGCCTTTGTACATCGACATCTCGGCCGAAACCGATCTATCAAGCTTGAATTCGGGTGCGTTGCTTGCCACTTTCGGGCTACACCTAACGCGGCGATTGTGGGCCGACTTCCCTCCGCTTAGACAAGGGATGGAAGCGCTTCTAGGGCCAGGGAAGCCCTACGGCAGGCTCAAGGAGTACGCCTACGGAAAGCAAGAAGCTGGGGTGACCACCGATGAGGCGTTGGGGCAAAGGTATCCGGCGGCGGCAGAGGCGGATCGAGTCCATCAGGCTGACGCGTACATCGCCATCCGGAGTGTTCTTGGTAAGCTGAACCCACCAGCCCTCCCGGCCCTTAGTCGTGATATCGAGGAGATTCGTGGGCCTCTCGAAGAATTCCTGGCCGTGGCGAGGGACGCCCAGAAGGAGGTCGTGGCCGTCTTCGACGGGCTAGATCGGTTACTCGATCCCACAAGGTTTTGGTCGGTCGCAAGCCAAGATCTAAGGCTGTTCCGCGAGCTCAAGGTGTCAGTCGTGTTGACAGCGCCGCTCTCGGTCTTGTTTGGTGCACGCGTAGGTCAATCGGTGTCCGATCATTTTGACAAGGTTTACCACGTGCCAGTGGTTGCGGTCGATCCGGTAAGGGGGCTTCTAGGGTCCGTGCTGGAGAAGCGCCACGGGTACGAGCTGCTGAGCGACGTGGATGCGGACTCAGTCTGCGAATACTCCGGGGGTGTGCTTCGGGACCTAGTCTCTTTGGCTCGGGACGCGGCCGTGGAGGCGTATATCTCGGGTCACGACTCCGTCACTTCTGAGGACGTTGAGAACGTAGTCCAGCAACTTGGCACGGGTTATCTGCGCGGGTTAGGGCCGTACGAAATGAATCTACTCCTTCGCTTGGAGGAGTCCAAGTGGTTTGATGTCAGTCGAGCGACCAGCGTGGAGCTGCTGCTCACTCGGCGCGTCCTGGAGTATTCCTCCACGGACTTCCGTGTACACCCCGCGCTGCTATCAGTAATGCACGTGCCGGAGCCGAAGAGTGCCTGACTTCTCGAGTCAACCATTTGTTGAAGTTGCGCGGCGGCTGGAGGTGCAGGGAGCGCATTCGTGGCTCGCTGTTCTCAGCCCACTCAGTGATCCAACCGCCGCTTGCGATGCCTTGAGCACCGAGCTTGAGTCCTTCCTTCAGACGCCCGTCAGGGTGGTGCCGCTCAGGGGCAGCAGTTTCGAGAGGCTGCGAGAGCAACTGCACCAGCCCGAGCATGACGCCGTCATTTTATTTGCTAGCGGAGATTTGGAGGCGGGCGAGTGGTCGTCCCTCGATTCAATGCGGAGCGCCTTAGAACGTAGGGGTCCGGTCGTCCTGTGGATGGCCCCGGATGCTGTCGGCCGCCTTACGGAGTTTGCGCCCAACATCCGCAGCTTCATCGGCTCGAGCATATTCCTTGCCGGGCCCGAACCCGGTATTATGACCGACAAAGAGCGAGAGAGCCGTCTCGAGGAACTTCGGCAGCACTATCAGCTCAGCGACCAGGAAATCGTACGGAGGGCTGAAGCCAAGGAGCTGCCTCCCGAACCTCACTTCGTAGAATGGCTGGTTCTTGTTGGCCGGGGGGATTTGGTGTGACGCGTGACCGCGCTTTGAAGCGTGCCGCAGACATAGACCGGAGAACGCATCTGGAAATTGGGGCCCGCGCCTTTCCCTCCCCACGCAAGATGTTTAGCGCAATCCGAGCGTACCTGCTCCGGCGTTCCGACGACATCAAGACAAGGAACAATCCGATTCAGCTCCTGAAGTTTGCCGAAAGTAACGGAGTGGCATCGATTGTCTTAGGTCCGGGAATCGACAAGGGCCCCACTCCGCACGACTTTCATTTCGACTCCGGTGCTCGCCTCAGCTTCGCCTTGATCTTACGAGAGCGTGATGGCGGGTCGCAGCTCGTGGAGTTTCGATACCATTACCAGCTTCCTGACCAGCTTCCTGCCTCGCCGTCGCCAGGATACTTCCGATTTGATTTGAATAGGTCGCCGCACACAGACCCGCTATCGGAGCCGCGCTGCCACCTCCATCCTGGGCTGGAGGACGTGCGGCTGCCCATCTCGTTGCACGACCCTTTTGAGATTCTTGACCGGATCTTCTTCGTCTTAGAAAAGGCTGTCTAACCTGGTTTGCACAAGTCCTTTCTGGCGTGGTCCCGGCATCCAAACGCTGTGCTGGCACCCCCGCATTTTACATCGCGCACATCGCAAGAGGCGCGATCTATGCACTCGCTGTTTGCCGAGCCAGGATCCGCCTGCGGCTGTGTATCAGTGATTGTTGTCCAGGCAACTCCATTTTCCCAGCCTCTGCGGTCTCCGTCCACAGTCGCAGAACAGACGTTTCCGCCTCGGCGGAGCTGCGACTGTGCCGGCCCGCGTGGAGAACAGACCAGCGAGTCGTCCCGCTTTCTGTTAAAATCGCTATGGGTAAGGGGCGCACCAAATGACCATCAAAACGATCCATGTTAAGAACTTCAAGAGCTTCAAAGAACTGCATGTTGACCTGGGGAAGTTCAATGTCCTGATTGGGGCGAACGCGTCAGGAAAATCCAACTTCATACGTGTGTTCGAGTTCCTGCGAGATATTGCGAGGCACGACCTGGAAAATGCGATCTCTTTGCAGGGTGGGGCGGAATACCTCACGAATCTGAACGTCGGCACCAGTGAGAACCTTTCGGTGCAAGTCGTTTTCTCGCGAGAACGCGGGCCAACCTTCATCCTCGGCACATCGAGAACTAGTAAGATCGACCTGGGGGTGGAACCGCTTGAGGTCACCTATAGCTTCTCGATCGCCTTTCCGAAAAATGGAGAAGGGTTCGAAGTTATTGACGATCGTTTAACCCTCAAAAGCGAGTTTCGCACCTTTGAGCGAGACGGCGGGCCGACCGAAGCGCCAGAGCTCCGGGGCGCGGGCGAAATACTCATTTCCAGGGAAGGGGACGGGATGGACGTGGAAGTTAGGCCCCCAGAAGGCCTGTCTATGGAGGAATACGAAATCGCTCCCTGGCTCGCTCGCGAAATCGCTCCCTCCCCCTCGCCCATTCTGGTACATTTTCCGTTCTCTGTTAGATCCCCTTTCGAGGATATTGCGATATACGACTTCGACCCTAAGCTCCCCAAGAAGGCCGCGCCCATTGCAGCCAAGGCAGAACTGGAAGAGGACGGCAGGAACCTCGCGATCGTTCTTAAGAACATTATTCACGATAGAGAGCGCAAGAGAAGGCTCTTAAATTTCTTGCGGGACGTTCTTCCCTTCGTTGCCGACCTCGAAGGCGAAAAGTTTGCCGACAAATCGCTTCTCTTCAGCCTGAGGGAGACTTATGCGAAGAAACAGTCTCTGCCTGCCTCCCTTATCTCCGATGGAACAATCAACGTTACTGCACTCATAGCGGCGCTGTATTTTGAGAAAAAGACTGTGGCGATCATTGAGGAACCGGAACGAAACATCCACCCTTCCCTCATTTCAAAGATCGTCGCGATGATGAAAGACGCTTCCCAGGGGAAGCAGATCATTGTGACTACGCATAACCCCGAAGTCGTCCGACATGCCGATATTGGCGACGTTCTGCTGGTCTCTAGAAATGGGGAGGGCTTTTCGACTATTTCCAGGCCGTCAGAGAATAAAGACGTCCAGGTATTTCTTCAGAACGAGATGGGGTTAGAGGAACTCTTCGTCGAGAACTTGCTTCACGCCTGAGATGCCCTACACAAGACTATTCCTGCTGGTAGAAGGGGACGACGACCTAAGGTTTGTGGAACGTGTCGTCATTCCAAGGCTCAGTTCTTGCTACGATTTCGTACAGGGGTGGAAGTATGCCCAGAGGAAGGCGGAAAAGGTAAACGCGTTTCTGAGAAGCATCAAGTCGATGGGCGCTGAGTATCTTTTACTTGGTGACCTTAACGCGCACCCCTGTTTCCCCAAGAAGAAAGAAGCTCTGTTGCAGAAGTTCACACAACTGGACGACACACGAGCCCTCATTGTTGTGAGGGAAATCGAAAGTTGGTACCTGGCCGGCCTCGCGGACAACAATCCATTAGGTGTACAAGTGCCCGCCAACACGAGTGAGTTCACGAAAGAGCACTTTAACGACACCATGCCGAAACACCTTGATTCGCGCATTGACTACATGCTCGAGGTTCTCAAGCTGTTTGACACAAGCACCGCGAGGGGAAGAAATCCCTCATTCCATTATTTCGCCCGTCGCTGTGGTCTGCTTCGCTCCTAAAGGTCCCGGTATAAATCGACTGGCGTAAGGCGAGATGGACAGACTTCGTGAGTAGAAGTTCCTGTCTCAAAAACATTTATACGGGAGGCGACAGCGTTTTTTCAATTCCGCATGAGAAATCCGCGTTAGCGTTTTGGCGCTCGCGGGTGGCGCATACATGCCGCTGTTTGGCATGTATGCGGTCATGGCAACGCGCAGTGCATTCTCGCGCCACCAGTGCGTTATAGCCCGATTGCCAAGAGGTCGCATACATCACAAAACGGTGTATGCGCCACCCGCCCCTGCCCCTCTCCCCGCAAGCGGGGAGAGGGGGAGCACGAAGTGGTGGGCGAGATTGTCCGGGGGTTTCACCCCGCGCCCGCGGGACTACTCGCTTGGCTCCCCTTCGGGGAGCACGTCAGCGGCCAGCTACTTCTTCGGAGCGGGCTGGACCTTGGTCCATTTAGTCTCGAACCAAGGCGTCCAGGTTTTGCCATCCGCGGAGATCTCACCCCTCTCCGTCAGGCTCATCAAATCCGCTGCGACTATCAACGTGTCCTTGAACTGATACTGCTTTCCTGGGAGGAGAAACTTTCCCGCAAAAGCGTATGTCTTTTCACTGACGGTTAACACTCCTGAAAACCTGCTTCCATCGGAAAAGTACCAGTTGCTGACAAAGTTCTTGTCCACCGGGTCGTAGGCCTCGATGTCAAGGCCCCGCGCCTCTCCCGCAGGTCCCTTTTCCGTCCACCGGGCCTGGAAAAAGAACCCTCCTAGAATCATCTGACCGTTGTATTCGCCAGTCACTTTGCCACCGGGTCCTAACAGTCCGGGCTTGTACTCTCCTTCGTACGTCCAATGGCCTACAAAAACGGATAGCTTTTTGAGCTCAGGGTTGGGCTTCGGAGCCGGTGCCTGGGCATGCGTGGCCGTCGCGAAGCAGAAAACTAAAAGGAACAGCAGAACGCTGATTCGTGTCATGACTACCCTCCTTGGAATGAAGTTGCGATTTTCTTCCGGGACCGAGCCTGTAAGGAGCTGGCATTCAAACTCCCGGCGCACCTTCGGAGCTTGACGAGCGTGCGCAGCTTAGGACGGGACCGGACGCAGGCTGCCATTACGCCCTCCCTCTCGGCCTTGGTATTCAGCTAGGCTGATTGGCGAAATACTCTCACCCACAAGTTAGGATGTCAAGGCAAAACCGAACGGAATTACCGAGGTACATTGTGCCTCGGTGTGATGTTGGGAGGGTAGCCGGGGGCACGCTGGCCGAGGCACACCTGGAGCCCGAGGGACGAACTTCACTGCCTCGCTTCCATCTACGGTTTCACTGAGAAATGTGAGACGAGGACTGGAGGAAGTCCCAATCTGCGCGTTTGGGTCGGCGGAAGGAACACTTCAGTTTTCCCGAACCTGCTGACATTACTTCTGATATACTCCCACCTCTACTAGGAACACACGGATCGGCCGGTGATTGTTGTAGAGGCGGCGGAACCTCTGCCGACCCGATCGGGACACCGCCACATGGCGAGGTAAACTCGCCGCTACGGTCACGAGGTAGGGGCGGTTCGCGAGCCGCCCCTACGAGGACCCCCACTATGCTTTTCAAAGCTCTCAGCGCTGCCGTCTTCGGTATTGACGCCTATCCGGTTGAGGTCGAGGTGGATATTTCCGCCGGATTGCCCAATTTCACTACCGTGGGTCTTCCCGACGCCGCCGTGCGCGAAAGCCGCGAGCGCATCAAATCCGCCATCAAAAACTGCGGCTTGGACTTTCCCTTCCAGAACATCACGGTCAACCTCGCCCCGGCGGACGTGAAGAAGGAGGGCTCGGGGTTTGACCTGCCCATCGCACTGGGCATCTTGGGCACCACCGGCGTCCTTTTGAAAACCGACCTCAAGAACACCTTGTTTCTGGGTGAGCTTTCGCTCGATGGCGGCCTTCGCCCCATCAAGGGTGCGCTTTCGATTGCCGCCATGACGCGTCAGAAGGGTATTCAGCGGATGGTCCTGCCGGTGGAAAACGCCTGCGAGGCGGCGGTGGTGGAGGAGTTGCAGGTTTACGGCCTGGGCTCTTTGCCGGAGGTTGTGGACTTCATCAACGAGACGCGCGAGTTCACGCCGGCCAAAGTGGATAGCGCCGCCATGCTAGCGCAAGCCAGCCAATACAGCGTGGATTTTCGCGATGTCAAGGGGCAGCTTCACGCCAAGCGCGCCATTGAAGTTGCCACCGCGGGAGGTCACAACATCCTGATGATCGGCCCGCCGGGCGCCGGCAAGACGATGCTGGCCAAACGCATCCCCACCATTCTGCCGCCGCTTACTTTCGATGAGGCTATCCAGACCACGAAGATCCACAGCGTCGCAGGAGTGCTCGACCCGGGCGCAGGCCTGGTGGGCACGCGCCCCTTCCGTTCTCCCCACCACACCATTTCGGATGCCGGACTGATTGGAGGCGGCGCCGTGCCCCGCCCGGGCGAAGTGAGCCTGGCGCACAATGGCGTGCTTTTCCTGGACGAGTTGCCGGAATTCCAGCGCAACGTCCTGGAGGTTTTGAGGCAGCCCGTGGAAGACGGCACGGTCACCATCTCACGCGCCGCCATGTCCCTGACCTTTCCTTCGCGCTTCATGCTGGCCGCCGCCATGAACCCCTGTCCGTGCGGGTTCTTCAATGACCCCACGCGCGAGTGCACCTGCACGCCGCCCCTCATTCAGCGCTACATCTCGAAGATTTCCGGGCCGCTGCTCGACCGCATTGATATCCACATCGACATGCCCGCCGTCCGCTACCAGGAGCTGCGGCAGGACTCGGGCGGGGAAAGTTCGGACCAGATTCGCGAGCGCGTCATAAAAGCCCGCCAGCGCCAGTTGCGCCGCTTCCCGGGCGAAAAGATTTATAGCAATGCCCAGATGAGCTCGCGGCAGATCCGCAAGTACTGCAACATTTCCGCCGACTGCGAGCGCCTGCTGGAGAGCGCCATGACGCGCTTGGGCCTCAGCGCCCGCGCCCACGACCGCATCCTGAAAGTGGCGCTCACGATTTCCGACCTCGACGCCGCCGACGCCATCGGCACTACGCACATCTCCGAAGCCATTCAGTATCGCTCGCTTGACCGCAATTACTGGACGTGAGAAAAGCAGTGGCTAGTGGTTAGTGGTTATTGGCTAGTGGTGGGGGCCAGTATCACGTGCGGTGCAGGGAAACGATAGGGCCCACCAGCTCCCTCCCGAGGGGCTGAGCGTATCCCACACCTTTCGCTGGACACAGCGTAGAAGTCGGAATCGTAGCCCTCTCCCCTGGGGAGAGGGTGGCCCGCGACCGGCGCTTTCATCAGCCCGTCAGCCGACGGGGACGGGTGAGGGGTTATTTGGGTACAATTGAATCGGGCTAAGCAAAGCCGTTCATGAGGGCATATGGCACGAGGCAACTCCCCAAGTGCGAACCATGAAACGAAACACTCCCCTGGGAATGAGCCAACCCACAGCGAAGACGGCGTGGACCTGACCCTCATCCGTTGGATGCTTTCGCTCACGCCGGCTGAGCGCCTGCAAGTCCTCCAGCAATCCGTGCAATCTCTTCTGAGGCTACGAGATGGCAAAGCCCATCGTTGATTATGTGGCTATGCCGTCCTGGTTCAGCGGGACTGCAAAGATTTAAGGACTGCCAACATCTGCTCTGCTAATCGCCCCGATTTGGCCAGCACTTCGAGTTGTCGATATACGTCTGTTCTATGTAATCCCCTGCGCGCGCCGACTGCACATACAACCACAAGCTTGTAGTCAGGATAAACTCGATAGATCAGACGGTGGGAAGCAAACTCGTGTTTCCAATAACCAGCGAGATCGCCCCGTAGCGGCGTGCCGTACTGCTCTGGTTGCACCGCGATCTTCTGGCCTAGTATCTTGCGGAGGCGCCTTTTGATACTCGCATCGAGGGATTGAACGTCAGCCTTGGCGTCGCTGGTAAACATAACCTCGTAACTTGGCTGAGGGGCGGTCAATCTTTGCCAAAGACCTCTTCCATGGAGTGTAGGCGGCCCGCCCGGACGTCGTCATCGATGGTCTTGCCAAGCCTCAGGAGACGCTCGGTTAGCTCCGGATTTGCTAAAACTTCCAGAGTGGCCAGCAGAGACTCGTGTTCACGGATCATTCTGTCAAACCACTCCTTGTCCATGAGATACTTCGACTCCTGACGACGGTTGCGGATCAGGATGACCTTCTTGCCCTTGGCCTCCTTCGTATGGCGCCTGAAATGGTCACGGAGCTTCGTCGCAGAAACTTCCTTCACTGTGATTGTCACCGCCCCGTTCATCGCACTTCTCCTCATGTACGATCAGATCCCTCTAACGTACAGAAGTATAGATTTGTAAAGTCCATTTGTCAACAAATTAGTGGACGAGCTTGTGAAACCGCCCAAGCCAATAGGGCAGAAGGAAAAAGGCTCCTTCGTCCTCGGAACGGCCCTCGGAGCTACAATCCAACTGGAAGGGGTTGCCGTTCCACTTCATCACACAGCGTTCGTTGGGGGGGAGGGCGCGCCGGGATTGCTTCTCTCGAAAACGGTCCGCGCTCGGCGCGCGGGGCAGATCCACGCGCTGGGAATTCCTCACGGTCCAAGAGATGGTATCCAGGGGAATCCGCTCCAGGGTCTCGAGGGCCTCGCGCGCGTCGTAGTCGTACGCGCCTGTGCCTGAGGCATAGATGAAGTTCCATAATGGGTTTTGTTCAGCCTGGCAGGAGCGCCAAAAGCGTTCGAGGGCTGCCTGGAACGGCTCGCGCAACGCGGGATCGTCCTCGTACCTCAGCAAAGGATAAAATGAAAGGAAGGCCAGCTCCTCATCCGAATAATTAACCTCGTGTGGGGTCTCCAGGGCGCCCCGCGTAACGTTTTCGAGATAGCCGCGCTGGCGGATGAGTTCGTGATAAGCGGTCAAGAATCGCGCCTCGCCGGTGATATGGTAAGCGACCCTCAAGTGTGAGAGCAGCTCGAGAGAATTCAGCGCTTCGTCCTCTTTGCCTTCCTCGGTTTGGAAGTACGCTGGAGAGTACTTGCCCCAACGGGTGGCACGGCCGCCGAAACCCACGAGCTCCAACTCGTGGTCCAAAAGATGACCGGCAATTCGCCCCGCCGCTCGACGGATCGCCGCGCGATCCGACTCATCGGGGAGCAGGTCATAGGCAACGCCGTAGGCGAGGGAGTGTCCCACTAATTCGTCTGAACTTGTGTCGCCTTTCCACTCCCACTCGCCCTCCGAGGTCCAATGCCATTCGCCATCCTGTTGTCGGTAGTCGCCACGATGGATCAGCGCGCGGGCCGGGAATCCCGGAATTCCGGTGATCGACTCCAGCCGCAACAGGGCGGCCAGTGAAAGGCGTGCGTTGCGCAGCGCCTGGGGCGAATGGGTCGCCGCAAAACGAAAGCACTCCGCCGTTACGTAGATCGCTGTCCACAGGCCGTCATTATCGCTGGGCGCCAAGCGAAACGAAGCGGTGTGTCCAGGGCGTAGCAATTCACACTCGACTGTATAACCGTAGCGATTGTGCCGGCGCTGCAAGCGTTCGACAAACAGCGCGCTCTTGCGTTCGAGATCAAAGGGCTCGAACTCGATTCGCGATACACCGGTTTGTGTGCGAACCCAAGCTCGATCCTTCTCCGCCACGATCTGCGCGACCCAGTTGTCGCTTAAATAGCGCATGCCCCAGAAATAGAACCATTGCTGACCGGCAGGCGCGTCGGGCTGGAAACAGATGGCGCCCTGGCGCGTGGCGAGCCACAATCGGCCGTCGAGCCCCAGGGCGACCCCCGTCAATGACAGGATCGGCAGACCATCTTTCCCTGTCCATAACTTCTTCATGCCGGAGGATTCAACTTCCATAAGACCGTTTGACGAGGCTTGCCAGAGCCTTTGCTGCGCGTCGCGAGCCTGCTTCTGAGGTGGGCTGTTCAGGGCTTGGCGAATGGTCGCGGGTATGCCGGTGGCGTCCAGAGCGAATTGATCGCAGACGATTTACTGGTAAGTGTGCTTTGTCTCCGTCTGTGCTGCGGAGAGAGATGCCACGAGCAAGACGATGCAAGGCAAGGCTGGTAAGGCTTTGCTTCGCGGGCCTGGCAACGTTTTTGGTCGGGTTCTAATGATTCAGCCTTTGAGCCAACTTTTCTGCTAGGTCGCAACACTTCAAGCCACCCAGTTGAACGCATCCTGCCTGGTACTGTTCGAGTGCGGATTGGAAATCACCTTTTTGCTCGAGCGCTTGGCCCATTGCGAGATACGCTTCTGCGTAGCCGGGGGCCACCGCAATCGCTTTGCGGTACTCGCGGATGGCGCCCTCGAGGTCCCCCTCCTTCCTGAGAGCTGCGGCAAGCGTCATGTGGATCTTGGGGTTGGAACCATTGAAGGGAACACCGCGCGCGATTAAGAATCTCGTAAGGCGATAATCGCCTGTTGCAGCCGCATAACTCAACTGTGCGCCGGGGCGTCGTCCCACCCCGAGAAGCCTAATGGTCAGTGCCTGCCATGTCCCGTACGGCACAAAGATCCAAAATGTGAACGTCGCCAGCAGCCCCAGCAGGACCCAATCCAGGACCGTGATTTTCGATCTTTTCCACGCAACGAATACCAATCCGGAAATAAAGGCGATCAAGCAGATCATCATGCACAAGAGGCCAAGCATCAGCAGTCCGGAGAAGGCATGTGCAAGCGCGTAGCCCACCATCTGGGGGCCTTCCGACCACGTCAGGTAAGTTTGTTCGTAGATCAAACGAGCGGCGAGCAAGACGCTCCCAGGCAGAGCAAACCAACCTGATTTTCTAATCCATCCCGGCAAGGCGGATTGCGTTGTCATTGGCACTTGACCAATATTCTACAGGACCGCGGTGTTTCCCTTTCGAATTTTAGCACTGCCTGCCATCCGCCGTGCTGCTTTCCATTGGTCGGGGAGCAATTCGGCGAGTCGGCTCTGCGGATGAGTAATGGTGGGGTCAACGACCGGGAAGTCGTTCTTGGTTTAACAAGTATGCATAAGTGCGTGAGGCGAGGCGTAATACAGCCGCAGGCCTGTGGCGTCGCTGCGATATGGGCCAGCCGTTGGGACAGGGAGAGAACGTGGCCCCGCCTGGGTCGATCTTAATCTCCCCCGCACGATGCTGAACAACCCGTCAAGTCTGCTGTCTGACGAACAAAAAGCCGCAGACCTCAAAAGCGATGGTCTGCGCTACACCGGCTCCTCTTCCGACGTGGTTGGTCATATTCACCTGCCCGCGCGGCCTCGGCGGAGTTCCCGGAATTGCTTGATCTGCACGGGGCCGCTGGGAAAGATGGCGCGAACCTCGAGATCTCCGCCCATGGCCTGGATGATTTTGCGCAGGCTGCTCAAGTACATGTCTGCGCGGCGCTCCATTTTGGAGACGGTGGACTGGCGCACGCCGAGGACTTCCGCCAGTTGTTCCTGGGTCAAGGCGCGCGCTTCACGCAGTTCGTCAAGCGCCATCTCTGCCCGGAGCCGGTTGGCGCCTGTCTTGATGGACGCGCGCCGCTCCGGGGTCATGCGGTCGAGAAGTTCTTTGAATTTCCTCGCCATCTTCTTTCCTCCCGAGTTATCCCATGCCACAGGATGAATATAGCCTTTGGGGAATAACCGGTCAAGCGCATAAAAAGCCGGCAGGCTGCCACACCGCTCTCGCCGTCGGCGAATGACTCCAGGGGCTGTAGATGGGATTGGAAGCAGGGTTCAACCTACGAATTGCGGTCAAGGTGAAGGCCGCAGGCTGGAAGTATTGGTCCCAGAACCTTGACGCGGGATATAATCGGCGAGCGTCTGCACAGGAAGTCATGTCAGGCGCAGGAGAAGGAACCGTGAGTGAATCAAGCAGGCGCAAGTTTCTACAAAATATCAGCTTGGGGTTGGGGACGGCCAGCATGGCAGGTCCCGCGTTATTGTTGAGCAAGGCTCGAAGCCTCGCCCCCATCGAGTCGGAGGCTGGGAATTCCCTCCCCGATGTTGAGAATCCCTCTGCCGCCATCGATTGTCGTTACTCGCCGCTTTCGTGGCAGACGGCCTACTGCTTTCCGGACGATCACTACAAGAGTCTGATCGGCGAGCATGGCGAACTGCGCTACGGTCATCCCGGGCAAGGCGCAGGCATCGATTACTTCCCTGAAGTCGTGGAATTTTCACTGCTCGGCATGGAAGCAAACGAGGTGCGCGGGCAGCGGCTTGAAGCCCCAGGTGTACCGATCATCCACACCCGGATTGACCGTCCCGAAGCCTTCCTGCAGCTCACCACTTTTGCCACCCAGCGCGCCGGCGAAGGTCGCGTCGATAACGTGATTCTGGAAGTCGAACCGCGTACCTTACACACCTTGCAGGCGGTTCCGGTGATGGTTTTGAGCACGAAGCGAGAGATCAAGCTCGAGGAATCCGCTGGAATCACCCTATTGCGCCTCGATAATGAGGCGGCGGCGCCGTTCCTCCTCGTGGATGTGCCACTCGCGCGCCACGAAGATGGAGTCGTCTATCAGTCGTATTTGCTGCAAGCGGGCATCGCTACGGAGGGCAGGCCCTCCCGCTGTTTCTTTCGATTTCCCCAGGAGGGCCAGGAGATCGACAAATTAAAAGAGGGACTCGAGACTCCAGACCGCTTGTTGGCGGAGGCCCGACAGTACTGGCAGAACTGGAAGCCCTTTGAAGGGAAGGTATCCTGGCAACTTCCGGGACGCCACGGGGAGTTCCTGGTTGCCTGCGCGCGCAACCTCCAGCAGGCTCGCGAGGAGAAAGCAGGAAGGACTACGTTCCAGGTGGGGCCGACGGTTTACCGCGGCCTCTGGGTGGTGGATGGAAACTTTATCCTCGAGGCCGCCCGTTACCTTGGTTACGACAAGGAGGCCCAGCAGGGACTCGAAGCAACCTGGAAGTATCAGGAAGCAGATGGGGGCGTGTTCGCGGGTGGAGGGCGCGAGCATTGGAAGGATACAGGCATCGCCATGTTCACACTGGTACGCCAGGCTGAACTCAGCCAGGACTGGAGCTACTTCCGGGAGATGCAACCCAACGTTGCGCGGGCCGTGAAGTTTCTTGCGAGTCTGCGCGATAAAGCCCAAAGCGATGGGAGCATGAACGGCCGCTACGGTCTCCTGGCCCCTGGTTTTGGCGACGGAGGGTTAGGCGGCGTCCGTCCCGAGTTCACCAACACCCTGTGGGTGCTGGCGGGCTTGAAGGCAGTCACCGAAGCGACGGACCGGCTTGGTCTTCCGGACCTCGCTGGCGCCCAGCGGTTCTATAACGAGTTGCGAGCGGCGCTTTTTGCGGCGGCCCGCCAGGAGATGCGCCGCCATCCCGAGGGGTTCGATTACCTGCCGATGCTGATGAAGGGAGACCCCCAGTGGGCCACTCGAGATGAGTGGGATCGCCCGAGACCCCAAAATGCACAATGGGCTCTTTCCCAGGCAATCTATCCTGGTCTGGTGTTCGAGAAGGACGATGCGATCGTGAAGGGCCATATCCAGTTGATGCAGGCTTGCACCCAAGAAGATATTCCTGCGGAAACCGGCTGGCTTGCGCACGGAGGAGTTTGGAATTACAACGCGGGTTTCGTGGCTCATGTCTACCTCTGGGCCGGGATCCCCGATTGGGCAAGGTTGACTTTCAGGGGCTTTCTCAACCACGCCACACAGCTTTATTGTTGGCGGGAGGAACAACCTATGCGAGGGAGCCTGACGGCGGATTACGTTGGTGACATGCCCCACAACTGGGCCAGCGCTGAATGCATTCTCTACCTGCGTCACCTGCTGGCGCTCGAAGACGGCCAAGCGCTGCGCTTGCTGGCGGGAGTCGGAGAGTCTGAATTGGCCGACGGCGAGCCCCTGAGCATTGCCCAGTCTCCCACGCGCTTCGGCCGCATCGACATGAACATCGAACCCCTCGACCGCCATCAAGGCTGGCGCTTGAAGTTCCAGCGCGGCTCAGGGCCCGCGCCTTCGAGTGTCCAGTTGCCACTGATACTGGCCTCCCGTTTCCGCTTCGCCGAAATCCAGGGCGCTCAAGCCCGCCAGGAGGGAAACACCGTGTTCGTGACATCCAGCGCGGCGGCTTGGGAAGCGATGTGGAGAATCTGAGGCAATAAGCGCCAGGGAATGAACCAGCTATCAGCCGTCAGCTTTCAGGGAAGACTTAGCCGGGCACAACGACCTTGCATGCCGACGGAAGTAACTCCTCACCCGTCCGGCGACGGCTGGAGAAAGCGCCGTCGTCGGACACCCTCTCCCCAAGGGAGAGGGCTATATTTCCGACTTGGGCACCCGCGGTGTCCAGCCAAAGATGTGGGACACGCTCAGCCCCAAGGGAGAGGGCTAGTTTCTTTCTTCTGACTCCTGACTGCTGACTTCTGACTCCTGCACCTTGTCACGGCCTTCGGTCGAAGAAAGGACTCTTACCGGTGATGCTCAAGGGGATTCCAATGGCCTGCTTGACTCCTTCCGCCAACAGCTTCAGGTCAAGGCATGACCTCCCGATTGAGAACATCATTCGGTTATCCACGTGGAAGTTGGCCGCAATCGCTGCCGCCGAGCAAGCCGCAATGCCCAGGTCCATGGAGTTGAAGCTGCAAACTCCGTTCTTATCCTTCAACGAGTCACAAGTTGGGTTTCCGCAGAAACCGCAATTGAGGCCGGCGGGATTCGATAGCACACCGAGCACGACGATGACCGGCGAGGCCAGGATGCTGTCGGCGTCCCGCGCAAAGCCAGGACGGTTTTCCGAGCGCGCGATCTCCTTCATTTTGTCGACCAGGTTCTGCTTGGCAATCTGGTCGTCAATCGCCACGACCTGGATATTGTCAACGCCGCGCGTCTTGGGAGCCGTTCTGGCTGCGGCCGCCATCAAGGCGGCAATGTGGTAAGCAGCCTGCTTCTCGAGTTCGGATGATTCTTTCATAGTGTTCTCCTCAGTTTCAGTGGTCAGTGAGAACTCTACCATGCCAGAGGGTGCCACAGATTCATGTTTCTGGCGATTTCTTTCTGCTTCCTACCTACTACTTTCCGCCCACTTTTCTCCAATGGTGTGGTAGAGTTTTTATTGGCGCAGAAAAGCCCGTGCTATGCCGGACTTGAAGCACATCCCGCCCCAGTGCGAGTTTGACCAGGATAAGCTGGTCGTCAAGTTGGACGAATTGATTCCTTCGGACACTCGCCATATTGAAGGCCTTGTTTCCAGGGTCCTTGGTTTGCTCGAAGAAAATGGTTGTTCTCACGATCTGGCGAATGTCCAGCTTGCCCTGCAAGAAGCGCTCATGAACGCCATCCTTCATGGCAATCGCAGCGACCCCAAAAAGTACGTGCGAACGTGCGTGGCTATTGAGGAAGGTGGCGGAATACTCATCGTCGTCAAAGACTCCGGTAGCGGGTTTGACCCGAGTAAGCTCCCGGATCCAACCATGGGGGAAAACATTTATCGCGAAAGTGGCCGCGGAGTGTATCTGATCCAACAGCTCATGGACGAGGTCCAATACAAGTTTGGGGACGGTACGGCTGTCATCATGCGCCGTCACCCACCGAACCGCCAGCCGTAACAGACTCCATCACCTGCCGCACGCCTGCCAAGCAATCCTTTCAGTCTTCAATGCCTCGAAGTGCAAATGAACCAGGAGGGCATTGACCCCCTCACCCCCCGGCCCCTCTCCCCCAAGGGGGAGAGGGGAGAATGTAGAAACTCGAGGGGCCAGGCCGGGACAAGCCCCGGCCCTACCAGTCCTGAGAGAGACCTCCGCTTTTCCTCATCAAACCGCCTGCCTGTGCCGATAGGTTAAATGTGCAGGGGAAAGCACCCGGCTCGAACTGCGAAGGAGAACTCAGTGCTGCACATAGTCTTGCTTATCATCTTCCTCATTCAATTCGTGGTGGTCCTTGGGGGGCTGACGTTCGTGATCTTCCTGGCACGTCCTGAAGTTCCCTTCTTGGGCGACGGCTCATTTTTTCAATGACTCAATGAACCAATCACTCAATGCTCAGGCGCCCAGATTCTCATACCACTTCACGTTTGCCGTCGAAGCGCCGATGGCCACAACACCCGCGTGGCCGTCGCCCTTGAGGTCGGCAACGACCACTCCTGACGCCGCCATCTGAGTATCCAGCGTCTGGCGCTCCCACTTCAAGCCGGAGGCGTCTGAGGCGTAGTACACATAGAGGCTGGTCCCTGGACCGCGAAAACCCGCCACGATTTCATCATTGCCGTCGCCATTGAGGTCGGCGCACACCAGGGCGTGGCCGTCGCGCAAACTGTCGTCAATCGGATGGCGACTCCACAAATCGCCCGGTTTGCCTTGCGTATAAACAACCACGTGCTCGCCATGCCAGGGCTCGATAGTGGCGAGGAAACGCCGCCCCTCCAGCCTGCCGACGCCGATTTCGCTCGACCCGCGATGGGGGCGTGAAACCTGGTCGCCCGCAGCGAGGTGGGTCTTCGTCCAAAGGAGGTCGGGGCCCGTCCCGGTGGAGCGGAAGAGGTGGACGCCTTCGAAGCTGGCAGTCAGGATTTCATCGCGGCCATCGTTGTCCCAGTCAATGATGAGGACGCCATGGACGACCGTCAGAGAGTCGTCAATCAGGTGGGAAAGCCACTCACCCTTGCCGGCGTCAGTGGCAGATACGTGCCCGCGCAGGAGTGGCTCCGGAGGTTCGAACCAGGTGAGTGGCGCCGCGACTTTGTAGTCCGGCTCCTTCGCACCATAACCCAACAAGGGAACATCCACCAACCCCAGGCGGCCGCTCCCATCCAGGTCCGCCCAGCGCAATCGGTGCGAGCTGGGCATGCGGCCGAGCAAGCGCAGCGACCATTCGGAGTCTAACGAATTCCCCGGTTCCACCCACCAAAGACTTCCGCCATAGGTGCTGTCATTAAGTGCAAAGTCGTTGGCCAGCGCCAAGCCGCGCTGCGGATAGCCATTGCGAAACAGCGGCGCCAGGCTGATGTTCTGACGGGTTGCCGTGGTGATGGGCCGAGCCTTCCAGGAAGGATTCTCATACCATTCCACAATGCTCTCCACGGAGCTTAACGCCAGGATGTCAGGCTTGCCATCGCCGTTGACATCGGCAACCGCCACCTGGTAGCCGTTCGGAATCTTGGCAATGGTGTGTGCTTGCCAATGGACCATGTCTCTTTTCCTCTCGGGAGCCTTCGCCCCGCTTGCTGCATCACGGGTTGCCAAGCCCGCATAAGCGGTGCAAGCGCCTGTGACTTTTTTCAGGAAATCCCTTCGACAGCAAGTACGACCACAAGCGGCGGCCCATTGTTTGGTCAGATAGAATAGGGGATATCTCATTCGCAACCGCCCTCGAGTCTCGGTCTCCTACTGCCAAAACTGACTCTGTTGACAATTAGGGCCTATTGATTTTTAATAACTTCGTGTGCTTGCAATGCACGCTGGAGAATTATATCTACAGTTCCGGCGCGTTCGCTGCCGGACTCGTGCTGCACCTGGCCGACCGGTAACATCAAGCACCCTGCCAGCGTATGCTGCAGCGCCTGGCGATCAAGTCGCCTGAAAGCGATCATTAACCTGAGATGTCCCCGCAGATCCTTCCCGCTACGTCCGTGCTTAAGGGAATTCTCACCCTGCCCGTGCAGGTTGCGGCGCTTGTAGCGAATTCGCTTGCAAACTGGCAAGCTCGACGTATCCTGGATCGCCGGGTCGCTGCAGCCGACCTCGATTGCGCGGGAAAGATGGTCGTCTACACCGCGATTTTTGGCGGGAAAGACGAGCTGCAGGATGCGCCAAGCTTTCACAACGTGGACTTTCTCTGCTTTACGGATAACCCGAAGCTCACCTCCCGCGCATGGAAGATCGTGACCGTGGTGAGCGAAGGCGACCCCAGGAAGGCGGCGAGGATCTACAAAATCGTGCCCCATCGTTTCCTCTCAGAATACCAGTGCAGTCTTTGGGTCGACGGAACGCACATACCCGCGGTCGATCCGCGATATCTCGTCTACAAATACCTGGAAAACGTCGATATCGCGATGTTCGCTCACTATTCGCGGGACTGTATCTATGACGAGATGCAGGCGTGCATTCGCTACGGCAAGGGCAATGCCGACGACATCAGGCGCCAGGAAGCCGCGTACCGGAGTGAAGGGTATCCCGCCCATAATGGCCTCGCTACCTGTACGGTTATCCTGCGGCGCCATCACCTGGCCCATGTGAAGCGGACCATGGAAGACTGGTGGGCCGAAATCGAGCGCCATAGTATCCGGGACCAGTTGAGCTTTAACTACGTCGCGTACCGCAATAAGTTGAGCTACGCCACCATACCCGGATACGTCTACAACAATTTCCTGTTCCACGTTGAGGGGCATTCTCATCCGGACCGTTCGGCGCTGAGTGTGGGCTGGCTTTTGAATGGAAGCGAAGAGACCGCAAGTTCCAGGTTCATGGGGTATAACATGCATCGGTTCCTGTTGTCTCGCGGAATCCGCTCCAAAATACTATTCCGCCCGCAGCAGCGCTATGCGGCAAGTATCAATCTGGAACTGGAACAAGTCAACGAGGTTCTGCGCCACAATATCAATCTGCTCGTCATTGTGAAGCTCGATTCCGGGCGGGCGCTGAATCATCTTATCCTGCGGTGCCGGCAACTGGATATCAGGCTAGTGTACGCCGTTAGCGATCTTCCTCTCAGCAGGAAACTCGTCAAACACGCCGCCGCAATCCTCGCTCCCAGTGCGGAGTTCTCTAAAGTGCTGCCGGGGCGATACCGTCAGAAGATGTTTCCAGTGTTCGACGGCTACGAGCACGACCCATCTGCGCGGAAGATCCACCACCGGGAACGCAAGTTGACGCTTTGTATGGTCACCAATCGTGTTTGGGACCGCGTGCCGTGCCTTGAGACGCTTCCGGAGGGCGTGTCTCTCAAGATCATTGGTCCGAGCGCGGAGATGCTGAAAGCTCTGTATCCCGGCTCCAGGGTCTTTCGCAACAGTCCGTTCGATTTCGAGTACCTCCCCTGGAGCCAGGAAACCGTCCTGCGCGACATCTTGAGTTGCGATGCCGGCATTATTCCGTGGCCGCGGATCGATAAGGGAGTGCGAGTGAAAAGCGCAAACCGGCTGGTCCTGTTTATGTCACTGGGAATGCCGGTCATCGCCAGCCCCGTTCCGTCATATCTCGGCATTGTCCGGAACAATGTAAATGGCTTCATTGCGTCTACGGCCGACGAATGGCAAGATGCCATCGAAGGCCTGCGAGACGACCCAGTCCTTCGCCAAAGGATCGGAGCGGTGGCGCGAGAGGAAGTGGTTCCAAGGTTCTCAATGGAAAAACAGGGTGAGGCTTACCTGGAGGCGTTCACGCAAGTACTACGGTCATGAAATGGCATATCAATCACTCAGATCGTTCCAGTAAAGACCGGCGGGCCGAGCCACATGTCGAGGTCGTCATCTATGCTCACTCTCCCGTGAATATCCTGCGTGCATGCGTGGACTCGGCTTTGCGGAGCTTCCCCGGTCGTGATTTCCTGATCGTCAAAGAAGCGGAACAGAATCATGATGTCGCCTGCTTACTCGAGAAATTCGCAAGCACGCATGGCGCAGTAATGATCGAGAACTTCGATCATCTTGGCTATTGGAGGTCCGTGGTCAAGGGTATCGATCGAGCTCGCGCGGATTATCTGGTCGTCCTGGATGGCACTGCCGTGGCGGCCAGAAACTCTCTGCGCCAGATGGTTGAGTATCTCGACGGCGATGAGGCTCTTGACGTTGTGGTCCCGCTGACGAGCCAACATTTGAGTGCCAGCCTGGCGAGGGCCCGAATATCCGATCCGGTTGCCTGCCGCTTTGCCGCCGCCGCGAATGCCGAACTGCTTGCCACAGCCTTGGAAAACTCGGCATTATCTGGTGAGTTCATCCGCAGTACGAGTCCCTTCGCGGGTTACTCGGCCTTCGCGATCCGGCGGAGCGCCTTCTCGAAGCTGGCCTCCTGGAGACACGCGAGCAGCGCCGGCAGCAGCCGGTCGGAGCCGATTTGTATTGGCCTGGCAGCGGGATCCTATGTGACCGGCTGCTCGCTTGAGCTCACCGCAGGGAACGATCCGCTATGGGACGCGTTTGCTGCTCCCTCGTGGCCGGCAGCGATGGAGGATTTCGCGGGCGTCGCATCCGCCGCTGCCGCCTTGGAGCGTGTTCTCGGCAAAACCGTCCTATTCCTTCTTTCCGACTCGACCGGAGTTGGGCTTGGCCTTGATCCCGTCCCACTCGAGATCATCGGTTTGCGCGACTGTGGGATTCGCGTCCACGCGGCGATCGGAAGCGCCGGAAGGCACAGGCTGGATCAGGAGTTTCCAGAGCTATCCGACGTACTGACTGCCTCGGACGACGAGGGCCAGCTGGTGGAACTCGCCACCCGCTTCGACACTGTGATTGCCACCGACGCTCACTCCAGCCGGATACTGATGGCGGCCCATCGTAAAGTACCTGGCATGCGCCCCATGTATTACCTCCAGGATTACGAGCCGTGGTCTTTGTCGGACGAATCGTGTCGGGCCGCGGCGGAGCAAAGCTTCGCGAAGGCGGCGCAGATGGGCGTCTTCGCCCGCAGCCAGTGGCTCTGCCGCACCATGTGGCAGCGGCACCGGATCAAGGCAGACAGAGTCGCCACAGGTCTGGACCGATCTCTCTTCAACAGACTTGGCACGCCCTGTGCCGATCCTTCCCGGCCCCTAGTGATCGTTTCTCCGATCCGCACCGGAGTGCCCAGTGGCAACGCGAAAAGTGCGCTTCGCATCCTCCGCACAATTGCCATAAAGCACGGAGCCAGAGTGGACATCCGCGTTTTTGGCTGCACCGACGAAGAGCTGGATGAGATCGAAGAGGCGCAGGGGTTCGAGTTGAGATGTTTGTCCGGCCTGAAGAGGCGGCAGATGGGGAACGTGTTGCGGGAAGCCGATATCTTCGCAGATCTCTCGACGTATCGGGCCACCGGACAGTTGGGTCTTGAAGCAATGGCCGCAGGCTGCGCGGCCATCCTTCCTGCCGAGGGCGCTACGCGCGAATTTGCCAGCGACGGTGAAGACTCCCTCGTGGTGGATACAACGAATGAGAGCGATGTCCTCGCGGCATTCGAGCGTCTGATTACCGGCCGCGACACCCTCGCACGGCTGCAAGAGCGAGCGATTCGAACAGGACGGTGTAACTCCATGCGGAAAACGATATGGTCGGAATTGCTTCTCCTCTCAGGAGGTACGGACGGTGCAGAATCCTAACCGCACGATGGAAGAGCCCGAACTTGCAGTGGTCTATCTGCTCTTTCAAACCGGGCCGTCATACGACAAACATAAGCCGATCTTAGCGTTGAAGCGGTTACTTGCCAGACTCCCCTGGAGAAAGACCATTGTATATGTGGACAACTCCGCTCCGGAGTCTCCTTGCGCCCGGCAGACGGCACCCCGTGAGTATGCCATCAGCGGTGACAACCGTTATCTAGAGTTCTCGGGATGGCAGAGAGGGATCGAGTACCTGAGAAACCAGGGGAAGCGGCCGGATGTTTGGTTGCTGGTCAACGACACGTTTCTGACACAATCCGCAATGCAGAGGATCGCATTCCAGGCGAATACACTCGAATGCGTTCTCATGCGGAAGGCGATCCTTGGAAAGCGCCGAACGCTTCCGCCGGGAGCGGAGATCATGGGGAATCTGTTGATTCCTTACATCCGTACCCACTTCTTTCTCGTTGCCGGAGAAATCATCGAGCAACTTTCATCAGTGGTAGGTCTCGATGAAAACTCAATTGACAGATTGCTGCTCTCCGAGTTTGATCCCTCTGTCCGTCTTTTTAGGAAGGACGCTCCCTGCTCGGAGCAGATGCGGCAACTGATCTTCTCTAATCTGACCAACGAGTGGTATCGCAGAAAGCCGTACGTGGCGGATTCCTTCGTAGAGTTGCGGGCAAAGGCGACATCGATTCTCAATTCCGTGTTGCTTTCGCTGCGCATCGACCAACTGGGCTATCCCTTGATTCCCTACACGAAGGCTGGGGCCTTTCTGGATCAGGACGTTTCACGGGAGCGGATTCGGGAGGAATGGATCGGGGCGGATGGCCCTGCCGTCCAGCCCATGGACCAGCGTGGGGATGGATGGCGGGTGAAGCCGCCGGTCTACCGCCGTGTGACGCGAAAGAAACACCCTTTCACCCTTGGTAACTTGCTGGACCTGATCGAGAGCCGGCCTGGCAGAGAGCATTTGTGACTTGTAATGAACGCAATCGATCACCTAGTGTGGGTCTCTGTTCAACGCTGGCTCGAGCGGCGCTGTCGCGGGCACAAGGCGATCCGGCATTGTTTCCTTCGCCACAGCGCCGCCGGCGGTGCGCAGGGTGTCCTGTTGGCCGATTTCGATTTGACCTTCTTCGTGGATGGTGCGAGCTTCGACGATGTGCTGCCGCTGTCGCGCCGGCTCCGCGACCGCTTGCGGATATTGAGAGTCTTCGACTGTATTACGCTTCCGGCCACCGCGGCGGCCTATCGGCTGTGTGCTTCGCATTACCCGTTCCGGTCCATTTACCCGATGGAAAGTTGGCGGCGCGTCCATGGCGAGGAATTGGCGATCCCTGCCGCCTCCCGCACAGGGCCGCCTCCCTTGGACCACAGCCCCGAAGCCTTCCTGCTCAGCTATGTTCTTCCGGTCGTGCAGAAGAAGAGAAAGGGTCATATCCTCCAAAGGGCACTGCTACGAAGAAAGCTGAACATCGACAGCGTGCGGATCACCGGACAGCCTGCGTCAGGCACGGGCAGCGGGATTTATGACGTTTTGGCTGCGGAAGTCAGGCTGTGGGATCAGTTCTACCGGAGACTTGACCTTGCTGCCGGCGGCAGCCCGATCCAGGTCCGGACCGGAAAGGTGCGGTTCGGAAACGCATTCTCAGAGCGATGGCACCGCGCGGGTTTGACCCTGTCCCGGTTGAGAGGGTTGGCAAGTGTGTGGGTGTATCCGTGCTTTTTTGACAGACGCGCGCCGTACGTTGCGGTCAATCTGGACGAACATGTGACCCCCGAGGAGTGTTCAAGGAGCATAAGCGGCATTCTGACAGCGTTTGACGGGCTGGACTTCAGCCTCCAGGTCGGAACCGAGCAGTCAATGCGGGCTCGGTTGGGCGGTCTCAGCCGGGTGTCATTGATCGACCCGTGGCTGTTCAAATCGATGGGCCAGTGTCTGGCCGGTGACGAGACCACGCGTGACCAAGTGCGCGAGCCTGCCCTCGAAGAAGTCAAAGAGAAGCTGAAGGAATATCTCCTGTATCTGTCTTATCGTGTCTTTTGCCTGCGGCCGTATCCGTACGCGCTCTACTCGCTCGCCTTCGCTCTCGACCAACTTTTCCGCAGGCATGAGCTGATCACTGATGAAGCGGAGCTGGGGGAAAGCTATGGAAAGGTGTTTCTTCCCCAGTCGCAATTGCAGGGACCGGAGGGCCGGAGCCGGTTCCTTGGTGCGTGGAAAGAGTTGCACGGTTTCGATCTATTCGAAGGACGATGAGAGTTCTTGTTACCGGAGGTGCGGGGTTTATCGGCTCTCACCTATCCGAGCGGCTGCTGTCAGCAGGCCACGAGCGGACACCCTGCGGCGCCGCGTAGTTGTTGTTTGCCGCGGTCAGAAGATCAAATATCATGCGCGCGTTGGCCTCCGGATCGCGGCCCAGGACCAGGTGGTAGCTTCGCGACCGCCGGAGCATGTGCCAACTCGCCCGCAGACGTGCCCAGGCAACGATTGCCTTCTTGAATACCTCGCCCGGCCCGCGCTGAAACACGAATTCCATGCCTTGGAACAGGCCCAGGCCCACGACGCAGTTCGCGATCATCGCACGCAGCGCCGCCCCCGTCGTGGCGGGGCGAATGGAGCATGACTTTGCCAGGCTTCGTTCGCCGAGAAATACCAGGCGCGGTGTCGCCCGCGGGCGTACCCGCCCGGCAAAGTACGAGTAGTTCACCAGAATCTTGGTGCCGAACTCCATCCGGTTGATCCGCCGGAGATGCTCGGGCGGGATCGCGCCTTCCGAACCGGGAAGAATCCCGAGGCGCAATGGAAACGCGTGCAGGTCGCCCTGCCCGTCAATTAATGGAGAATCATCGGAAAGAAGTCCGATTTCGCCGTAGCGCAGAAGAGAAGCTGCCATCGTGCTCTTCCCACCACCCATCGGGAGCAGGACCAACGCCGCGGAATCGCCAATGCTGATACCCAGCGCATGTACGCGGTGAAGGTGCTGCGCATCCAAGGCCTCGCCAGCCTGAGATAGAAGGAAAAGATAGGCGGCCTCATAGAGGAAGTCCGGCTCCCTACTGAACAGTCGAAAGGACTTGTTGGCCGGTTCGTGAATACCCAAGGCATGGCCCGAGTAGTCGATGATCGTGCTGGTGCCGCTGCGATAGGAGACGTTGCGGGGCGTATAAACCACCGCCTTCGCATCCGATATCTTGTCATAGGGCGGGTCCCCCTCTAGTAACTCGATGGTATGTGAGTCCGCCGGTTCCGCCTCGGTTCTAAAAAAGGCGAAGTCTTGGGCGAGGTTTTCGAGCACCGGGCATAGAGAACTGCGTATTGCGACGCGGTAGCCGTAGATATCGAGGAAGACCGAAAATGGAGGTTGGCTCATCGGGCGCTGCGGCGACTACGGAACCCCCAGAGGCAAACGGTTCCGCCCCTTATCATACGGCTCGATTCTAACTCAAAGCGCGTTCAAATGGGCAGGTTCAAACCACACTCAGAGACGACTGGTAAGCAGGAGTCAGGAGCCAAAAGTCAGGAGTCAGATTTTCGGGAACCTGCAATATTACTGCCCGCCTGAAGTCTTCAACCGTGTCGAATTTCGGGCTGAATTACTGTAGTGGGTTATTTGGATGGACTTTTGCTTTTTATTCACCTAGCATCTTAGCTCAGAGAAGTCTCCCGCTGCGAGGAGGCCGGCCATGCTCATGACAGATGGCGAAATCAAAGCCGCAATGAAGTTGGGGAAGTTGCGAATCGACAACTTTTCGGAGAGCAGCCTGGAAGCCGCAAGTTACGACATGCGTTTTGGCAGTCGACTCCTAGTCAGCAGTAACGAGACCGAAATCGATCTCGCGCGGACGGCAAGCGCAACTCTGAAACCCGGAGAGTTCGCCTTGGTGACCACACATGAAAATCTTCACCTACCCCATGATATAGCTGGTCACATTGGAGCCAAGTCCTACTATACAAGAAAGGGCATCGTGATTCTGAGCGGTTTGCAGATTGATCCTGGATTTGACGCAGTCCTGGTAATAGGCATGTACAATGCGTCTCCTAGGAGCCTGACTCTTGAGTACTCAGCGCCATTCTGCACAGTCGAATTTCACCAGTTGGCGAAATCGGTGGAAAAACCGTTTGTCCCAGGTTCAGAACAAAAGGAAGGGAAAATACCACGCGTTGACAAGGATTACCTCCGTACGCTGGAAACCGAAACCCTTTCTGAGATGGCGGAGTCGATGAGGCAACTGACGCAAAATGTAGCCAGTCTCAGCCAGTCAGTTAAAGCCATGCAGTGGGTGATGGGCATCGGATTCTCTTTCATTGGTTTGCTTGTGGTCGTCAGCTTTATTCTTACAGTCCTCAAGTTAAAATAGCACACCACCCGGCGTAATAGTGGTTTGACAGATGCCTATTCTGCCTTGCAGTCACGACGCGTCGGCCTTATCGCAGATCGAACCCACACCACAATCAATTCCAGATAAACACCCCCGAGCCACTCTCAATCCACCAGCAACACTCTGATGCCCCAATACCTGGATTACCGCTAATTTGATAGAAGTCGCAGGTTCGCGTATAATCTGTCGTTCGGGGCGTTTGCACCGCAGCCCGCCGCTAGAAATTATGCCTGCACGCACAATGCACGAAAAGATCTGGGATGCCCACTTGGTGGCTGAAGAGCTCGGGCAACCCCCGCTCATTTATATCGACCGCCATCTCGTCCACGAAGTAACATCCCCGCAAGCTTTCGCCGGCCTGAAAGCGGCGGGACGCAAGGTGCGGCGACCGGACCTTACGTTTGCGGTCATGGACCACTCCGTGCCTACCAAGGACCGACACCTCCCTTTGCTGGATACGGTGGCGGCCGCGCAGTTTGAGGCCCTGGAGCGCAACTGCCGCGAAACGGGCATCATGCTCTTCAACATGCAGAATCCCAATCAGGGGATCGTGCATGTGATTGGACCGGAACTCGGCATCACTCAGCCGGGCCAGACCATCGTTTGCGGTGACAGTCACACGGCTACCCACGGCGCCTTCGGCGCGCTGGCCTTCGGCATCGGGACCAGCGAAATTGAGCACGTCCTGGCCACTCAATGTCTCCCGCAATTCAAATCAAGGACCATGGTGGTCCGGGTCAACGGAAGCCTCACCCCGGGCGTGACGGCAAAGGACATCATCCTCGCCGTCATTGGCAAGATTGGCATCGCGGGGGGGACCGGACACGCCATCGAATATGCCGGAGAGGCGATCCGCGCCCTGTCCATGGATGGCCGGATGACGGTCTGCAACATGACCATCGAGGGCGGGGCACGCACAGGAATGGTAGCACCGGACGACACCACGTTCGCGTTCCTGGAAGGGCGTCCCTTCGTTCCACGCGGCAAGGATTTTCAAATCGCCGTCGACTATTGGGGGTCTTTGCCCTCGGACCCCGGTGCGGCTTTCGACCGGGTGCTTGAATTGGACGCGGCCGCGATCGCGCCCCAGGTTACTTGGGGCACAAATCCAGGAATGGTCGCGGAGGTTACGGGAAAGGTGCCCGATCCGAGCAGTTTTTCGGACCCTGTGGACCGCAAAGCCGCCGAGCGCGCCCTCGAGTATATGGGCCTCCAGCCGGGAACACGCATCGTCGATATCCCGCTTGATTACGTGTTCATCGGCTCGTGCACCAACTCCCGCATTGAAGACCTGCGCCTAGCAGCGCGTGTTGCGGCGGGCAGGAAGGTATCGAAGACACTGAAAAGCGCGCTGGTCGTTCCCGGCTCCAGGCGTGTGAAAGCTCAGGCGGAAAAGGAAGGCTTGGATGAAATTTTCCGCGCAGCGGGATTCGAGTGGCGCGATGCCGGTTGCAGCATGTGCATCGGGATGAATGCCGACGTGCTCCCCAGCGGCGAGCGCAGCGCCAGCACATCGAACAGAAACTTCGAAGGACGCCAGGGCAAGGGTGGCCGCACTCACCTGGTCAGCCCCATGATGGCTGCCGCTGCCGCCATCGAAGGCCACTTCGTGGACATCCGCGAGTGGAACGTTGGTTCCGTGGAGTAGCTCGTTGGAGGTAGGCTGCAAGTGAGCGGCAGGCCAAATGTGGCGAAGTCCACTCCACTTCTTTTTGTTTATGGAACGCTGATGAAGGGCTTTCGCGAAGACTGGCAGCGGAAGGTGGAAGCGGAGTTCGTCCGAATAGGAACCATCAGGGCCAGGTTGTACGACCTCGGCGATTACCCAGGCGCCAGGGTTCCCGGAGCGGAGCCCGGCCAACGTGTGAGCGGTGAGTTGTATCGACTCCGCGATCCGAATCTTGCGCTGAAAATTCTCGACAAATACGAAGAGTTCTCCCCACTGGACCCCAAGAAAAGTCTATTCGTTAGAGAACTTGTTTCAGTGACCCTGGAAGATGGCCGGAAAAAAAGAGCTTGGGCTTATCTGTATAATCGCGGGATGGCTAACGCGACATTGATTCCGACTGGTCGCTATCGCGACAGCGCTAATTCCCGTCACTCGTCACTTGTTGTTGGGGGTCATGCTCGGTGAAGCCTTTCACCACACATGCCGGCCTTGTAGCCCCGCTCGACCGGGTTAATGTTGACACCGACCAGATGGTCCCCAAGCAGTTTCTGAAGTGGCTCACGCGGGAAGGCTTTGGCCGCGTGCTTTTCTACGACTGGCGCTACGTCGACGACGGCAAGACGCCCAATCCGGACTTCGTGCTGAACTATCCCCGTTACAAGGGCGCATCAATTCTGTTGGCCCGCGCCAACTTCGGCTGCGGCTCCAGCCGCGAGCATGTTCCCTGGGCGATTCTCGATTACGGCTTCCGCGCCGTTATCGCGCCCAGCTACGCCGACATCTTCTACAACAATTGCTTCAAGAATGGCGTGCTCCTGGTCACACTGCCCGACGCCGAAGTGAATGAATTATTCCAGCGGACCGAGAAAAATGAGGGATACCGGCTGGCCGTTGACCTCGAAAATCAGACCCTTACAGATGACTTTGGGCTCAGATTCTCCTTCCAAATCGATCCCTTCCGACGCGAATGCCTGCTGAAAGGCCTTGATGATATCGGGCTGACCATGCGCCTTGCGCACCGCATCGCGGCCTTCGAGGAAAGTCACCATCCATCCGCCGTCATGTACGAACCCGTGGACGCGAGCCTTACGATGCCGGCGCAATAATCTCCTTCCTTCCAGATGCAAAGAAAAATCGGTCGAACCGTAGACGATGCCCTCAAATTCTGAGATAATGAGTTCGAAGATTTCACATGAGCCCCAGCGCCACTGCGATCTTTGACCTGAGCCCCTCGGAAAAGCTCCAGCTTGTGGAAGATCTGTGGGACGACCTTGCATCCACGCCCGAGGCGGTACCAGTTTTTGACTGGCAGAAGCACGAGCTGGCTCGGAGGAAGGCAAATCTGCTGGACAACCCGGCCTTAGGACTTGCGTGGGAAGAGGTTAAACGAAGGGTCCGCAGCCGCTATGGCCGCTAAATTGCTCGGTTCCGTCGGCAACTATGCTCCATGCCAGCATGCGACCACCCAAATGGTCCTGTCCTCACGACGGTAAAAAAAACGATAGGGCCGAACAATCACCTCGCGAAAGGGAAGATCCGGAAACTCTGGAATAAGTCGACCGGACTCCGGATATCGCGTGAGGCGTTGCAATACGTGCTCCGCTCTCTTACGGAACTGGATGGCTGCTTTCGGATTGTCCTGCAGAATATAGGACACTGCCTTGAGAAACTGGATTCGTCCGGAGGGTGTGAACCGGACTTTCACTTTGGGCCACCGGCAAGAAGAGCGTCAGCCTCAACCAGGACCTCATCCAGATCGAATCCCCTCCCAGCCGTGATTTCTTGCTCGCCCCGTGCAAGGAGATGCAGAAGTTGGCGCTCGTGTTCACTGCGCTCGTAGGCTTCCATGCTCAGAAGAACCGCCGCGGCCCTTCCCCGCTGCGTAATGACGACAGGTTGCCTCGATGACTTGAGGTGCTTCAAGGCGGCGGCTGCGTCTTGTCGAAGGTCGGTAACAGGAATGATGTCGGGCAGCTTTGCCATTGATGTAACCTCCAGACGTACGCTTAACGATATCTCCAATGTTCCCTCGCTGTCAACGGGTCGGCCCTTCTGGTAGTGGGGGAGTTCTACAACGACAAGCGGGCTGTCCTACATTTTCATGAAATGGCCGATCCTGATTAGTGCGGCAGCGAGCTGAGCCACGTACCAAGATAGTACGGCCACAATACAATCCCGAGCACACCCTTCCAAAAAGTCAGGTGTAGAAACCCGAGGGTGAAGAGCCATGCCCAAACCCAGAAGATCCCCCACAAAACCGTGCTGCTCGATTTTTATTTTTTCCATGTTGACAAGTATATACCTATCCATCCCGCCCGCGCAGCAGGCGCACGGCGTTGGGGATCGTCCCCTCTCGTTCCGCGCTGGCAGTGGGTTCCGCCGGCACTGCGCTTTCCCGCACCTTGTCGCCTTCACCCGGGGCGAGGAAGAGGTTAGACTCGACTCCGTGCTGCTTGGTGTACAACTCGTAATAGCGTCCGCCGGCAGCGTAGAGTTGCTCGTGAGTGCCTCGCTCGATGAGGCGTCCCCCCTCCACCACGAGGATTTGGTCCGCACGCCGGATGGTTGAGAGGCGGTGCGCGATAACGAAGGTGGTCCTGCCGCGCATCAAGTAAGAAAGCCCTTCCTGGATCATGGCCTCGGATTCGGAATCCAGGCTCGACGTTGCCTCGTCGAGGATCAGGATTCTCGGGTCGGCCAGGATGGCGCGCGCGATGGAAACACGTTGGCGTTGGCCGCCAGAGAGCTTCACACCCCGCTCGCCGACCAGTGTTTCGTACTTCTTCTCGAATGTCTCCGCGAACTCATCCACGCGGGCGATGCGGCAAGCCGCGAGGATTTGTTCCTCTGAGGCGTCCGGGCGTGAGAACGCGACGTTTTCCCGGATGGTTCCGTCGAACAGGAATGTTTCCTGCAAGACAACTCCCAGCCGGGTGCGGTAGGAGTCCAGGCGCACCTTGGCCAAGTCAATTCCATCCACCAGCACTCTTCCGGCGCTCGGTGTGTAGAAGGCCGCGATGAGCCCCATCATGGTGGACTTCCCCGACCCGGACGGCCCGACCAGGGCGGTGACCGTACCCGGCTGGGATTTGAAGCTGAGGTCGTTCAGGACCGTCTTCCCTGCTTCATAAGCGAAGCTGACATTCTCAAAGACCACTTGACCTTGAATGTAATCCAGGCGCAGCGACCTCGCCGAGTCCTCGTCCTCCGGGCGCTCACTAAGGACTTCGCGCGTGCGTTCAAGTCCTGCGAGGGCCTCCGTGATCTGCGTGCCGATCAGGACAATCTGGAAAACCGGAGCCACCAGGAGTCCCAGAAAGATGGTGTAGGTCACAAAAGTGCCGAGCGTCATGTGTGCGGCAATGATTTGACGGGCGCCCAGGTACATAATCAGGGCGCTGACCAAGCCCAGCAGCGTGGTCGCAGAAAGACTCATCAGGGAAGTGGCGGTCAGGGTTTTCAGAACATTGTCGAGGAGCCGCCGCACCCCCGCCGCAAAGACCTTCGCTTCCCGCGCCTCGGCGTGGTAGCCCTTCACCACCCGCACCCCGCCCAGCGATTCGGTCAGCCGTCCTGTAACCTCGGCGTTGATCTTGGGGCGGGCGCGGAAAATCGGACGGATCACTCCGAAAGCCTTGCGGAGGGCGAGCCCGAACCCGAGAAGAATCAGAAAAGCCAGGCCCGTCATGACAACGCTTATGCGCAGCAGGATGATCGAGGCCAACGTCGCCGTCAGCAGTCCCCCCACGAACTCCACAAGCCCGGTACCGATCAGGTTTCGCACCCCTTCCACATCGCTCATGATGCGCGACACGAGGACACCGGTCTTGTTGGAGTCATAGAAGGCCACCGGCAGCCGCGCGATGTGGGCTTGCACCTGGCATCGCAGGTCAGCAATAAGCCGCTGGGCAGCCTTGGAGAGGAGTTGCGTCAGGGCGAAAGAAGAAACCCCCTGCACCGCCGTGGCGCCGAGTACCGCCAGCACCAGTGGAACCAGGAGTTGCAGGTGACGCTTTCCGATAATGTCATCAATCAGAAACTTCGAGGACGCCGGCAGAACAAGCCCTGCCACGCGGTTCACCGCCATCACACAGAAGCCGACGGCCAGCAGGCCCCGGCGCGGCCTGATCAGGAACCACACATCCGGCAGGAGCGCCCACCATTGGTCGGATTTCGTCTTAGCGATGGATTTGCTCAATTTTCAAATTCGTGGGGGAGATTCTGGCTCGGAGCCTAACGAAGGGGCTGGCCCAACTGTAAAGCCATAAGGGCAAAGGAGCCGGCGATGAGCACGATTGACAGCACGGCGAGGAGGTTCCACAGGTTTTGGCCGGCTTGAGTCTCAGCTTCGCCTTCCGACACGAGGTATCCAAGGAGCACC
The DNA here is from genome assembly GCA_050008675.1 of Terriglobia bacterium. Taxonomy (GTDB): domain Bacteria; phylum Acidobacteriota; class Terriglobia; order UBA7540; family UBA7540; genus CAVROP01. Next base: position 45,448 of record JBEKME010000015.1, read on the forward strand.
CCGGTGGCCAGGCCGCCGATGTGGGCCGCGTTATCGACGGCAAAGAAAAGGCCAAAGATCAGAATGTAGATCACCCAGCGCCAAAGTCGCCCACGATATTCCTTGCCAAGGTGACCATGATGGAAGCTGACGCCGATCAGGACGCCGATCAACCCCAGGATCGCGCCTGAAGCCCCCACCGACATCCCGAAGGGGCTCCACCAAAGGCTCAAGAGGAATCCCGCCACCCCCGAAACCAGATAGAACACGACGAATTTGGTAGTCGAAAACAGCGACTCAACTTCCGGCCCAAGATCGAAAAGGCACCAGAGATTGAACCCGATGTGCAGCAACCCAGCGTGCAGGAAGATGGCCGTCACAAGTCTCCACCACTGCCCGACCAGGATGTAAGGACTCTTGGCGCCGAGGCGCAGCAGCACCTCGCCGCTGATGCCGCCCATGGCAGATATCGGGTTGAGCTGGGCCGACGCTGAGGAGGCTGTCATGTACCAGGAGATGGCGTAAATGGCGATAGTCACTGCCACAACCACCGAGGTGGCCGTGGAAGGAATGGGGATTACGCCCAAAATTCTGCCGGGGACGGCTGGGGAGGAACGCGCCCGGGCCGACCCTAATTTCTCTCCGCAAAACGGGCACACCGACGCACCGCGTTCAACCAGGGCGCGACAGTTCGAGCACATCCGATGCGAAGTATCGTAATTCTGCTTCGAAGTGCCGAATATGGAACGGAGTGCTTTCTTCAGTCTTTCCAGTTGAAACCAGAGTTTAGGAGGAAGTTCCATTCATGTTGCCTGCTGACACCGGCGGCAAAATCAATTATAGCCCAGGCACATTCCGGCCCGTCAGGAAATTCGGTAGTTGTGCAGCGCGGCATAGCCGCAACCAAAGACCAGGTTTTCATTGCCGATTGGTGATTGGCGATTTGTGATTGGTGATTGACCCGCCGCGGCGGGCTGATTGCCGATTGAAAAGCTGGTATTGGAACATCCTCCGCCGTCCTTCAGCAACCGCCAATCGCCAATCGGCAATCGAGAATCGGCAATTCCCGCCACGTGGCGGCGTAACCCGTCCCGGCCGTTTCGGGAAGCCGCCTCTAGAACAAACTGCGCCACTACCCGAAATTCATTTGTCCCCTGCCTGCGTGTTGATTAGAATAGAGACGGGTGAGAACGGGAGGGGCGATGAAATTCGAAGAAGCCGGACGTGCGGTGGATCGTGAAGTAACAAAACTGGCGGACTTTCTCGACAAGAAGCTGAAGCCTGCAACTCGCCAGGAAATGGCCACGCTGCTCCGCAGGGCGTCCCAACATCTGGCCAAGTTGGCGGAGAACCTGGAGAAGGAAGAGCCTGGACCAAGTGGCCAGTAGCGTGGCTTGGAAATCGAACCGAACCGATCTGCGGCTGGCGGTGCGGATGGTTGCCGTGGGAAGTGTCATCTTGCTTTCGACCGGCTGCCTGCACCGGTATCGACCCACTCTGGCGACCCAAGGAATCGCTTCCTGGTACGGTCATCCCTATCACGGGCGTCCAACCGCCAGCGGCGAAATCTATAACATGTACGACATGACCGCCGCCCACCGCACGTTGCCGTTCGGCACGAGGGTAGATGTTCACGACCTCGAGAACGGCCACGACGTGACGGTGCGAATTAACGACCGCGGGCCTTTCGTTAGAGGACGCATTATCGACCTGTCTTATGCGGCAGCTCAGGCCATGCACATGCCGTCCATTGCCCCGGTACGCCTCAAGATTCTGGGATATGGGGCGGGCGGGGCGATTCCCGGAATTTTCGCGGTACAGGTGGGGGCTTTTAAGGACCGGAACAACGCTGAGCGGTTGAAGGAGCGGATCGAATCTCAATTCGGGCCGGTCATCATTCAGGACTTCGATCGCGGCGACGGCCTCTTTTACCGCGTCCGCGTTGGTCACGAGAGCACCGAAGACGCTGTGCGCGCGCTGGCACAAAGCCTCCGCAGGGCGAACCTGGCGACGGAGACATTCGTGGTGAGGTTGAATTAGACGATGGACCAGTGCATTTTCTGCCGAATCATCGAGCGACGCGTACCAGCCAGGATTGTCTTCGAGGATGATGAAATCGTGGCGTTTGAGGACACCAACCCGCAAGCGCCCATCCATACACTCATTGTTCCACGCAAACACCTGACTTCGTTGAAAGATGTCACCCGCGACGATGCTCCGCTCCTCGGGCGCCTGTTCATGGTGGCTGCACAACTGGCGCGCGAGCGGGGTCTGGAACCTAAGGGCTATCGGACAGTGATCAACACGGGTTCATTGGCGGGCCAATCCGTCTTCCACCTTCACCTCCACCTTCTTGGCGGGCGGGTGTTCCGCTGGCCCCCGGGGTAGGAGCAGCCTTAGGGACATACGCCTGGCGGGTGCGGGTTTCCCTGCCCCATTATTCCTCAGAATGCCGTGTGCGAGCGTGCATTCCGCGACTCTTCATACCATCTTTGCCTGGCATCACCGCTCGGAGATGGCGAGCAGGTTATCCTCGTCAATGGCCAGCCGCTTCGGCCTTTCTGTGGTTGTAAACTTGAATCGCCCCCCGTCTTCGCTGACGGGAACGCGGCCCAAGCTGGCCTTCTTGTCTTTGCCCACCTCGGCCACAACAGGCACCAGCATTTCGAAATCGCTCGAGACGCCGCTCTGTGTGATGGTCCCCTGGACCAAAAATCTCTTCGAGGAAAGTTGCTTGACGCTGGATTGCAGTTTGTAAGTTGGGACACCGGTTTCATACACCCACTCATTGAAAAACCAGTCGAGCCGGCGATCGTGTTCGAGGTCGCTCGAGCGCGTCATGTACTTTTCCGCGTGGCGCACGAAGTCTTCCGTTGAAACATCCATTCCTCGATAAGTGGCGACGAAATCGCGCAGCAGGCGGAAGAATCTCGCGTCGGAGCCTGTGGAGGGATCACTCATCAGCCCTCGTAACATGTGTAAAACCCAGCAAGCCTTCTTGTACACGATGTTGTCGTAGCCGCCCGGCGTGAGAGAATTGGAGAGTCGCTGGCCGAGCCAGATGGGACCGCTGGCTTCGTTGATCATCCCGCTCTTGCCCTTGCTGAGCAGGTCGAGTTTGTAGCCTCGCAGGAGTTCGTGGAATCTGTGATCGCCGTCCTTTTGTCTGGACAGGTCGAGCGCCGCCGCGTAGGTCGCGAGCCCTTCGGAAAGCCACTGGTCATGGTAGGTCTTCCAACCCAATAAGTTGCCCCACCATTGGTGGGCAATCTCGTGGGCCACCATGCCGTGGCTAAGAAGATCCTCGGCCTTTTCCGGTAAGCCCAGCTCGTAACGCTCCGACTTCCGCAAAAACGAGAGGGTAGGAAGATAGACCAGTTCCGGCCAACCTTGTCCGAAGTCGCCGGGAATCTGAGAGATGGCGAGGCGAGAGTAAGGAAATGGGCCAAACAAACTCTCGAAGTACTGAAGAGCTTGGGCGGCGCTCTCTGCCACGCTTTGCAGCAAAGCAGCGGGCGCCAAGGGAGGAACCATGTCGGGACTGATCGGGAACGACGGGGCCCGCTCTCGCGAGGGTAAGGGGGGCACGAAGTGGGGGACCAACCTCCGCGTGTGCCGCGCCTCCAGCGCCGCTTCCGCCTCACGGGTCGCATACACTTCAACCATCGTCTTTCCCACGCGGCGCTCGACCCAATGATAGGGTCCCAGATTGAAGCCTGCAATTCGAAACACGCCGTCCGAGCGCCACCGACTGCGAGTCCGGCCCTCCGCAGTCTTCTCTTCGATCCTTTCTCCCGTGGCGACCAGGGTGAGGCTCTCGGGATAATCAAACTTGAGGTCGAATGAAGCTGGAGATCCAATCCCCAGGTTCGGATACCAGCTCCCTCGCTCTCCCACGTACAACACGTTGTTCCCCACGTCGGTGATGACGTTCCCCTGGTAATTGAAGCGGATGCGGAATCTCTCACCCACCGGGTTTGGGGCGGGCAAGACCACCTGGATCCAGCCCTTGCTCCGGTCACCCGCCTCAATATCTTCCTGCAGAGGGTATTGATACACGGCAAGACTCTCTCCCCGCTCGTCCAGAACCTTTGAGACGCTGAGTAAGCGGGAGAAATCAAATGTCAGCACACGGTCCGAGGCCGAGAGTGATTCCAACAGAAGCTCCGCCCGCCCCGTCATGCTGTTGTCAGGCTCGAGGTGCGTGTCGATATCGTAGGAAAGGACTTTCACCGTCCCCGGCGCCAGATTTGCGAAACGGGCCGCCGAGCTCTTACTTGGAAAGGCACACCAGCGATCTGCGAATAGCTCATCATCGCTTCGGCGAGCCGCAACCACACTCACGGCTTCCGGGAATCGTTCGTCATCGACTACCTCGAACCATTTAAGGTTCGACCCTTCTAAGCGCGCGTGAAAATACGGCAAGGTGCGGTCGCCCAGCAAATCCTCAAAGATGCGGGGCGAATCATCCAGAGCAAAGAGACGGGGTGCGGAGTTCCACTTTTGAGGAAAGTCCGGCGGCCGTTCCGGGTCATCGGGCTCCGGCCTTCCCGCCACCGCGATCAGTTCCCTGGCGGTCTGGTCGGTAAAGCGCAGAATGGCCATCGTGAACTGTTCTTCGAGGATAGTGGAGTGAATGAACCGAGCGAGACTCTCTTTCTCCACCCGCGTGGGGGGTATCAACAGGATTTCCCCTTCCCCGATGTAGACAGCACCGGTGATTTCTCCGGCAGCTTTGGTGAAAAAGCCGATGTAGCCACGGTTGAAAAACAGCTTCACACGGTCACGGATCAGTTGCGCGTGCCGCAGCACATAGACCTGGCCTGGGTCCACCTTAACGTTGTGGAGTTGATTGAGAACTTCTTGCGGGTCAAGCCCGCTCGCGGCCCAGGCCCTTCCTGGCAACAAGACGATTGCGAGGAGAAGCCCACACCAAGTCCACAGCGCGGCCCGGTGGCCGCCACCAAAACGAGATTCTCCGTGTCCTTCCTGCCTCCAAAACCTCAACACAGAGGGCACGGAGAATCTCAGTGACCTCTGTGTTAAAGCTCTTCTGCCCACTGAGGACACGGGGGCACTACCGGCTCGAGAAGCAATCTCCGCCTGCCCACAAGAAGTTCCGGAATGGCCGTACAGAAGAAGGCGTCCTGACACGCCGGATTTGCCCAGCATTTCTTTTCCTCTTCGCTCCTACTTTAGCGCAGAGGGCCGCGCAGTACAACTCGACCCAATCATGGCGGGTGTTGTATCATTCCTGGAGTATGCTTGGGCCTCGAGCTAAATTGGTACGGCAACCGACCATTCTCCGGAGGAAGAGAGTGATATGCGTATCCCTGTTCCTCCTTCCATTTCTAGCCACGCTTATGCCTTCCATCGCGTTTGCTGACGTTATCTACCTGAAGAATGGCCGGAAGATAGTGGGACAGGTGATGCAGGAGGACGCGAAGCAGGTGATCTACTCGATCCAGGGCGGAGAACTCTCTATCCCAAAGTCGATGGTGGACCACATCCAGAAATCAGCCGACACTGCTGAGGAGCAACCTCCGCAGGAGAGTGAAACCCCACCGGAGAAATCGCGGGAGGTTCCGCTGCCTGCGTCCCCTTCCGGGGAACTCTCCTCCGGGACAGATTCGCTGGTCATCAAGCACGGGGCAGTGGATGAGGCCTATCTCCTACACCTTGATAGCGAAATGACCCACAATCCCTCCCCGGAAAATACCCGTCTGCTCAAGCAAGGCTATCAGCGGGCTGCGCTCTTCCAGGCGCGCCAAGGCGACCCCGAGGGCGCCATCCAGAAATACCAACAGGCGCTGAAGCTGCTTCCCAACGATCTGTCCCTGACGCTGGCGCTGGGCTACCTTCAGGTGACACAGAGCCATTATTTGGAAGCCCTGGACCTGCTGTTGCCCGCCGCTGACCGCTACCCCAAATCTGCGGACGTCCCCATGCTGTTGGGATCAGCTTATTACGGCATGGAGAATATGGACGAGGCAATCGCCCAGTGGAACAAGGCGCTGGCCATAGCCGATAACCCGCGCATCCATGAAGCCGTGGCCAAGGCGGAACGCGAGCGAGAAATTTCCGGCTCCTACCGTGAACTCCGCAGCGACCACTTCCTGCTCCGCTACGCAGGCGAGCAGGGCGAGAAGCTGAGCGGTGAGGTTGTTAACAGCCTGGAGGGATCGTTTCAGGACCTCGTGCTCGACCTTGACTACAGCCCGCGCGAAGTGATTGTCGCACTCCTCTACCCCAACCAGGCGTTCAAAGATATCACTCGCTCACCCACCTGGGTGGGCGCACTCAACGACGGAAAAATCCGTGTGCCGGTTTCAGGCTTGACCCAGGTGAACGCGGAACTCGCCCGCGTGCTCAAGCATGAGCTAACGCACTCCTTCGTCCGGCAGATCACCATGGGCCGTTGTCCCACTTGGTTTAACGAGGGTCTGGCGCAACTCGAGGAGGGGGCCACAACGGCGACCATGGGATCGCAGCTTGCGCGGGCGGTTGGCACAGGTAGCTTGCCGTCTTTCCCCTCGCTCGAAGGTCCTTTCCTGAACATGCCACCGGACCAAGTGGCCCTTGCTTACGCCAAATCGCTGGCTGCCCTCGAGTACCTCCGAACCACCTTCGATATGGTCGAGATCCGCAACCTCCTCAAAGCCATGCCTTCTCAACCCGATTTCGGCATTCTTCTTCAGGACGAGCTTCGTCTCAGCTATCCCGCCTTCGACCAAGAGGTCGCCAACTACATCGTGAAGAAGTACGGGACGTAGGGCGGTAGTTGGCAGGTACGAGGGGGTGGGGCAATTCTGAATTGTGAATTCAGAATCAGTACTGTCCCATCATAACTTGGGTGATCAAATAGAGACGCCTGTAGTCTACATACCCGCGATCGAGGAGATAGAAGGCCCCCGCCTCCAGCACCAGTTGATCGAGAAGTTTCACATCCTTCACCCGGCCGCTGGTCACGTAAACAGCGGTCGGAATGTTGCCGCGCAGGTCGAGCAAGGTGTGAAGTTTCACGGCACTCTTGTGCCGCCGAAACTGTGCCCAGGGGAAAAGGGACAAGCACAGATCGACGGTGGTAGAATCGAAGGCGTAGACCGTCTGGTCCAATTCCACCCCGAACGGTTCGTGCTGATAGAGGAGGCGGGCCTGCGCGATGAGCAGGCGGGCAAAGTCGGCGTAGATACGCCAGTCGCGCTGCTGGTTGGCGTTGGCCAGGGTGTTGCGCGAGACGGTGCCCCGAAAGCCCATGTGATAAAGCTGCGACTGATGGGCGCGCAAGCAGGTTTCGATGTCGCGCAGACTCTCGCGATAAGTGAGCTGGGCAAAAGCCAAAGAGAGGAATTGATCGAGGCAGGAAAAACTCTGTACCTTGTAGTCGCCGTGGTAACGGTCCACGCAACGGCGAAACTCGGCCAGCGGAAGCAAGTCCATCAGTTGAGCAAAAATCGTTCGGCCAGTGTTCATGTACCCTCCTTCGAAAGCTCTGGAAATGGCCGAATAGTACATCCAAATTCAAATCGATTTTGCTCATTTTCACGCGCAACTCACAGCCCTACTAGCACTTACAGGGATTTTCGAATTCGACATTGGGACACTACTGATTCATAATTCAGAATTGCCTCAGCGCCTGCCCCTGCAAACTGCTTAATTGACGCCTCCCCCCCGGGTTGCTAAGATGAATGAATTTAGCTGCATTGAGGAGACTCCGCTATGGACCGGCTGACGCGCCACGAACTGAAGCAGGACGATTTTCGCGAAACTCTGGACCAACTCGAGCAATATCTGAAAGCACATCTCAAGGAAATCCTGACGGTCGCCATCCTGGTTATTGTGGTGGTGGGCTTGGCGGGGGGGCTGAAGTATTACCTCGACCAGCAGGAGGCCAGCGCCAATATCGAGCTCGCTTCCGCCTTGAGGACTTTCCAATCCTATGTTGGAACTGTCACTCCCGATACACTGGGCGCTGAGTCGGAGACTTTTTTGAATGCAGCCGATAAGTACCAGAAGGCGCGGGAACAGTTCAACGCCATTGTCCTGAAGTACCGGATGTTCCCTCGGCCGAAAGCCGTCAGCATTGCGCGTTACCATGTGGGGGTCTGTGAAGCGCTGCTCGGAAACTCGGCCGCAGCCATTAATACCCTGCAAGAAGCCAGTCGTGATGGAGACCGGGAGATTGCCGCCCTGGCTCAGTTCGCCCTGGCAGGCGAGTTCCTCAAGACTGGCAAGAAACAGGAAGCTGTCGCAATCTATCAGCACCTCGTCGATCATCCCAGCTTGGCAGTGCCGAGGGCAAGCGCACTATTGGCGCTGGCTGATAGCTTGAAAGACTCCCAGCCGGGGCAGGCTCGGAAGCTTTACGAGCAAATTCAGAAGGAATTCGGCTCCGACCCCTCCATTGCGGAAGCCTTGAAGCAGCAGATGGCCGGACTCCCCCAATAAAGGGCTAGGGCGGCAGTCGGGAGTCAGAAAGCAGTAGGCAGTAGGCAATCTCTAGTGGGCCGTGGGGAGAAGCAAGAGAGTAATTGAGAGTTCAAGGATTGGCCATGCGCACTACTCTCAACATTGACGACGGCACCCTGGGTTACGTGATGAAGGAGACCGGCGCCTCTACAAGAACCGAAGCCGTGCGCCAAGCGCTTCAAGATTATGTCCGGCGAAGGAAGATCCAGAAGCTCATTGCCCTTAAGGGGAAGGTCAGGTTCGATTTGGACTGGAAAACGCTCAGGAAAGGGTGGAGCCGCAACTTTGCTCGTCCTCGTTGACACCTCGGTGTGGATTGAATATTTCCGGCGGAAAGATGAGCTGATTGAAAAGGAGATGGACGGCCTGCTCCGGAGCGAGGCGGTTGCGACCGCCGGTCTGGTCCTGGCGGAACTTCGCCGAGGCTGCCGGACGCCCAACCAGCTCAGGCTCATGCTGGACGCCATGGAGCCGCTCTTCTATCTGGAAAGTGATCGAACGAGCTGGCTTAAGGCGGGAGAGATCGCCGCGGAAGCAGATGCGCGCGGCTATAAACTCGAAGTCGGAGATTGTCTCCTTGCGGCCGTGGTCCTCCGCGAGCGCTGCTCGCTCTTTACTCTCGACCGCGACTCCAGCCACATTCCAGGACTGAAGCTCCACCGCTTTCGATCCAACTAGAACCCTAGCCGCTATGCCCGACCCGCTTCTTAAGACCCCAACCACCTGCACGGAAAGTGACGTCGCCCCCTCATCCAAGGAGGAGGTGCGCCTGCGTGAGAACCCGCGAGCTTTCAGTTTATGGGAGCGGGTTCAAATATGCCTTGCAAGTTGGGTCGGCTACTTGGCTGTGCTGCTGATTGGGCACAGCCTGCGGTGGGAAGTTTACGGTTGGGAGAACTGGGAAGCCGCCAGCAAGCGGGGCCAAGGGCTCATTTACACCTTCTGGCATCGCGAAATCTTTTCCGCCTGCTGGTTCTGGAGAAAACGCGGAATCGTGGTGATGACGAGCCGGAATTTTGATGGTGAATATATCGCGAGGATTATCCAGGGGCACGGCTACGGTGCGGCGCGCGGTTCGAGCACACGAGGAGCATCGCGAGCCCTGGCGGAGATGATCGCGTACCTGAGGAACGGAAGAGACGGGGCTTTCACCATCGACGGCCCGCGCGGCCCGCGCTACGTCGCCAAGCGCGGGTCGGTGTTGCTTTCAAAAACCACCGGGGCCGCTATCCTTTGCTTCCACGTTGCCTTGCGCCGCGCCTACGTCTTTCGCCGCACCTGGGACTTGACGCAGTTCCCTCATCCTTTCTCACGCGCCGCGATATTCATCGCGCCGCCCATCGTGGTCTCACCGCAGGCCAGCGAGGAGGAACAGGCCAGCAAGCTTAGGGAAGTGCAGAACACTCTGGATGACCTCCGGCGACAAGGTGAGGAGTGGGCGTTGCGAAGTTCGAAACTCGAAAATCGAAAATAGAAAGTCGAAAATCGAAACTCGAAATTCGAAAATGGAAACCCGAAAGTCGAAAATGCAAGTTTCAGATTCCAAATTCCAAATCTCGCACCTCCACAGGCAGAGGCAGGGAAGCAGCGGCCTTTATTAGTTTCCACCCTCGAGTTTCGATTTTCGAGTTTCGATTTTCGAGTTTCGAGTTTCGCACTCTGCCAGGCGCTTGATTTCCGGGTAGAGAGCCTCCACCTGCGCCCGCGTCTCCTCCAGGCTTCCTGAGCAATCAATCAAGTAATCGGCGCGACGGCGCTTCTCTTCAGCCGGAATCTGGGATGCCATGCGCCTGAGCGCAGCTTGGCGGGAGATGTGGGTTTTCGCCATCAGCCGCTCGATTTGTTGCTCGGGCCTGCACCATGCCACCAGGATTTTGGCGAAGCAGTCCGCGACACCGGCCTCATAGATCAGCGCCGCATCCACAAGGATTACAGCTCCAGGCTGCCGGGAGCGAAACTCCTCTGCGAGTTCCTTGACGCGCGCGATCAGGCTGGGATGCATGATGGAGGTAAGTTCGCTGAGCTTCTGCGGGTCGGCAAAGACTGCTGAGCCCAGCCGCCCGCGATCGATTTCGCCGCAAGGCTTCAAAATCTCGCGGCCAAAGTGCGAGACGACTTTGTTGTGGACCGGGTTGGACGGCTGGAGCAATTCGTGGCCGACGCGGTCCGCATCAATCACCTTTGCGCCCAGCGCCTCCAGGAATCGCGCCACGGTGCTCTTGCCGGATGCGATCCCACCTGTCAATCCGAAGCTTCCATCCATGGTTTGTGAGAAAGAGCGGAAATTCGCGTGTCATGCCGAGGAATCGCTTGCCTACAAGAATGGCGGGCTCGGAATGACACGCAGTACTTTTTTCAGCGACCTGCTCAGCCAGCCAGTTTAGCATAGGTTCAAGGCTCATCCGCATTGCCGATTGCTGATCTTCGAAACTCGAAACTAGGAATTCGAAACTCGCAGGAGACGCTGCTGCAATCCAGTGGAGCCGAGTTTCGATTTTCGAATTTCGATTTTCTGCCTCCACAATCGGCAATCGAAAATCGGCAATTCCAGACATCCTGCGCACCTGCGGGTCCGGGTGGTGAGAAACTCCAGCCCACGGGATTTTACGCGCCCTGCAGGTACGGGGGTCATTTGGAATGGGGAACCACTCGAGCCACCGGTCATTCCCGCGAAAGCGGGAATCCAGTCCGACGACAGCACATTTCCAAAGGCTTGCGGAGTAGATTCCCGCTTTCGCGGGAATGACTAGGTCTCGCAAATGACACCAATACCACCCTGCGGTGCAGATTGGAAGGGCAGTGGGTTTCGTTTATAATAGCGTGACGGTCGTTTGCAGCCGCTCCCACATATTGCACAGGCTGAAAAGACAAGCTTGGTGGGCGTCGGTGAGGGCCGAAATCGAATCGGATGGTGAAGTGTGGCTGATCCTGTGGCAGTGCCCGATACGGAGAAGCGCTTCGTTTACAGCATCATGGATATCATGGGCTTTCTTCCACATCGTTATCCGTTTTTGCTGGTTGACCGCATACTGGAAATCGAGGGCGAGAAACGCATTGTCGGGCTCAAGAACGTCACCATCAATGAGCCGTTTTTCCAGGGCCATTTCCCCGGCGCGCCCGTCATGCCGGGCGTGTTGATCATTGAATGCATGGCCCAGGTGGCGGGTGTGATGATCTACCGTGGCATGCCGGACAAGGACAGAAAGCTTATCTATTTTACCAGCATCGAAAAGGCTAAGTTCCGTCGCCCAGTGCTGCCGGGCGATCAACTGCGAATCGAGATGCAGTTACTGAACCGGCGCACCAATTTTGGAAAAATGAACGGTCAAGCTACCGTGGACGGGAAGTTGGTGGCTGAAGCCATTGTGACGTTCGCAATCACGGAGCGCCCGGGTCAATCAGGTCAATGAAGGCTCACCCCACAGCCATCGTCCATCCCAACGCCAAGCTCGCCTCGAGCGTGACGGTGGGGCCTTATTCCCTGATCGGGGAAAACGTCGAGCTGGGAGAGGACTGTGAGGTGATGTCGCACGCGGTGCTCGACGGGAACACGCGGCTGGGCAGGGGAAACCGAGTCTTCCCGTACGCGTCGATCGGACTTGCTCCCCAAGATCTGAAATACTGCGGCGAACCGACGCGCGTGGAGATCGGCGAGGGCAATACCATCCGCGAGTTCGTCACCATTCACCGCGCCACGGGGGAGGGGGAAGGAATCACCAGAATCGGCAGTCATAACCTGTTGATGGCCTACGTTCACATCGCGCACAACTGCCGCCTGGGAGACCATGTGATCATGGCGAACGGCGCCTCGCTGGCCGGCCACGTCGAGATTCAGGATTACGCCTCGGTGGGTGCGTTTTGCGGCATTCACCAGTTCTGTCGCATCGGCGCCTACAGTTTCCTGGGAAGTTATAGTATCGTGAACCAGGACATCCTCCCTTACTCGAAGACCTCTGCCCCCCGCCCGCTGAGCGTTCTGGGGGCCAACCGCCTTGGGCTCGAGCGGCGCGGCCTGAGCGTTGACGACTTGAAGGAACTGGAACGTGCCTTCCGCTTGCTGACCCGATCCAAGTTGAACACCACCCAGGCACTGGAAGCCATCGAGTCTTCAGGCTTCAAGTCCGAGCACGTCCGGGCATTGGTGGAATTCATCCGGACTTCTGAGCGCGGTGTCGTAAAGTGACCGAAAATCGAAAATCGAAAAACGAAAATCGAAAAACGAAAATCGAAAAACGAAAATCGAAAAACGAAAATCGAAAAACGAAAATCGAAAAACGAAAATCGAAATTGGAAAATCGAAACTGGGAAGGGCAGGTATGAACGTCAAGCGGCTAGCAGGTGACGAGTTTCGAATTTCGAATTTCGTTTTTCGAGTTTCGAGTTTCTGATTTCTACTTTCTGATTTCAAGAGCCCCATGACTGAATCGATTAGACTTCCAGACCGATATGCCATCATTGCGGGGAACGGACATTTCCCCTTCCTGGTGCTGGAAGCCGCGCGGGACCAAGGCATCGATCCACTGGTCGTGGGCATCAAGGAAGAAGCATCGCCGGAACTTGCAACCCTGGCGAGCGCCATTCACTGGCTGAGCTTGGGTGAAGTTTCGAAGCTCCTGGATCTCCTGGTCGCCGAGCGGGCCAGCAAAGTGGTGCTGGCCGGCCAGGTGAAGCACGCGCAACTCTTCAGCTCCATCAAACCGGATGGGTTGGTGAGCCGCGCCCTGCAAAGTCTGCAGCGGAAGAACACGGACTCGCTAATTGGGGTATTCGTGGGCATGCTCGAAAGCCGGGGAATCCAGGTGGTTGATTCGACGCTTTTCCTGAAGCCGCTGCTTCTGGAGGCCGGTCCACTCACGCGCCGCGCGCCCGACGCTGAAGAACTATCGGATATCGCCTACGGCCGCGAGATCGCCAAGAAGCTTGCGGGCCTCGATATCGGCCAAACCATCGTGGTGTCTGACCGGGCTTGCGTGGCCGTGGAGGCTATGGAAGGGACAGACGCCACCATCGAACGCGCGGCTAGCCTGAGTAACGGGCGGAGACTGGTGGTCGTCAAAGTAAGTAAGCCCCGCCAGGACATGCGCTTTGACGTCCCCGTGGTGGGACTGAAGACTATTCAGGTGATGCGACGGTCAAACGCTCACGTGCTGGCAGTGGACGCGGGCAAGACCCTATTGTTTGAACGCCAAGCCATGATCGAGGAAGCGGACGAGGCGGGGATCGCAATCGTAGGAATGAAGGACTAGGAGAAAACGAAATTCGAAAATCGAAATTCGAGCCTGCAAATGTTTTCGAGTTTCGAATTTCGATTTTCGATTTTCGATTTTCGATTTTCCATTTTCCGCGAGGGTCGAGTTGAGCGAGAGAGTTGCAGTAGCCGTGCTCGGGGTTGGTGAGCACGGTAAGAAACACGCGCGCGGGTTGAAGCAGGTCTCGGGAGCGGAACTCGTAGGAGTCTATGACCTTCGCCCCGAAAGAGCCAGGGAATTGGCGGCCGAACTTGGAGTCCGGGCCTTCGCGAGCCTGGAGGAGGTGTGGGGTGCGGTTCGTGCCGTAAGCGTGGTTATACCCACTACCAGCCACGCGCAAGTAGCGCGCCAAGCCTTTGCCCATGGCGTGGATGTTCTGCTCGAGAAGCCCATCACGCGTACCCTGGAGGAGGCTGAGGAGGTCACAGCTCTGGCCCAAAGCCGGGGACGTATCCTGCAAGTCGGACACCTCGAGCGGTTCAACCCCGGGGTGGTGGCCGCCAAGGCGATAACCCGCCAACCGCTGTTTTTTGAAATCCACCGCATGGGTGTTTTCAGCGCGCGCAGCCTGGATGTTGACGTGGTGTTTGACCTGATGATTCACGACCTCGATCTGGTGCTGTGGCTGGTCAATTCAGCGGTGCAGGAAGTGCGTGCGGTGGGGTTCCCGGTGCTGTCCGATAAAGTCGACATTGCCAATGCCCGCGTGGAGTTTGAATGCGGCGCGGTGGCGAACTTCACCGCCAGCCGCGCCAGCACAGAGCGCATACGGAAGTTCCGCTATTTCCAGCCCTACGATTATGTTTCCATTGACTTTACGCGGCGCGATGCGGCGCTTTTGAGGGTGGATAACGGCGGCCCTACGCCCCGCATCACTTTTCAGAAGCTCGAAACCAAGCCCGTGGACCCCCTGCAGTCAGAACTTGAGGCTTTTGTCGAATCGGTCCGAACCCGGCGCGCGCCTCTGGTGGGTGGGCTGGAGGGTCAGCGCGCCCTCGCTTTAGCCGAGCGCGTGATGAATTGCATCGAAGAACATGCGGCCAAGGTGAATGTTCGCCTGGCCCGGCCCGTGGGCCAAAGCGGGGAAATCTAGTTTCTTTTTTCGATTTTCGAGTTTCGACTTTCGAGTTTCGATTTTCGAGTTTCCATTTTCTGATTTCTAGTTTCTGATTTCTACTTTTATGCCAACCAGTGATACCAAGGTTGAGATCAGCGTGGACGCTACGCCGACCGGAAGTCCCCCTACACCCGAGCCTGAGTACCACCTCACCTTCGTGGATTCCACCCTTGCACCCGTTTCCCTTTTCCGGCAGATTTTGGAAAGGTTCCGCGAACCGAAGTACACCGCTCCGAAGAAATATGCGGCGGCCGATAGCACCCCTGTACCCGGGGCTGAGTTCCACCCCACCTTCGTGGATTCCACCCTTCCACCCATCTCCCTTTTCCGGCAGATTCTGGAAAGGTTCCGCGAGCCGAAGATCACGGTTCCGAAAGAGTATTACCAAGGGAAGGGCCCTGCAGACACTACGTCGCCCGCAAGTTCTGCCGTTCCCGGGGCTGAGTTCCACGCCACGTTCGTGGAATCCACCCTTCCACCCGTTTCCCTTTTCCGGCAGATTTTGGAAAGGCTCCGCGAACCGAAGATCACCGTTCCGAAAAAGTATTACCGGGGAGAGGTCACTCTGCCCCCCACGGACACGCCTCCCTTGGTTCCGGATCCCAACCAGTTCATGTTGCCCTTTGAGAAGCCGGAGACCCCCTCGTTTCCGCTTACTTCAAAGCCCGTCGTTCTCCCGGTGGACTGGCAAGACTATCATGTGCTGCTGGAACTGGATCCGGAGGCCATAAAGTGGCGGCGCCGGACGATGTACCTATCTTCCTTGATCCTGCACGGTATCCTGGTGTTGATTCTCGTCTTCTCACCGGACTTGCTGCGCCGCGGAAAGCAGATGATGGGATTTCCCGTCGGACCAGTGCCCAAGAAAGAGTACTCCTATCTCTTTCTACCACCGGAGGTTTTGCGCCGGTTGCGCGAGCCGCCGCCGGAGAACTCCCCCCTTTCAGATAAGAACCGTAGGGCCCAAGGCCACTCGCCAATCATCAACCCGAACGGCCTGCACATGCCGTACTCGCTCGGCAACACGAAATTGCCAGAAATCGCCGGCGGAGGTAAACCTCCAGCCGCTGCTCCCACTCCGCCACCGGCTGGCGGTCCACCTACCAATCAGCCGCCGAACCCGACTCCTGCGGAACCTAAGAACGATGGCCGCCTGCAACTCGAGGACGTCAAGCCGAATACAGGAGGCGGCTCGGGCTTGAACCTGCCGAACCTCTCCCCTGGCCAAGCCATTCAGCAATCGTTGCAGTCCGCGGCGCGCGCCGGGCGCTATCCGGGCGGCGGCGGCGGCAGCGGTGCAGGCTACGGAGATGGCGGTGCGAATTTTCAGAATCTCGAGCCGAACTTCTCCACGGAAGGGCCCATTATCCTCTCCGATACACGCGGCGTGGATTTCGGTCCCTACCTGTCGCGCGTTGTTTACATTGTTCGCCGGAACTGGTACTCGGTGATTCCGGAATCTGCGCGCTTGGGGGAAAAAGGCAGGGTGGGCATTGTCTTCGAGATCCTCAAAGACGGTTCCGTCCCCCAACTGCGACTGGTAGCCTCGTCAGGCGCCGACCCGCTCGACCGTGCGGCCCTTGCAGGCATCCACGCTTCCATCCCCTTCCCGCCCTTGCCGGAGGAGTTCACCGGCAACCATCTCGTTCTGCAATTTATCTTCCTCTACAACGTGACCATGGGACAGTAAGCCTTGGCGCTGCACGGCGGCAACCAAAGGCCGGGTTCTCATTGGCGATTGCTGATTGCCGATTGACGATTAAAAAAGCCGTGTGGCGACTCCCCTCCGCTGTCCATCAGGGATCGGTCCCGCCGAGCGGGATCAATCGCACGGGTGGCGGCGACATTGCTTTCCCATGTCGCCTCGTGGGGTATTCCGCTGCCGGCACTGAAGAGGGGGCGCATTCGGCGTGTTGGGCTGCTGGACAGGCAGGCAGAACTTCGGCATGATAACCCAATGATATATACATTAACGGTCGAGTGTGTGGAAGGCGCGTATTGGAAAGAGAGATGTGTCCGCGTCATCGAGATAGATGAGCATAGCAGTCTGCACAGCCTACATCTGGCAATCCAAGACGCGGTTAAATTTGATAACGATCACTTGTATGACTTTTATGCTGGTAGATACCCACGCCACCGAAAAATGCTCTTTGCCGAGAGCGAGGATTGGGAAGAGCGGGAAAATGATTATTGTAAGATTGAACTAAATCAAGTGTATCCACTGCCAAAGTTGAAGCTCTATTATTTGTTTGATTATGGAGATAATTGGCTATTCGAGATCAAGAAAGGACGGAAAGAGACGCAAGCCGAGGCGAAGGTCTCGTATCCGAGGGTGGTGCAACGAATCGGGCCTAACCCGGAGCAGTATCCAAGATTCCGGTAGCCTCGAACACCTGCCACCGCGTGCCTGCCATCCCGCTGAGCGCCCCAGAGGACTTCTTCCGCCATCGGCGAAAGTACTTAGGCCGTTTCCCGTTTTTCAGTGGCATGCTCGAGTGTGGTGCGCTCGGAAAACCGCCGGGCGATATGTTAGAATCACCATTTGAGGAGTGGCCCCGGGCAATTGAGCGCGCACGCATCACATTCCAATTTGCCGAGCTTCGGCCTTGGCTTGAAGCCCCCGACAGAGGAACCCGACCATGCTTCGTCTTTCTCGAAGTCAACTACTGGGTTGTTTTCTGCTGCTCACGGCGGTTCTAGGAATACTTCTGGTGCGCGCGTTGCGTCTGGTAGGGTGGTCCCGATAGAAAAGGGCGCTCCCCTGATCGCCATTGTCGGCCCCACGGCGGCGGGGAAATCAGCCCTGGCGCTGGCCCTGGCTGAGTCCCTGGACGGAGAAATTGTTAACTACGACTCGGTGCAGGTTTACCGGGGATTCGACATCGGCTCGGGGAAACTTGCGCCGGAAGAACGCCGCGGCGTTCCGCATCACCTCTTGGACGGTCTGGAAGCCGAGGAGCAATTTACGGCAGGAGATTACCGCCGGGAGGCCCTGCGCGTATTGGCTGGAATCAAAGAACGAGCGCGATTGCCTGTTTTGGTGGGCGGCACGGGGCTCTATCTGCGCGCAGTTTTCATGGGACTGTTCGACGGCCCGCCACGCTCTGAGGAGTTGAGGGGCCGGTTGCGCGCCATCGCGGAGCGGAGGGGCCGCGAGTTCCTCCACCGGCTTCTGAAGCGGCTTGACCCCGAAGCCGCCGCCCGGATTCAGCCCCGGGATACGCAGAAAACTGTGCGCGCCCTGGAAGTGTGCATTCTGGCCCGGACTCCTATCTCCAAGATGCAGGCGCGCGGCCGGAGTGGTCTGGAAGGATATCGGGTGGTCAAAGTGGGATTGGATCCGGAAAGAAAGGAGCTCTACGCGCGCATTAACAGGCGCGTCGAGCGGATGTTCGCGAGGGGCTTGGTGGAGGAAACACGCGCCCTGCTTGCGCGCCAGGACTCGAGCCGCATCAAAGCGCTCGGGGCGCTGGGCTACCGCCAAGCCTGCGCTGTGGCCAAGGGGCAAATGAGCTTGCCGGAAGCCATTCTTCAAACTCAGGTGGCCACCCGGCGGTACGCCAAACGGCAGATGACTTGGTTTCGGCACGAGGCGGGGATCACTTGGTTGGGCGGGTTTGGCGACGACCCGCGGATCCAAAGTCAAGTCATAAACCTTTTGCACGAAATAGGGATCGCCGCACCGAGGAGAGGACCCGAATTGCAGAATCCGGCGCTGTTTGCCCGTCATTCCGAGGAGCCGTAGGCGACGAGGAATCTCGCACTGCGTTGAAAATACCCAGAGCGAGATTCCTCGCTCCGCTCGGAATGACAGCAAGGTTCAAATCCCGGATCAAGACAAGGGATGATCAGGTCTGCATCAGAAAAGAGAGACAAAATGGAGAAGCCGTCGCAAAATATCCAGGATGGATTTTTGAATACCGCGCGCAAGGAAAAACTTCTGGTCACGGTCTATCTGTTAAGTGGTGTCAAACTCACCGGTCGCATCCGCAGTTTTGATAAGTATTCTCTGATCCTGGAGGGCAACAGCCAGGAACAGTTGGTTTTCAAGCACGCCATCGCTACCGTGGTGCTGCCGCGTGCCGGAAGTGTTACTGGGTCCGCGCCATCGGAGGGGTAAGAGAATTCGCCGCGCACGCACATCCGAGAAGGCTTTTCTGGCAGGTTGGGAACCCTCGCTGGGTTTGGGGCGGATTCCTGGCAGGCCCGATGCCGAGGATTCGTTTCGGGAACTCCGCGAGTTGGCGTTGGGAGCCGGCGCGCGCATCGTGGGCTCCCTGCTCCAGAGGTCTCCGCAGCCCGACCCGGCAACCCTGCTGGGGCGAGGCAAAGTGAACGAGTTGCGGAGTTCCGCGCAGGCCGCCAGCGCCGACCTGGTCATCTTCGACCATGACCTCACGCCCTCTCAACTGCGCAACCTGGAGCGGGAGTTGGACCTGAGGGTGATCGATCGAACCCAACTGATTCTCGATATTTTTGCCGGTCGCGCTCGGAGTCGGGAGGGGCAGTTGCAAGTGGAACTGGCCCAGTTGAGCTATCTCCTGCCGAGGCTGGGGGGACGCGGCACCGAACTCTCCCGGCTGGGCGGCGGCATCGGCACGCGCGGGCCTGGTGAGCAGCAGTTGGAGTACGACCGCCGGCGCCTTCGCGTCCGCATTCGCTCCCTTCGCGCCGCGATCGACAAGGTCCGGTCGCAGCGCGCTTTGCATCGGGCGCGGCGGCGGGATCGTCAATTCCTCACCGCGGCGCTGGTAGGCTACACCAACGCCGGCAAATCCACCCTCTTCAACGCCTTGACCTCCTCCAGCGTGACCACCTCTTCGCGCCTCTTCGCCACTCTCGACCCCACGGTGCGCGCCTTGCCGGTGGAATCGCGAAGACGGGTTTTGCTTTCCGATACGGTGGGGTTTATTCAAAAGCTCCCCCCACACCTCGTCGCCGCTTTCCGCGCCACTCTGGAGGAGCTGGAGGACGCCAGCCTCTTGCTTCATGTCACGGATGCCTCCGATTCGCGACACGAGTCCCAGGACGCCGCCGTGGAGGCTTTACTGGAAACGCTGTGCGTGGGGGCTACTCCCCGCCTTCACCTCTGGAACAAAATCG
Organism: Terriglobia bacterium; assembly: GCA_050008675.1. GTDB lineage: Bacteria > Acidobacteriota > Terriglobia > UBA7540 > UBA7540 > CAVROP01. The sequence goes on from JBEKME010000015.1 coordinate 65,365, forward strand.
ATCTTGTGGACCCGACCGGCAGGAAGCGGCTTCCAGCAGGTCCTCAAGATGTCTGGGTCTCGGCCCGGACGCGTGAAGGCCTTGACGTCCTGCTGCGACGAATCGACCAATCGTTGACCGAGGATCCGGTGGTTGAGGCTGACTTCGAACTCTTACCGACTGACGGCCAGATCTTGGCGCTGCTTCATCGCTCCGGGGTTGTGCTGTCGACCCAGTATGAAGACGACCGGGTCAGAGTCCGAGCGCGCGTGCTGCAATCACTTTGGGAGCGGCTGAAAACCACAGAAGAAAAGGCGGTTCCGGACCCATGAATCCCAGCATTTTCAGGCCAAAACAGCCTGTGGAAAACTTTGTGGAAAAAGTCACGCGGACCCGAGGGGCCAAGAGCGTGCTTGCACCCGCCAAAAATGCGGCTCCCATGGAGATGATGCCAATTAATCTTGTTTTTTCAATTACTTACGAACAGCACCCCATGGAAATTGGATTGAAATGGCCCTCCCGTGTCAGGGCTCTAAATGCACCATAAACGGTGCGAGTTTTGCACAAAGATAAGGCAATCGGGGGGTCGCCGCGTAGCCCTGAAGTCTCTCCTTATCCGCATGAAATCAGGCTGAATTCAAGCTAGGCTCGATGCGTGATTGCTCGACGTCCGTAAGCTGACAGACCCGCTCCGTGTCGATTGTCGATTGCTGATTGCCGATTGGAAGAATGGTGCGGCAACTTCTTCCCCTGTCAATCGGCAATCCTCAATCGAAAATCGGCAATTCCTGGATGCGCGTTGACACGCCGTTGGACCTCCGTTATAGTTAGGTGGGACAGCATGGTTGGGCTTGGCGTTGCATCTCGGCACTCGCGGTAAACGGGCCCTTCCGATCACTCCTCAGCTAAGGGCAGATCTCAAAGGCGCATGAATCTCCCCATTTCGCTAACCTTGCTCCGCATCTTCTTCGTGCCCCTCGTGGTGGTGCTCTTACTAACCACGGGTCACAACATGGACCTCTGGGCGGTGGGGGTTTTTCTGCTCGCCGCGACCACCGACCTCCTGGATGGCTATCTGGCGCGCAAACGCTCGCAGGTGACGACGCTGGGAATACTGCTTGACCCTATCGCCGACAAACTGCTCACCTCCGCCGCCTTCATTTCGTTGGTCTACCTTCACCTGGTTGCGGCGTGGATGGCGGTGATTATTATCGGAAGGGAATTCGCCGTGTCCGGTCTGCGCGCCATAGCCTCTGCGGAAGGATTCGCCCTGGAAGCGTCCGAGCTGGGAAAGACAAAGATGGTGTCCCAGGTCGTGGCTATCACGGTCATTGTCCTGGAAAAGCGGCACCCGCTGCTGCGCCCGCTGGGCGATCTCCTGTTGTGGATGGTGGTTCTCTTTGCCTTGGCTTCTGCGGCACAGTACTTCTTTTCCTTTTGGAAAAGATTGGATGTGCGCATCAAGCAGCGGGCGTCGATTCGCCGGGTCGTAATCAGGGCAGGCGAAAAGGAACGGGAAGAGAAAGATGTTGCAGCTCACTGACGCCGAAAAACAGCGGCTGCTCGATTTGGCGAGAAAAGCCCTCGAGGAGGTCGTGCGCTTGGGGAGAATGTCGGAGCCGGCCGAACCCGCAGGCGCCCTTCAAACGCCCTGCGGCGCCTTCGTCACGCTCTACAAGGGGAGGCGCTTGCGGGGATGCATCGGCCTTGTTGAAGCGCGCAGACCGCTCTACGCCACGGTGCGCGAATGCGCGAGAGCCGCAGCTCTTGACGACCCACGCTTTGACCCCGTGGCCCCGGCGGAACTACTCTCCCTGCGACTCGAGATTTCCATATTGTCTCCCTTGGCGGACGTTGCTCCGCAGGATGTGGAAGTGGGCCGGCACGGATTGCTGATTTCGCGCGGAGCACAACGCGGCCTTCTCCTGCCTCAGGTTGCTGTGGAATGGAACTGGGAACGCGAGCAATTTCTTGAAGAGACCTGCCTGAAAGCCGGCTTGCCCGCCGATGCCTGGCAGCACGGCGCAAGAATCCAGGCCTTCACGGCGCAAGTCTTGAAAGAACCCTCCAAACGGGCTCATGCCTCCCCGCCTGCAAGCTGAACGGGAATTCAACTGTTTAGATTTTCGGTTGCGAGCGACAGGCCCCCTTTTCGGCACACCGGGCCTGAGGAAGACTCCCTAAGGACTGAAACCAAGACTTACTCTAACTCCACTCCGTAGCCGAGGTTGATCTCCCGCGTGCAGTTCACGATGATCGCCACCGAAGACTTTTCCTGCGTGGAGAGAACCACAATCTCTCCCACAGTCTCGCGGGGGGTGGAGGGATAAACGAACACCGCCCAGCGTCCTGGGGAGGGAAGGGCGTAGTAGACCCGATACCGTTGGCCAACCTGCGCTCCCTGCTTTCCTCCAAAGTTAAGGTAGACGATGTCCCCTTTGGCGAGGGATGCGAAGTTGTTGCGGGCTGCCATAATGGTCCCCTGTATATTGCCGTTAGGGAGGGCGAAGCGGTCCAACTCTGTGGGTACGTAGTCGGGAATGGGTCGGGGTTGATAGGGCACCGCAAGATCGCCGGGATAAATGGGCTCGCAGGCGAAGCTCACCTCGGCGATTGCCCCCTCTGGAGTTACACGAGTCACCTGGACCCTTCCGACGTCTTCATAGGGGTTGCCGAGGGCGTGGATGGACCAATGTTCACCGCCATACCGCGTGGTGCGGAAGACGTTTTTCGCTGGCCGGACGAGTGAGAATTGCGCGCCGACTGAGAATTTGCCATTGCTGCGGCTGTAAAGATAGATTGATTCCCTGGGCGTGAATTGGCGGAGGGCCGATTCCAAATCGTTATCGGCGCCATCGAGGACGATGATATCCTTGGGTACGTTACTTGCCGTAATAAACCCGGTGCAATCCACCTGGGATTGCGTGGCGACAGGGATGGGAGATGCCGGAGGTGTTTGCTGGCCCAGCGCAACCGCCACTGGAAAAATGAACCATACGACAGCGACACTTAGAGTTCTTGTACTCAAAGGCTTCCTCCCCTTCAAATCCTGGCGTGGGCGGGTCGTGCCTAACAGCACCGCCAGCGGGCGAATCCCCTTCTACGGGGCAAGTGTAAGGAAACAGGTTATTAAAAGTCAAGCAATAGTGGCTGCACAAAGGTACTAGTGGCGGCACCCCCGCCGACGGGCGTCGCGCTCAGCTTGGTCGGCCGGAGGGCTGCCCCGCGTGGAGCGTTGCGCAAGACGACAAAGTGCTCGAAGGCCTCAAAGGCCTCCCGCAACGCTTCCTGGTATTTCTTCACGTCATAGCCGTGCCATCCTTCCCAGAGCGTCCAGGCGCGGACACGGTCATCCGGCAACTCGGCCTGCGCGTCCGTGATGATGTATTGCAGGGTTTCTCCGGGACGCAACTTGACGCCCGCCCGCTCGAGCTGTTTGGCCGCGATGGCCGTCGCGCTCGCCTGCTTGTAATCGTGCGGCGAGCGCGCCAGGCGCCGGTTGATGACGAGTTCCTCCAGGTTGATGCTTCCTGCCTCCAGCCGCGCCAGATATCGCGCCAGCACTTCGCGGGCTTCTTCGAGCTTGCGGCCATAGCTCTGGAAGTCGTGCGCCTCAGCCAGGACGCCCAGTGCTTCACGCTGCATCCGCGCCACCAGGGGCGGAGTATCGTGCTTGCGGCATTCCAGGCCGCGCACCTTCAATTCGCCCTCCTCCGGCACGCAGAAGAAACGGTTGGGCACAGGAATCTCCGGCGACTGTTTGGAGGGCAGGAAAACGACGTAGCGATAAACCGCCTCCAGCGCCATGGGCAGGCCCGTGCGCTGTTCGATCTCCCGCGACAGGTTCTCGTAGTCCTCCCGCGTCGCGTCGTCCTTCTGGGCGTAGAGTGAGTCCACCAGAGCGTGCAGGACGCGGTAGCCACGGGCCTCGGCCGTCTCCTTCGCCACCAGCAGCTTCTCCCGCGCCAGGGCATTGATGGCTTCGTGCGCCTCGATCTTGCCGAAGCGGGCGTTCTTATAGCCGGTGTAGCCGAAGCAGCACACCAGCAGCCACTTCAGCGCGGCGCGGCGCTGCTTCCAGCCGTGGCGACGCTCGAGGAGCGCGGCGGGGGAATCTGCCGCGCCACGGAAGGGCGGGGTTTTACAGGCTGCGGAATTCCTCGAGCTGTCATCCTGAGGAGCCGCAGGCGACGAAGGATCTCGCACTGTCTTGAAAACATTCAGGGCGAGATTCTTCTCCCGCGACTGCGGGATCAGAATGACAGCTTGGGGGCCGGCTGGCGCAGACCCCTGTTCTTGGGGGTCTGCGATTTCCCCCTTCGTATCGCCCGCCATCTCGCGCTTGTATTCCTGCCGCTTCTGGATCAGCCGCTCCACTACGCGGCTGTTGATTCCACGCCGCCGCTGGCAAATGCGATAGCCGAGTTCCGGGATGCGGGGCGCTTCCGGGCAACAGCCGCAATTGACGGTTTCCGGCGAAATATTGAAGCGCGCCATGATACTCGGGAACTCACTGATGAAGTCGAGTTCGCCCACGTTGGTAAAAAATCCCAGACGCGGCAGGAAAACCAATCCACCGCGGTCCGCCAGCAGGAGTTCGTCCGGATGCTTGGGGCTTTCGGGTTCAGCTTTCTGCTCGGGGATCAGCACGCCGTCGCCGTAAGCCAGCTCCATCTGCATGTAGGAGATGCCGGTGCCCGTCGTGGTGCGGGCGCAATACTGCACGGGCAGCTTGGTGACGCGCGTGAGCTCCCACAAACCCTCCAGGTCGCACTGATCGGCGACGAAGGAGTTCTGCGTGTCCACGTGCAGGCGCCCGAACAGCGCGGTGCTGCTCCCCTTGAAGAGGATGCGCCCGTAGCTCATGTAACTGCGCGCGCGGCGGCGCTCCACGGGATGCGCGTCGCGGTTGAGCGAGAGCGTAAGGCCCAGCTTCCGGGCCTGCCGGAGCAGCGCCGGAAACAGCGTCGAATCACCCCACTCGCTCAAAATCATGTCCGGGTCGTGGGCGCGCAGCAGGCGCTCGAACCCCACCGCTACCGGCTCCTCGGAATCGTCCAGCACCCGCCACTCGCCGTCAATTTCCACTTCCAGCGCGCCCCGCCGGCCATGCTGCGGGTCAACATTGGAGAGACCTTCCAACCGCACCCGCATGATCTGAAGCGGAGGCAGCTCATAGTCGGTCGCCCATTCGTCATCACAACTCTTGAGGGCGCGAACTGTAGGGGTGGGCCTCGTGCCCGCCCGGTTTTGGTAGGGGAGCTCCCTGGGCTCCCGCCGGCCCTGCGTCCGATCTGCCACGGTGGATGAGGGCGGGAGGGCCGAGCCCTCCCCTACCTCGACTTCCACCTTCGCCAGCGGAAACACGCCCTTCTCCCAGCAATACATGGGCGCCAGCATCAAGTCGGAGTTGTAAAGCCGCAAGCTGGAATCGTATTGGTGCACGAAGCGCACCAGGGCCGCAAACTGTGTGGGGTGGCGCACCGCGACCTCGAGCACGCGAAGCTCGCCGCCGTCCCAGATATTTGTCTTCTCGGTCAATGCACACCTCACCGCCGCGCGCGCCGCAAGGACCTGCGCCAGAGGCGTGAGCCGCAACTCCGGGCCGTGCACGTAAAAACACGGCGTGAACGACCGGTCAATCAGCCGGCGGCGTTTCCCCTCCGGCTCCACCAGCCACAGCACCATTCCCTCGGGGCAGGGGTAGAGGTCGAGAATCCATCCACTGAGCATCGAGGTTAATCCCCAAGCGCGCTTCGAGGGCGCGCAAACGAATCTCGTGGTCAAGCCCTACGGCCACGTTGATCGCATCCATGGCGTGCACGGGAAACTCGTAGGTGCAGGCCTGGATGTAAAGGCGCACGCGGTTGAACATCGCCTCGAAGTACACCCGCTCCTCCTGCCGCAGCGCCCGGCCAAACACCCGCTCCCAGTTCTGGAGTTCCTGCTCGATCAAATCTCGAAACGTTGAAACCGTCCGACCCATAAATCACCTGCAATTGAATCATTGAGTCATTGAGTCATTGCTTCATTGAATCATTGGCCCGCCATCCCAACGTGCTCCCGTTCAGATTTCTGCCCTCTCCCCCTTGGGGGAGAGGGTGGCCCGCGACAGCGCTTTCACCAGCCGTCGCGGGCCGGGTGAGGGGTCACTTCCTCAGGATGACAGCGAATTCCGAGGGAGTATACATTTTCTGCAGACAAGTCTAGGTTTTCCCTCTGCGTTCGAATTGAACTGCCAGACCTCCGATCCTGCCGCGCAGACCTTTTCAAAAAACCATCTACGTGCTGGAGAGGGCATGAATGTGGTGGCCGAGGAAAAGAGCCCGACTGTGAGCGGTAGAGACTGCCCGGCCAAACGCTGTAGATTCGCGAGCGCCTGTTCGAACGCTACCCGCGCGTTCCAGTCGCGCACATCTTCGTCGTAGTAGAGTTCGGGAAATGCCGTGACGATCAGCAGATCGGCGGGAAAGTCCGTTAAAAGCCGCGGTACGCGCGCAATCAGTTCGGTAAGTTGGAAACAGGTGAAGGCGCGGGCAATCTGGATTTGCCGGCTGAATTGCTCGAAGGGCACGCGGCGCTGGCGAGCCAGGCGCTCCAGCAGTCGCGGATCGGCACAGTTGGCGCCGTCCAGCATCAGAACTCGTTTCCCCTGAAGCAGCAGGCGCGGCAAAAAATAGTGGCTGAGCCGCGCCGTGTCCTGATCGCCATGGAAGACCGCCAGACCTTGCGGCGGCAGCGTCCACGGCCTATGGGGTGGCGATTTCGCCTCGCCATGTAGAGGCGGATTTACTCCGCCATGCGTCGCCCTCGTATCTGCAGCCGGCTGTAAAGCAGATCCGATTTTCGACTCTGCGGCTTTTCGCGCCAGCGCCAGATTTGCCCTGCCCTCGCGGTTGATGAATTTGACGGGCTCGTAATGAAGAGCTCGAGTGCCGGTGCTTGCAGGTTTCGCCAGCGCCCCTGTGGCGGCGGGCTCTTGCCCCGATCGGAACAGGTCGCCCTGCGATTCCGAAGATAACCATCCTCCCTCTGCCATCGGCAAACTCCAGGTCCAATCCTTTCCCCAATCTCCAGAGGCCACGGAGCGCCGCAGTCGAGCACGGCGCCGGGTCTTTTCGAGCGCTTCAATGGTAGGCGAACAAAAAGCGAAAGTAAAGAGCAATCTTCCGCTCGCCCTGCACCCCCACCGGCAGGAAAAATTGTTCCGCCATTGGTTGTGGGTGTCGTTTGGGATGGGATCCCTTCCGAAACGTCGGTCATTCCCAAGAAAGAGGGAATCTGGAGTTTCTACGTGCCACCCGCCAGTATCCACTTGCCGCCTCTTAACCACCCTTCTTTTCAACAACATTCCGGCATTGAGCAGCTAAGCGCCTGTTTTTTCATAGACATACTGGCTTCGCTCGCGAGTTTTCCACAGCGACCCTTTGTTTTCATAGACATTCCGGCATCGTTCGTTCAATTTTGAAGAATTCTTTTTTGCTTCACCCTCAAATGAAAAACTTTTTGTCCGCTGTAAAGCCTGCCCCTTTGCGGGCGGTGTCTCATTTGATGATGTAGCGGCGAGTTTACCTCGCCAAATGGCGGCGTAAAGCCGCCTCTACATCAAACTGAGACACCACCCCTTTGCGAGCCTTTCGTCCCGCTTGCTCGTTTTCGGAAGCGGCTTGGGGCGGGCGGTCCACTGCCGCATCGTGTTCCCGGGAGGCCGCGACCTCCAGCGCAGCTTCAACACAGAATTCTAGCCTACTGCATTGCGTTTGTCAAGAGACAGGAAGTCTGTGCGGTATGGAGGGTGGCAGCTTGCTGCCGCTTTCCTTCGCCGGAACCCTCCAGCAGCCTCTTGAGCAGGCTCGAGAGGCAAAAGCGGCAGCCCGTCGGTTGACGGGCCGCACTCCAAAGACCCTTCCACCGGCGGGCATCCTGATGTAAATTGGTCGAACAGGTCAACGCTGGTCTGCCAGGGATCGGAAGGAGACGCGGAGATGAAGATTGCAATTTCTGTTTCCGACAAGGAAAAAGCCAAGGGCTCCGAATCCCCCTACTACAAGGCGCTCCTGGCCGTTGGGGTGAAGCCGGAGGAGGTTGAGGTGGTCTCGCCCTCCCACCCTTCCATCCCCAACATCAAAGGCTACGATGGAGTGCTATTTACCGGCGGGAAGGACATCAACCCCAAATATTATGGGGAAGCGGTCAAATATCCAGGCCTCGTTCAGATTGACGCGAAACGGGATGCCTTTGAATTTGAGCTGTTTGATCGGGCGCACCGTCACGGGCTGCCAATCCTGGGCATCTGCCGCGGCATCCAGATGATCAACGTGAAGTTCGGCGGAACGCTCTACCAGGACTTGAACTCGGAAGCTCCGGTCGAGCGTGAACACATGCAGTCCGCACCACGCCCCGAGCCGACTCACGTCGTCACCCTGACTGACCCCGAATCGCGGCTGGCGGAGACGTTCAAGGGTAGTTGCCGTGTGAACAGCCTGCACCGCCAAGCCATCAAGCGTCTGGGGCGGGGACTCAAAGTGACGGCTCATTCCGAGGATGGACTGGTGGAGGCGGTGGAATCCGCCGATGCCCATCCGTTCCTGATCGCCGTTCAGTGGCATCCGGAAGAGATGGTTGACCGACCCGAGCTGCGCAAGCTATTTGAGAAGTTCGTTGCCAAGTGCCGCGAGTTGCCCGCGCAACGCAGGTAGGGGCGGCCTCGTACGGCCTGAGGCCGCGACAGCGGAAGGGTAGAGCCTCCCTACAAGACTTACACCGTGAAGTACCAGATTACCTTCAGCCGGGGCTCCACGTGCCGCATTTGCCGCTAGCCAAGCGCCCAGCCGTCAGCTATCCTTACGCTTGATCTCACGCTGCGACAGACGGCGCGATATCTTTGTTGCGGAGTCTCACGGAACTGAAGGTCCAAAATGCCAACGAAAATCTACATCTCTAAAGCCGACATCACTGACATGGCGGTTGAGGCGATCGTCAACCCAGCGAATACGGATTTGGCCATGGGATCCGGGGTCGCGGGAGCCGTACGGCGCAAGGGCGGTGAGCGGATCCAGGAAGAGTGCGAACGCCTCGCCCCCATCCGCTTGGGCGCCGCCGCAGTTACGACGGCCGGCAACCTCAGGGCGCTTTATGTGATTCACGCCGCAACTATGCGACCCGGTGAGAAGGCAACAGCGGAATCAATACGGCTTGCGACGAGACAGACTCTCTTTCGCACCGAAGAGAAGACGATCAAAAGCCTGGCTCTGCCGGCATTGGGGACCGGCGCAGCAGGGTTCCCAGCCGAACAGTGCGCGCAGATCATGCTGAAGGTGGTCCTGGAGCACATCAAGATGCGCACCAGTCTGGAAAAAATCCACTTCGTCCTTTACGATGACACGATGCTCAAAGTGTTTGAGGAAACGTACCAGCAGCTAACCGGTCGGCCGGTAGCGAAGTGAAATGTGTGGCACACCTCTGAAAGGGCTGCTTCTCGATACCCTGCGGCGCACGGGCGCTATTACCTTTGAGCGCTACATGGCGTTGTGCCTTTATCATCCGGAGTACGGCTATTACACACAAGGGCGAGACCGCACCGGCGTCGGGGGTGATTACTTCACCAGCCCGGACCTCCACCCCATTTTCGCTCGCCTGGTCGCCCGCCAAGCAGCCGAGATGTGGGAAATGCTTGGCCGTCCCTCGCGGTTCGCGTGGGTTGAGATGGGTGCAGGGCGCGGGCTCTTTGCGCAGGATTTCCTCGACTGGGTGCAGTGCGTCCTGCCGGATTTCGCTTCGGCGCTCGACTACGCGGTGATCGAGCCCGGCCCAAGGCAATGTGCTCGCGTCAGGGAGCGGCTGGCGGAAGAAGGTCTTGAAGGAACAGTCCGCCTCCTCGAGAACCTCGAGCAGCTTGCGCCCATCACCGGATGCTTTTTTTCAAACGAGCTGGTTGATGCCTTTCCGGTTGCCGTGGTCACCAGGGCAGGCGGGCATCTGAGGGAAGTTTACGTTGCCGTCCAAGGCGACGAACTCTGTGAGAAGCTCGGCCCCATCCGCAACCCGGCTATTGCCGTTGCGGTGGCGGGTTACCCCAACCCGCTTGAAGAAGGCTGCCGCGTGGAGGTGAACCTGGTAGCCACCCAATGGATGCGGTCGGTTGCCGAGAAACTCATCCGGGGCTTTGTGATCACGGTTGATTACGGCGACTTGGCCAAATACCTCTACATAGAGGACCGGCCTCAGGGGACCTCGCTTGCCTACCGCGGTCACTTCCCATCGCAGGACTTCTTCACCGCCCCCGGAGAATTCGACTTGACCGCTCATGTGAACTTCAGCGCCTTGATCGACACAGGAAAGGATGCGGGACTGGAACTCACGGGCTTCACCAGCCAACAGAGATTCCTCCTGGCGCTGGGTGAAGGGAACGAGTTCGCGGACCTTTACCAACCGGGCGCGGGCGAGGTGGAAAACCTCAAAGCCAGACTGAAACTAAAACGGCTGATTCATCCTGAAGGGATGGGGAACATCTTCAAGGTTCTTGTCCAACATCGGGGGATCACGTCACCCAGGCTCACGGGATTGAAACACGGAAGTATTGGCCTCTGACAGACTACTTAACTGGCCTATTTTGCTTCTTGAGTGTAAGGCTTCTTGACGTACCGGTTGGCCTCGTCCAGGGCGCCCTGCGTGTTGTCGTTGGTCTGCAAGGCGCGCTGGTATTCATTAAGTGCCCGGTCGCGCTGTCCTGACACGTCGAAAACCTCTCCCAGCTTCAGGTGACTCCACACCTCGACCCACTTCGGGTCCATATCCCCATCCAAGGCGCGCCGAAACTCCTCCATCGAGGCGGTGTAGTTCCGCAACTTGAAGAAGATTTCACCTATTCGGTAGTGAGCGAGCGAGCTGCTTTTGTTGAGTTCAAGGACCGCCTGATACTGTTTGACAGCCTCCAGGTAAGCTTGCTCCTGGGCGAGTAGGTCGCCGCGCGCCATTTCGACCTGCACCTTGATCTTTTCGTCGTATTTAAGTATCTTGCTGGCCGGATCGACCAGGACGCGTAGCGGCCTGGTACGCGTGTTCACCGTGAAATCCGCAGTAGTGCCCACCATGTCCACGCGGGCATTCACCGGCTTTGTGCCTTCGGTCATGACGCGCACCTCGACGGGCATGCGGAACAGGTCCAGGTCCTGCGTGATCTTGCCCATCACCTGATAGCCTTTCGCAGTTCTGTAGACAGCCCATGTCCGCTTGAATTGCGGGATGCCGCTCGAGCTCACCCATTGCGCGAAAAAGTACGTCAGTTCCTGCTTGGAAGCGTTTTCCGCCAACTTTTGAAACTCGTCCGTGGAAATTGACTTCCAGGCATACTGCTGGCTCAGGGCCTGCAACGTCTTGAAAAACGCCTCGTCACCCACAATCCAGCGCAACATGTGGAACACCATCGCACCTTTCTGAAAAACAATCGACTGGTATTCCGGTGTGAACTCGTGCAAGTGCCCTGATTGGGCGATGGGGACAACCTCCTCGTGGGTGAGCGCTCCCACCTCCACTTCCCGCATAAGGTCTTCAAACGCTGTCTCACCGGCGGCCTGCTGCACGTAAAGCGCGGCGGAATAGGTCGCCAGCCCTTCGTCCAGAAACATGTCGTCGAGTGAGGCAGGACTGACCAGGCACCGCCACCATTGGTGGGAAATCTCGTGCGCCAGCAACTTGTAGTTGACCTGAGTGGAAAAGCCACGAGAAGCAAGCGCCACCAAGCCCGGCCCCGTATATCCGCCCACGGTCCCGTCTTCGATTTCCACAATGGCAAGGTGGCCGTTGGGCAAAGGCCCAAACTTGTCGGAATAGAAAGCCATGATCTTGGCAGCCGTATCTCCGTAACTGGCAGCGAAGCTTTCATGGCCGGGCTTCATGTAAAGTGTGATGTCGGCGCCCACGGCCGTGGCCGGCTGGACCACGTAATGCCCTGCAATGACCGTCCCCGGAAACGATGGCTGCTCATACTGGTAGGTGTAGGTAACCTTACCGGCCTCGCGCGCCGGTGTGGAAGCTCGACCGGAGGCAATCACGATTTCGTCTGAAGGCACCGTGATCTGCATGTTGGCAGCAAAGCGGCCCACCCCGTATTCACTTACGGGGAACCACCGTCCCGAATAGAGGAGGTAACTACCCTCCGGCCCGATGTACGCTAACTTCAGATTCTCCACCGGACTGCCGTCTGCGGAAGCCAGGGGGCCACGGTACTTGACCGTGATCGAAGAAGCTTTCCCCTGTAGAATGGGGTTCAGGAAATCGACGGAGAGGTTGAGACCCTCCTGCCGAAAATTGACATCTTTGCCCGAACTGTCCTTGACGCTGTCAACGCGCAAGCCGCTGTGGAGATCGAAGCTCATGGTGGTGAGGTCGGCCCGAGGCAGGAAATCAATGCGGACATTCGCCGAAAGGAGGTGTGTGGAAGGGAAGAGTTCCGCCACAATGGTGTACTTCGTCACCTCGAACCGAGGCGCAGATGACTGGGCAAAACTGGCCGGCTGGAATAGGCAGAGCGTCAAGAGCAAAAGCACTGCACCCGTGAAACAGGATTCAGGATTCAGGATTCGGGATTCAGGGCACGTGAGGTAAGACTTTGAGTAGGACCTCCTGCTGAACCCCGAATCATGGATTAGGCCCTTCTGCCAAGTATCGAACGCCTGATCCCTTCGCACGTTGTTCTCCCTGGGTTGTTCTCCTGAATCCTGCTTTAAGTCCTACAATTAACTTCGATTATCCGCCAAGCCAACAAGTTGTATACCAAAGAATACTTATCCAGCGGCTCCGTCCTCCCTGAATCCTGAATCCCGAATTCTGTACCTAAGACTGAAACACTTCTGCCACCGCATCCGCTGCCCGCTCGATAGCCCCTCCAGGCCCCAAATGGCGCTTGAGGGCCCGAAACTCTTTCGTCATCTCCTCGCGTGCTTGGGGATGATCAAGTAAGTATTCTACCCGACTGGCGACGTTCGCAGCAGTGAAATCACTCTGAATGAGTTCGGGAACCACCTGCTTTCCGGCAAGAATATTGACCATACTGTAAAAGGGGACATCCACAAGTAGCTTGCCGAGCAGCCAGGTGAGCGGAGAGACGCGGTAAACCACCACCATGGGCCGCTCGAGCAGGGCCGCTTCGATGGTGGCTGTGCCGCTGGCGACGATGGCCACTTCGCAATGCTGGAGGGCATCATAGGTGGCGTGGGTGGCGACGCGGACTGTTGCCTTGCCAGCGTAGCATTCGAGCACAGCCTTTTCCAACCATGGGGTGTCCAGCGTCGGCGCAACTGCAACTACAAACTGGACCTTGTGGGTCAGGGAAAGCCGATTAGCGCCCTCCAGCAACGTCGGCAAGATGTTGCTCACTTCCTTCTCACGGCTTCCGGGCAACAACGTCACCGTCGCCGTTGCTGGCTCCAGCCCTATCGCGGAAAAGAACTGTTCCCGCGTCATCTGCGGCCGCACCAGATCGACCAGAGGATGCCCGACATATTCCACCGGAATCCCGGCTGCTCGATAGATGGCCTCCTCAAAGTCAAAAATGCAAAGCATCTTGTCGATACGAGCTTTGAGCTGCTTCAGCCGGCTCTTCCGCCATGCCCAGACCTGTGGACTTACGAAGTAGACGACACGAATTTTTCTTTTCTTGAGCTGTTTGGCCAGGCGCAAGTTGAAATCGGGAAAATCAATCAGCACGGCAAGCTGAGGCCGGCGTCTATCCACTTCCTCGAGCAAAGCGTGGAAGGCGCGGTAAGCTCGCGGCAGTCCACCGACTACCTCCGTTATGCCGATCATGGTAAGTTGGTGGGCGTCCACGACGGTGTCCACCCCGGCCAAGCGCATCGCTTCGCCGCCGCAGCCGAAAATCTCCGCGTCGTTCAGGCGGGCCCGCAAGGCGGAGGCGAGTTCAGCTCCATAAATATCCCCGGAGCGTTCGCCGGCTACCATCATCAGGCAAGGTTTGGACATGGGTGAGCTGCCAAGCATCAGTGGCCCGTGGTCCGTGGTCCGTGGTCCGTGTCATTCTGAGCCCATTCTCTGTCATCCTGAGAGTCTGTGACTTTTTTAAATTTGCCGTCAAAGTGCGACTGAAAACAAAAGACTTAGGTGCCCCAAAATGGCCAAAAATCCAAAAAAGTCACAGACTCTGAGCGTAGCGAAGGATCTCTGCAGTTCGCTCAGGGTAGACTCCGCGAAGAATCTCCGTAGTTCCAGAACAGAGCAACTGCAGAGATTCTTCGCTTCGCTCAGAATGACACGCACTACGGACAACGGGCTACGGACTATGAGCAACCGACACTTCCTGGTCCTTATACTGAAGCTGATAAAGCTTGAAGTAAATCCCTTGTTTCTGAAGCAACTCCTGGTGAGTCCCCACTTCACGGACGCGCCCTTTATGCATGACCACGATCTTGCCGGCGTTCTGAATGGTGGATAATCGGTGCGCGATGACCAGCGAAGTGCGGTTTTCGACGAGACAGCGCAGACCTTCCCGCAGCCAATGTTCCGTCTCGGGATCCACGCTCGAGGTCGCTTCGTCCAGGATCAGGATTCTTGGGTTGTGAGCGAGGGCTCGAGCGAAGGAGAGCAATTGCTTCTGACCCACTGAAAGCGTAGCACCGCGCTCTTTGACGGGTTCCTGAAAACCTCCTGGCAGACTCTCGATGAATTCCAGCAGCCCCACCTGGCGCGCCGCTTCACGGACTTGCTGCTCTTCGATCCACTCGCTGCCCAGACGAATATTGCTGGCGATGGTTCCCGAAAACAGGAAGGGATCCTGGAGGACGATGCCGAAATTGCTTCGCAAATCTCGCAGCCGCAGATGGCGGATGTCCAGGCCGTCAAACAGCACCTGCCCTTCTTGCACGTCGTAGAAACGCAGCAGCAAATTGGTAAGCGTGGTCTTGCCGGCGCCGGTGTGACCCACCACCGCGACCGTCTCCCCGGGTTCGATCGAGAACGAGACATTTTCCAGCACGCGCTGCTCATCCCTGTACGCGAAGCCCACGTGACGGAATTCCACCAGGGGAGCGGTTCGTCCGTTGTCCGTCGTCCGTGGTCCGTTGTCAGTTGTCCGTGGTCCGTTGTCCGTGGTCAGTTGTCCGTGGTCAGTTGTCAGTCGTCTGCGGGCAGTTGTCAGTCGTCTGTGGTTCGTTGTTGTGGCCGATACCGATTCATCCTGATGCTGTGGGCAACTGACGACGGACAACGGACCACGGACGACGGACAACGAAGGTTGAGGATCCGTAATTGTCACGGGCGTGTCGAGCAGCTTGAAAATGCGTTCTGAACTCGCCATGGCCGCCTGGAGAAGGTTGTACTTATCACTCAAGTCCTGAATGGGCCGGAAAAAGCGCTGCGAGTATTGGATGAAAGCGATGGCTGTCCCCACCGTCACCAGACCGCGCAACGCCATGCCACCACCCAGATAGAGGATGATGGCCATCGCTATCATGCCCAAAAGCTCGACCGCCGGATAAAACAGCCCGTAAGCCAGAATGGAGTCCTTGTAGGCTTCCATGTGGGTGCGGTTGATCTTCTCGAATTCCTGGAAACTGCGCTCTTCGCGGTTAAAGAGCTGTAGCACGGGCATGCCGGTGATGTGTTCCTGCAAGTAGGCATTGATGCGCGCGATGGCCACGCGAATGCGCCGGTAGGATTCGCGTACTGCCTTTCGGAAAGCAGCGGTGACCAGCACGATGATGGGAAGCACCGAGAAGGTGAGGAGCGCCAGTTTCCAATCCATCTTCAGCATCACCACCACAATGCTGAACAGCGAGAAGATATCGCCGAAGATGGCCACTACCCCGGAAGCAAACAGGTCGTTCAACACATCCACGTCAGTGGTCACCCGCGTCACCAGGCGTCCAACCGGATTGCGGTCGAAGAAGCTCATCTGCAAGCGCTGGAGGTGCGCAAAGAGCTGCTTGCGCATGTCGTACATGACGCGCTGCCCCACCACTTGCATGGCGAAAGACTGCGCAAACTCCAGGCCGAAGGTCAGGACAACAGCGGGGAGGAAAAGGACCAACGCGATTTGGGTGATGCCCACCAACGGGTTGGGACTGAGAAAGCTGGAAAGGAATTTCGGGAGCTGCGCACGCGCCGTCGGGTCGAGATAGCGGTCCACCTCGACCTTTAACAGATAGGGCGGCACGACCTGCAAAATCCCGAACAGGAGGATGGCCACCAGGGCAAACAGCGTCATGCGCCAGTAAGGCCGCAAGTACACGAGCAAGCGCCGCATCAGGCGCGAGTCGTACGCTTTGCCCAGGATTTCTTCGTCGTGGAAGCTGTCGGCCATTGGTCAGTCGTCAGTTGTCAGTCGTCAGTTGTCAGTAGCCAGTTGTCAGAAGAGAAGCCGCAACGGACAACGGACGACTGACAACTGACGGGCGCGGCAAGGCGCGCCCCTACGCCTCTTTCTCCAATTCCTCCTCAATCAACTGCTTGTTATAAAGGTCCGTGTAGTGGCCGTTGAGGGCCAACAATTGTTCGTGAGTGCCCCGCTCCACGATCGCGCCATCGTGCAGCACCACGATCTCATCCGCGTTCTGGATGGTCGAAACCCGGTGCGAGATGAGGATGGTGGTCCGCCCGGCCATCACGCCGGTGAGATGCCGCAGGATTTTCTCCTCGGTGTAAGTATCGACACTGGAGAGCGCGTCATCGAGGATCAGGATGCGCGGATCGCGGATGACCGCCCGCGAAATCGCCGTGCGTTGTTTCTGCCCCCCGGAAAGTGTAAGCCCGCGCTCGCCCACCATGGTGGCAAAGCCCTTGGGGAAACCCTGAATTTCCGGCAGGATGTTGGAAATCTCCGCCGCCTGCTCGACCTCTGCGTCCGACGCCTCCGGCGCGCCAAACTTGACGTTCTCCCGGATGGTCTCGCTGAACAGGAAAGTCTCCTGCGGCACAAATCCAATGTGCTCGCGCAGGGTGTTGAGTGGAATCTGCCGGATCGGAACACCATCAATGAGCAGCGATCCCATCGGAGCATCGTAAAGCCGTGGAATCAGCCCCACCAGCGTGGACTTGCCTGAACCCGTCGCGCCCACGATGGCCACGGTCTTCCCGGCAGGTATTTGCAGGTTCAGGTCCTTCAATACCGGCGTGCCGTTGTAACTGAAGGTGAGGTTTCGAAATTCGATTTCACCCCGCAACGACGTGAGCGGGCGCGCGGGGACGGCGCTATCATCAATGTCCGGCTTGGACTCGAAGATGGTCATCAGGCGCCCCAGCGAGGCTAAGCCGCGCTGCACAAGGTTCGTTACCCAACCTAGCGCCACCATGGGCCAGAACAGGTAAGTGAGGTAGATATTGAAAGCCGCAAAAGTCCCCAGCGTGATCCTGCCCTCGAGCACGTGATGGCCGCCCACCACCATCACCAGCAGGAAAGCAGCGGCAAAGAGCAGCGCCAGGCCGGGCCAGAGGAAACTGGTAATCCAGATTAGTCCCTTGTTTTTCGCCACGAAGTCCAGGTTCATCCCGTCGAACTCCGCCATTTCGGCATCTTCCTGGCAGAAGGCACGGACCACGCGGACTCCCGAAAGGTTCTCGCGCACCTGCTCCGTGAGGTCCGAATAGAGCGCCTGGATCTTCTCGAAGCGTTCGTGAATCAACTGGCCGAAGAACTTGACCCCAATGGAAACCAGCGGCATCGGAATCAGGGAGTACAGGGTGAGACGCCAGTCAAGATGGACCATCAGAGCAACTGTTGCCACGCCCACCACAACCGTGTTCGCCGAATACATGATGCCCGGCCCCACCATGTTGCGCACCGCATTCAAGTCGTTGGTGAGCTTCGACATCAGGTCGCCGGTGCGGTTTTCCGTGTAATAACGCGGCGAGAGGCGCATCAGGTGCGCGAAAAGACTGTTGCGCAAGTCGTATTCGACATCCCTGGATATCCCGATGAGAATCCAGCGCATCCAGAATTGCAGCACGGCTTTGCACACGCCCACCGCCAGGAGTAGCCCCGCCACGCCAAGCAGTTTTCTCGCCGTGCCCCCATGCATCAAGTCGTCAATACCCACCTTGATGATGAGTGGAACGATAACGCCCACCAACTGGGAAACCAGCAAACAGAGAAAGCCCGCCACAAAACGAGCTTTGTAGCGAGCCAGATAAGGTCGGAGTGGGCGGAAAGGGCGCAGCATGAAATCTCTCTTACGGCACAGAGGAACTCACCGGGCCGGCAGCGTGAAAAACTCCCCTAAAGAGCCGCAGAGTTCGTTATCAACCCTGCGCTGATCGCTTCAAGGGGGGAAGCACGTGAGCCCGAACTTTCATTATACGAGACGCAGAAAGAGCGCGGCAAGGGTAGGATTCAGGATTCAGGATTCAGGATTCAGGCGGCGCGCTTGTGGTTTTTCCCTGAATCCTGAATCCTGCTCTTTAGGTTTGCAGCTCTTAGCAGCCGTAGCAGCCTGACCTTTGCCCCGGCAAGCCGTGGGTGCCGCATTGGCCTTTCTAGGGCAGACCGCATTTTGGAGGAGGATAATTCATCCTTTATACTTTACACTTTCCGCGCTTGTCGTCTAACCACTTTCTTTTCAACACATTACCGCTTTCAACGCGTAACTACCTGTGTTTTCTATAACATTCCCGCCTTGTTGTCACGTTTGGGAAGCCAGTCCTTTGTTTTCATAGACATTCACGCCTCGTTCCTTCATTTTTTGATATTACTACAGCTTCTTCTTTCACAGACGCGGACGACATGTTGTCCCTTGCAGTCGTCTGTGCAAAAAGCCCTGCCAACTCCGGCTACTCTCAAACGGATGTTCACCCCTGTTTCGATGCTTAGATCAGGCCACAAGATTAACCGTGTCAACGCGTTACGCGCTGTTCGGTCAGGTTCTTTCTAGTGACTACGCGCGCTCCCAGGTGGGGAAGTGCCCCTGG